>CANJJD010000009.1 GCA_947474645.1 Alphaproteobacteria bacterium | reverse complement strand
CACCCTTGCCCTGAGAGATCAAAACTTCAATCTGGCGTAGCAAAATCACTATCTGCTCCGCGCTAAAACACTTCTTCGGCATAACTAAGGTCCTTTCCAAGTCAGTTTCTCTCAAACCGCTTGGTACAAAAAGACCCGGTCAGGTCACCTTTTTGTTTTTGAGGAGTGAGGCTGGCTAGTAGAGGCTGGCTAGTAGGCGTTGGCGCTGAGGCGCAGGCCGGGGATGGTGTCCTTGGCCTTGCCCGATGCCGGCACGGCCTTGGGCGCGGCGGCGGTCTTGGCGGCGGGTTTCTCCGGCAGCACATGCGGGGCAGGGGCCGGCTTGGCCTCGGCGGCTTTCACCGGCGCTGGCGTTGCCTTTTGCGCCACCACATGCGGCGCGGTGGGCTTGCTGGCTTCGGCCTTGGCCGCGGCGATTGCGGCGGGCTTGTTGGTCAACTGCTTGGCCATGGCTTCGGCGCGGGCCTGCAGGTCTTCGGCCTGGCTGGCGGCGCTCTTCACGCCCGGCGCTGTCGCGTTGGCGGGTATGGCGGCGGGCTTGGGGCTTTCCGAACGGGCGGTGCTCATGTCCAGGGCTTCGCCCTTTTTCACTTGGGCCTTGGCGACGGATTTCCTGGGCGCGGTCGAACGGGGCGCCTTGGCGGCGACGGGGCGGCCGCTGACGGGGCCGGCGAACGGATCCATCGGCACGCGCTGCATCACCACGGCGGGGCCTTGCGCCATCTGCGGCGGCGCATCGATGATGCCGGCATCGGCGGGGGCGGCCAGCATGCGCGGCGCATTGCCGGCCTGCGGCACAAAGGGCGTGGGCATCGGGTTTGCCGCCACCGGCACGCGCGGCGCGGACCTGGGCAGCGCCATGCTGGGCATCGGCTTGGGTGCGGGTGTGTTGACCGCATAGGATGCGTCGGCCGCTTCGGGCGCCATGGAACGGATCAGGGCGATGTTGGCGGTGATCTTGGGATCTTGCGCGGGGGCGTTGGCGATCTCGGCGCGGCCGGCCAGTCTTTTGGCCATGGCCGGGTCGTTGGCCAACATGCGCGACAGGGCATAGTTGCTCAGCACGCTGGGTTCGCCCGGCTTCAGGACCAGGGCGTTTTCATAGGCGCCTTGCGCCTCTTTCTGGTTGCCGACCTGGTCATAGGCCACGCCCAGCGCCGAAAAAGTGCTCCAGTCGCCGGGCTGCAATTGGGCGGCGCGGGTCAGGAAGCTCACCGCGTCCTGGGCACGGCCCATTGCCGCCAGGGTCTTGCCATATTCGCTGACCACGCGCGGATCGTCGGACGCCACCATCATCACCTGCGACAGGTGCTTGATGGCCTCGGGATAATTGCCGGCCAGCCGCAGCATATGCGCCTGGCGGATACTGTCTTCTAGGCTGGTGCCGCCGGACGAGGGCTGGGCAGCGACAGCCTTGTCGTCCTTGGTCACGGCCTTCTTGGAGGAGCCGAGATCGAACCAGCCGGCATGGGCGGCGGAAGAGCCCAGCAGCAAGGTGGCCAATGCAAGACGGGTGGCGGACAAAGCCATGGGGGGCAGCCTCGAAAATCGCTCCGGCGAGAGTGCCAGCACCCCAGTCAACAAACCCTTAAGTATATCGGCCCATATAGAAGCAAGCGGATTGCCCGCGTTAACGCCGGGTTAATCGCCCCAGTCCTGACGTAATAAAGGGTTAACCTTTCGGATCATGTCGCAGCGTCTCGCAGCCCTGATCGCCTTGCTCGCCTTTGTCGTGCTGGTGATGAGTGCGCTGGTGACCGGCGGCAAGCTGGGCCTGGACGATGCCGGCCCCGCGCGCATTTCCTTCCAGATCTCCACCGGCACCACCGAAGGCGTCTATTTTCCCGTCGGCCAGGCGCTGGCGGGCCTGATCAGCCACCCCCATGGCGTGGGCCGCTGCGACACCGCCACGGTATGCGGCCCCGCCGGTGTCATCCTGTCGGCCCGCACCAGCCAGGGCGGGGTCGAGAATCTTCGCGCCGTCAACAGCGGCGCGGTGGATTCGGGGTTTGCCGATGGCGATGTGGTCGCTGCCGCGGTGGCGGGCCGGGGCGCCTTCCGCCGCCCGGCGCGGCATTTGCGGGTGATTGCCGCCCTGTTCCCGGAAGACGCCCATCTGGTGGTGGCGGCCAAGTCCAACATCCATTCGGTCAGCGACCTGCGCGGGCGGCGGGTGCTTCTGGGGCCGCGGGACAGCGGCGGGACGGTGCGCTCCAGAGTCATCCTTTCCGCCTACCGGGTGCGGGTGCGTGAAATCATCTCCGACCAAAGCGCCGCCCAGATGATGCGCGACGGAAAGATAGACGCCTATTTCACGGTGGCCGGCGTGCCGCTGGATTCGGTGAAGAGCTTGCTGGCCGCGCATGTCGCGCGGCTGGCGCCGATTGACGGCGATGGCCGCGACCGGCTGCTCCAGGCGGTGCCGCAACTGGAGCGCGCCGTCATTCCCGCCGGTGCCTATCCGGGTTCGGTCGCGGTGGAGACGGTGGCCACCCGCGCCTGGTGGGTGACGCGCGACAGCGAAAGCGATTCGCTGATCTATGGCATGACGCGGGCGCTGTTCAATCCGGCCAATCACGGCATGCTGGCGCAAAGCCATCCATCCGCCCGCGCCATTGACCTGGACAGTGCGGTCGCCCATGCGCCGGCGCCGCTGCATCCGGGCGCCGCACGCTTCTACCGGGAAATGGGCCGGTTATAAGCGTCTAGCGCAGAGGCGGCATGGCGGAGGGCAAGCCGGCATCCACTTCCTTTTGCGAAACCTTGCGCCATTCTTCCATGCCGGGCAAAGCGATGATGCGGTCCATATAGGCGCGCGACGCAGGCGGCACCGCCACGCCATAGGTTTCAAAGCGCGACACCACCGGTGCATACATGCAATCGGCCACCGAAAATTTTCCGAACAGATATTCGCCCTTGTAAGTGGTGAGCGCCTCTTCCCAGGCGGCGATGATGCGGGCGACCTGTGCTTGCGTGTCCTCGCGCAACTCAGGCATCGGTTTCTTGCGCACAAAATCCATCGACAGCTGCTCGCGCACGTCCGGGAAGCCCGAATGCATCTCGCAGGCGTAAGACCGGGCGATGGCGCGGGCGCCCGTGTCGGCGGGCCAAAGCCCCGCCTCGGGATGGCGATCGGCGATGGTCTCGCAGATCGCCAGGCTGTCCCAGACGGTGAGGGTCTTGCCGTTCTCTTCGATCTTCAGCACCGGCACCTTGCCCGCCGGGGAATGTTTCAGGATCTGCTCCCTGGTGGTGGGGGCCTCTTTCTGGCGCAGGCGGATGTCCACCGTTTCGAACGGCGCGCCAATAGCCGACAGCGCCAGGAAGGGGCGCAGGCTCCAGCTCGACCAGTTGCGGGTACCGACGATCAGGGTATAGCGGGCCATGGCTGTATCCTTTATTTCTGGTCGCTCCGGCCCGGGCGCGGATGCGCCCGTCTATTGGTTCGGCGCGCGACGCGCGCCGGGGCCGACGCTCCTTGCAGTAGGGTCCACCGATTCATAGAGTCGGCCCCGTCAAAGTGTAAGAGCCAATTATGCATCCCAGCCTTGCCGGCAACGCCAAGAACGCCATCCCCCTCCACGCCGTGGCGGCAAAAGATGCGCGCGCCTGGCTGGCCAAACAGAAGCGCAGCGGGCTGGTAACGGCGTCGGGCTTTGCAGGTAGCGCCGGCGCCCTTGCGGCGCTGCCCGATGCCAAAGGTGGTATCGCGGCCTGGGTGCTGGGGTTGGGCGATAGCAAGGATGCTTTCGCGCTGGCGGCGGCGGCTTCGAACCTGCCGGCCGGACTTTATCGCCTGGGCGAGGTGCCGGAGTTTTGCGGCGGCGCCAATGCCGCGCTGGCCTGGCTGATGGGCGGCTACGCCTTCGACCGCTACAAGAAGAAGACGGCGAAGAAGGCGCGGCTGGTGCTGCCGGCTGGTGTGGACGGCGCGGAAGTCTCGCGCATCGCGGAAAATCTTTTTCTCGCCCGCGACCTGGTCAACACCCCCGCCAATGACATGGGCCCCGCCGAACTGGAAACCGCGGCGCGCGCCTTGGCCAAAAGCCACGGCGCCAAAGTTGCGGTGGTGAGCGGTGTGGCACTGTCCAAGAATTATCCCCTGATCGCGGCGGTAGGGATGGGCAGCCCGCGCGCGCCGCGATTGATTGAATTGACGTGGGGCAAGGGCCCGTTGGTCACCTTGGTCGGCAAAGGCGTCTGCTTCGATACCGGCGGACTGGACCTCAAGCCGTCCGCCGCCATGCTGACCATGAAGAAGGATATGGGCGGGGCTGCCTGCGTGCTGGCGGTGGCCGGCATGGTGATGGGCGCGAAATTGAATTTGCGCCTGCGGGTCCTGATTCCGGCGGTGGAAAATTCGGTGTCGGGCGCGGCCATGCGTCCCGGCGATGTCTTTACCAGCCGCAAGGGCCTGACAGTGGAGATCGGCAACACCGATGCCGAAGGCCGGCTGGTGCTGGCCGACGCCCTGGCCGATGCCGATGACGACAAGCCTGAACTGATGATCGACATCGCCACCTTGACCGGCGCGGCGCGCGCCGCCACCGGCATGGAGCTTCCGCCTTTCTTCACCGATGACGAAAAGCTGGCGGGCGATCTGGTGCGTGTGGGCACGGCGGTGCAGGACCCGCTGTGGCGGTTGCCGCTGTGGCGCGGCTATGAAGACACGCTGGCCAGCCGGGTGGCCGATCTCAACAACAACCCGGCTTACAATTATGCCGGCGCCATCACCGCGGCGCTGTTCCTCAACCGCTTTGTCTCCAAGGCCAAAAGCTGGGCGCATCTGGACATTCCCGCCTGGATTGACCGCGCCCGTCCCGGCCGGCCCATCGGCGGCGAGGCCAATGGCGCGCGGGCGATCTATGCCCTGCTGAAAGAACGCTATGGCCGATAAGAGGCTCACCCCGGCCCGCGCCGATCTGGCGGCGGCGCATTTGAAAGGCACGGTGGATGCGCCGCGCTTTGCGGAAGGCGTCAAATATTCCATCGGCGTTGGCCGTGCGGCGCTGTGCGTCGAGCCGACCTTCGGTTCTGCCCAGGATAGCGAGCTGTTGTTCGGCGAAACCTTCACCGCCTATGAAGAAGGCGATTGGCTGTGGGGACAGGCGGAAAAAGACGGCTATGTCGGATATATCTTTGAACTGGGTGCGCGCCCGCCCTTCACCACGGATGCCATTATTTCCGCCCTGATGGCGCCGGTCTTTCCTGCGCCGGATCTGAAAACGGCGGTTCAGGATTTCCTGCCGTTGAACGCGCGCGTGCCGGTGATGGACCGCCGCGGCGAGTATGTGCAGATCGCCGAGTATCAGTATGTCCATATGCGGCATCTGGAGCCCTTGGCGGAAAAGGATTTCGTCGCCATCGCCGAACGCTTTGTCGGCGTGCCCTATGTGTGGGGCGGCAAGACCGCGGCGGGGCTGGATTGCTCCGGCCTGATCCAGACCGCGCTGCAAGCTGTGGGCAAAGACGCGCCGCGCGACACCGACATGATGGAAAAAACGCTGGGAGCGCCGGTCGATGCGGCGTCACGGCGCGGCGATCTTGTGTTCTGGAAGGGCCATATGGGCGTGATGCTGGATGAAGCGCGCCTGCTGCATGCCAATGCCCATCACATGGCTGTCGCGGTCGAGCCTTTGGCGGATGCGGCGGCGCGGATTGAAAAAGTCGCGGGCCCCGTGACCTCGATCAAGCGGCTTTAATAGCCGCGCGACAAGTCCACGACATTCTTGAACGGCACGCCGGTCTCGGCGCGGGTGATGCAGTCCACCACAAAGGCGGAGGCATTGCGCGGATCGGTGATGCCGGCGATGTGCGGCGTCACCGTCACTTTCGGATGGCTCCACAGCACATGGCCTTCCGGCAGCGGTTCGGTCTGGAACACGTCTAGCACCGCGCCGCCCAGGTGGTGGCTGTCCAGCGCCGCCACCAGATCCTGTTCGTTGCAATGGCCGCCGCGTCCCACATTCATCACCCAGGCGCCTTGCGGCAAGCCGGCAAAAAGCTTCGCGTCCAATATGCCTTCGGTTTCCGGGGTCAGCGGCAGCATGCACACCATGATGTCGCATTGGGCCAGGAACTGCGGCAGTTCCTGCAGGCCGGCGAAGCTGGTGACGCCGGGTACCGTCTTGCGGCTGCGGCTCCACCCGAACACCTGGAAGTCGAACATCTGCAACCGCTCGGCCGTCACCGCGCCGATATCGCCCATGCCCAAGATGCCGATGCGCACGTCGCGGCTGGGACGCGCCAGCATGCGCTGTCGCCAGGCGCCTTCTTTTTGCGCGGCGTCAAAGCTGCGCTGCTGGCGATGGATGATCAGCGCATGCATGGTGACGTACTGCGCCATTTCCCGCTGCAACGTCTCGTCCACGAAACGCACCACCGGCAGGTGGCGGGGAAATTCCGGATCGCGCAGGAAGCCGTCCACACCGGCGCCCAGCGAAAAGATCGCCTTGAGGCGCGGCAGGCCTTTCAGGAATCCGTGCGGCGGGCGAAAGCCGACGAAATAATCAATCTGTTGCGGAGCGTAGTGATCCTTGCCGTGCAGGAAGCTGTTGAACGCGGCATGGCCGAACAGCGCCTTGCTCAGCGCATCCCATCCCGGCGGCAACAGGAACAGCACATTGGGCTTGCCCGAAGGGCCGGGCACGTGTCCTCAGTGCGCTGCGGGCGCAGGCGCCGCTACGGGCGCGCCGCCCTTGGCGTTGGGAGCAGGAGCCGGCGCGGCGCCATCCGCCGGAGCAGCAGCGGGCGCGGCGGCGGCGGGCTTGGGCGCGGGGATCGGCGCCGGCGCAGCAGCATTGCTGTGCAGGAAGGTGATCAGGGCGACGCGGTCATCGCTCTTGGAAATGCCGGCAAAGCTCATCTTGGTGCCGGGGATGAAGGCGCCCGGCGATTTGATGAACTTGTACAGGTCGTCATAGGTCCAGTTGCCCGGCTTGGCCTTCATGGCGCCGGAATAGGCAAAGCCGGCGATGGAGGCGCGGGCGCGTTCCACCACGCCGTACAGCGGCGGGCCGATCTTGATGGCGTCGGCGGCGGTCAGGTCGTGACACTGCACGCACTTGGCGGCGACGGTCTTGCCCGCGGCCACATCGGCCTTGGCCAGCACCGTGCCCCAATCGGGCAGGACTTCCTCGGCGGGCGCGGCAGCGCCGCCGCCGGCCGGGCTCTCGACCACACCTTCGACGACATAGCCGGGCTTTGCCGGGTGCTCGGGCTCATAGATGTGCTCGGCCACGACGCGGACGACGAAGATGAAGATCGCCGTGCCCAGAACGGCACCGATGATCTTGTTCCACTCGAAGGAATCCATGGCTCTCCCCAGGGCCGGGCGGCTCCCGGCAAAATACGGGGCGACATTACCCGCCGCCGCCCCCGCGTCATTGCGGCGAAGCGTCGCATAAATTGTAGGCGCTAGCTGGTCTTAGCGCCATTCCCGGCCTAAAGAGGCTGGCCCAAGGAACTGCCATGAATCCTGTCCTGTTGATCCCCGCCCGGATGGCCTCGATGCGGCTGCCGGGCAAGCCGCTGGCCGATATCGCAGGCCAGGCCATGATCGTGCGGGTCTGGGCCCGCGCCGTGGCGGCCGGGTTGGGGCCGGTGGTGGTGGCGGCGGGCGAGAAAGAGATCGTCGCTTGCGTGGAAAAGGCGGGGGGCCGGGCGGTCCTGACCGACCCGGACCTGCCCTCGGGCTCGGACCGCATCTGGGCCGCCCTCCAGGCCGTGGACCCCAAGGGGTCGCATGACGTGGTGGTGAACCTGCAGGGTGACCTGCCGGCCCTGGACCCGGGCCAGCTCAAGACGGTGGTGGATGCCCTGGCCAAGTCGGGCGCCGACATCGCCACCCTGGCCGCGCCCATCGACAATGCCGACGACGAGACCAATCCCGCCGTGGTCAAGGCGGTGGTGGCCTGGGATGCCGGCGAAAAGCTGGGCCGGGCGCTGTATTTCACCCGCAGCACCGCGCCGGCCGGCGAGGGCGCGCTGTATCACCATGTCGGGCTTTACGCCTATCGCCGCGAAGCGCTGGAAAGCTTTGTCGCCCTGCCGCCCTCGCCGCTGGAAAGCCGCGAGAAGCTGGAACAGCTTCGGGCGCTGGAAGCGGGCATGAGCATTGCGGTGGCGCGTGTGGACGAAGCGCCTCTGTCTGTCGATACTCCCGCCGATTTGGAACGGGCCCGAAAGCTGCTGTCGTGATCAAGACGATTTCCAATGCCAAGCGTGTCGCCTTTCAGGGCGAGCCGGGCGCCTATGCCAATCTGGCGGCACGTGAGGCGGTGCCGCATGCGAGCGCCATCCCCAAGCCCACCTTCGAAGACGCTATCGAAGCGGCCAAGACCGGTGACACCGACCTGGTGATCATCCCGGTGGAAAATTCGCTGATCGGCCGCATCGCCGACATCCATCATCTGTTGCCGGATTCAGGGCTTCATATCGTGGGCGAGCATTTCCTGCCCATCCATCACCAGTTGCTGGGTCTGAAGGATGCCAAGCTGGAAGACGTCAAAAGCGTCTACAGCCAGGCGCCGGCGCTGGCCCAGTGCCGCAACATCCTGCGCGAGCGCAAGCTGGTGGTGCACAACTGGTACGACACGGCAGGTTCGGCCAAGCATATCGCCGAGCTGGGCGACAAAAGCGCGGGCGCGATCGCCTCCACCCTGGCGGCGGAATTCTACGGGCTGAAGATTTTGCAGGCCGATGTCGAGGACGAGCATCACAACGCCACCCGCTTCTTGATCATGTCGCGCCAGGATGAGCGCGCGCCCAACAGCGGCAAGGTGGTGACCAGTCTGATCTTCCAGGTGAAGAATGCGCCCGCCTCGCTCTACAAGGCGCTGGGCGCCTTCGCCACCAATGGCGTGAACATCACCAAGCTGGAAAGCTACCAGTTGGGCGGCTCGTTCAACGCCACCCAATTCTATGCCGACATCCAGGGCCATCCGGATGACCCGCGTGTCGGCGCGGCGTTGCAGGAGCTGGAATTCCAGACCGCCAAGCTATCCCTCATGGGCGTCTATCCGGCGCACCCGTTCCGGGAAGACATGCCTTAGAAGAAGGCGAGCCGCAGCCCGGACGCCAGCAGAATTCCCGCCAGCATGTAGCGCAATGCTTTGGCCGGAAGATATTTCGCGCCCAGCCAGGCACCCAGCAATCCGCCCAAGCCCGCCGCCAGCGCCCATCCGGGCAGCTCCGCCGGCATGGCCGGATGCGCGATCCAGATGGCGATAAAGGCCGGCAGGGCGGTGAAAAGATTGCTGGTCTGCGCCACCGCGGCTACGCGTTTTGTCGGGGCCCAGCCCAGGATCATCATGATGGTGGCGGTGAAGATGCCGCCGCCGATGCCGGTGGCGCCCGCCACCAGCCCGATCATGCCACCCGTTATGATCGCGGGCACAAGCGGCACTTCCGGCAGGGCGCGTTGATCCAGCGCAGCGGTCTTGCGCGCCGACAGCGCCATCTGCACCGCCGCGCCCAAAAGGATGATGGACATCACGATGCGATAGGTCGCGACGGGAAGATTGATCAACCCGCCCAGCACCGAAAAGGGAACGCCCAACAGCGCGAACGGCCACAGATCGCGCCAGCGCAGCATCTGCAGGCGGTGAAAGCGCACCACGCCGATGGTCGCCACCAGCACCGTCAACGCCAGCGCCACCGGTTTGATCACCGCGGGGCCATGGCCGAACAGGCCCATCACCGCGACATAGCCGGGGGCGCCCGCCTGTCCGACACTGGCGAACAGGGCCGCGACGGCCGCCAGGCACAGTGACAATGTCAGGCCATTCATGTGTTCGCCCAGTCCTTGATCAGGTAATGCGCGATGGCGATGGTGACCGGCAGCTTCATCTCGTCTTCGATTTGGTTCGCCAGCCTTGTGCGCGCTTCGTCCCTGGTCAGCCAGCGCGCGTCTTCGATCTCATGGCCATCGATCTTGAAATCGCGGCTCAGGGCCTGGGCATAGCATCCCAGCATCAACGAGGAGGGAAAGGGCCAAGGCTGGGTGGCGTGATAGGTAACGGCGCCGGTTTCCAAATTCACTTCCTCACGCAATTCGCGGCGCACCGCTTCTTCCATGCTTTCGCCCGGCTCCACGAAGCCGGCAAAGGCGGAATAAAGCTGCGGCGGAAAACGCTGGTTGCGGCCCACCAGGCAAGCATCGCCAAAAATCGGCAACATGATCACCACCGGATCGGTGCGGGGAAAATGTTCGGCGCCGCATGCCGGACACAACCTTCGATAGCCGCCATCCATGATTTGGGTGGCGCTGCTGCAATTGGGGCAAAAGCCATGGCGCTTGTGCCAGTCCAGTAACGCCTTGGCCTGGCCGGAAATGGCGGTGTCGCGCGCCGGCAGCGCAAAGGCAGCCGGGCGCATCTCCTGGAAGCTGCCGCCTTCCAGTATGGGTTCGCTGTCCCCGGGCAAATCCACGGCGAATAGCGGCTGATCGCCGTCCAGGCCCAGAAAGACGCATGGCGCTCCCTCCCATTCGCTGCGCCAGGGCAGGAAGCCGGCGCGGGTTCCGGCAACGAAAGGGCGATTCTGCCAGAAGGGCAAAAACAGGCCCTCAGCGCCGCGCGCCGCCAGCCATGCCTCATCGGCCCGGTGATAACTGGCCCGGTCCAGGGGATTGCCGGAAAATGCCATGGGGCTCATGGCCCACGACTCGCATTTTTCGGCGGGAAATCCTATATCCCCGCCCGGAAGTCGGCGGGCGCAGCACTCGCTAACCTGGTCAGGACCGGAAGGTAGCAGCCATACCGAATCTGCTGCGGGTCGCCGGCTTCCACCGTTAGACCCCGGCGCCGCCAGCCAGGGGACTTTCCCCAGAAAAAAGCTGAATCCGGCCCCCGCGGACGGGGCGCCTTGCTATAGTCCGGCCATGGCCAAAAGCTCCGCGCCCGCCCAGCCCTATCGCGTCCTGGCGCGCAAATACCGTCCCACCGATTTCACCGGCCTGATCGGGCAGGAGGCGCTGGTGCGCACCCTGTCCAACGCCTTCGCCACCGGCCGCATCGCCCATGCCTTTATGCTGACGGGGGTGCGCGGGGTGGGAAAGACCACCACCGCCCGCATCATCGCCCGCGCCCTGAACTGCATCGGGCCGGACGGCAAGCAGAAGGACCCCACCATCCAGCCCTGCGGTGTGTGCGAGCCCTGTGTCTCCATTTCCGAATCCCGCAATGTGGATGTGCAGGAGATGGACGCCGCCAGCCGCACCGGCATTGACGATATCCGCGAGATCATCGAAGGCGTGCGCTATGCGCCCGTGGCGGCGCGCTACAAGGTCTATATCATCGACGAAGTCCACATGCTGTCCAAGCAGGCCTTCAACGGCTTGCTCAAGACCCTGGAAGAACCGCCGCCGCATGTGAAGTTCGTCTTCGCCACCACCGAGATCCGCAAGGTGCCGGTGACGGTGCTGTCGCGCTGCCAGCGTTTCGATCTGCGGCGCATCGACAGCACGGAACTGGCCGCCTATCTGGCCACCTTGGCGGAAAAAGAGAAAGTGAAGATCGAGGAAGGCGCCCTGGCGCTGATCGCCCGCGCCGCGGAAGGCTCGGCGCGCGACTCGCTGTCATTATTGGATCAAGCCATCGCGCATATTGGTAATGGAAGTGGGGGCGAAGCCGACACGATCACCGCCGACACGGTGCGCCAGATGCTGGGCCTGGCTGATCGCGGCCGGGTGCTGGATATTTTCGAAAAGCTGATGGGCGGCAAGATCGCTGAAGCCCTAACCGATTTGAGCGGCTTGTATGACGCGGGCGCCGATCCCCTGGCGGTGATGCAGGACCTTTTGGAAACCACCCATTTCCTCACAAGGCTGAAAGTCGCGCCCAGCGCCCAAGGCTTCTTTGACGGCGGCTCAGGGGAGGCCAAGCGCGCCGCCGACCTGGCCGCCAAGCTGCCGGTCGCCGCCCTGACGCGGTCCTGGCAGATATTGCTCAAGGGCCTGTTCGAAGTGCGCGACGCCACCCGCCCGATCTCGGCCTGCGAGATGGCGCTGATCCGCCTGGCCTATGCCGCCGAACTGCCGCCCACCGACAAGCTGGTGAAAGACTTGCTGGAGGGCGGCGCTGTGCCGGCGCCGCGTGGGTCTGCGCCGGCGCCGTCTTCACCGTCGCGTGCGCCGGTGGCGTTGGGCAGCGCGATGCGGGCGCCATCACCCCAGCCGGAAGGCGCCCCCAGTGCCTCCATCCGCAATCTGGAAGACATGGTCGCCCTGGCCGCCGCCAACAACGCGCCCATCCTGCGCGTGGCGCTGGAGAATTACGTGCATCTCGTCCATCTGGAGCCGGGGCGCATCGAGTTTCGCCCCCATGCGCGGGCGCCGCGCACGCTCGCGGGCGACCTGCAGCAGAAATTGCGCGACTGGACCGGCGAGCGCTGGGCGGTGTCCATCGCCTCTTCCGGCGGCGCGCCCACCCTGGCCGAGCAGAAACAGTCCGCCAAGACGGCGCGCTTTGAAGCGGTGGCGCAGGAGCCGATGGTGCGCGCCGTGCTGGACCGTTTCCCCGGCGCCGAAATCGTCGCGGTGCGCGACGTCGCGAGCGAAGACATCGCGCCCGCCATGCCGGAAAGCGATTCCGACTCCTGATGGCGGCGATCGGCTCGGAAATCGAGCGGCTGATTCAGCTGCTGTCCAAACTGCCGGGGCTGGGCCCGCGTTCGGCGCGGCGCGCGGCGCTGGCGCTGCTGAAAAAGCGCGACACCTTGCTGGAGCCCTTGGCGGCGTCCCTGCGCGAGGCGGCCGACGCCATCCTGACCTGCGCGGTGTGCGGCAATCTCGATACCCAGAGCCCTTGCGCCATCTGCAATGACGGCCGGCGCGATCCGCATATTCTCTGCGTGGTGGAAGATGTCGCCGACCTGTGGGCGCTGGAGCGGGCCGGGGTGTTCCGCGGCCGCTATCATGTGCTGGGCGGGGCGCTGTCGGCGCTGGATGGCGTGACGCCGGACCGGCTGAATGTCAGCGGGTTGCTGGAGCGCGTGAAGAATGTCGAAGAAGTGATCCTGGCGATGAACGCCACGGTCGAAGGCCAGACCACGGCGCATTACCTGATGGATCTGCTGGGCGACATGAAAGTCACCCGCCTGGCCCATGGCGTGCCGGTGGGCGGCGAACTCGATTATCTCGACGAAGGCACTTTGAGCGCAGCGTTCAAGGCCCGCCGGGCGCTTTAATCGCGCGCCGGAAAAAGCTGCGGCAACAGAAACGTCACCGCGCCCAGCACCACCAGGATCGCCAGATTGCCGGCCTGGGAGATTTCGAACCCATGGAGATCAACCGCCGGCATCACCAGCGCCAGCAGCAGGGTCGCCGCGGCGCCAAGGCCGATCGTGGTCGCCAGTTCGCGGCGGAAACGGCGCTGCTCGATACGCGCCATCACCGCCAGCGCAAAGCGCGGGTCGGACGCCGGCACATCGGCATTCCAGAGTGTCTTCAGCACCGGTTCATCCATTCGAACCTCCTAAGGCAGTCGCCATTTTTTCCCGGCCCCGCGCGACATGGGATTTTACCGTACCCAGCGGCAGGGCCAAGGCCTGGGCCGCTTCGGCATGGGTGAATTCCGCTCCCAGGCAAAGCAGCACTGCCGCTCTTTGTTCCACCGGCAAGGTCTGCGCGGCCTTCATCAGGTCGAGTTTCAGGCCCGGATCGGGGGCGAAACTGTCGTCGGCGGTCGCCGCGGCGCTTTCACGTTTCAGCAGGCGCAGCCAGCTTCGCTTGCGCTCCCGGTGCTTGCGCCAGGCGATGCCGAACAGCCAGGGCCGGAAGGGCCGCGATGCATCGAAGCGCCCAATATGTTCCCAGGCAAAGACGAAGGTCTCCTGCGCCAGGTCGTCGGCGTCGGCGGCATTGGCCGACAGCCGCCGCAGAAAGGCGCGCAGACCCTGCTGGTGCATCTGGACCAGACGCCCAAAGGCGTCAGCCGAACCGGCCTGGGCGCGGTGCACCCAGGCCGGTTCGGCGCCGGAAGACGTCACCGCAGCTTGTCCGGATCGAGGCGCGGCTTGGCCAGCGCGTTGACAAGCCCGCCCAGCGCAATCCCCACCATGATGATGGCGACAAAGATGAAGGCGAAGTGGTGGCCTTCGGCCATGTCGTTGGGCACCAGGGCCACGACAAGGAAGGCAATCGCCAGCGCCGAGAAAAAGAAGAAGCGCCGCCAGCCCTGCTCCGGGGTGGCCGGGCAGCGATCGTCCGGATCGCGGCGGGCCTTCAGCGCCGCCAATACTTCGGCGGGCGGCTCCTTGCCCTGGTCGGCATAGCTTTTAATGATGTCCAAAGTCCGGTTGGCGTGGGAATGGCCCAGGCTGAGACGGACGATCCGCACCACCATCCAGAAGAGGGGGAAGATCAGCCACCAGTAGCGGGAAAACAGGCTGAAAAAGTCGTGTTCGCTACCGTGCATGACAAGCCCTTTCGATTTACCCCTTATTGGCCGCCCCGACAGGCTTTGGATGCACCGGCGGCGGAGCCGCCCAAAATTCAAGTCAGATCAGGGATTTTGTGCCTTCGGGCGGGGCGAGTTCGACTTTTTCGATCTTCTCGGCGCGGCCGGTGATCTTGGTGGTCGAGATCAGGATGTTCTTGATGTCGGCATCGGCCTGGTTGAAATGGCTCTGCAGCTTCATGACCCGGTCGCTGAGCAGCCGCACATCGTTGAGTAGCACGCCCACCTCCTGCCGGATCAGGTCGGCCTGCTCGCGCATGCGCGCATCCTTCATCACCGTCTGGATGGTGTTGATCGCCAGCATCAGGATGTTGGGCGATACCACGATCACATTGGCGCGGTGCGCCTTCTGGATCACATCGGAAAATCCGTCATGCAGGTCGGCATAGATGGACTCGGACGGCACGAACATGATGGCGGGGGTCTGCACCTCGCCGGGGATCAGGTATTTGTCGGCGATGTCGGCGACATGCTTGGCCACGCTGCTGCGCACCTGTGCCAGCGCCAGCTTCTTTTCTTCGTCGGTCGCGGCGCGGCGGATGCCTTCAAAGCCTTCCAGCGGAAACTTGGAATCGATCACCAGCAGCGCCTTGTTGCCGGGCATGCGGATGATGCAGTCGGGCCGGTTGCGGTTGGAGAGGGTGAACTGGAAATCGTAGAGCGAGGTGGGCAGCCCGTCGCGCACGATCTCTTCCATCTGGGCCTGTCCGAAGGCGCCGCGCGACTGCTTGTTGGACAAGACCTGTTGCAGGGACACGACCTGGCCGGACAAAGCCGAGATGTTCTTCTGCGCCTCGTCGATCACCACCAGCCGCTCGCCGATGCCGGCGATGCTGGCGGCGGTCTTGGTGGCGCTGTCGGTCAGGTTCTCGCCCAGCCGCTTGTCCAGCGCGGCGATGCGTTCATCCAGGGTGCGCTGCAGTTCCGCGCTCGCCTGGATGGCGGCCTTGAACTGGCCGGCAATGTCGCCCTGGCCGGACAGCACCGCGTCCAGCCGGGTATCAGGCGCCGCCGGTGGGGCGGGGCGCCGGATAAAGGCCAGAATGGCGGCAGCCGCAACCACGGCAACCGCCAGTATAATCAACGCTAAATCCATGAATCCTTGACCCAATACCCCTGAACGCCTATTTCCAGCCCATGACGTCGCGCCCCATCATAACCGCCCCCGATCCGCGCCTCCAAGCGGTCTCCACCGATGTGGAGACGGTGACGGACGAGATTCGCCAGTTGGTCGACGATATGGCCGACAGCATGTACGCCGCTGACGGCATCGGTCTGGCCGCCATCCAGATAGGCGTCGCCAAGCGGGTGCTGGTGATCGACCTGGACCAGAAAGAGGGCAACAAGAACCCGGTTCCCTACATCAATCCCAAGATCGTCTGGGCGTCGGAGGAGATGGCGGTGTTCGAGGAAGGCTGCCTGTCGGTGCCGGAGATCTGGGATGATGTCGAACGCCCGGCCCGCATCAAGTGTGAATATCTGGACCGCGACGGCAACAAGCAGGTTGTGGAAGCCGATGGGATGCTCGCCACCTGCCTGCAGCATGAGATGGACCACCTGAACGGCGTGCTGTTCATCGACCACCTGTCGCGCCTCAAGCGCGGCATGGCGATCAAAAAGCTGACCAAGGCCAAGAAACTCAAAGAAACCGCCTGATCGCATGGCGCTGCGGCTGGCATTCATGGGGACGCCGGATTTCGCGGTGCCCACGCTTGCCGAGCTGATTTCGCAAGGCCACGACATTGCCTGCGTCTATTCCCAGCCGCCGCGCCCCGCGGGCCGCGGCATGGCGCTGGAGCCGGGCCCCGTCCACAAATTTGCGGAATCCGCCACCAAGCTGCCGGTGCGTACGCCGCTGTCGCTGAAGGATGCCGATGAACAAGCAGCCTTCGCAGCGCTGAACCTGGATGCCGCCATTGTCGTGGCCTATGGGCTGTTGCTCCCCAAAGCGATCCTGCAAGCGCCGAAGCTGGGTTGCTTCAACCTGCATGGCTCATTGCTGCCGCGCTGGCGCGGCGCAGCCCCCATCCAGCGTTCGGTGATGGCCGGTGACGCCGAGACTGGCGTGATGGTGATGCAGATGGAAGAAGGGTTGGATACCGGCCCGGTGCTGATGGCCGAGCGCACACCCATCGGGCGCAAGACCAGCGGCGAGCTGACCACCGAACTGTCGCGCCTGGGCGCCGACCTGATGGTGCGGGCGCTTGCCGCGCTCGAACGCGGCGCGGTGACGCCGCAGCCGCAAGACGAAAATGGCGTGACCTATGCCAAGAAGATTCTGAAGGAAGAAGCGCGCATTGACTGGGCCCGAAGCGCCCGCGAGGTGGATTGCCATATTCGCGGCTTGTCGCCCTTTCCCGGCGCCTGGACGGAAGTGAATGGTGAGCGGTTGAAGGTGCTCTATGCCGAACAGGTTTCCGGCAATGGCCGGGCCGGCATCACGCTCGATGATGCGCTGACGGTGGCGTGCGGCGAAGGCGCGGTGCGACTGGTCAAGGTGCAGCGCGCCGGCGCCAAGGCAATGGACGCGGACGCGCTGCTCAAGGGCTTTGCCGTGGCTGCCGGCAGCCAGCTCATCTGATGCCGCGTTATCGGCTCACCATCGAGTATGACGGCGGGCCCTTTGTCGGCTGGCAGCGCCAGGCCGAAGGCGCTTCGGTGCAGGGCGCGCTGGAAGCGTCGATCGAAAAACTGTCCGGCGAGCAGGTGACGGTGACGGGCGCGGGGCGCACCGATGCCGGGGTGCATGCCCTGGGGCAGGTGGCGCATTTCGACCTGGAAAAAAGCTTCGAGGCCGGCAAGGTGCGCGATGCCCTGAACCATTATCTGCGGCCCGCGCCCATTGTCGTGCTGGATGCCGAAGCGGTCGACGGCGAATTCCATGCCCGCTTCTCCGCCAAGTCGCGGCATTACCTGTTTCGCATACTCAATCGCCGCAGCCCGCCGGCGCTGGAAGACGGGCGGGTATGGCATGTCTCGCATCGCCTCGATGCCGATGCGATGCAGGCGGCGGCGCAATTCCTGGTCGGCCAACACGACTTCACCACCTTCCGCGCCGCCGAATGCCAGGCCCAATCGCCGGTCAAGACCTTGGACCGGCTGGATGTCAGCCGCCGCGCCGATGAAATCCATATCGAAGCCTCGGCGCGCTCCTTCCTGCATCACCAGATACGTTCCTTTGCCGGCAGCCTGAAGCTGGTGGGCGAAGGCAAGTGGCGGCCTGCGGATTTGAAGGCGGCGCTGGAGGCGCGCGACCGCAGCGCTTGCGGCCCCGTCTCGCCGCCGGATGGACTTTACCTGGTGCGGGTGGATTATTCGGGCGGTTGAGGCCGCAAAAAAAGACCATGTCCGTGTCGGATCGCCGGCCGGGCGAGCGTCTTTAAGACGTCAACCTATGCCAGGATCACGCTAAGTCCTGGATTCAAAAGCGAAAGGAAACGTCATGGCCATTCCTAAGAACACCATCTGCATCTGGTACGATAAGGACGCTGAAGCTGCCGCCAACTTCTATGCCAAGACCTTTCCGGACAGCAGGGTGGGGGCCATCCACAAGGCGCCCAGCGACTTTCCCTCGGGCAAGAAGGGCGATGTGCTGGTGGTGGAATTCACCGTCGCCGGCATCCCCTGTGTCGGCCTGAATGGCGGATCGGCTTTCAAGCAGAGCGAAGCCTTCTCCTTCCAGATCGCCACGGACAATCAGGAAGAAACCGACCGCTACTGGAACGCCATTGTCGGCAATGGCGGCCAGGAAAGCGCCTGCGGCTGGTGCAAGGACAAGTGGGGTGTGAACTGGCAGATCACGCCCAAGACGCTGACCGAAGCGATGGCGGCCGGCGGCGACGAAGCCAAGCGCGCCTTCGAGGTCATGATGACCATGCAGAAGATTGACGTCGCCGCTATCGATAAAGCGCGGCGCGGTTAATACGGCTGGATTTTGGTTGCTGGGCAGGAGCGCCTAGCGAAGTGTACGAACAGTACATGAGCGACGGCGCGACGAACCCAGCAACCAAAAGACAGGCGTATTAAAGCGGTGGCTTGGCGAAATAGGCCTTGAGCAGCGCTGCATAAATGTCAGTCAGCGCGGCAATCTCCGCCACCGGCACGCATTCATCGGCCTTGTGCATGGTGCCGCCCGCCAGGCCCAGTTCCACCACCGGGCAGACATCCTTGATGAAGCGCGCGTCCGACGTGCCGCCGCTGGTGGAAAAGAATGGCGACTGGCCGGTGACGGATGCCACCGTGTCGCTGACCAACTGGGTGAACTTGCCCGGTGCGGTCAGGAAGGACACGCCGCTGGTCTGGGACGTCACCTGGATGGTGCAGCCCGATTGCTGGGCGATACGGTCGCTGCGGTCCTGCACCCAGTTCACCAGGCTGTCGGGCGTGTGCTTATCATTAAATCGGATGTTGAAGGCCGCCCGTGCCTCGCCCGGAATCACGTTGGTGGTGTCGTTGCCCACATCCACAGAGGTGAAGGCCAGGGTCGAGGGATCGAAATGCTCGTTGCCCTTGTCCAGCTTGTGTGCGGCAAGCTGGGTCACCATCTCGGCCAGCACCGGAATCGGATTCTTGGCTTTTTGCGGATAGCCGACATGGCCCTGCACGCCGGTGACGGTCAGCTTGAAATTGATCGAGCCGCGACGGCCGATCTTCAACGTGTCGCCGGCCTGGCCGACGGATGTCGGCTCGCCCACCACGCAATGGTCGATCTTCTCGCCCCGCGCCTTCAGCCATTCCAGCAGCTTGACGGTGCCGTTGACCGCCACGCCTTCTTCGTCGCCGGTAATCAAGAGGCTGATGGAGCCTTTAAATTTTTCTGGGGGCGTTCCGATGCGCGCCGCGGCGGCGACAAAGGCGGCGATGGCCGACTTCATGTCGGCGGCGCCCCGGCCATAGAGCATGCCGTCCTTCACTTCGGCGGCAAAGGGATCGGTGTTCCAGCCATCGCCCACCGGCACCACATCGGTATGGCCGGCAAAGCAGAAATGGGGCGAAGCATCGCCCAGCCGGGCATAGAGATTGTCGATGTCGCCGAACGGCAGGCGGTGGGTGGTGAAGCCTATATCCTTCAGCACCGCTTCCAGCACGTCGAGCGCGCCCGCATCCTTCGGGGTCACCGAAGGGCGGCGGATCAGGGCCTGGGCCAGCGCCAGCGCGTCAATTTCCGTGCTCATGTCAGTCGCGCAGCAATTCGTTGATGGAGGTCTTGGCGCGGGTCTTTTCGTCCACCCGCTTGACGATCACGGCGCAATAGAGATTGGGGCCGTTGCCGCTCGACATCGAGCCGGACACCACCACCGAATAAGGCGGCACCTTGCCCAGATGCACTTCGCCGGTGGCGCGGTCAACGATCTTGGTGGAGGCCGACAGATAGACGCCCATGCTGAGCACGCTGCCTTCGCCCACGATCACGCCTTCGGCCACTTCGGCGCGGGCGCCGATGAAGCAATTGTCCTCGATGATGGTGGGCGCGGCCTGCAGCGGCTCCAGCACCCCGCCCAGCCCCGCGCCGCCCGAGATATGGCAATGGGCGCCGACCTGGGCGCAGCTTCCCACCGTGGCCCAGGTGTCAATCATGGTGCCTTCGCCGACCCGCGCGCCGACATTGACGAAAGACGGCAGCAGCACCGCGCCCTTGGCGATAAAGGCGCTGCGGCGGACGATGGCGCCGGGCACGGCGCGAAAACCGGCGGCGCGGAATTTTTCTTCCGTCCAGCCGGTGAATTTGGAATCCACTTTGTCCCACCACACCGCGCCGCCGGGCGCGCCGGAAATCAGCTTCATGTCATTGAGGCGGAAAGACAGCAGCACCGCCTTCTTCAGCCACTCATGCACCTTCCAGGCGCCATCGATCTTCTCAGCCACGCGCAAGGCGCCGCTGTCCAATCCGTCCAGCGCCGCTTCCACGGCATCGCGCTCCGCGCCCTTGCTGGTCACGCCCAGGCTGTCGCGCTTGTCCCAGGCAGCTTCGATGGCGGCGCTCAAATCACTCATGGTCAAATCCTGATGCTGTGCAGAAACTGGGTCAGATTATCGGTCTCATGATCTATATCCGAAAGCGCCACGTCCATCATCGGGCCATGCTTGCCCCAGGGTGAATCGGTCTTCAACCATACCGTGGTCATGCCCAGCTTGCGCGCCGGGACCAGGTTGCGGGCGATATCGTCGAACATGGCGGCGTTTTTGCACGCCACACCGCCGGCCGTCACCACGCTGTCATAGGCGCAAGCTTCCGGCTTGGGCATGAAATCCATGGTGCGTATGTCCCACACATCGGCAAACAGATGGGTCATGCCCAGCCGGTTCAAGATGCGGGCGGCATGGTCGCGGCAGCCATTGGTGAAGACAAAGCGCCGGCCCGGCAGTTTTTCGATCTGTGCTGTCAGCGCCGCATCGGGGCCTAGGTCCGACAGGTCGATGTCGTGGACATAATGCAGATAGTCGTCGGGCGCCGCGCCATGTTCGCGCATCAGGCCGCTGAGGGTGGTGCCGTGACGGCGATACAAATCCTTCTGCCGCGCATAGGCGTCCTCGCGCGGCAGCTTGAGGAACGCCATGACATAGTCGGTCATGCGGGCCTCGATCTGGGCGAAGATGCCGTTGTCGGCGCGGTACAGGGTATTGTCCAGGTCGAAAATCCACTCCGTCACATGACGGAAATCGGGCCCGGAATCGGCCTTTTGCCTGTCTTTTTGCACGGATGGGGCACTATCCATGGGGCGGAACATGGCTTGGGCCGGGGCCTTCCGCAAGCACCGTTAACGTATGTCCACCATGCCTCTTTATGGGCTGTTAAAGCGGGGCGCGTGACAATGGCGGCCGGGCCCGGAGCGGGAAAGACGCAAGGTAGCATGGACCAGAAAGCCGGCCTGAATCCGCGCGATGCGCTGGACATCCTCGACATCCGTACCGCCACGCAGGCCGGCGCCACCGACCTGGCGCACCGCTCCGATGCCGGTCCCGATGTGCTGCATTATCTGGCCACCCACGCCGCGCCCGCGACGCGCGCCGCGGTGGCGGCCAATCCCGCCGCGCCGGCCCTCAGCAACCGGCTGCTGGCGCATGACGAGAATGAAGATGTGCGCGCCGAGCTGGCTGTCAAGATTGCGCGCCTGATGCCCGGCCTGTCGGAACGGGAAAGCTCCCATATCTTCGCCCTGACCATCGAGACGCTGGAATGCTTGGCGCGCGATGCGGCGGTGCGGGTGCGGGCGATCCTGGCAGAGGAAATCAAGAGCCTGACCTGCGTGCCGCGCGAAGTGGTGCTCAGCCTGGCGCGTGACCTCAATGCCGTGGTGGCCGCGCCCATCCTGCAATATTCGCCGCTGCTGTCCGACGCCGACCTGATCGAGATCATCGCCTGCGGCCAAGTGCAGGAAGTCCTGACCGCCATCGCCAGCCGCAAGCCGGTAGCTGAGCCGGTGTGCGACCGGCTGGTGCAATCGCTGGACGTGCCGGCGGTGGCGGCGCTGCTGGTCAATCCGGACGCCAAAATCCGCAAGGAGACGCTGGACACAATTCTGGAACAGGCCGCGGAAATCCAGGCCTGGCATATGCCGCTGGCATTGCGCGCCGACCTGTCTGCCCGCGCCGTGCGCCGCATCGGCAGCCTGGTCGGCGCCTCCATCCTGGAACGGCTGGCGGCGCGCAATGATTTGTCCGACGGCACCCGCCTGCATCTGAACCGCGAACTGCGGGCGCGGGTGGCCGAACCGGTGCCGGAAGCCGGCAGGAAATCGCCCGCCGAGATGGTGGCCGCTGCGAAGATGGAAAGCCGGCTGGACGGCACCTTTTTGGAACAGGCGGCCCAGGCCGGTCAGCGCGAGGTGGTGATTGCCGCGCTGGCGCAGCTCGCCAACATAGATCCGCAGACGGTGAAGCGGATTTTGTCGGCCGCCAGCGCCAAGCCCATCGTGTCGCTGGTCTGGCACACGCATCTGTCCATGCGCGTGGCGTTCAAGATCCAGACCGTCATTATGAAACTGCCCAGCCGCGATGTCCTTCCGGCGCGGGGCGGGGTGAGCTTTCCCCTCAGCAAGGAAGAGATGCGCTGGCATCTCAACTACTTCAACATTCCTGTCTGAGCCGCTCATGCTTCGACAAGCTCAGCATGAGGAGGTTTATTTATCCTCACCCTGAGCTTGTCGAAGGGTGAGGCGCTCTAACGCTTCAGACCGGCCGGGCCTATGTGCGCGATGGTGCCGCTGACGCCTTTGGTCGGCGTGGCGGCAAAGCCTGCCTCCGTAAAGCCGCGGCCGCTGCAATTCTCCGCGCCTCGGATCTCAAACGCGGCGCTGGTGGTGCAAAAGCGCTTGGCGCCTTGCGCCACCGCGCTGCCATTCTTGCGCAAGGCCAGAAGATAGACCGCATCGCTGCTCAAGGGCGTGGTGATCGCCTTGGCGCAGGCGCCCGGCTGCACCGTCCACCAGCCGCGCGACACCGGCTTGCCGCCTTCCACAGTGCCCAGTGCCACCAACAGCATTTCGCGCGTTTCGTTACAGGCGGTAAAACCGGCGGGGGCGATCTTCTTGCGCGCTTCCCGCTCCAGGGCGTCGAACAGTTCGGTGTTGCCGGCGGTGGCGGCGAACTTCATGCGCTTTCTGAAATCCGTCAGCGCCACGCCGGTGGCCTTGTCCGGCTTGCCGTCCATGCGCCCGGTTTTATAGCCATTGTCCGCCAGCAACCGCTTGACCCCCGCCAGTTGCGCCTGGCTGGGGCTTAAGCCCGGCTGTTCGTCGAAATTCATCGTCCAGACGCTCTTGCCGCGATTGTCCAGGGGCGCGAAGGGCAGGGAAAAAGTGCCGTCGGCCGTGCAGGTGGGCGAGGTAACGCCCTTAGCGATGGTGAAATCACCGTCCTTGACGCAAACCGGAAAGGCGCCGCCCCAGGCGCGCGCCGGTCCCGAATGGGCGATGCTGGAGCGGGCATGGACCAGATAGGTCTCCGCCGTCAGCGGCTCCTTGCGCGCCAACTGGCATTCGCCGGGGGTGATGCGGGTCCAGCCTTGTGTCTGGCTGCGCGGGCTCTGGATCGCCGAGGTCGCGGCATAAAGAATATAGCTGGTGCGGTTGCACAGGCTGAGCGCGGCCTCAGCCGGCGTGGCCAGGACGCAAGCCAGCACCGCCAGCAGGAATACTCGTCTCATTCGGCGGTGATCAAGGTGCCCGCGCCATGCTCGGTGAAGAGCTCCAGCAGCAGCACATGGGGAATGCGCCCGTCCAGGATGACGGCGGCGTGCACGCCGCCCTCCACCGCGTCAATGGCGGTCTGGATCTTGGGGATCATGCCGCCCGAGATGGTGCCGTCGGCGATCAGGTTCTTGGCCTCGCGCACCGTCAGGCGCGGGATCAGCTTCTTGTCCTGGTCCAGTACGCCTTCGACATCGGTCAGCAGCACCAGTCGCTCGGCATTCAGGGCGCAGGAGATGGCGCCCGCCACCGTGTCGGCATTGATGTTGAAGGTCTCGCCCTTGCGGCCCACGCCGATGGGCGCGATCACCGGAATGGTCTCCGACTTCATGATGGCGTGCAGCACTTCGGGATTGACGGTTTCCGGCTCGCCGACAAAACCCAGGTCCACCGCTTCCTTCTGGCCGGTCGCGGGGTTGGTCCGGCTCATCGCCAGCTTGCGCGCGATCACCAGGTTGCCGTCCTTGCCCGACAGGCCCACGGCGCGGCCGCCCGCGGCATTGATGCCGGTGACGATCTGCTTGTTGATGGAGCCGGCCAGCACCATCTCGACCACTTCCACGGCGGCTTCGTCGGTGACGCGCAGCCCGTCAATGAAAGTGGACTCGATGTTCAGTTTCTTGAGCATCGCCCCGATCTGGGGGCCGCCGCCATGCACCACCACCGGATCAATGCCGGTCTGCTTCATCAGCACGATGTCCTGGGAGAAATCATGCGCGCCGGTATCGCTCATGGCGTTGCCGCCATACTTCACGACAATGGTCTTCTGGTCGTATTTGAGAATGTAGGGCAGCGCCTCGACCAGCACCCGGCCGGTCTGGCGCCAACGCGCCAGGGTCCGCAGGTTGCGGTCTTCCGGCTCGTCTGTGGATCCGGCCATGGCGGCGCCCGCTACAAAAAGCGGCGCGTTATAGCGCGGCGGGGCCCGCTTCCCAACCTTTTATTGCGTCTCTAGGAGGCCAAGGCCGCAAGATGGGTGCGCAAATCCGGAATGCCTTCACCGGTCAGGGCCGACGTCATCTGCACCTCGGCCAGCGCGGCGGTGTGTTTGGCGGCCACGGCGGCGGCTGTCTGGAGCGCCTTGGGGCGTTCAGCGGCCTTGATGTCATCGATCTTGGTCAGCACCAGGCCATAGGACACCGCGGCCCGGTCGAGCAGGTCCATCACCTGGATGTCGGTGTCCATGGGCCCGCGCCGCGCATCGATCAGCAGCGCCACGCGCCTGAGGCGCGACCTGCCGCGCAAATAGGCAAAGATCATCTCCTGCCAGGCCTGCGCCTCGGTCTTGGAGCGCTTGGCGAAGCCATAGCCGGGCAGGTCCACCAGCATCAGCCGGTCCGACAGGTTGAAGAAGTTGATCTGGCGGGTGGCGCCCGGCGTCTGGGACACACGGGCGAGACTCTTGCGCCCCGTCAGGGCGTTGACCAGGCTGGACTTGCCGGCATTGGAGCGGCCGACAAAGGCGACCTCGGTCAATTTCTCCGGCGGCAGCGCGTCGGCGCTGGTGGCGCCCCAGATGAAATCGCACGGCCCCGCGAAAAGCTTGCGCGCGGCTTCTTCAGCAGCGCCCCCGTCTTCCATTTTAAATGTCCGCCTCAGTCATTGGCCGCTTTCAGCTTCTTGTGCTTGGTCTTTTTCTCAGGCTTGGGCTTGCCGTCGCCGAACAGATGCACGTCGGCGCCGTCCTGCTTCATGATGTAATATTGCTGGATCACCGTCAGCAGGTTGTTCCAGGCGTAATAGATCACCAGTCCCGCCGGGAAGGTCGCGAACATGAAGGTGAAGATCACCGGCATGAAGGCGAACATTTTGGCCTGGATCGGATCGGCCGGGGGCGGATTGAGCTTGGTCTGCACCCATTGGGTGATGCCCATCACGATCGGCCAGATGCCGACGGACAAGAAGCCCAGGACCGTTCCCACGATCGCAAAAGGCGAGTGGGACAGCGAGGCAATCAAGGCGTGAGGATCGTAAGGCAGCAAACCAAACAGGTTCAGCAATGACGTCGGGTCCGGCGCCGACAGGTCGTGGATCCAGCCATAGAAAGGCGCGTGCCGCATTTCGATGGTGACGAACAGCACCTTGTACAGCGCGATGAACACCGGGATGGTGAGCAGGATGGGCACGCAGCCCGAGACGGGATTGACCTTCTCGCGCTTGTACATCTCCATCATGGCGAGCTGCAGTTTCTGGGGCTCGTCGTCCTTGTGCTTCTTCTTCAGCTCCTCCATCTGGGGCTGAAGTTTCTTCATCCGGCTCATGGAGCGGAAGCCGGCATTGGCCAGCGGGAACATCACCAGCTTGACGATGACGGTCAGGCCCAGGATGGCCAGGCCGAAATTGCCGAACATCCTGTTGAGGGTGTCCAGCACCCAGAAGAACGGGCGGGTGAGGAACCAGAACCAGCCCCAGTCCACCGCATTGTCGAAATGCACGATCTTCTGGCTGTCTTCATAGCCGCGCAGGATGTTCACCACCTTGGCGCCGGCGAACAGACGGTGGATGACGTTGACGGTTGCGCCCGGCGCGATCTTGCGCGCGCCCAGGCGGTAATTGGCCTGATAGGCGTCCACGCCGGCACTGGTCTTGCTGCCCAGATAGGCGCCGTTGAAATTCTCGTTCTGGGGCGGCACCACGGCCGCCATCCAGTATTTGTCGGTGATGCCCACCCAGCCGCCGGTAGAGGAGAAGTTCTTGGGCGGCGTGCCGGGCTCCTTGAAGTCGCTGTACTTGGCGTCCACTTCGCTGCCATTGGCGACGCCGACAAAGCCGACATGCAGGTACATGCTGGCTTCGTCCGCCTGGATGCCCTGGCGTTCCACCACGCCATAGGGATAGAGCGTGGCCACGGCGCCGCCCTTGTTGGCGACGCTGTCGGCGACGGTGAACATGTACTTGTCGTCGATGGCGATGGTGCGGGTGAAGACCAGGCCATGGCCATTGTCCCAGGTCAGGGTGATGGGGTGGCCGGGCGACAGGGTGCCGCCGCCGGTCTGCGTCCAAACGCTGTTGTCGGTGGGCATGTTGGCGCCGCCGACCCAGCCGAAGGTGGCCGAATAGGGATAGTCGGTGCTCTTGGGCGCCAGCAGCACGATTTCCGGCGACTTGGGGTCCACCGTATCGTGGTAATTCTTGAGGCGAAGGTCATCCAGCCGCGCGCCCTTCAGCAGCAGCGAGCCGTCCACCATCGGCGTGTCGATGACCACCCGCTTGCCGCCCACTTTCAGCGCTTCTTCGCGGGACAGGTGCTTGGTGCCGGCGGCGATGCTGGGCAGCACCGGGGCGGCGCTGGGCTTGTTCTTTTCCTGATGCGTCAGCGCGGCCTGGCGCGCCTGCTCGGCCTTCATGGACGGGGTGGCGACGAAATACTGCCAGACGAACAGCACCGCCGCCGCCAGGAAGATGGCCAGGAAGACGTTCTTGTTGTTGTTCATGGTGTCCGTTGAACTTGTCTATTGGAAAGAGCGGGGGGAACAGGATCAAAGCCCGACGAACCGCCGAGCCAGGTGATGGGATGGCAGCGCGACAGGCGCTTCAGGGTAAGCCACACGCCTTTGACGGGACCGTGACTGTGCAGCGCCTCCAGCGCATAGACCGAGCAGCTTGGAGTGAAGCGGCAGGAATTGGGCAGCAGGGGTGACAGCGCGAAGCGATAGGCGCGGATCGGCGCGGACAACAGCGCGATGGCAAGTTTACGCATGACCCTCACTCGTCTTCGCGTCCAGCTTCTTGTGCGCCGCCTTCAGGGCCGTGGTGATGTCGCTCAACAGGGCCGGGAAGGGACGCGCCGCGCAGGTTCCGCGCGCGACCAGAACATAATCATGCCCATTGCGTCCCAAAAGGGGCAGGACTTGCGAAGCTGCGGCACGCAAGCGGCGCTTGGCGCGGTTGCGGACCACGGCATTGCCGATTTTCTTGGACGCGGTGAAGCCGATGCGCAGCCGGCCGGGCAGGGCCTCGGTTTCCGGTGTGGCGCAGGTTTCCAGGGTGACGGCGCCTTCGACGCGGCGGATTCCCCGCGCCGCTCGCAGAAAGTCGGCACGTTTCTTCAGATGATCCAATTGAAGAGGCGTCCTAAAGGCGCCCGGTTCGGCTATCAGGCCGACAGCTTCTTGCGGCCGCTGGAACGGCGGCGGTTCAGGACCTTGCGGCCGCCGGGGGTGGCCATGCGCGAGCGGAAGCCATGGCGGCGCTTGCGGACAAGCTTGCTGGGCTGATAGGTGCGCTTCATGACGTCAGGCTCCGAAAGGGCGGGCAAAGCCCGCAAAGAGCGCGGTTTTTAGGGGGCGGCCCCCGCCCTGTCAACGAGGGGCCGGGATTGAAATATTATTTCAATGGGGGGCCCTAATCCCCCGGCTAGCGACAGCATAGTGCCGCCGCGATAGCGGGTAACTGGGTCTATCCAGAGCTAGTCCCCCAGGGCAATGCCGTCCCGGCGGGGGTCGGCGGCGCCGATATAGCCCCCTTTGACCTTCTGGATACCGTGCAAGCCGCTGCCCTCCACCCGGGGCACCTGGACGGTATGGCCCATGGCGGTGAGCTGGGCCGCCAGCATGTCGGACACATCCGACTTCTCCAGCAGGGTGTTGCCGTTCATGTTGACCTCATGGGGCATGGCGATGGCCTGTTTGGGGCTCATGCCGGCATCGAGGATGCCGATCAGGATCTGGGAGACATAGTTGATGATCGCCGGTCCCCCGGGCGATCCCACCGAGACCAGGAAGTTGCGATTCTTGTCGAACACGATGGTGGGCGACATGGACGACAGCGGCAGCTTGCCCGCCGCCGGGGCATTGGCCACCGGCTTGCCGTCGCGCACCGGCTGGAAGGAGAAGTCGGTCAGCGTGTTGTTGAGCATGAAGCCCCTGGTCATGATCTCGGCGCCGAACACCGACTCCACCGAGGTGGTCATGGCGACCACCTGGCCGGAATCGTCCACGATGGTCATGTGGCTGGTGCCGTGCAGCGCCGGTGAGACCTGCGGCGACAGCGCGGCATGTTTCTGCGGTGGATTGCCGGCGGTGGCGGTGCCCATGTCGCGCGCCGGATCGATCAGCGCGGCGCGGCTTTGCACATAGTCCTTGTCGGTCAGTCCGCGTATCGGCACATCCACAAAGCCCGGATCGGCCAGATACATGGCGCGGTCGGCATAGGCCAGGCGGCTGGCCTGCGCGAACAGATGCGCGCCGCTGACGGTGTTGGGGGTGAGCTCAGCGGGCGTGAAACGCTGCAGCATGCCCAGGATCTGCAGCACCGCGATGCCGCCCGAGGAAGGCGGGCCCATGGAGCAAACACGATATTGGCGATAGTCGCCGCACACGGGGCTGCGTTCCTTGGCCTGGTAGTTGGCCAGGTCGGCCAGGGTCATGCCGCCTTTCTGGCGCGGCGCATTCTGCACCTTGTCCACGATCGCCTGGGCGATCTCGCCCTTGTAAAATCCGTCCGGTCCTTCGGCGGCGATCTTGCGCAAGGTCGCGGCATATTCGGCGTTCTTGTAGATTTCGCCTTCCGCCAGGGTCGTGCCGTCGGGATGATAAAAGTGCGCGCGGATGTCGGGCATGTTGGCGCCGCGGGTGAAGTTCTTGATGGTGCGCGCCAGCTTGGGGCCGACGGGAAATCCGTCGTCCGCCAGCTTGATGGCGGGCTCGAACAATTTGGCCCAAGGGAGCTTGCCGTATTTCTTGTGTGCCAGCGCCAGCATCTTCACCACGCCGGGAATGCCCACCGACAAGCCGCCGGGAATGGCGTCGCCCTTGGTGCGCGGCTGGCCATTGGCATCCAGGAACATGGTGGGGGTGGCGGAGGCGGGCGCCATTTCGCGGCCGTCAAAGCTGGTGGTGCGCCTGTTTTTCTGGTCATAGACCAGCATGAAGGCGCCGCCGCCGATGCCTGAGGATTCCGGCTCCACCAGTCCCAGCACCATCTGGGTGGCGATGGCGGCATCCACCGCGCTGCCGCCGGCGCGCATCATCGCAAGGCCCGCTTGCGCGGCATGGGGATTGGCGGCGGCGATCATGTGACGCTTGGCGACGGTCTCGGTTACCTGGGCGTGGGCGGGAAGCGCCGACGCGATCATCGCGGCGGCGACAAACGCCTTCACACCGGTGTTGAAAAACCTCATCGCAACCTCAACAGAGCAGTCTCGGGGCGATGGTATGCGCCTTTGCACCGTGCACAAATGAAAAACCCCGCTGCGGGCAGCGGGGCTTTTCGATTTCGGCGATTGGCTGGATTAGCGCACGAAGACGCGCACTTCGCTCACGGTCGCGCCCGGATCGGTGGTCGAGACCACGGCCAGGCGGGTTGCGGGCACGCCCATGTCGGTCATGGAGCGCATCACGTCCTGGGCATGGCGGCGGGCGGTGGACTGGGCGATCTGCACCGAGGCGGCCGTGCCGCGGGTGGGGGATACCGCCACCACCTGGAAATTGGCGCCGGGACGGTTCTGCAGCGCCTGGTTCAGCGCGGCATAGAGGATCTGCTGATAGTCCACATCGGGATGGTCGAACTTGACCACCACCAGCGGGGTGCCGGCCGTCGAAACCGCGGGGCCGCCGCCCATCGAGCCGATCACGCCGCCGCCGTAAAAGTCGCCGCTCTTGATCGCGGCGGCCAGGGTGGTGAGGTTGGAGCGTTCGGTGCCGACATAGGCGGTCTGGCGCTGGATGCCGTCCGCCACTTCGCGCAGCAGGCGGTCGATCATCACGATGGTCTGGCTGGTCTGGTCTTCCAGAAGGCGCAACTGGCGGTGATCTTCGTCCACGGCACCCGACACGTTGAAGGTGGCGCCGATCTGGTCCAGCGCATAATGGGCGGTGGAGCTGTCATTGGTGACGTCGGTGCCCAGCGCGTTCAGCGAATTGACATTGGCCGACAGGGCATCGAGCTGGCCCTGGGCGGCATTCCATTCCGACACGAGTTCGGGATTGCCGCGGGTGGTGCCCACCTGCAGGCGGGTGGTGATGCGGGCCTTGGATTCCTGGTAAGCGCCGGCGGCGCCGGCGCTCTGGTTGCGCAGATCGGCCAGACGGGCCGAATTGGCGGACAGCTTCTGCTGCAGGCCGGCCACCTGGCCGCGGATGGACTGGATGGTCTTGTTGACGGCGGTGCCGGTATCGGAGCCCCCGTCGATGGTCACCGGGGTAATGGTGGCGACCGGAGCGGCGCCGGGGGTGACGGGGCCCGCAAAGGCGGCACTGGGCGGGGCGGCATCGGCGGCGCTGGGCGGAAAGGCGTCGGCGGACGTGTCGTCGCCGAACATGTTGTCGATATCCGAACAGGCGGCCAGACTGAGACCGGCTGTCAGCGCAAACGCCAGAAACAGGCCCTTTTTGAGCCCGTGCTGTGCTGAAATTCCCCTCATTATGCTCTCCGCTGCCCGGCGCCACTGCCCGGCCCCCACCGGCCGACCTTGGAGAATGGCGCCAAAACCCAACCCCGTCCGCGCCTTTTGAGGCTGGCGGACCTTGGCCGTCAGTCTTAACCACCGGGGCGGGGGGCGACAAGGGAGCACAACGTCGCTTGGGGTGGAAATCTGCACGTTTCACGGGGACTTGAGCGGAAATCGGGGGGTGTGCCGCAGATACCGCAGGGGGACGGCGCCCGGCCTTGCCTTTGGAAAGGCACCCCAATAGGTTCGCGCCCTCAAAACGCACCCGTAGCTCAGCTGGATAGAGCACCAGACTACGAATCTGGGGGTCAGAGGTTCGAATCCTTTCGGGTGCGCCATTTTCTTCGCCTGCGGCGAAGAAAATGGCTCCAGCAATGCCGCCAACCCCATCTTCCTGCGCTTGACAGTTTCCGGACCGGCGCATCTGCTTGGCCGCCCAACGCGACGGAGGCTCAGCATGTGCGACGAGTTCATTCACCCCGGCCTGGTCACTGATTCCCGTCTTTCGCGGCGCGGCTTTGCCGCCATGACCGTGGCCGCCGCGGGTGTCGCCGCCAATCCGGCGCTGGCCCAGTCCAACGTGTTGGAAAAAGACGTCACGGTGAAAACCGCCGATGGCATGTGCGATGCGGTGCTGTTCACGCCCATGGCCAAGGGCACTTATGCGGCCGTGCTGATGTGGCCCGACATCATGGGCCTGCGCCCCGCCTTCCGCGACATGGGCCGCCGCCTGGCGAGCCAGGGCTATGTCGTGCTGGTGCCCAATCCCTTCTACCGCTCGGCCAAGGCGCCGGTGATCGGCGACAATTTCGACTTCGGCAATCCCGAGCAGCGCGCCAGGCTGATGGGCTATCGCGGCGCCATGACCAATGACGGCATTGATAGCGACGCCGTGGCCTATCTGGCGTTCCTCGATGCCCAGCCCCAGACATCCAAGACCCGCAAGGTCGGTGTGCAGGGCTATTGCATGGGCGGGACATTGTCGTTCCGCACTGCCGCCGCCGTGCCCGGCCGCGTTGCCGCCGTCGGCAGCTTTCATGGCGGCAATGGGCTGGTGAGCGACAAGCCGGACAGCCCGCATCTGCTGATCTCCAAGACCAATGCCGCCTATCTGGTGTGCCATGCCCAGAATGACGATGCGCAGGCGCCCGCCATGAAGGACCAGCTCAAGGCCGCCTTCGCCGCCGCCGGCAAGACGGCGACCGTGGATGTCTACCAGGCCAATCACGGCTGGTGCGTGAAGGGCGGGGCGGCCTATCACGAGGCCGAGGCCGAGCGCGCCTGGGCGAATCTGAGCGCGCTGTACAAGACCAGCCTGGCCTGACAGCGCCTTAGTTTTGACACGGACGGACGGACAAATGGCCGCAAGGCTGTTGTTCCATTCCGTCACACCGGCATTGTTGAATGGCGCGGGCTATTGGGCCCACCATGGTGCCGTTCGCCTGCCATTTCCAAGACAAGGATAATCCTCATGAGTAGTCCCTGGAACGTGTCGAGCGGCGGTGGCGGCGGCGGAAAACTGCCGAACATGAATGTGGATTTCGACAAGCTGCCGAAGGGCGCGGTGGGCGCAGGCATGGGCGTCATCGCGCTGCTGGTGATCCTGTTTTCGTCCTCCTACACGATCGATGAAGGCGAGCGCGGCGTCATCCTGCGCCTGGGCAAGATTGTCGGCGAGGCCGGCCCCGGGCTGCATTTCAAGATTCCGATCATCAACAGCGTCGAGAAGATTTCCGTCCAGATCCAGAAGGAAGCTTTTGAGAAGTCCGAGGCCGGCGACAACAGGCTGGAAACCTATTCGCGCGACCAGCAGCCGGCGACCATCGCCATGGCGATCAACTTCCATGTCACCGACGCCTCCGCCGTCTATGCGCAGTTTGGCTCATTGGCCAACATGAAACAGCGCGTCATCATTTCGCGAGCCTATGATCAGCTCAAGACCGTCTTCGGTCAGTTCGACGCCGCCGATGCCATTCAGAAGCGTACACTTCTGAATGCCGAGGTTTTTGGAGCGATCCGCAAGTCCGTGAGCGGGCCGGTGGTGATCGACAGCGTGCAGATCCAGGATATTACCTTCTCGCAGCAATATGAGAGCGCGGTCGAACTCAGAATGCAGGCCATCGTCAAGCAGCAGCAGGCCGAAGCCGACAAGCAGAAGCGCATCATCGACGCCGACGCATCCGCCTATGAAGTGAAGGCCGCATCGGACGCCAAGGCGCACCAGATCGAGGTGCAGGGCAAGGCCGAAGCCGGCGCCATCCAGGCCCGCGGCGATGCCTTGCGCAACAATCCCAACCTGCCGACCCTGGTGGCGTCCGAGAAGTGGAATGGTGTGCTGCCCACCACCATGGTGCCGGGCAACGTCCTGCCGTTCCTGAATATCAAATAGAGCTTGATATTAAATAGTCAGGGCGCGGATGCGGTGGTTCTCGGAATCGCCGATGTAGAGCAGGCCGGCATGGACGAACAATCCATGCGGCCGCGCCAGCGCGCATTGCAAGGGATCGCCGTCCGGCCCGTCGCCGCGTGCGCCGGTGCCTGCCACGGTTGAGACCGTGCCATCGCGCAGCGACACGCGGCGGATCACATGGTTCTCGGTGTCTGCGATATAAAGACTGCCGTCCGGCGCATAGGCGATGCCCTTGGGCCCGTTCCAGACGGCATCGCGCGCCGGCCCGCCATCGCCGCGATAGCCTTTTGCGCCGGTGCCGGCGATGCGCGTGAGCGTCTGGGTGCGCGGATCCAGCGCGAAGACTTTGTTTCCCTCGCGCAGGATCAGATACATCGTCCCGTCCGGCGCGCTGTCGATCGAGCGCGGTCCGTGCAGCGGTGCGTTCAATGACGCGGTGTCTGGCGTGTCGGCGATATCGCCATTGCCGGCGAAGGTGGTGAGGATGCCGGTCCTGGCATCGCGGCGGCGCACCCGGTTGTTCTGGATGTCGCAGATATAAAGATTATCGGCGCGGTCCAGCGCGATGCTGTGCGGCTGTTTCAGTTGTGCCGCTATGGCGGGGCCGCCATCGCCGCCAAAGCCCGGCGCGCCGGTACCGGCAAAAGTGGAAATGATACCTGTGCGCCGCGCGATCCTGCGGATGACATGAGCATCGCGTTCCGCCACCAGCATGTTGCCGCCTTTGTCGAAGCGCACTTCATGCGGGGCGCTGAGCTGGGCGTCAGCCGCCTTGCCGCCATCGCCGGTATGGCCTTTCACGCCATTACCGGCCACCACGGAAACTTTGCCGGACTTCAGTTTCAGCACGCGATTGCTGCCGAAATCGGCCCAATACAATGCGCCGTCCGGGCCGATGCACACGCCATAAGGCTGGTCGAGTTTGGTGGCGAGCGCCGCATCGCCCGCCTGCGCCACGCCAGCCGCGCCCGATCCCACGACCGTGACGATGCGCTTGCCCTCCGCGCGCGCGCCGGTGGCGAAGGCCAATCCGGCGGCAATCGTCGCGCGGCGGGTCAGATGCATTGTGTTACGGCGCCGGTTCGCCCGTGGCCGCGATCAACAGGCGCACGAACTCCTTCATCTTGTCGCCGTCGATCCAGCGCACCACCGCCACGATGTCATGCTGATAGTCCACGAAGATGATGTTGGCCCCGTCGCCGTTATAAGAAAGGCTGTCCTCGCGCGCCGCCGGATAGCGCTGCTTGCCGGTGTTCAGATACCAGTTGCAGAAGCCATAGCCGGGATTGGTGCCGGTGGGGGTGCGCGCCATCGCCACCCATTTGTCGGACAGAACCGTTTTGCCGCCCCACTTGCCCTTGTTGAGGCCCAGCAAACCAAGCCGCGCCTGGTCGCGCGCCGAAATGAACATGCCGGCGCCCCAATGGCCGCCGCCGCTGACCACCTTGATGCGCTTGCCGTCAATCTGGGTGAAGGCATTGTCATAGCCTTCCCAGTGCCAGGTATCCGACATGCCGATGGGATCGGCGATATGTTCCTTGAGCACTTCGGGCAACGGGCGCTTCCACAAATGGGTCAGGGCCAGCGCCAGGGCGTTCACCCGCACGTCATTGTATTTCCACGCCTTGCCCACCGGCGGCGGGCCCTTGACCAGCTCGCTGTAGGGCTTGCCGGCATCGGGGCGGTCCGCCCACCAGGGCTTGCCCCACATGGTGCCGATCCAGCCCGATTGCTGGCGCAGCATGTCGTTCCAGGTGACGGGCTGGTTGTGCGGCAGGGTGAAATCCGGTGTGGGCTTCACATAGTCGATCACCCGATCGTTGACGTTCTTGATCATTCCCTTGTCGAAGGCGACGCCAGCGGTGGACGACAAGAAAGTCTTGGTCACCGAGAAGGTCATGTCCACATCGCGGGTCTTGCCCCATTCGGCCACGATATAGCCGTGGCGGATGATGATGCCGTTGGCGGGGGCATGGGCCTTCAGCGGCCCGATGGGGCTGTTGAAAGGCTCGTTGGCATATTTCAGCGGCACCGAAACGCGCAGGTCGCGGATGTCGGCCACTTTGGCCAGCTCGGGCGGATAGGTCAGCTCAGCGGAAATGGCGTAGTCGATCGCCGCTTTCAGCTTCGCGGGGTCCAGCTTTTCCTGGGCGGGGGTGCGGGTGGCCCATTGATCGCCTTTGGGTGGGAAGTAATCGGCGCCAAGCGCCGGCGACAGGTTCAGCAACGCAGCGCCCAGCAGCGCAATGGTCATATGTCGCATGATGTCCGCCCCTTTTTCGACAAGCTTCCGGCCCCTGCGGGGCTTTGTCAATTTGCCCCCAAAGGCCCGGCGGAATAGGCTCAAACCAGCACATAACAAGATCATCAGGGGACCAGCATGTCATTGTCTTTCGACCGCTCCGCGGCGCTGATCAAAGAGAACGCCCAGCACATCGCCGGCGGCATCAACAGCAACTTCCGCATCGGCATGGCGGGTGGCCCGCTGGTGTTTGAGCGCGGCGAGGGGCCGTATCTGATCGACGTCGATGGCAACAAGCTGATTGATTATTACTGCGGCATGGGCGCGATGATCCTGGGTCATTCGCCGGAGGGCGTGCAGCAGGCGGTCAAGGACCAGGTGGACAAGGGCATTCTCTATGCCGGCCAGTCGGAGATCGAATTTGAAGCCGCCAAGATTCTGTGCGAGCGGATTCCTTCGGCCCAGCGCTTGCGCTTCGGCTCATCGGGTTCGGAAGTGGCCCAGGCCGCCTTCCGCCTGGCGCGCGCCGCCACCGGCAAGCGCGTCATATTGAAGTTCGAAGGCCATTATCATGGCTGGTTCGACAATATCCTGTGGTCCACCGCGCCGGCGCAGAATGCGGCCGGGCCGGAAGACGCGCCGGTGCTGGTGCAAGGCAGCGTGGGACAGGATCCCATTGATGCCGCCGGTCTTGATGTGATCGGCTGGAATGATCTGGGCAAGCTGGAAGCGCGGTTGGCCAAGGGCGATATCGCCGGCGTGATCATGGAGCCGGCCATGTGCAACCAGGGCGCCATCTCGCCCGCCGCCGGGTATCTGGAAGGCGCGAAGGCCGCTTGCGCCAAGCACGGCGCCATCCTGATCTTTGACGAAGTGATCACCGGCTTCCGTTTGGGCCGCAGCGGCGCGCAGGCACGGTTCGGCGTCACGCCCGATCTGTCGCTGGTCGCCAAGGCGGTGGCCAATGGTTTTCCGGTGGCGGCCCTGGTGGGCCGCGCCGATCTTTTGGACTTGTTCGTCACCGGCGGGGTGCTGCATGGCGGCACTTTCAATGCCCAGCCCGTTACCATGGCGGCGATGGTGGCGACGCAAAAGGCGCTGACGCCGGAAGGCTATGAAAGCACCTCAAAGCGCGGCGTGCGGCTGCGCGACGGCATCCGCGATATCTTGAAAGGGGCGGGGCTCAAGGCCCAGGTCACCGGCTTTGAGCTGATGTTCCATGTCGGCTTCGGCCTGGACGCGCCGGCGAAAAATTATCGCGACCTCTTGAAAACCGACAAGGCGCAGTATGTGAAATTCGCCCATGCGCTGCTCAAGCGCGGCGTGCGCGTCCTGGAACGCGGCGCCTGGTTCGTCTCCTTTGCCCATGACGATGCGGTGATCGACACCACCCTGGCGGCGGTGAAGGACGCGGCGAAGGACATTTCCTAGGCGTTCTTCTGCTTGAACAGCAGCCAGGTCAGGGCATGGGCGGTGGTGCAGGCCAGCACCGCCAGCCCGAACGCCGCCCAGACGCCGGTGATGCCCAGCAGGAAATAAAGGCCGAAGCAGAACACGCCGACGGAGGCCAGCCCCATGGACAGGCCCGCCACCGCTTCCTGCACGGCATGGCGGCCATATTGCAGGTGGCTGGAAATGGCGATGATCGAGCCCATCACCGGGAAGGTCGTAAACAGGCCCGACCAGTGACTGCCCAGCGCCGCCGAGAATTGGGTGATCACCAGGGTCAACGTCGCGCCCGCGATCATGCGCGCCGGCATGCCCCACCAGACATGCTCGCGCTCCTCGTCCGACGGCTCGCCGCGCGGGAAACAGAATTGGGCGGCGATGAAGGCGGCGAAAGGCAGGATCTCCAGCCAGCGCGGCCCGTCCTGCATCGCCACCGACAGCAACGCCACCGCCCCCCACATCGAAAAACTGATCAGGGCACACCAGAACCATTTCAGGACGCGCGAGCACCAGGCATAGGTCATGGTGAAGGCGAGCCAGGGCACCAGCCCGAAATAGGCGCCCAGCGCCGCCTGGCTGCCGAAGGTGGCTCCCTGGTCCAGGGTGAGGAACAGCAACAGTGGCCCGCCGACGATGGGAAATCCCGATAGCCAGCCGGCCACGCGCGGGCCATGCCGCCGCTCGATGATGCCGAACAGCAACAAGGCCAGCGGCACGATGGTCAGTTTGAGGATCAGCAAATCAGTTCCCGCCCGCACCCATGGTGCCTCGAAAGCCCGTATACGCCAATGGTGCGGCGCGGCAGCGCTTGCAGCGGCGTCAAAAACCGCCGAAAGTTTCGCCGGTTTTAGGGGCGCAGCATGACCAGGGTTCTAGTCGCAGGCATTTTTCACGAAACCCATTCCTTCACCGGCGGCATGACCGGCCTGGAGGGTTTTGTCATCCATCGTGGCAAGGAAATCACCGCCCGGCGGGGCGATGCCTCGCAGATTGACGGCTTTCTCAGCATCGCCGAACGCGAGGGGTGGGAGGTTGTGCCCAGCGCCATCTACACCGGCGGCGCCGACGCCACCGTGGACCATGCCGTGTTCGAGCAGTTCTGGAGCGAAGTGAAGCCGGTGCTGGAAAAGGCGTTGGCCGAAGGGCTGGACGCCATTCACCTGTCGCTGCATGGCGCCATGGTCACCAGCGAATGCGACGATCCCGAAGGCGAGCTGATGGCGCGCATCCGCGCCACGCCGGGGGCGGAAAATCTGCCGATGTATTGCGTGGGGGACCTGCATGGCACCCTGACGCCGCGCATGGGCGCGTTATCGGACGGCATGATCTTTTATCGCGAGTGCCCGCACACCGACCAGTTCGACAGCGCGGTGCTGGCGACGGAGTTGCTGGCGCGTTGCCTCAAGAGCGGCGTGCGGCCCAAGCATCTGGTGATGGTGACGCCGATCGTGTGGCCGCCCACCGGCACCGGCACCCGCGACGGGCCGATGCGGGCGCTGGAAGACGCCGCGCGGCGGATGGAAAAGACCATTCCGGGCGTGCTGGCGGTGAATATTGTCGGCGGCTATGCCTTTTCCGACGTGCCCTATGCTGGTGTGGCCTTCAGCATCATCACCGAAGGCGACGAAGCCGCGGCGCAGGAAGGCTTGCGCGAGCTGGGCCAGATCGCCTGGGACCTGCGTGAAGACGGCATTCCCAAGCAGCATGACCTCGATACGGTGGTGCGCGAGTTCAAGGACAGCAATTACAAGTTCGGCGGCAAGGGGCCGTTGCTGCTGGTGGAGCCGTCCGACAATATCGGCGGCGGCGCCCCGGGCGACGGCACTGATGTGATGCGGGCGCTGCTGAAATACGACATCGAAAATGCCGGTGTCGCCATCAACGATCCCGAGAGCGTGCAGGCGCTGCAGAATGTCCCGATCGGCGGCAAGATCACCCTGCCCATCGGCGGCAAGGGCAGTCCGCTGGATCCGGGGCCCGTTACCCTGGAAGTGGAACTGCTTTCGCGCAGCGACGGGGTGTTCGAACTGGAAGACAAGAATTCTCACCTGGTCGGTTCGCTGGGCAAGATCATCCATATGGGACCTTGCGCGGTGGTGCGCCATCGCGGCCTGACCATCCTGCTGAGCACCAAGAAGCTGCCGCCCTTTGACCTCGGCCAATGGCGCAGCCAGGGCATCAATCCCGAAGAGCTCAGCATCATCGGCATCAAGGCGGCGGTGGGTCACCGCGTCGTCTGGGGCAAGATCGCGGTGGGCGAATATACCGTCAACACCTCCGGTCCCTGCACCTCCGACATCACTCGGCTGCCTTACACCAAGCTGCGCCGGCCGGTGTTCCCGCTGGACAAGATGTCGGCAGGCGGCTGATGCCTGTGGATCGCCGGGTTGTTCTGGGAGCGGCGGGCCTGCTTGCCTTTCCGGCGCAGGCCTGGTCCGCACCCAACAACAGCCGCGTCATCAACGCCATGATGCCGGCCGAGCCCGCGCACCTGAATTATCCGCTTCTGAACACGCGGATCATGCAGGAGATATGCGGCAACATTAATGAGTCTCTGCTGCTGTTTGACTGGCAGTTCAAGCCGCATCCCAACCTGGCGCGCAGCTTTGCAATGTCGCCGGACGGACTGACCTATACCTTCCATCTGCGCAACGACGTGACCTGGCATGATGGGGTGAAATTCACCGCCCGAGATGTGGCGTTCAGTTGCGGCACCATGCTGCCCCAGATCAATACGCGCAGCCGCGCCGCCTTCGGCCAGATCGCCAGCATCGTCATGCCGGACGACTATACGATCCAGTTCAAGCTGAAGAAGCCGGTCAACGCCTTCCTAATTTCTTTCATGGCGTCCAACGCGCCGATGATGCCGGCGCATATCTATAAGGGCACCAATTTCCGCACCAATCCCTACAACTTCAAGCCCATCGGCACCGGGCCGTTCAAGTTCGCGAACTGGAAGCGCGGCGAATATATCCACCTGGCGCGCAACGACCATTACTGGCGCAAGGGCCAGCCCGGCATGGACGGCGTCTATTTCCGCCTCTGCTCCACGCCGGAGCAGCGCTTGGTGGCGATGGAGACGGGCGCGGTGGACATCGCCATGGCCGACGATATCGACACGGTGGTGTCCTCGCGGCTCAGCGCCCATCCCAATATTGTGACCCGCAGCGACGCCTATAACGGCACCGCCGAGATCAGCGTGATGGAAGCCAATATGCGACGCTGGCCGTTCAACGACCGCCGCGCCCGCGCCGCCTTCCTGCATGCCATAGACCGCGAATTCCTGGTCAAGGCGATCAATTACGGGGAAGGCAAGGTGGCGCACGGTCCGATCCCGTCCACTGTGCCCTATTATGACGAAAAGGCGCTGGTCAAATATCCTTACGATCCGGCGCGCGCCCGCGCGCTGCTGGACGAGATGGGCTGCAAGGCCGGTCCCGATGGCGTGCGGCACCGCTTCGGCATCATGATGACCCCCGATGGCGGCGGCGCCTGGACGCGCATCAGCCATTACGTCAAGCAATGCCTGGCCGAAGTGGGCCTGATGGCGAATCTGGAAGCCACGGACTGGCCCACCCAGAGCCGGCGCAGCGGCAACTGGGAATTCGACACCGACACCAATTCCTATGGCGAGTTTGGCGATCCGGCGATCGGCACGGCGCGCTTTTATCTGTCGTCGAACATTCGCAAGGGTGTGCCGCTGACCAACCTGCAGGGCTACGTCAATCCGGAGGTGGACAGGCTGTTCGCCCAGGCCGCCGTGGCGGTGAGCCGTGAGGAAGCGCAGGCCTGTTACAGCAAGCTGCAGCATATCCTGTCGCGCGATGTTGCCATGCTGTGGCTGTTCGACCGCTTGCCCCTGTTCTACCACAACAAGCGGCTGAAGAATGTGATACGCGGGCCCAATGGTCCCAGCGACGGCCTTGGCCCGGTTACGCTGGCATGAAGCTCCATTACATCTTCATGCGCCTGGTCAAGACGGTGCTGGTCGCCATTGCGGTGGTGCTGCTGAGCTTTTTCCTGATCCGCCTGGCGCCGGGCGATGTCGCCACGGTGATGGCGGGCCAGTCCGGCTATGCCGACGAAGCCTATATGAAGAGCCTGCGCGCCGAATATGGCTTGGATCAGCCGGTGCCGGTGCAGCTCTGGAAATATGTCAATGCGGTGGCGCATGGCGATCTGGGCATGTCCTATGTGCGCAGCCAGCCGGTGTTTGGCATCATCATGGAGCGGCTGCCCAACACCCTGTTGCTGGATGCGTTCGCGCTGGTCTTGGCGGCGGTGGGCGGCATCTGGCTGGGCAGCCTGGCGGCGCGGCGGCCCGGCTCATTCCTCGACAACGCCAACACCATCCTGTCCATGTTCTTCTATTCGGTGCCGCAATTCTGGCTGGGCATGATGATGATGCTGGTTTTCGCGGTGTGGCTGGGATGGCTGCCGCCCTTCGGCATCGAGACCATGGGCGCCGATTACACCGGCCTGGCGCGGGTGGCGGACGTCGCGTTGCATATCCTGCTGCCGGGCACGACCCTGGCGCTGTATTTCATGGCCAGTTACGCGCGCCTGACCCGCACCGCGATGATCGAGGTGGCCGACCAGGATTTCGTCAAGACGGCGCGCGCCAAGGGCATCAGTGAACGCCAGGTGGCGCGCCGTCATATCCTGCGCAATGCGCTGATCCCGCTGATCACCTTTGCCGGCCTCCAAGCTTCGATTCTGGTCGGCGGCAATGTGCTGGTGGAGAATGTCTTCAGTTGGCCCGGGGTGGGAACCTTGGCCTATGAAGCGGTCTCCAGCCGCGACAATCCGCTGCTGCTGGGCATCTTCATCGTCACCGCCATCCTGGTCAGCCTGTTCAACCTGGTCACTGACATCGCCTATTCCCTCGCCGATCCGCGCGTGGAGCTGGGCCAATGAGTTTTGCGCGCCGCTTTTTTTCCCGCCCCACCGCGGCTGTCGGTTTTGTGGTGTTCCTGGCCATTGTGATCATCGCGCTGGCCGCCCCGCTGCTGTTCGCGCGCGGGCCGTTCGCCATTGTCGGCATGCCTCTCTTGGCGCCGGGCTCGCCCGGCCTGCCGGCGGGAAGCGACGTCTTGGGCCGCAACATGATGATCGGCCTGGCCTATGGCGCGCGCGTCTCGCTGCTGGTGGGCATTTCCGCCACCCTGGTCGCCACAGGTGTCGGCATCCTGTTCGGCGCCGTTGCCGGCTATTATGGCGGGGTGGTGGACGACCTGTTGATGCGCGTCACCGAATTCTTCCAGATCATCCCGGCCTTTGTGCTGTTGATGGTGCTGGTGGCGTTCCTGCAGCCCAGCCTGACATCGGCGGTGATCGGCATTGCCCTGATTTCCTGGCCCCAGGTGGCGCGGGTGGTGCGCGGCGAGTTTCTCACCCTGCGTTCCCGGGAATTCGTCGAAGCCGCGCGCACCCTTGGCATGCGCGACACCCGCATCATCCTCACCCAGATCCTGCCCAACGCCTTGCCGCCCATCGTGGTGATCAGCTCCATGATGGTGGGCAACGCGATTCTCGCGGAATCGGCGTTGAGCTTCCTGGGCCTGGGCGATCCCAATCTCCTGAGCTGGGGCAGCATGATCGGCGGGGCGCGCTCGGCCATGTGGGTGGCGTGGTGGACCACCACCTTGCCCGGCATTTCCATCATGATCACGGTGCTGGCGCTGAATTTCATGGGCGACGGGCTGAACGACGCCCTCAATCCCCGGCGGGGGCGCTGATGGGCCTGGTTTCGATCCAGAATCTGACGGTGGCGCTGCCGCCCGGCGCCGACCGGCCCAAGGCGGTGGACGATGTCAGCCTGGAGGTGGGGCGCAACCAGATCGTCTGCATCGTGGGCGAATCCGGCTCCGGCAAGTCGCTGACGGCGCATGCCATCATGGGACTTCTGCCGCGCGGGGTGACGGCAGCAGGCGGACAGATCCTGTTCGACGGCGTTGACCTGCTCAAGGAGCCGCCGGGCGCGATGCGCAAGCGGCGCGGCCGCGACATCGCCATGATCTTCCAGGACCCGATGGCGGCGCTGAACCCGGTGGTGGCGATCGGCCGCCAAGTCACCGAGCAGATCCGCGCCCATCGCGCCATCTCCGAAGCCGAAGCGCTGAAACAGGCCGGCGCGCTGTTGGGTGAGATGGGGCTGAAAGATATTGAAAGCCTGCTCAAGTCCTATCCGCACCAATTGTCCGGCGGCCAGCGCCAGCGGGTGATGATCGCCATGGCGCTGTCCTTGTCGCCGCAGCTTCTGATCGCCGACGAGCCGACCACGGCCTTGGACGTCACCACCCAGGCGCAGATCCTCAAGCTGATCAAGCGCATCCAGGCCGAGCGGGAAATGAGCGTGCTGTTCATCACCCATGATTTCGGGGTGGTGGCCGACATGGCCGATTCGGTGGCGGTGATGCGCCATGGCCGGGTGCTGGAAAGCGGCACGGTCGCTGAGGTGCTGGGCAATCCTTCCCATTCCTATACCCGCGCCTTGATCGCGGCGGTGCCGCGCGGCGAAAGCCAGTTGCCGCCGCCGCCCGACGTCCGGCCGCTGGTGCAGGTCAACAAATTGACCAAGCGCTTCCGCCGTGGCGGCATGTTCGCGCCCGGCAAGGTCAACACGGCGGTGGACAATGTCTCGCTCACCCTCAGCCGGGGCGAGACCCTGGGCATTGTGGGCGAGTCCGGCAGCGGCAAGTCCACCCTGGCGCGTTGCATCATCCGTTTGCTGGACCCGGACGCCGGCGAAGTGCTGCTGGACGGCGCCGACATCGCCCATATGAAGCCGGGCGAGCTTGGGCCCCTGCGCCGGCGCATCCAGATGGTGTTCCAGGACCCTTTTTCCTCGCTCAATCCGCGCCAGACCATCGGCGACATCCTGACCATCGGCCCGCGCATCTATGGCGAAGACCCCAAAGAGGCGCGCGCCCGTGCCGCCGATATATTGCGGCTGGTGGGGCTGAACCCCGAAACCATGAACCGGCTGCCGCATGAATTTTCCGGCGGCCAGCGCCAGCGCATCGGCCTGGCCCGTGCGCTGATGCTCAAGCCTGATGTGCTGATCGCCGACGAGCCGGTCTCGGCGCTGGACGTGACGGTGCAGGCCCAGGTGCTGCAATTGCTGGACGATGTGCGTCAGCAGATGAATCTCGCCATGCTGTTCATCACCCATGACATGCGGGTGGCGGCCCAGGTGTGCCACCGGGTGATGGTGATGCGCCATGGCAAGATCGTGGAAACCGGCCCCACGCGCGACATCTTCGCCCGCCCCTCCAGCGATTATACCAAGGCCCTTCTGGCGGCCATTCCGGGCCGCCAAGTCCGATAGGAGACGCCATGCGCATCGCCATCGCCGAGTACAAGCAGGAAACCAACAGTTTCGTTCCCTTTACCACCACGATCGAAACCTTCACCGAACAGTATCTGCATCGCGGCGAGGCGATTCTCACCGCCTTCGGCAATGGCCGGCTGGAAATCCCGGGCGCGCTGGACGCTTTAAAAGAAGCCGGCGCCACGCCGGTGCCGCTGCTGGCCACCATGGCGATGGCGTCGGGCACGGTGGAGCGCAAGGCCTTCGACTATTTCATGAACGAGATCGTGGAGCGGTTGAAGGCGGCCATAAAAGATGGAGGCCCGGTGGACGGCGTGTTCCTGGCGCTGCACGGCGCCATGATCGTGGAAGATGAGCCGGATGCGGAATCGGAGATCGTGCGGCGGGTGCGCGAAGTGGTGCCCGGCACGCCCATCGCCGTGTCGCTCGATCTGCATGGCCATATCACCCAGGCCATGATCCAGCCGGATGTCGCCTATATCGCCTATCGGGAATTTCCCCATATCGACATGTATGAGACGGGCTATCGCGCCGCAAAGCTGCTGGTGGACTGGTTGGGCGGCAAGGTGAAGCCGGTAATGGCGCTGTCCAAGCGCCACATGGTGCTCAGCCCCGACACCGCGCGCACCGGCGTGCCGCCCCTGTCCGACATCGTCGCCGAAGGCCGCGCCATGGAAGCGCGGGGCGAGGTGCTGCATGTCTCGCTGTTTCCGGTGCAGCCCTGGATTGATACGCCTGACCTGGGCTTTGCCGCGCTGGTATGCGCGGAAAGTAAAGACGCGGCGCAGGCAGCGGCCGACAAGCTGGCCAAGATGGCCTGGGACCGGCGCAAGGAGTTCGAGCCCGACGTCATGGCGCTGGAGGAAACCATCCGCATCGGCCTGTCGTCACCTGGCGTCACCGTGGTCAGCGATGCCGGAGATTCGCCGTCCGGCGGCGGCGCGGGCGATTCCACCGCGGTGCTGGCGGCGCTGCTGAAGGCGGGCGCCGACAGGGCTGACCGCATTTCCATCTGCACCATCGCCGATGCGCAGGCTGCGGCCGAGGCGGCCAAGGCTGGTGTGGGCAAGACCATCACCTTGAAGGTCGGCCACCGGCGGTCCGGTCTGGGCGATCCGCTCACCGTGACCGGCACGGTGAAAGTGATCAGCGACGGTACCTATCTGCTGGAAGGGCCCGGCTATAACGGCATGATGGGCGAGATGGGATTGACGGTGGTGCTGGCCATCGGCTCCATCCGCCTGAACCTGCGTTCCATCGCCCATTTCGAATGGGATGTGGGTATCCACAAATCGGTGGGCCTCAACCCGGAAAGCGCCGCCCTGGTGTTCGTGCGCTCACCGGCGCATTTCCGCTGCTCCTACGAGCCCATCGCGGCGCGCATCTTCCTGGCCGACACGCCGGGTCCGACTTGCGTGAACATGCGGCGCATCCCCTTCACCAAGGTGACGCGGCCTTTCTATCCGTTGGATCTGGTAAACGACTAGGCCAGCTTGCGGGCCGGCACGCTGCGCTTTTGCGGCGCATGCTTGGCGCGGAATTCCTTCAGCAGCGGGCGCAGGCCCAGCTCGCCCACCTGTTTGATCGCCTGGTCCAGCGGCACCCAGGCCAGGGTGCGCGCGCCTTTTTCCGGATACTCATTCAGCTGCTTGGTGACGGCCAGGGCGAACACATCCACGCTGCAGGGCAGGCCGGTGCCGTCCTTCTTTTCCTTCAGATAATGATAGGCGCCGATCGGCCTGGCGCTGATCCTGCCGACGATGCCGGCCTCCTCAAAGGCCTCGCGGGCGGCGCTGTCGGCGGCGGTCAGGTCGGCTTCGGGCCAGCCCTTGGGAATGATCCAGCGCTTGGAATTGAGGGAGGTGATCAACAGCACTTCCAGAACGGGGCGCGCGCGCCAGCACAAGGTTGCCACCTGCTTGCCATGCTCGCGAAAGAGAGCCTCGCCCTTCAACGCAACCCCGCTGATTCGTCGGGCGCATTGTATGATTCATCCGCCTACGGCCCAAATCGCCGCATTAACCTTTCAAAGGAAGGCGGCGGCGATCAGGTAGAACACCGCGCCGATCAGGCCGGCGGCGGGCATGGTCACGATCCAGGCCACGACAATGTCCTTGGCCACGTTCCAGCGCACCGCCGAGACGCGGCGCGCCGCGCCCACGCCGATAATGGCGCCAGTGATGGTATGGGTTGTCGAGACCGGTATGCCCAGCCAGGTGGCGCCGAACAGGGTCAAGGCGCCGGCGGTCTCGGCGCAGCTTCCCTGCATCGGCGTCAGGTGAGTAATGCGCGAGCCCATGGTGCGCACGATGCGCCAGCCGCCGAACAGGGTGCCCAGCGCCATCGCCGCCTGGCAGGACATCACCACCCAGAAGGGGACATGGAATTCCCCGCCCTCCAGGCCATGCGCGTAGAGCAGCGCGGCGATGATGCCCATGGTCTTCTGCGCGTCATTGCCGCCATGGCCCAGGCTGTAGGCGCTGGCCGAGAAGAACTGCACATGGCGAAAAAGCTTGTCCACCCAAAGCGGGTTGGCCCGCACAAACATCCAGGACACGGCCAGCACCAGCACCAGGGCCAGCAGGAAACCGGTGGCGGGCGACAGCACGATGGCCATGGCGGTCTTGCCCATTCCCTGCCAGACGATGGCGTTCCAGCCGCCCTTGCAGAGCCCAGCGCCCACCAGCCCGCCGATCAGGGCATGGGAGGAAGACGAGGGGATGCCCGCCAGCCAGGTCACCACGTTCCACACGATGGCGCCCATCAGCGCCCCGAAGATTACCGCGTCATTGATGATGCTGGGCGCGACGATGCCCTTGCCGACGGTGGCCGCGACATGCAGGCCGAACACGGCAAAGGCGATGAAGTTGAAGAAGGCCGCCCAGGCCACGGCATAGCGCGGCGACAGCACGCGGGTGGAAACGATGGTGGCGATGGAATTGGCCGCGTCGTGCAGCCCGTTGAGAAAATCGAAGATCAGGGCGATGGCGATCAGAGTCGCGATCAGCAGCATCAGACTTGCTCGATGACGATGCCGCTGATGCGGTTTGCGACGTCCTCGAAACGGTCCACCACCTTTTCCAGGTGATCATAGATCTCGTTGCCGACGATGAAGGCCATGGCGTCGCCGCTTCGGTGCTTGAGGTACAGCGCCTTGAGGCCCTGGTCGTTGAGCTCGTCGGCCTGTTCTTCCAGCCGGGTGATTTCCTCGGCGATGGCGTTGATGCGCGCCTGGTTGTCGCGCATGGAGCCCAAGAGGCTCACCGCCTCCACCGTCAGTTCGGCGCAGCGCAGGATGATGTCGGCCATCTGGCGCATCTGCAGTTCAAAGCTGTCCACTTCGAACAGGGTGATGGCCTTGGCGGTCTTCTGCATCTGGTCGATGGCGTCGTCGAGCTGGCCAATCAGGTCCTTGATGTCGCCGCGGTCGAAGGGGGTGATGAAGCTGCGGCGCACGCTGATCAGCACATCGCGCACCACGGCATCGGCCTCGTTCTCATGCTTGACGATGCGGGCGCTGGCCTCGGCCACGCCGGGGCCGCCTTCCAGCAGGTCACGCAGGGCGATGGCGCCGTCCACCAGGGTGCGGGCATGGGCGTCGAACAGGGCGAAGAATTTCTCCTCGCGCGGCATCAGGGCCTGGAAAAAGCGCAACAAGGAAACCCCCACAGATTGCGCCCCTGCTTGTAATGGCGGCCAATGGGCCGTCAAGCGGGCGGGTCCGTGCCAAACTCTCCCTTGTATTTCAAATGATTAGGGGCGCCGCTGGCGCGGCGCCCCTGTCACAAACGGCTCTTGATGGCCTAGTTGGCGTCCGGCAGGCCGAAAACGAAAATATTATAGCCATGCGGCGGGCGGTGAACTTCCGTCAGCATGGTGCCGGGCTTGAGCTGCGGGCTGCCGCCGCCCAGGCCCGTGGTGACGGCGACATACTGCTTGCCGTCCATGCTGAAGGTCACCGGATAGCCCTGGACCGTGGTGGCCAGCCGGGTCTTCCACAGCGTCTTGCCGTTGCGGGTATCCACCGCGCGGAACACCCGGTCGAAATCGCCGACAAAGGCCACATTGCCCGCCGTCGAGATCACGCCGGTCAGGAAGGGCGCGCGCTGCTGGAAGCTCCAGAGCGGCTTGAGGTCGGCGGCGCGATAGGCCGATAGCCGGCCCATATTGCCGTCGCTGCCCGGCATCTCGAAATAGGTCTGCGAGCCGTTGCCCAACATGAAGACGCAGGATTGCGACAGGGGAATGATCATGGCGTCGGACGGCTGGTGATAGCTCATGGCCTGCCAGTCGTGACCGCCTTCCGGGCCGGGGCAGGAGGCGAGCCACTGGTCCACCTTCTGGTCGCGGATGTCCTTGCGGTACACGACCTTGCCCGTCTTCTCGTTGAAATTCTCATAGACGTTCTGGAAGACGGTCTGCTTGGCGGCGATGAACTTGCCGGTGACGCGGTCCAGCTTCCACAGAATGCCGGCCTTGCCGATGGTCAGCAGCGATCGCTCGCTGCCATGATCCACCAGCACGCGCTCGAACACTTCGTCCAGGTCCAGCGACTCGCCGGGCGCGTGGTTGTAGGCCCACTTCATCTGGCCGGTCACCGGATCGAGCGCGATGGTGGAATTGGCCCAGTCGGTGTCGCCATGACCGGAGCCGCGCAGGTCGCGCCGCCACGGCTTGGCCTGGGCGGTGCCCCAATAGGTGGTGTTCAATACCGGATCATAAGTGCCGGCGATCCAGGTCTCGCCGCCCTTGCGCTTGTTGTCCGGCAAGCCGCCCCAGGTGTTGCCGCCCTTCTGGCCGGTGAGGGCGACGGTGACGAATTTCCAGTCGCGCTTGCCGGTCGCCGCGTCATAGGCGCTGATGTAGCAATGATTGTTATCGCCGGCGCGGCCGCAATTGGTCATGCCGACCAGGATGCGGCCCTTGATGATGATGATGCCGCCGGTGGAGCCGCCGAAAAAGCCGCCGCCGGGCGCGGGCAGTTCGTCGGTGATGTGGGTCTTCCACACCTGCTCGCCGGTGCGCGCGTCGAGCGCATAGAGATGGCCTTGCGGCGTGTTGACGTAAACATTGTTGCCCCACAGGCCCAGGCTGCGGGTCTCTTCGGTGGAGGGGCCGGGGCCGGGGCGGCGCGGGGCCGGGCCCAGACGGTGTTCCCAGATCAGCTCGCCCGTCACGGCATTGAGCGCCTGAACGGTATTGCCCGGACTCCACAGGAACATCACGCCGTTATGGACGATCGGCGTGCCTTCCAGGGTGCCGTTCTGCTCCAGCGACCACATCCATTTGAGTTGCAGCGAGCCGGCATTGGCGGTGGTGATCTGGTTGAGCGGGCTGTAGCTCCAGCCCTGGTAATTGCGCCGGTACATCAGCCAGTCGCTGTCCGGCGGATTGACCATCATCGCTTCGGTGACGGGCTGATAGTTCTGGATATTGCCCTTCAAGGTCAGGCCGAACTTGCTGGGCAGGGTGAAAGAGCCGGGATCGGGCACGCGCACACCAGCCATGGCGCGGGCAAAGTTGCTTTGCGCCGCACCGGCCTGGGCGGGGGCATTCCCCTGGCCGGATGCGGGCGCCGATTCCTGGCGGCCGCTGGTTTGGGCTGCCGCGCCGCCGCCAGATTGTGCGGTGGTGGCGGGGCGCGCGGGCGCTGCAGCGCGGCCGGTGGCGATTCCGGCGATCGACACGGCGGTGGCGGGTGTGAAAGCGCTGGTTCCGGCGCGGGCGCCGTTGCGCTCCAATATATAGGCCAAGATGTCGGTATATTGCTGTTGTGAAAGGCTGCCGCCCGCGCCCGCCGGCATGGTGGTGGCGATCTTGCTGTAGAGCTGGGCGGTGGTGCGTCCGCCCCATGCGCCCATGAAGGCCGGCCCGGCCAAGGCGGGGGCGTCATTGGTGCCGGCGAGATCCTGCAAGTGGCAGGGCGAGCAGTTGGCATCGTATTGCTGATGGCCGGCGCCGGCCTGGGCAGTGGTGAAGGGCCCGGCCGCGCCTTGTGCGAACGCCACGGCGCCCAGCGCAGCGGCCAGGGCAAAGCCGGCGCCCGCCAGCAAAAGAGTCTTGTTGCGCATCATCGTCCTCATGAATCTGGTTCCGCGCTGTTCAGCGTTGCGGCGTGTCGTATTGCGGCAGGAACCAATGATCCTGCTGCGGCACGTTGGCGCCAACACTTTCGTGGGCCGGGAAGATCCAGCCCCACAAGGTGCCCTTGGGCCCCCAGGGATAAGTGGTGGGCGCTTTTTCCGAATTGATCTGGATATAGAGCTTGCCGGTGCGAAGCGCGGCGGCCTGCGCGCCCGTCAGGCTATAGCTGCCGGTGACCGTGCCGCTGGTGGACTTGGTGACGTCCAGGTCCAGCACTTTGGTGCCCGGCACACCAGCCACGATGCTGGAGAAGATGTGCGCCTCGGTGGCGTTGGAGGGCAGGCCATGGAAGCTGCCCTTCACCGTCAGCGTCTTGCCGTCCGATGAAGCGGTGACCTCGCCGCGGCCGGCGATCACCGCCTTGGTTTCGTCGTCCAGCGGCATGGGACCGAGATTGGCCTGATAGTCGGCCGCGAAAGCGGGCGCGGTGATGGCCATCACAGCCAGCGCCAGAAGAGTTGTGCGCGTCACGTCGAGACTCCTTCGAAAGATCAGTTGCCGCCGCCCGTCGCCAGCGCCGGCTGATACCAGTGCAGGTTGTCGGGGCGTGGGATATAGGCCAGGCGCGTGGAGGGGCCTTCGCTGAACGGCATGGCGCGGTGCCAGCGGCCGGTGGGCGCAGCGACCAGGTCGCCGTCGCTGACGGTGACCAGCTTTTCGCCTTCGACCAAGAACTGCTGGGTGCCTTCGATGATCAGCCAGATTTCCGGGAAGTTGGCGTGGAAGTGGCCCCACACATTGTCGGCCGGTGTGGGCACGCCCTTGGCCGAGCGCAGGATGGTGACGTAGTTGTTGTCATCGCGCAGCCACACGCTGCGCTTCTCACCGCCCTGCACGATCTGCTTTTCAAAATCGACATAGGGCACGTTGACCTTTCCGTCATAGGTGCCGCCGCCGCTATACACGGCCTTGATATACTGCATGCCTTTCACCGGCGTCGGCGTTTCGCTGAGCGGATAATCGGGATACTCGCCGGCGGGGCGCATCTCAAAACGCAGCGCCGGCTCATTGCCCACCGCTTCCATGCTGTATTGCAGGCGCTTGGGCACCTGGATCAAAAAGTGCTTGGAGGCGATGAACGGCTCCTGGCCCTCGATGGTGACTTTCATCTGGCCGGACTGCACCACCCAGAAGACGCGGTCATCGGCATAGAACTGGGTCTTGGTCTTTTCGCCGGGAGCCATGGAAATCCAGGCGCCGGCATAGTCACGGCTGAGAAAGACTTCCTGTTGCCAGCTTTGCCGGCCGCGATGGGTGGCGAGCACATCGGCCAGGCGATAGACCAGCTTGTTGGGCCCGGTGAAGGGCGGCAGCCGCGCGGGCTTGGCGGCCCAGGCGACGATATTTTTGGAGGTGGCGGCCGGCGCGGTGGCCTGGGCCTGGGTCTGGGCCAGCGCGTCCGATACAACGGTCAGCGCCAAGATCGAAATCTGGGCGGCCATGACGGCCCATTTGGTGAAGTGCATCCGATCCTCCCAACCCTTCTGATGAGGGCTTTTTCTGGAGTGACCCTAGCAGCGGTAAAAGCATCGGACCAGCGGCGCGGGTGCCGCAGTCAGCCGCCGGGCGGGTGGACCTGGGCCAGAATCTCATAGGATTTGCGCCGCGCTGCCGCATCAAAGATCTGGGCGGTGACCATCAGCTCATCGGGCTGGTGGGCGCCGATGAAGCTGCCCAAACCTTCGGCAATCATGGCGCGGTCGCCCACGATGGCGCAGCGCAGCACATTCTCCAGCATGTCGGTCAGGCGCGGATCGAGCTGGGTGCGATAGCCCGGCAGGGGCGGCGGCAGCGGTTGCGGGTTGCCGGTGCGCAGATTGATGAAAGCCTGCTCCAGCGAGCTGAACAGTAATTGCGCTTCTTGCTGTGTGTCGGCGGCGAAGACGTTCAGCCCCAGCATCACATAAGGCTTGTCCAGATACGGCGAAGGCCGGAACTGCTGGCGGTAAAGCTGCAGCGCATATTCCAGGTTGGCCGGCGCGAAATGCGAAGCGAAGGCGTAAGGAAGCCCAAGCGCCGCGGCGAGCTGCGCGCCATAATGGCTGGAGCCCAAAATCCACACCGGCACATTGGTGCCTTCGCCGGGAATGGCGCGCACCACCTGGCCCGGCCGGCTGGGCGCGAAGTACGCCAGCAGCTCCTGCACATCCTGCGGAAAACTGTCGGCGCCGCTTTGCAAGCTGCGGCGCAAGGCCAATGCCGTGCGCGGATCGGTGCCGGGCGCGCGTCCCAGGCCAAGATCGATGCGGCCGGGAAACAATGACGCCAGGGTGCCGAACTGTTCGGCGATCACCAGCGGCGCATGGTTGGGCAGCATGATGCCGCCGGCGCCGACGCGAATGCGGCTGGTGCCGGCCGCGACATGGCCGATCGCCACCGCGGTGGCGGCGCTGGCGATGCCGGGCATGTTGTGATGTTCGGCCAGCCAGAAGCGGCGATAGCCGAGGTTTTCGACATGGCGCGCGAGCTCCAGGCTTTCATGCAACGCTGTGGCGGCATCGAAACCCTGCTTGATGGGCGAAAGATCCAGGACGGAGAGTGCGGTCATGGTTCCAACTTGGCCTTTTCCGCAATGCTTTCAAGGGGCCACTTGGTGGTCACATTTCGGGCCCGATTGGTTTATAGACATCCCTCAGGGGCCAATCGCCTCGCGCATACGCGGGGCCGGCGAAGGATCATGCAATGAAACGCAGACATCTCCTGCTCAGCGCGGGTGCGTTGGCCATCGGCTTTTCAACTCCGGCCTGGGCGATCAATCCCGCCGAAGCTTTTGTCAGCGGCAATATCCAGGCCGGCTTCGACATACTGAACGATCCCAACGCCAGCCCGGCCCAGCGCCGGACGCGATTTGCCGCGTTTTTGCTGGGTCTCACGGATGTGCGGCGGGTGGCGCTGTTCATGCTGGGACGTTATGCGCAAACCGCGTCGCCGGCGGATCTGGATGCCTATGTCGCCGCCTATCAGGAACATGCCGAGGCGCTCTATCAAACCTATTTCGCGCGCTATGCCGGACAGAGCCTGCATGTGACGTCGTCGCGCGAACGCGCGCCGGGCGATTATGTCGTTGCCGCCAACCTGACCGGCAACGGCACGGCGCCGATGGAAGTGGATTTCCGCGTGCGCACCGATGGCGCAAAGCCTTTGCTGCTGGATATCGGTGTTGCAGGCGTGTGGCTTGCACCGGCGCAACAAGCCGAGTTCCTCAGCGTGCTGTCGCAAAATAACGGCGATATCAACGCGTTGAGCGCGCATCTGCGCGCCGCGCAGGCGCACTGAATATTTTCGGAACTTTAGTTCCAAAAGTTGCAACTTGAACTATCGCGGACACCAAGTTATGTCCGCGTTGCTGGGGTGCATACACGCGCGGAGCCGATTGGTTCCGCGGCATAACTGAAAAGTTTTGAGCGCCCGCAAGTTCCAAAAGTTTCGCCGAAGATTGAACCGTCCTTCACTCTGACCCCGCTGGGAGCCACTGTGTCCGATTCCAAAACTGTTTCTATCATCAAGCCGTCGCCGCGCGGCTTCGCCCGCGCGCTGGTGTTCGGCACCCTGGTCGCGATGACGGCCTGGATGACGCAGAACCCCGCCACGCATTTCAAGGGACACACATCGCGCGTCCCGATGCTGCGCCTGATCGATGCCACCGACGTGCAGCCTTCCGCCTATGACGAAGAATCCGCCATGAGCTCCAAGCAGCTCCTGAATCGCTGGGATGCCGTCATCACCGAAGCCTCGCAGCGCTTCCATGTGCCCAAGGCCTGGATCCGCGCCGTGATGGCGCATGAAAGCGGCGGCCGCACCATGCTGGGCGAAGACAGGCCGATCGTCTCCCGGGCCGGCGCCATCGGCCTGATGCAGGTGCTGCCCTCGACCTATGACGAGATGGCCGAGCAGCATAAATTGGGCGACAATCCTTTTAATGCTCGCGACAACATCATGGCCGGCACCGCCTACTTGCGCTGGCTGCACAAGCGCTACGGCTTTCCCAAGATGTTCGCCGCCTACAATGCCGGCCCCGGCCGGGTGGCGCAGGGCGGAAGGCTGCCGGCCGAGACCCGCCGCTATGTCGGCGGCATCACCCGCAGCCTCAAGGCCGGCGCCCATGATGGGGACCTGGTCAAGCTGACCCGCCCCGACGGCGCGGCGGTGAAGATCGACGTGGCCAAGGTCGTCGCCGTGCGCCCCGCCCAGCCGGGCGAGTATGCGCACAGCGTCAAGACGGTGCTGATCCTGGGCAAGCACAAGCGCCAGGCCGTGCGCGAGGATGTCCATGTCGCAACTGCCGCCATCCGCAGCGTGGGCGGGTTGATCTAGCGCTGCCGCCCCGAGCGGGTAATATCGTCCTGCGACTTTCGCGGGGACGGACCATGCGCAACATCATCTGCATCACACTATTGCTGGCGGCCGGCCCGGCTTTGGCGGGCCCGTTCGATGCGCCCAGCACCTTGCCCTACCAGGCGCCGCGCTTCGACACTATAAAAGACAGCGACTATCAGCCGGCCTTCGAGGCGGGCATGAAGCAGCAACTGGCCGAGATCGCGGCCATCGCGAACAGCAAGGACGCCCCCACCTTCGACAACACCATCGTGGCGATGGAGCAGTCGGGCCGGATGCTGGAGCGGGTCAACAACGTCTTTTTCGCGGTGGTGCAGGCCAACACCAATCCCACCCTGGACAAGGTGCAGACCATCGAGGCGCCCAAGCTGGCGGCGCATAACGATGCGATCTATCTCAATCCCAAATTGTTCGCCCGGGTGAAGGCGCTGTACGACAGGCGCGCTGCCCTGAAGCTGAACGCCGAAGCGCTGCAGGTGCTGACACTCTATTACCGCCAGTTCGTCCATGCCGGCGCCAATCTTTCGGACAAGGACAAGGTGCGGCTGCAGGCGATCAACAAGCAGGGCGCCAGCCTGGAAACCGATTTCCAGCAGAAGCTGGTGGCGGGCGCCAAGGCGGGCGGGCTGGTGATCAGCGACCGGCGCGAATTGGCGGGCTTGTCGGAGGCCGAGATCGCCAATGCGGCGCAGGCCGCCAAGGACCGCAAGCTGGCCGGCAAGTATGTCATTCCGCTGCAGAACACCACCCAGCAGCCGCTGCTGGCGTCACTTACGGATCGCGCGGTGCGCGAGAGGCTGTTCAACGCCAGTTGGACCCGCACCGAAAAGAGCGACAAGAACGACACCCGCGCCAATATCGCGCAACTGGCGGTGCTGCGCGCCGAGAAGGCCAAGCTGCTGGGCTATCCCAACTATGCCGCCTATGTGCTCTACGACCAGATGGCCCAGACGCCGCAGGCGGTGGAGAAGTTCATCCGCCAGCTTGTGCCCGCCACCCGCAACAAGGCGGCGGAAGAAGCCAGGTTGATCCAGGCCGCCATAGATAAGGACGGCAAGCATTTCGATCTCAAGCCCTGGGACTGGCAGCGTTATGCCGAAAAGGTGCGCAAAAGCCGCTACGACCTGGATGAAGAGGCGCTCAAGCCTTACTTCGAACTGCACAAGGTGCTGGAAGACGGCGTGCTTTATGCTGCCACCAAGCTCTACGGCATCACCTTCAAGAAGCGCCGCGACCTGCCGGTCTATCATCCCGACGTGATGGTCTATGAAGTGTTCGACCATGACGGCTCAAAGCTGGGCCTGATGTATTTCGATTACTTCAAGCGCGACAACAAAACCGGCGGCGCCTGGATGAGCAACTTTGTCGGCCAGTCCAAGCTGCGCGGCCTGCGGCCCGTGATCTACAACGTCGCCAATTTCACCAAGCCCGCTCCGGGTGCGCCGGCGCTGATCAGCTTCGACGATGTCGGCACCATGTTCCATGAGTTCGGCCATGCCCTGCACGGGCTGTTCGCCGACCAGACCTATCCCATGGTGTCGGGCACCAATGTGGCGCGCGACTTTGTCGAGTTTCCGTCCCAGTTCAACGAGCACTGGGCGCTTCATCCCGACATTCTCAAGCACTATGCCGTCAACTACAAAACCGGCACGACCATCCCGCAAAGCCTGGTGGACAAGATCAAGGCGTCGGAGCATTGGGGCCAGGGCTATGCGCTGGGCGAGTTGCTGGCGGCGTCGCAGTTGGACATGCAGTGGCACACCCTGCCGCACGGCACGCCCAGGCAGGATGTGGACAAGTTCGAAACCCAGGCGCTGAAGAATACCGGCACCGATTTTGCCAATGTGCCGACGCGCTACCGCTCCAGCTATTTTCTGCACATCTGGGCCAATGGCTATGCCAGCGCCTACTACGCCTATCAATGGACGGTGATGCTGGATACCGATGCCTATGCCTGGTTCAACGCCCATGGCGGGTTGACCCGGGCCAACGGCCAGCGCTTCCGCGACCTGATCCTGTCGCGCGGCCACACCCTGGATTACGGCCCCATGTTCCGGGCCTTCTACGGCAAGGATCCTGATATCGGCCCCATGCTGGTGCATCGCGGGCTGGCGCCGCCCCCCAAATAGCCGGGAACCATCCGGTTTTTCACGCGTTTTGGCTCGAATCGGCTCCATGGAGGGGCTGGTCGGGGAGCGTGTTCACGTGCGTTTTGGGGGCAAGATCCGGGTATTTCTGGCCGGCGCGGCATTGACCGCCTGCCTTGCTGTGCCTGCCCAGGCCCAGCAGATCGCCAGCGCCGATGTCCAGCAACTGAGCATCGAACAGCTTGCCAATGTGGAGATTACCTCGGTCTCACGGCGCGCCGAGCCGCTGAACCAGGCCGCCGCCGCGATCTTTGTCATCAACCAGGACGATATCCAGCGCTCCGGCGGCACCTCCATCCCGGAAATTCTCCGGCTGGCGCCGAACCTGCAGGTCGCGCAACTCAGCGCCTCCAGCTACGGCATCACGGCGCGGGGATTCAACCAGTCCACCGGCACGGCCAACAAGCTGCTGGTGATGATGGACGGCCGGGTGGTTTATTCGCCGCTGTTCTCCGGCGTGTTCTGGGACGTCCAGAACACCATGCTGGACGACATTGACCGTATCGAAGTCATCAGCGGCCCGGCCGGCACGCTGTGGGGATCGAACGCCGTTAATGGCGTGATCAACATCACCTCGCGCAACAGCAAAGATACCCAGGGCAATCTTGTGGATGTGCGCGCCGGCAGCCTGGACGATACGATCAGCGCGCGCCATGGCGGCACCTTGGACGCCAACACCACCTACCGCGTTTATGTAACCGCCATGCATGACCGCCGCCTGTCGCGGCTGGACGGCCAGGTCAGCCGCGACGGCTGGGACAATGTGCAAGGCGGCTTCCGGACGGATTGGGCGAGCGGCGCGGATATGGTCACGGTGCAGGGCGACTTGTATCGCGGCAGCACCGAAAGGGCGCCCGGCCAGGTCGCCAATGGCACCATCGGCGGGCAGAACCTGCTGGCAAGCTGGACCCGCACCCTGGACGGCGACGCGTCCTTCAAGGCGCAAGTCTATTACGACAATGCGCGCCGTAACATTACCAGCGGCATCCGCGCCAGCGTGGACACGTTCGACTTCGACACGCAGTATAATTTCGCGGTGGATGCGCACAGCATCGTGGTGGGCGGGGGCTATCGCACCATGCACGATACTTTTGTCGCCGGCCCCGGCACCTCGTTCCTCAATCCCGCCCAACGCACCTTGGGCCTGGGCAACATCTTCGCCCAGGATGCCATCAGCCTTTCCCCCGATGTCACGCTGACCCTGGGCGTGAAGCTGGAACACAACAGCTATACCGGCTGGGAAGTCATGCCGGATTCCCGTCTGGCGTGGCGGCCTTCAGAAACATCGGTGGTGTGGTTTTCCGCCGCCCGGGCAGTTCGCACGCCGTCGCGTTTCGATACCGAACTGTTCGCCCCCAACACGCTTTCAGGCGGGGCGGGTTTTGTGTCCGAGGACCTGCTGGCCTTTGAGCTGGGCTACCGCGCCCAGCCCTTCGAGAATTTCTCCTTTTCGGTTTCGACCTATTTCAACATCTACGACGACCTGCGCACCCTGGAAGCCACCACGCCGACGGTGCTCCCCCTGGTCATCAAGAACGGCATGCGCGGCAACACCTATGGCGTCGAAGCCTGGGGCAGTTATTCGATCCGGGAGTGGTGGCGGGTGAAGGCCGGCATCAACGCCATCCGCAAGGAGCTGCACCTTGTGTCCGGCAGCCGCGACTTTTTGGGCGTCGCGTTTGCGGGCAACGATCCGGCCTACCAGTTCCAGATGCAATCGGACATCGACCTGCCGCACGACGTGTCGCTCAATTTCGGCCTGCGCAGCATCGATGCCCTGAAAAGCCCCGCCGTGCCGGCCTATGTCGAAGCCAATGCCAAGATAGACTGGCGCGTGGTGGAGGGGCTTCATCTCTCCCTTGCCGGAATGAACCTGCTGCATGAACGGCATCAGGAATTCGTCAACGGATCGGTTCCGCCCCTGGCCATTCCGCGCAGCGTCTATCTTCAAGCCAGACTGCAATTCTGATGCGGCTTCGCGCCCTTCTTGCCGCGACGGCCCTGGGGTGCCTGGCACCGCAGGCGCCCGCAGGCGCGGCCGACGCCTCGCTGGAATATGCCGTCAAGGCGGCCTATCTCCCCAAATTCATTCCCTTCATCACCTGGCCTGATAGCGCCTTCTCCTCGCCCACCCAGCCGGTGACCATCTGCGTGCTGGGCGGCGATCCTTTCGGCGGCAAGCTGGAACAAAGCGCGGCCAGCGCGCGATCCGGCGAGCGCGCCATTGCGGTGCGCCGCCTGGCGGCGCCCGATCCGGAAGCGGTCTGCCACCTGTTGTTCCTCAGCGGCGACGCCGCCATCGCCGAAGGCACATTGGACGCCATGAAGGGCAAGCCGGTGGTGACGGTGACCGATTCCGGCCTGAAAGCGCACGGCGTGATCAGTTTCCTGATCGAGGCCAACCATGTGCGCTTCGACATTGACGACGCGGCGGCGACGCAAGGCCGGCTGGTGATCAGCTCCAAGCTGCTGGGCCTGGCCCATGCGGTGAAGCAGCGGGGCCAGCCATGATGCTGCTCCAAAAAAACAAGGGCTGGACCCCTTCGGTGATCGGCGCCCTGGTCGCGGCGGCAGTGCTCTTGGCGGCCGGTGTCTTGATGGCGGTCTATCAGGAGCAGCTTTACAGCAGCCAGCAGATCAAGAGCGTGCGCGAGCAGGCACAGGTGCTGGCGGCCAGCGCTTCCGCCGCCATCCTGTTTGAAGACCGCGCGGCGGCGCAGGAATATGTCGATGCCCTGCGGGTCAATCCCGAATTGCAGGGCGCGGCCATCTATGCCGCCGACGGACGGCTGATGGCCGGCTTTGCCCGCGGCACCCGCCTGCCGGGGCACAAGACGACGGCCGAGACCAAAACCGGCGACGGCTATATCGACATCGCGGTGCCCGCCAGCCAGAACGGCGCGCGTGCCGGCACGGTGCTGCTGCGCGCCGTCACCGAGGCGCCCGAGCGGCGCAATGCCCGCTATTTCGGCCTGATCCTTCTGGTGACGATGGGCGCGCTGGTGATCGCGGTGCTCTCCTTCGCCCAGGCCCAGTTGTCGCGCCGCGCCCAGCAACTGGTCGAGGTCAACAGCCGGCTGCATCAGGAAATGGAGGAGCGGCGCAAGACCGAGGAGGCGCTGCGCCAGAGCCACAAGATGGAAGCCATCGGCCAATTGTCGGGCGGCATCGCGCATGACTTCAACAACCTGATCATGATCGTGAAGGGAAACCTACGCCTGCTCACGCGCAAGCTGAGCCCGGAAACCGAATCGGGCGCCGGCTATATCGCCGCCGCCGATGAAGCGCTGGACCGCGCCGCCCATCTCACCCAGCGCATTCTGGCCTTCTCGCGCCGCCAGCCCTTGACCCCCCAGCGCGTCAATCTCAGCACCCTGGCGCAAGGTCTGGCCGAATTGATCCGCCATTCGGTGGGCGAGAAGGTGACGATATCGCTGATGCTGCAAGGCTCCTGGTCCACCCTGTGCGACGTCAACCAGATGGAAAATGTGATCCTGAACCTGGCCATCAATGCGCGCGACGCCATGCCCAATGGCGGCGAGCTGATCGTGGAGACCCGCGACATGACGCTTTCGGCGCCGCCGCCGGACGTGGAGAATTTCACGCCCGGGGACTATGCCGCCCTGATCATGCGCGACACCGGCACCGGCATGCCCGAGGAGGTGCGCCGTCGCGCCGTGGACCCCTTCTTCACCACCAAGCCCTTGGGCAAGGGCACGGGGCTGGGCCTGTCCATGACCTTCGGATTTGTGCGCCAGTCGGGTGGCCATCTGTTGATCGAAAGCGTTCCCGGCAAGGGCACCACCATGACCATCCTCATGCCCCGCGACAAAGGCACCTCATGACAAAGACAACCATCCTGGTGGCCGAGGACGAAGCCATGCTGCGGGTGATCGCCGTGGAGATGCTGGAGGATGCGGGCTTCAAGGTGTTCGAGGCCGGCGACGGCGCCGAGGCGCTGGAACTTCTGAAGGCCAATCCCGAGATTGCGCTGTTGGTGTCCGACATCAAGATGCCGCGCATGGACGGCTATGCCCTGGTTGAGGCCGGGCTGGAGTTTCGCCCCGATCTGAAGGTGCTGTTGATGACGGGCTATACCCAGACGCCCCCGCCCGCGGTGCTGAAGGCGCGGGACATCCAGATCCTGCACAAGCCGTTCAACCTGGAGCGGCTCTGCACCCTGGCGGCCGAGATGACGGCCTAGCCCTTCTTCTTTTTCGCCGTCTTCTTCTTGGGAACTTTCTTCCCCTCCTTGCGGGCTTCCGACAGGCCGATGGCGATCGCCTGCTTCTTGCTGGTCACCTTCTTGCCCGAGCCGCTTTTCAGGGTGCCCTTCTTGCGCTCGTGCATCACCTTCTCGACCTTTTTCGAGGCGGCTTTGGAATATTTGCGGGCCATGATGTGTTCCTCGGAGGATGGCACTGCATTAACCGGCGAAATTATTTCCGGTTCCGGAACAAGCGAGCCCGGCGTGTGTTGCCATCAGGCTCAGCGCACGGAGTTCCGCCATGATGATCACACTCTCCCGGCTTTTTCCCGATGGCGCCACGGCCCGCGCGATAGTGGATGAACTGAAGGCGGCGGGCCTGCCCGAGGACGATATCGGCATCATCGCCTCTTCGCATGCCCTGTCCCAGCCGATGAAGAATGCCGACCTGGAAAATGCCGGCGATGTCATCGACCGCGACGGCGACGGGCGCGATGATCGCGGCCAGACGGTGAACAAAAGCGCCGGCATCGGCGCCGCCCTGGACGGCATGGCCGGATTGCTGGCGGGACTCAGCGCCTTTGTGCTGCCGGGGATCGGCGCGGTGGTGGCGGCTGGCTGGCTGGCCACGGCGCTGGCCGGCGCGGTGGCGGGCGGCGCGGCGGGCGGCGTGGTCGGCGCCCTGATCGAGGCAGGCGTGAGCGAGAATGACGCCGCCGGCTATGCCGAAGGCGTCAAGCGCGGCGGCACCCTGGTCACTATCCGGGTGATGGCCCAGGACCGGGCTTTCTATGAAGAGATACTGGCGATGAAGGATGCGCGCCTGGTGCGCGGCAATTTCGAGCCGTCGGGCATGCCGGTGCAGTTGCGCGATTTGAACCCGCTTGGGGTCAAGCGGCCCTAGCCGCTTTGCGACTTCCCCTATAGAAGACCCCCCATGAGCAGGGCATCCTTCATCGCGGGCGATTGGGGCACCAGCCGCTTGCGGCTTTATCTATGTGACGCGGCGGGGCATGTGCTGGCGCGGGGCGAAGGCGAGGGCGCTTCGGCGCCCGATTGCGCCGGCCGTTTCGCCGCCGCGGTGGCGCCCTGGGACAAGGCGCATGGCGTGTTGCCGGCGGTGCTGGGCGGCATGGTCGGCTCGACCATCGGCTGGCGCGAAGTGCCCTATCTGAAGTGCCCCGCCAAGCCCGGCGCCATCGCGGGCGCGGCGCTGCGTCTTGATGCGGGCGGCCGTTCCATCGCCATCCTGCCGGGCCTGTCCTGCACCGGAAAGACCGGCGCGCCGGATGTGATGCGCGGCGAGGAAACGCAGATCCTGGGGGCGCTGCGGCTGCGTCCCGACCTGACCAAGGGCCGCCATGTCCTCTGCATGCCCGGCACCCATGTCAAATGGGTGGTGGTGGAGGACGGCGCGGTGATCCAGTTCCAGACGGCGCTGTCGGGCGAATTGTTCGAGCTGGTACGACGCCACAGTGTGCTGGCGCGCGATAGCGGCGAGGTGGATGCCGCAAGTCCCGCTTTTGCGCGCGGGCTGGATTTCGCCAAGGCCAATGAAAAAGCCGACCTGCTGCACCTGCTGTTCAGCACGCGCAGCCGCGTGGTCACGGGCGAAATGCCCAAGGCCGAGGCCGCGTCTTATCTGTCGGGTCTTATGCTGGGCAAGGATATCGGCTCGGCGCGGACACTACTGGAGCTGAAAGGCCCGGTGCAGTTGATCTGCACCCCCGGTCTGGCGGCGCTTTATACCAAGGCGCTCAATGCCTATGATCTCACCGGCGCCGCGATTGACGGCGATGAAGCGGCCCTGGCGGGCCTGGTCCATGCCCATGCGGAAATCTTCTCATGAACGCTGACGCACTTTTGGCCGAACTGCCCCTGGTCGCCATCCTGCGCGGCGTCACGCCGGCGCGGATCGAAGGCGTAGCCGGCGCGCTGTTCGAGGCGGGCTTCCGCGCCATCGAGGTGCCGCTGAATTCGCCCGAACCCCTGAAGAGCATCGAACTGCTGGCCAAGCAGTTCGGCGAACGCTGCCTCACGGGCGCCGGTACGGTGCTGACGCCGGAACAGGTGGACCAGGTGGCCGGCGTGGGCGGCAAATTGCTGGTGACGCCCAACACCAATCCCGCCGTCATCGCCCATGGCGTGAAAAAAGGCCTGACGGTGATGCCGGGCTTCTTTACTCCCAGCGAAGGCTTTGCCGCCGTGGCGGCGGGCGCGCGCTATTTGAAACTGTTCCCCGCCTCCAGCGGCGGCATCGGCCACCTGAAAGCCATGCTGGCGGTGCTGCCCAAGAACATACCGGTCTATGCGGTGGGCGGCGCCGGCGCGTCCAACATGAAGGAATGGCGCGTCGCGGGCGCCGCCGGCTTCGGCCTGGGTTCGGACCTGTTCAGGCCCGACTTCACGGACGCGGACATTGCGGCCCGCGCCCGCCAGTGTGTCGAGGCGTTCAAAGCGGCGGGCTGACGCCTACCAGTTGGTATAGCTGCCGTCCGGCCGATGATTGATCGGGATGGGCGAATAGGCCTCGCTCCAGTCGCCGATCATCTGCAGCTTGCTGGTGTCCAGGGTCAGGCCAAGCCCGATCCGCTCATTGGGCCATAGCTTGCCATTCTTGAAGTCATAGCATTGCGGCAGGTAAGGCCAGGGCTCGCGGCCCGAGGCGGTCATTTCCATCAGCGCCTTGTTCGAGGTGGCGATCAGGCAATGCACCAATGCGGTTTCGCCGATGGGACCGGTGAAGTGCGGAATCATGCCGACATAATGGGTCTCGGCGATGGCGCAGATTTTCATGTATTCGGTGATGCCGCCGACATTGGGAACGGTGCAGCGGGCAAAGTCGATCAACTGATGCTCGATCAGCATGTTGGTGTCCCACTTGGCGCCGTAGATTTCGCCGACCGCGATCGGCACGCCCAGGCGCGGGCGGATGGTCTTGTAGATCTCGACATTCTCGCCGCGCACCAGGTCTTCGACGAAATAGGGGCGCAGCGGTTCGATCAGCCGGGCCAGGTTGATGGCGTCTTCCTGGTCCAGCACGCCGTGGAAATCGATGGCCCAGCCGCCATCCTTGCCGGCGCCCTTGCGCGCCAGTTTGCAGGCCTCAAAGGAATCCTGCACCGCCTGGAAGCGGTCGAACTCCCTTTCGCCCACTGTACCCAAGCGATAGGCGCGGAAGCCTTCGGCGACGCAGGCGCGCGCCGCGTCTTCGATGGTGCCGCCCTTGGGCGTGGGGTAGGAGGTGGCATAGCATTCGATATGGTCGCGGCTCTTGCCGCCCAGCAGTTGCCATACCGGCACGCCCAGCGTCTTGCCCTTGAGATCCCACAGCGCCAGGTCCAGGCCGCCAAGCGAATGAGTCTTTTCGCGGCCGGCCGGATAGAAGTAGCCGCGATACATGCGCTGCCACAGATGCTCGATGCGGAACGGATCCTGGCCGATCAACAGCCCGGCGCATTGCTCCATGGTCGAGGGCTCGCCGCCTTCGCCGATACCGATCAAGCCGCTTTCGGTCTCGATGGTGACGACGTTGGTGGACTGGTTGAAGGTCGGCTGGTGGATGTTGGGCCGCCCCGCCGCATCGGTGGGCGTCTTGTAGTAGCGGATGCGCTTGATCTTGTCCTTGGGCAGTCCCAGCGCGAAAGCATCGGGCGGCGTCCACAGCGCAGCGGCAGCAGTGCCCAGCATGCCCGTCATCAAGTTGCGGCGGTCCATCGTCATCTCCCCAGTTTTTATTTTTACGATCAGGTCAGGTTGCAGACCCAGCCCTTGGCGGCGTCGCAATACCACAAGACACCATCCTTGATGTCCAACCCGTGCACGGATGGATCATTGACCTTGTCCAGCACGATCTTGGCGACAATGCCGCCGTCCGACATCCGCAGCTTGTAGATTTCCGCTTCGTCGGAGCCCACGCACCAGATGTGATCGCCATCCAGGGCGATGCCATGGGTGCGCACCGTCGGCGCCTGGATGGAGCGCGCCACGGTCCCGGCCTCGGCATTGATCAAATAGAGCTTGCCGCCGGCCGGCGTCGCCAGCCAATACTGGCCGTTGCCGGCCCACTTCACGCCATGGCCGCCCGATTCCAGCGGCAGGTCGCCGGGCTTTTGCACGCGGCTGAGATAGGAACCATAGATGCCCCAGCCGGGTGTCTCCCACTTCTTCAGCGTCTTGCCGGTCGCAGGATCCACCTTCAGGGTCGAAGGCTTGCCGCTCACCACCTTGGTCGAGGTGATGAACCAGGCGCCGTCGCCATAGGTGATGCCGCTGCCATGAATGGATTCGGTCTCCACGCTGGCAAGCACCGCGCCGGTCTTGGGGTTGATGGTGAAGACCTTGTTGGGATCTTTCTGGTCCAGGATCCACAGATCGCCATTGGCGGCGAACTGCATGTCATTGGGCTGATCCACCTGGGCCTTGAGATTGTAGAGCTTGTTGACCTTCTTGGGGATCACCGGCGCATTGGTGCGCGCCGCGATGGTGGCGGCGGGGATCACCGGATCGGCGGCCCAGGCGCTTTGCGGGATCGCGATGCCGGCCGCCATGCCGGTCATCATGCCGCGGCGTGAAAATTTCCCCATCCCGATCTCCTTTTGATTTTGCGGCAATTTAAGCGCCTTTGCGCGCTCGCGCAAAATCGCGGCATTTGTTTTTGTCGCTTCCCTGGCATAGTGTTCTGGCAAGAGGCCCCGCCAAAGGGAGCCGCGCATCGAAAGGCGGCAATAGACCGCCGGCCGGGGTCGAGGAAACAGGGCAAATCAATACGTTATCGGTGTTAAACCGAACGGGCCTGCAAGACGCGCCTGACGGGACGTAACGACACAAAGCGGGATCAACCCGCACCATCGGTGCCGCCTTCCAAACCGGAGGGCGGCATTATTTTTATCCGCAGTTCTATGACGCAGTGCAGCGTAACTCTTTGAGGTTTTTTTTCGCGAGCCCCTGCCTTAGAACCGGTTGTACAGCCAAGAAAATAACGGAGTGGAAGATGCAGGGTTTGAAATGGGGCATGGCGGCGTTGCTGGCGGGTTTTGCCGCGCCGGCGTTGGCCGAAACTACCGTGCTGACCAACCTGACCCTGATTGATGGCGTCCGCGCCGCGGCCCAGCCCAACTCCGCCATCGTCATGACCAACGGCAAGATCACCTATGCCGGCCCGATGTCGGGCCTGAAGGCGCCCAAGGATGCGACCACCCAGGACATGGCCGGCAAGACCGTGATGCCCGGCATCATCGATTCCCACGTTCATATCGGGTTGATGAAGGACGTCACCCAGGACGAGAAATTTTTCACGCCCGAAAATGTGAATACCGACCTCAAGCAGTATGCCGCCTATGGCGTCACCGCGGTGCAGGTGCTGGGCACCGACAAGGATTTCGTGCTCGAGCTGCGCAACCAGCAGCGCAAGAGCCGCCCCACCATCGCGCGCGTGTTCAGCGCCGGCCAGGGCGCCGTGATCAAGGGCGGCTATGGCGGGCTGGTGGGCGTCACTCAGCCCATCGCCACCGCGGAAGAAGGCCGCAAGCTGGTCGACGAGCAGGCCGCCAAGGGCGTGGACTTCATCAAATTGTGGGTCGACGACGAGCGCAAGACCATCCCGGTCAAGATGCCGTTCGACGTGACCGCCGCGATTATCGACCAGGCGCACAAGAAGCGTCTGCGCGCCGTGGCGCATGTTTTCTATCTGGAGGACGCCAAGGAATTGATCCGCCAGGGCGTGGACGGTTTCGGCCACATGGTGCGCGACCAGCCGGTGGACAAGGAACTGCTGGACATGATGAAGGCCAAGGGCGTGTGGATGGTCTCGGCCACCCTGTCGCGTGAAATGGCCTATAGCCTGGCGATCATGCCCTGGCTGAACGACCCCTTCTTCACCCGGGGCGTTACTCCCGGCACCCTGGATGCGCTGCGCAGCATGGCGCGTGAAAAAGCGGTGGTGCTGGGTCCGACCCGTTTCCCCGGCCTGCCGTATGAAAAGAAAGTGTTCTTCGACATGGACCGCACTTTGGTTCAGGCGCTGGAAAACTGGCAGGCGATGGTCAATGCCGGCGTGAATGTCGGCATGGGCACCGACAGCGGCCCCAATGGCCGCTTCCCCGGCTTTAACGCGCATGAGGAAATGCAGATGCAGGTTCTGGCGGGCCGCACCCCGATGGAGGCCATCAAGTCCGCCACCAGCGACAATGCCCGCTGGCTGGGCGACAAGAGCATCGGCAGCATCGAGAAGGGCAAGTGGGCCGACCTGGTGGTGCTGGAGAAAAATCCGCTGGACGATATCCGCTACACCCAGATGATTTCGGCGGTGTTTATCGCCGGCAACTCGGTGCCGACCGTCTGGCAGACCTGCCGCGACCGGCCGCTCAGCGCCTGCACCACCGGCGCCTCCACCGACGTGCCGCATATGCCGTACTAAGCATGGCGCCGGGAATCTGTTCCGGTACCGTTGGACGTCCGTAAGGGAAAAGCCGCCATGTCCGTAGCCAGGCCGACGCGCGTACGTCACACCATCCTGTGGCTGACCGTGCTGCTGTACATGGTCACCTATTTCGACCGGGTGCTGATCTCCACCGCCATGCCTTCGATACAGAAGGAGTTCGGCTTCAGCATCCAGACCGTCGGCCTGATCCTGGCGGCGTTCCAGCTCAGCTATTCGCTGTTCCAGATTCCCGGCGGCTGGCTGGGCGACTATTTTGGCCCGCGCAAGATGCTGACCGCGATCGTATTCTGGTGGTCGGCCTTCACCGCCTTCACCGCCATGTCCTGGTCGGTCAGCTCGATGGTGGTGTGCCGCTTCCTGTTCGGCATGGGCGAAGCCGGCGCTTTCCCCAACGCCACCCGTTCGCTGTCGCGCTGGATGCTGCCATCCGAGCGCGGTTGGGCCCAAGGCGTCACCCATGCCGGTGCGCGGCTCGGCGCGGCCATCACCCCGGTGATGGTGGCCTATCTGATCTATCATTTCGGCTGGCGCATGCCCTTCTTCGTCTTCGCGGTGGTGGGCCTGGCATGGGCGGGCGTCTGGTATTTTTACTATCGCGACAATCCCAATGAGCACGCCAGCGCCAATGACGAAGAGCGGCAGATGATCCATGCCGCGTTGGGCGCGCCGCCCACGCGCAGGGCGATTCCATGGCGCGCGATCCTGTCCAGCCCGCAGATGTGGGCGCTGTCGGCGACCTATTTCTGCTACGGCTATTCGCTCAACATGTTCCTGGCCTGGTTCCCGAAATATCTGGACGCGGCCCGCGGCATGAGCCTGACCCAGATGGGCGTCTTCGCCAGCCTGCCGCTCGCGGCGGGCGTGCTGGGCGATATCGCCGGCGGCTGGTTCTCCGACGAGATCATCAAGAAGACAGGCCGCATCAAGTTCGCCCGCAAGGTGGTGGCGGTGACCGGCTTCTTTATCGCCGCCATCGTCTGCCCCATCGCGGTGCTGGAGCCCAATCCCTATATCAGCATCGCGCTGTTCGGCCTGGCGGTGTTCAGCCTGGAACTGGTGGTGGGCAATGCCTGGGCGGTGGCGCTGGACATCGGCGGCAATTTTGCCGGCTCGGTGTCGTCCGTGATGAACACCCTGGGCAATATCGGCGGCACCATCATGGCGGCGGCCACCGGCTATATCGTGGCGTCCTATGGCTGGAACATGTCCTTCTATGTGGTGGCGGCTCTGGCGGCGATCGGCGGGATATTGTTCCTGTTCGTGGACGCCAGCCGGCAGATCTATGTCGAGCCCCCTGCTGCGCCGGTGCCCTAGGACGGCCAAATTGGCGCGAAAAACCTGCCGAAAGGCGGGTTTTTTGTTGGTTCACTTTTGCCGGAAATTGGCTATGGTCCCGCCGCCATGGAACCATTCAACAAGCTCGAGGGCGTTGCCGCCCCCCTGAACATGATCAATGTCGACACCGACATGATCATCCCCAAGCAGTACCTCAAGACCATCCAGCGCACCGGGCTGGGCAAGGCGCTGTTCGACGAGATGCGCTTCAACCAGGACGGCAGCGAGAAGCCGGACTTCGTGCTCAACAAGCCGGCCTATCGCAAGGCCAAGATCCTGGTGGCGGGGGAGAATTTCGGCTGCGGCTCCAGCCGCGAGCATGCGCCCTGGGCGCTCTTGGATTTTGGCATCCGCTGCGTCATCGCCCCCAGCTTCGCCGACATCTTCTATGGCAACTGCTTCAAAAACGGCATCCTGCCCATCAAGCTGCCCCAGGCCGACGTGGACAAGCTGATGGACGATGCCGGGCGCGGCGCCAATGCCGTCATCTCCATTGATCTGGAGAAGCAGGAAATCCGCGGCCCCGATGGCGGCATGATCAAGTTCGAGGTGGATGATTTCCGCAAGCAGTGCCTGCTGAACGGCTGGGACGATATCGGCCTGACCATGCGTGCCGAGGACAAGATCGCCACCTACGAACAGCAGCAGACCGTCCAGCAGCCCTGGATTTAGGAGCGTCGGCGCAAGCCGGAGCGACCAATAAAGAAGCGAAGAGACTCCCATGAACGAATACAAGCTGCTGCTGGTGCCGGGCGACGGTATCGGCCCCGAAGTCCTTGATGCCACCATGCGGGTGGTGGGCTGGTATGGCCAAAAGGGCCTTCCCTACAAGACCGAGGAAGCGCTGCTGGGCGGCGTCGCCATCGACAAGACCGGCCGGCCCGATCCCGACGAGACTTTTGTGAAGGCCATTGCCGCCGATGCGGTGCTAATGGGTTCGGTGGGCGGTCCCAAATGGGATGGCCTGCCATTCGAAAAGCGCGCCGAGCGCGGCTTGTTGCGCATCCGCAAGGATATGGGCGTCTATGCAAATTTGCGTCCGGCGCTGTGCTTTGATGCGCTGAAGGATGCTTCGACGTTGAAGCCCGAGATCGTGTCGGGTCTCGACATATTGATCGTGCGCGAGCTGATGGGCGGCGTCTATTTCGGCGAGCCGAAAGAGACCAAGACCCTGCCCGACGGCCAGAAACGCGCCGTGGACACCGGCGTCTATACCACCAGCGAGATCCAGCGCGTCTGCCGTGTCGCCTTCGACATGGCGCGCCTGCGCGGCAACAAGGTGCACAGCGCCGAAAAATCGAACGTGATGGTGACGGGCGTCCTCTGGAAGGAAGTCGTCACTGCCTTGCATAAGGCCGAATATAGCGATGTGGAGCTGCACCATATCCTGGCCGACAATGCCGCCATGCAGTTGGTGCGCAATCCCAAGCAGTTCGACGTGCTGGTGACCGACAATCTGTTCGGCGACGTGCTGTCGGACGAGGCGGCCCAGCTCACCGGCTCCATCGGCATGCTGCCCTCGGCCTCACTGGGCGACAAGAAGGCCAACGGCCTGCCGTCGGCGCTGTATGAGCCGATCCATGGCTCGGCGCCCGACATCGCCGGCCAGGGCCTGGCCAATCCCATCGCCTCCATTCTCTCCTTCGCCATGTGCCTGCGCTATTCCTTCGGCCAGAAGGACGAAGCGGCGCGGCTGGAAAAGGCGGTGGACAAGGTGCTGGCCGACGGCTTCCGCACCGGCGACATCATGCAGCCCGGCATGACCAAGGTCGGCACCACGGCGATGACGGATGCCATCCTCAAGGCGTTGGACAAGTCGAAATAATCCAGACTTGTCATGCCCGCGAAAGCGGGCATCATTTATCTGCCGGCGCTTTAGATGACGATGGATTCCCGCTTTCGCGGGAATGACAAAAGGGATTAATCGCCCTTCAAATCCCGCCGCGCCTGATGCAGCAGCGGCTCGGTATAGCCGCTGGGCTGTTCCTTGCCCTTGAACACCAGGTCACACGCCGCCTTGAACGCGATGCCGTCGTAACCGGGCGCCATGGGCTGATAGGCAGGATCGCCGGCATTCTGCTGGTCCACGATCCTTGCCATGCGCTTCAAGGTTTCGGTCACCTGGTCGGATTTGCAGATGCCGTGCTGCAGCCAGTTGGCGATATGCTGGCTGGAGATGCGCAAGGTGGCGCGGTCTTCCATCAGGCCGACATTGTGGATGTCGGGCACCTTGGAACAGCCCACGCCCTGGTCCACCCAGCGCACGACATAACCCAAAATCCCCTGGGCATTGTTGTCCAGTTCCTGCTGCACTTCGTCGGGCGACCAGTTGGGCCGGTCGGCCAGCGGAATGGTGAGAATGTCGGACAGCTTGGCGCGCGGCCGCGATTTCAACTCGTCCTGCCGCGCCTTCACATTGAGCTGATGGTAGTGGAGCGCATGCAAGGTGGCGGCAGTGGGTGACGGCACCCAGGCGCAGCTTGCGCCCGCATTGGGGTGGCCGATCTTGGCCTTCAGCATGTCGGCCATGCGGTCGGGCATCGCCCACATGCCCTTGCCGATCTGCGCCTTGCCCTGGAAACCGCAGGCCAGGCCGATATCGACATTCTGGTCTTCATAGGCCGCCAGCCATTTGCTGGTCTTCATCTCGCCCTTCAAGACCATCGGGCCGGCATGCATGGAGGTGTGCATCTCATCGCCGGTGCGGTCGAGGAACCCCGTGTTGATGAAGACGATGCGGTCCTTCGCCGCGCGGATGCATTCCTTCAGGTTGGTGGAGGTGCGGCGTTCCTCGTCCATCACGCCCATCTTGATGGTGTTGCGCTCCAGGCCAAGCACGTCCTCGATGCCGTCGAACATGGTGTTGGTGAAGGCGACTTCGGCGGGGCCGTGCATCTTGGGCTTGACGATATAGATGCTGCCCTTGCGGCTGTTGGCGCGTTTGCCCTTGATGTCGTGCAGCGCCACCAGGGAGGTGACGACCCCGTCCATCAGCCCTTCGCCGATCTCGCTACCGTCGGGCAGAAGGATGGCATCGCTGGTCATCAGGTGGCCGACATTGCGGATGAACAAAAGACTGCGGCCGGGCAGGGTGAGCGGCTTGCCGTCGGCGCCGGTATAGGTGCGGTCCGGGTTGGCCCGGCGCTCCAACGTCTTGCCGCCTTTTTCAAAGCTGGCGCTCAGGCCGCCATTCATCAGCCCCAGCCAGTTGGCATAGGCATCGGCTTTGTCCTGCGCATCCACCGCGGCAATGGAGTCTTCACAGTCCATGATGGTGGTGATGGCCGATTCCAGCACCACGTCGCTGATCCCCGCCTTGTCTGTCTTGCCGATGGCGGTGGCGCGGTCGAGATGGATTTCGATATGCAGATTGTTGTGCGCCAGCAGGATCACCAACGGCGATGCCGCGTCGCCGGTGTAACCCTTGAACTGGGATGGGTCTTTCAGCGCCGGCTTGAGCACGCCGCCTGCGACGGACAGGGCGCCGACATCTTTCCATGAACCGCTCGCCAGCGGCGCGGCCTGGTCCAGCATGCCGCGGGCAAAGGCGATGACCGCATCACCGCGCTTCTGGTTGTAACCTTTGCCGGCAGCCAGCTCGCCATCCTGCGCGATGGCATCGGTGCCATAGAGCGCGTCATACAGGCTGCCCCAGCGGGCATTGGTGGCGTTGAGCGCAAAGCGCGCATTGGTCAGCGGCACCACAAGCTGCGGTCCCGCGATGGTGGCGATTTCCGGATCCACATTGGCGGTGGCGATCTGGAAGTCGGCGCCTTCGGGCACCAGATAGCCGATCTCTTTCAGGAAAGCGGTATAGGCGGACGCATCCAGCGGGCGCGCCGGATTGGCCTTGTGCCAGGCGTCAATCGCGGCCTGCAGCCGGTCGCGTTCTGCCAGCAGCGCCTTGTTCTGCGGCATCAGGCGGATGGCCAGGGCGGCGAAGCCGGACCAGAACTTTTCGGGGTCCACGCCGCTGCCGGGCAGGGCCTGGCCGGCGATGAAATCGTGCAAGGGGCGCGCGACCGACAGACCGTGAACCGAAACTCTCTCCACCATGACGCTCTTCTTTTTTGGGAATGGCCCAAGCCTAGACAAAAAGCCCCAAAACGAAAAGGCCGGACCTCGCGGCCCGGCCTTGTCTGTTTTGCGATTTACCGCCCGTCAGTGCGGGGGGACCATGGGGATCATCCAGGGCCAGACGAACTGCTGCAGCCACACCAGGATGCTCAGCAGCACGGTAAAGACGATGGAGTGGATGAAGGTGCGCCGGAAGATGCTGGACTCCTGGCCCTGCAGCCCGCTGATCGCCACGCCGGTGGCGATGTTCTGCGGCGAGATCATCTTGGCGAAGGTGCCGCCCGACGAGTTGGTGGCCGCCATCAGCACGGGGCTGAGGGGCGGCACCGACTGGTTGGCCGCCACGACCTGCAGGTTGCCGAACAAGGCATTGCCCGAGGAGTCGCTGCCCGACAGGAACACCGCGACCCAGCCCAGGAAGGCCGACAGCAGCGGGAACAGCATGCCCGTGGTGGCGACCGCCTTGCCCAGCGTATAGGTCAGGCCCGAATAGTTCATCAGATAGGCCAGGCCCACGATCGCCATCACCGTCACGGCGGGCAGCAGGATCTGCTTCCAGGCGGTGGAGATGGCTTCGATGAACTTGCCCATGCTGGTGCCGGTCGCCAGCGCCGTCAGGATGGCCGTCACCAGGATGGCGGTGCCGGTCGCGAAGGGCTGGAAGTTCCAGATCGCCGCATAGGCCTTGTCATAAAGGGTGATGAAGACCTGGTTGTGCAGGCCCGGCCACTGGACCGGCTGCGCAAAGAAGGTCGCAACCTTGAAGTGGGTCCAGACCAGCACCACGGCGCACATGATTATCCAGGGCAGCCAGCCCTGCCACAAAGGCACGTTGCGATGGGCCGAGTTGGGGTCTTCGGCGGGAACGACCAGCGCGAATTCCGGATCGGGCGCCGGTTGCCAGACGCGCAGGAACAGCACGGTGGCGATCAGCGAGGAGCCGGCCGAAATCACGTCGGTCAGTTCATAGCTCATGAAGTTGGCGGTCACGAACTGGCCGATGGCAAAGGCGCCGCCGGCCACCAGCAGGACAGGCCACAGCGCCTTGATCGAGCGCATGCCGCCATACATCGCAATGACATAGAAGGGCAGCAGCAGGGCGAAAAAGGGCAACTGGCGCCCGACCATGGCGCCCAGGGTGACGGCGGGAAGATCGGTGACGCCGGCCAGGGTGGTGATGGGAATGCCCAGCGAGCCGAAGGCCACCGGAGCGGTGTTGAAGATCAGCGCATAGACCACCGCGTCAATCGGCTTGAAGCTCAGCATGATCAGCAGCGAGGCGGTGATGGCGACGGGCGCGCCGAAGCCCGACACGCCTTCCAGCAGCGAGCCGAAGCCATAGCCGATCACGATCAGCACGATGCGCTTGTCCTGGGGCAGGTGCGCCAGCACCCAGCGGCGGAAGGCGTCGAAGCGCCCCGACAGGACCGCGGTGTTGTAGAGAATGAGGGCGGCGAACACGATCCACATGATCGGCCACAGCGCGAAGGCAAAGCCGGCCGCCGTGCTGGAAATCGCCAGGTTGATGGGCATCTGCCAGACGCCGACCGCGATCAGCAGCGCCGAGACCAGGCCGGCCAGCGAGGCCTGCCAGGCGGGACGCTGCAGCACGCCCAGCATCACCAGCACCACGATGACCGGGATGGCCGCGACCAGGAAGGACAAGCCCAGGCTGTCGCCCACCGGCGTCAGCAATTGATGAAACATATTATCCGGAACCATCTTGTCCTCCGTCAAAAGGCGCGTGCGCCTTGCCCATGTCTCCGGACGCGTTTGGCGCTCCGGCGCGAGGTTTTGTGAATGTGGCTGCGCGGAAGATCGCGGATCTTATGCGATCCGGGACTTTCCGCTTGACCCCCTCAGATCCCCGCTTTGTTGGGAACGGTTAGATCAAATAAAGCCGTTTCGGTAAATCAAGTTATTTGGGGCATTTGCAACGGTGCAGTGCACCATTGCCCGTCACAAACTAGACGTTCCAGGTCGAGGCGACATGCGTGGGGTCCTGCTGCGAACTGCGCTCCGACATCAGGAAGGTGTAATAGCCGCAGCCGCCGCCCGGATAGTCCCGGCAGATGGCGGGGCGCGCATTGTAGATGGTGCAGCGGCGCTTCTCGGTGTCGAAGAAGCGGCAGATCTTGCCGAAATGGGGATCGGCCTTGCGGCGCATGGCAAAGGGTTCCTCGCCATCGCGCTTGGTGAATTTCTTGCGCGCCGCCTCGAAGTCCAGGCCGAAGTGATCGGCCAGCCGCTGCACGTCACGCTTCTTGAGGGGGATCAGGGGATAGGAGCAGCAATAGCCCGGACACTTTGCACAATTGTAAGACGCCGCCACTTTGTAACCACCTGAATCGCTGTACGCCTCATTAGCATGAACGCCCCAGCCGGCCATGGGTATCCCGCACCGGGCGACGCCATGCCGCGCACCCGCCTTGCCCGGCGCGTTGTATTGAAGCGCGATGGCCAACAAGCCGGTCTTCTTCGATGCCTCCGGGCGCCGTGCCGCCCGCATCAAGGTCATTGCCTGGGTTGTGGGCATTGCCGGCCTTGTGATCCTGGTTGGCTTTGCCGCCAGCCTGGCGCTGGCGCCGCCGGTAACCGGGCTTGACCTGCCGGGCCGGGCCCAGGCCACCACCCCGCCCAACCTGGTCCGGCGTGCCCAGAAGCCGGGCCTGCTCGCCCGCGCCCAGCGGTTGGCGGTGGCGGCGCGAAAGCGCCGGCTGGAAGAAATCGGCCGCCTCAGGCGCGCGCAAAGCGCGCTGCCCAGCCGGGCGCTGCCCGCGATCCTCAAGCCGCAGGACGGCCGCGCCCTGGCGATCGGCTTTTATACCAACTGGCAGGGCAAGGCTGATCCGGCCTGGCCGTCGCTGAAACGCTCGCTGCCGAAGCTGGACTGGGTGCTGCCGGTCTGGATGACCCTGGATGGGGATGACATGCATCTGGCCACGCGCATGGACCGGCGCGCGCTGGATTACATCCGCGCCAACAAGCCCGGTGTCGCCATCCTGCCGGTGATCCAGAATGCCAAGGGCGGCAAATGGGACGGGGCGGGCATTGCCAGGCTGCTGGCCGATCCGGCGCGCGCGGATCGCTTGCTGAACGGCATCATGGAATTCATCGCCGCCAACAAGCTGCAAGGCGTGACGATTGATTTCGAGGAAGTGCCCAAGCCCGCGCACAAGGATCTGGAGGCGTTTCTCAGCCGCATGTCGGCGGCCTTTGCGCCGCATGACTGGATTATCGCCCAGGCCGTGCCGTTCGATGACGGTGACTGGCCGTATCGCACCTATGCCGACATCGTCGATTACACCATGCTGATGGCGTACGACCAGGTGGACCAAGACGGTCCGGCCGGCTCCATCGCGGCGCAGGACTGGTACGAGAAGACGCTGGACAAGCGCATGCGCCAGCTTGCCGCCGACAGCACCATCGTCACCTTGGGGTCCTGGGCCTATGACTGGGCCGGCAAAAAACCCGCCACGGTGCTGAGCTTTGAATATGCCATGGCGGCGGCGCGCGACAACAGCGCCACGGTGCTGTTCGATCCGGCCACCAACAATCCGCATTTCAGCTATCGCGATGTGGAAGGCGATCACCAGGTCTGGTTCCTGGATGGCGCCACCGCCTTCAACCAGATCCATGCCGCCGATCCTTATCGCCCAGCCGGCTATGCGCTGTGGAAGCTGGGCTACGAAGACCCGTCCATCCTGCCCCTGATGGGCCGGCGCTATGGCGCAGCCCCGCCGGACAGCCTGAGGCACATCGCCAACGATCTGGAGAATCCGGACTATGACGGGTTCGGCGAAATCCTGCGGGTGGAAAGCGATCCGGCGCTGGGGGTGCGCAGCCTGACCCTGGAAGCGGCCACCGGCGATATCGTGGACGAGCGCTATGACAGCCTGCCCACCAGCTATGTGATCCGCCGCGCCGGCGCGCTTCCGGGCAAGCTGGCGCTGACCTTCGATGACGGGCCCGATCCGGCATGGACGCCGACCATCCTGTCCATCCTGAAGGAAAAGAAAGTGCCCGCCGCCTTCTTCATGATCGGTTCGGCGATGGAGGCCCATCCCGGCCTGGTGCAGCGGGTGCTGGCCGACGGGCATGAAGTCGGCAACCACACCTATACCCATCCCAACCTGGCCGACGTGCCGGCTGCGGCGGTGCGGCTGGAGTTGAACGCCACCCAGCGATTATTCCAGGCGCTGACCGGACGCTCCATGCGTTTCTTCCGTTCGCCGTATCTCAGCGACGCCAGCCCGTCGGATGCCGACGAGATCGAGCCGATCAAGGCAGCCCAGGCGCTGGGCTATATCGAGGTCACCGCCAATCTCGATACCTTGGATTGGGAGCCCTACACCGTGCCGCAGATGCTGGGGCTGGTGAACAAGGCGCTGAACAATCCCAACCCCGACCTGCGCGGCAATGTCGTGCTGATGCACGATTCCGGCGGCGACCGCAGCAAGACACTGCTGCTGTTGTCGCAGTTGATCGATAGTTTGCGCGCCAAGGGCTATAAATTCGTGCCGCTGTCGGAATTGGGCGGCTTCAAGCGCGACGAGGTGATGCCGCCTTTGCCTTTCACCATGTCGCTGTATGCCGACCGCGCCGTGTTCCTGACCATCAGCTATCTGGCGCAATTTCTCTATTACTGTTTCCTGGGCGCCATTGTGCTGGGGGTGGCGCGGCTGTTGGCGCTGGCGGGGCTGGCGCTGTGGAAGCGGGCGCAGGGACCCGGCACGCCGACGCCGGGCGGCGATGCGGGCCAGAAGGTGACGGTGCTGATTCCCGCCTTCAACGAAGAAAAAGTCATCGTCACCACCGTTGAGCGGATTCTGGCCAGCGACTATCCCAACATGGACGTGTTGGTGATTGACGACGGCTCCAGGGATCACACCGCATACATCGTCAAATCGCATTTCGCCTCCGACGAGCGGGTGGCGGTGATCTCCATTCCCAATGGCGGCAAGGCCAACGCCCTGAATGTGGGGCTGGAGAATGCGCGGGGCGAAGTGGTGGTGGCACTGGACGCCGACACCCAGTTCGAAAGCACCACCATCTCGCGGCTGGTGCGCTGGTTCAGCGACCCTTCCATCGGCGCGGTGGCGGGCAATGCCAAGGTCGGCAACCGCATCAACATGATCACCCGCTGGCAGGCGCTGGAATATATCGTGGCGCAGAATCTGGAGCGCCGCGCGCTGTCGGCGCTGGACACGCTGACGGTGGTGCCCGGCGCGGTGGGCGCCTGGCGGCGCGACGTGCTGCGCGAACTGGGCGGCTTTCCTGCCGACACATTGGCGGAAGACCAGGACCTGACCATTCATATTCAGACAGAAGGCTACAGGGTGCATTTTGATCCCGCCGCCATCGCCTGGACCGAAGCGCCGGCCACGGTCGGCGGCTTGGCCAAGCAGCGCTTCCGTTGGGCCTACGGCACCCTGCAATGCCTGTGGAAGTATCGCCGCATCACTTTCAATGCCGAGTATGGCGAGCTGGGTCTGGTGGCGCTGCCGCAGGTGTGGCTGTTCCAGATCCTGCTCACCACCCTGGCGCCGGTCGCGGACCTGTTGCTGCTGTGGCAGCTCGCCGCCGAATACATCAACTATGCCCAGCATGTCGGCACTTACACCGGCGGCAACCTCGAAATCATCGGTCTTTATTATGCGGTCTTCATTGTGGTGGACCTGTTGGCGGCGATGGTGGGCTTTGTGCTGGAAAAGGGCGAGGACTGGCGGCTGCTGTTGTGGCTGCCGCTGCAGCGCTTCGGATATCGCCAGATCATGTATTATGTGGTGGTGCGCTCGTTATGGACGGCGCTGCGCGGGCCGTTCGTGGGCTGGGGCAAGCTGGAGCGCCACGGCACCGTCAAGGCCCGTGTTTAAGGCCCTTGTTTAAGGTAAGCGTATAAGAAAAGTACCGTTATCGCCTTTGTGGTCAGCGCGATAATTTTTCCGGATGGCGTCGCCCACCACCGGTCCCAGCGCATCCAGATTCCACAATTGCAGCACGGCGAAATGACGGGCCGCGACCATCCGCGCCAGCGGTCCCGGATCGCGTGTACTTGTCTTGATCTGCTCGCCGATATTGAAGACGTCCACCTCTGCGGGTTTGCCGGCCCACAGGCACAGGGAAAGCTGGTCGCACAAGGCGGGACCGGGACGCGATTTCAAAAAGGCGATATCGCGCGCCGACCCGGCGGCGAAGTTCTTGGTGAAGGCATAATTGTTGTCGTGGAAGCGCACGGCCAGAAACACCAGCAGCGGCAACAGGGATACCGCCGCCACAATGGGCCAGCGACCGCGTTCGACGCCCAGGCCCAATCCCAGGGACAATGCGATGACCAGATCGAAAAAGACGTTTGCATCCACGCCGTCGCCGGCGGCGAAGGCCAGACCCAGGATCAGCGCCATCACAGCATAAAGCGCGGCGAGCAGGCTGGTGCGGTCGGGCCATAGCCCGGCCATGGCCGCGACCGGCAGCAGCATCCACCACAAGTGACTGACCGCGCCGCCAAGATTGGCGAAGGACCATGCCCGCGGCGACGCCAACTGGTCCAGCAGGCCGAAGCCGAAGTGAAGCTGGAAGGCGATCAGCCCCGCCAGCACAAACGCGATGCCCCAGAACAGAAATTCCAGCCCGGCCCGCCGGTCCAGCAGGATCAGCCACGCCGCCGAGGCCAGCGGCAGGGCGAGCAGATTGTGCTTGATGAACAGGCTGGCGGCGAACAGCAGCGCCGCCGCCACCGGCCGCTCGCGCAGCAACAGGAACAGGGCGGCGATCTGCAGCGCATGACCCAGAAGCTGGGGATCGCTCATGCCCACATAATTGCTGGCGATCAGCAGCACGGCGGAGAAGAACAGGATGGCCAGCGCGATGGCGCTGGCGCGGCAATCCATGATGCGCAGCACCGCCGCCAGGCCAAAGCCGGTGCCCAGGAAGGCGGCCAGCGAAAGCCAGCGGCCCGCCATCACCGGATCGCCGCCGTGCCGCACCAAAGCGTGGGCCAGATAAAAGGACAGCGGCGGATAATTGTTGACCATCAGGCTTTGCGGCGGCGGATACAGTGTGGCGGCAATGGCGTGGGCGGCGTTCCAGCCTTCATTGGGATCCAGCGGCACTTGCGACGGGATCGCCAGGACATTGCGGGTGAGCAGCCACAGCACGGCCAGCGCCGTGGCGGCCAGCACGCTCCACAACAGGGCGTCGAACAGGCGCGGGTTCATCGGCCGCGCTCATCTAATGGTCGCACGGCCGACGGCTCACTGCGTTCGCCTGGCCGGTGCTCCGGTCCGGGAAGGATGGCCATCCGGCTTGTTGTCCCCTGTTTTGCGCGCGTGATACTAGGCGAAACGATTCGCTTTGGTCATGGTCCTGTGATGCGGCCTATTTTCCTGTGTTTGTGCCTGGTGCTGGGCGGTTGCCTGGCCCCGGCCCCCCAGACCCCGGCGGGGGCCGATCTGCTGGCGCCGGGTGATACTTTGCGCATCATCGTGGCGGGGGAAGAGGAACTCAGCGGCGGTTTTGTGGTGAACAGCGACGGCAATGTCCGCATGGCGATGCTGGGGGCGGTGCCGGCCGCAGGCCTTAGTCCGCCGGCCTTCCAGGACAGGCTGCGCCAGTTGCTGGCGGCGGGTTATCTGAAGGCACCGCAAGTGGCGGTAGAGCGGGTCGCCATGGCTGCGCCGCTGCCCTTGCGGCAAAGTCAGTGAAAGCCCCGACTTTGTTTGATGGCGTGATTTTCAGTGAAAATCACGCGAGGGCGGCAGCACCCGCACATTGCGGGGGTGGCGATGGCCTGCATTGTGGCGGGGCACCGTATCGCCCGATAGCTGTTTCAGGTCGGCGCTGCGGTCAATCAACCGGTCGGCCATCAGGTGAATGACCCCTTCGGGGCTTTTCTGCACCTTGCCTTCGGCCAGCAGCAGCCGCGACCCCATCGCTTCCTTCCGGAACTGGCGGAAGGTGCGTTCCCAGATCACCACATTGCACACCCCGGTCTCGTCGCTGAGGGTGATGAAGACGGTGGTGCCTTCGCCGGGGCACTGGCGCACCAGCACCACGCCGGCGCAAGCCACGCTTGCGCCATCCTTCATCGCCGCCAGCCCCGCGCAGGGCGTGATGCCTTCGGCATCCAGCGCGGGACGCAGGAACTGGGTGGGATAGCCCTTCAGCGACAGCCGCGTGGTCTGATAGTCCGCCAGCACATGCTCGCTCAGCGGCATGGCGGGCAGCGGCGCGATGTGCTCGGCCCCCAGCTCTGGCGCGGCACGCGGCGCGAACAGCGGCAGGGGATCATCGTCCGGCAGCCGCCGCACCGCCCACAACCCTTCGCGGCGGTCCAGGCCGAAGCTGCGGAAGGCATCGGCTTCCGCCAGGGTTACAAGCGCGCGCTTGGGTAAAGCGGTGCGGCGGACGAAGCTTGCGAAATCCTTGTAGCCATAGCCGCGTTCATTGCTGATCGTGCCGGCATCGTCTTGCTTGAAGCCATCCAGCAGCCGCAGGCCCAAACGCAGGCAGATGTCACCCTGTTCATTGCGCTCCAGGGTGCAATCCCAATGGCTGAAGGCGGCATCAGGCGGCAGCACCGTCACTCTTCCATTGTCCTTGGCACAGCGCACGATCTCGGCCGGGGCATAAAAGCCCATGGGCTGGGAATTCAGCAGCGCCGCGGCGAAGGCGGCCGGAAAGCGCCGCTTAAGCCAGGCGGAAACATAGACCAGGAGCGCAAAGCTGGCGGCATGGCTTTCGGGAAAACCATAAGAGCCGAAGCCGCGAATCTGGTTGAAACAGTTTTCCGCAAATTCCTGGTCATAGCCGCGCTCAACCATGCGGGTGATGAACTTGCGCTCGAACGTGCCGATGGTGCCGACATGGCGGAAGGTCGCCATGGCGCGGCGCAACCCATTGGCTTCGTCGGGCGTGAATTTGGCGGCGACGATGGCTAGCTTCATCGCCTGTTCCTGGAACAGGGGAACGCCCAATGTCTTGTGCAACACTTCGCGAAGTTCGTCCTGCGGATATTTCGGGCCCGGCCTGGGATAGTCGAACACCATGCCCGGATTGTCGCGTTGCAGTTTGCGGCGCTTCAGATAGGGATGCACCATGCCGCCCTGGATCGGGCCGGGGCGCACGATCGCCACTTCCACGACAAGATCGTAGAATTTTTCGGGCCGCAGGCGCGGCAGCATGTTCATCTGGGCGCGGCTTTCCACCTGGAACACCCCGATGGCATCGGCCCGCTGCAGCATTTCATAGACGTAAGGCCGTTCCTTCGGAACATTGGCCAAGGTGTATTTCGGCTTGGTGCCGCGCGAATAGGCCTGGATCAGGTCAAAGGCCTTGCGGATGCAGGTCAGCATCCCCAACGCCAGCACATCCACCTTCATGATGCGCAAACTGTCCAGGTCGTCCTTGTCCCATTCGATGAAGCTGCGATCATCCATCGCGGCGGGGCCGATGGGCACGATGGTGTCCAGATAATCTTCGGTCAGCACAAAGCCGCCGACATGCTGGGACAAATGACGCGGAAAGCCTGAGATCTTGCCCGCGAAATATACGGCCCGCTCGACCGCCCGGTTGGCAAGATCGTAGCCACTTTCCTGCACCTGATGCTCTTTCAACTCGCCGCCATGATGGCCCCACACCGTATCGGCCAGCTTGCCGGTGACGTCCTCGGTCAGGCCGAAAACCTTGCCCACCTCGCGGATGGCGCTGCGCGAGCGGTAGCAGATGACGGTGGCGGTCAGGGCGGCGCGCCGGCGGCCGTAACGCTGGTAGATATATTGAATGACTTCCTCACGCCGCTCATGCTCGAAATCCACGTCGATATCAGGCGGCTCCTTGCGTTCGGCGCTGAGGAAGCGTTCGAACAAAACATCGAAACTGGCGGGATCCACGGCGGTGACGCCCAAGACATAACAGACGGCGGAATTGGCGGCCGAGCCGCGACCCTGGCACAGGATGCCCTTGCCTTCGGCATGGCGCACAATGTCGTGCACAGTAAGGAAGTAATGCGCGATCTCCTGTTTGGCGATGAAGCGCAGCTCCTTCACCGCCAGCCGCGCTACCTTGAAAGGCGTGCCTTGCGGATAGCGGCGCTTCAGTCCCGCCTTGGTGAGATCGCGCAAATGCCCATCGGCGGTCTTGCCCGGCGGCACCGGCTCATGCGGATAATTCTGCTTCAGCATGTCCAGAGTGAAGGTGATGCGGCCGGCGAAACGCAGGGTTTCCGACACGGCCTCCGGACAGGCCTGGAACAGGCGCGCCATCTCGCCCGCAGGCTTCAAGTGGCGTTCGGCATTGGCTTCCAGTCTTTTGCCGGCGTCCTGCAAGGTGACATGCTCGCGGATGCAGGTGACGATGTCCTGCAATTCCCGCTGCTCGGCATGGTGATAGAGCGCGTCGTTGACGGCGATCAACGGTACCCGCGCGTTGCGGGCGATGCGCTTGAGGTCGCGCAGTCGGCGGCGATCCTCGCCGGTATAGAGCATGGAGGCCGCCAGCCATGTGTCCGGCCCCAATTGCGTCAGCAGCGGCACAGTATTATCCGCGCCCGGCATCACGATCAGCAACAGGCCCTCGCGATATTCAGGATCAAGCAGATCGGGAAGAGAAAGAAAGCATTCACCCTTGGGCGCGCGCGACTTGCCCAGGCTGAGCAGCCGGCAGAGGCGGCCATAGGCGGCGCGATCCTGCGGATAGGCCAGGATCTCCGGTGTGCCGTCGTTGAACACTAGTCGCGTGCCGATCAGCAGGCGCGGGCGGGACGCAGGCTCCAGCTTGCTCCATTCCTCATAGGCCCGCACCACCCCGGCCAGGGTATTGCGGTCGGCGATGCCGATGGCGGGATGACCAAGATGCGATGCTTGGATGACGAAGTCGCCTGGATGCGAGGCGCCGCGCAAAAAGGAATAGTTGGTGGTGACGGCCAGTTCCGTATAGCTCATGCGAACACGCCTTGCAGATACCAGCGCGGTGCAAGCTGGTCCTGCACATGAAGCCCGTCACGGTAAATCCAGAAGCGCTGCCCTGCTTTTGTCTCGACGCGGAAATAGTCCCGCGTCAGTCCGGGGTTGCGCCACCATTCCATGGCGACGCGCTCGGGCCCTTCGGCGCGTGCTACGTCATGCTGGCATTGCCGCCAGCGGAAAAACTTGGGTGGGCCGTCAGGAGCGAGTGGAAAGCCCGCTTCGATATTCTCCGGCTTTTGCAACAGCCGCAACGGACGTCGCGGGGGATCGTCGGGGCAGCGTTTTAACGTCCAGGTTTCTGGGCCGAAATCGCGGTCCTGCGCCGGTACCGCCGCGCTGGCGGCTTCGGGGATGTGGGTGTCCTGGGGCACAAAGCGTTGCACGCGGGTGTAGCCGAAGCGCACGCTTAACCGGTCCACCAAAAAGCCGATCTGGCGGCGGGCATTCTCGTCATGGTCGAAGCTGATGGTGGCGGGCCTGGTCTCTTCCGCCAGCAAGGCTTCCAGCCGGACCAAATCAAAGCCGAAGCCGGGATCCAGCGGATCGGCCAGGGCATCCAGCTTCTGGTTCAGCAATCGCATGATGATTTTCGGATCGCGCAAGGGCTCGCCGGTCTTGATGGCGATGCGTTCCACCTTGCCGTCGGCGCGGAAAAAGACCGCTTCCAGCAGCCGCGCCCCGCGACCCTCGCGTTCCAGGATTTCGCTCAAGGCTTGCGCCAGGCCCAGCAGCGCGGCGGCGATGGCATCCTGGGTTACGACGGGTTCGGCAAAGTGCCGCTCGGCCATCAGGTCGGGCAGGGCGCGCCGCGGCGTCAGCGGCTGTTCTTCCGCCCCCAGCATCACCCGCAATCGCGTGACGAAGCTTTTGCCCAGCCGCTCCGACAATTCGCTGTGCAAGCGCTCCGCCACCATGCCCACGGTTTTGAGCCCGGCATGGCGCAGGGCGCGCAAGGTCTTGTCGTCGCATTCCAGCGCCGTGATGGGCAGCGGCGCTATCGCTGCAGCTTCACCGCCTGCCGGTACGATGGCAGGCGCAAACCGCGCCAGGGCATGCGCCGCCAGCGAGGTGCCGGCGATGGCGCCGCGCACGGCAAAGCCCTGTTTGGCGATCAGCCCCGTGACATGGGCCAGCATCGCGGCCTCGCCGCCGAACAGATGCGCCGCGCCGGTGATGTCCAGGAACAGTCCATCCGGTGCATCCAGGCTGACCAAAGGCGTAAAGCGGTCGCACCAGTCGGCGATCGCCTCCAGCAGCGCGGCATCGGCTTTCTCGTCCGCCGGCACGATGGCCAGCGGCTGCACCATGGCCCGGGCGTTGGCCAGGGGCTGGCCTTTATAGAGTCCGAGTCTGGCCGCGCGTGCCTCCAGCGCATGGACGTGGAGGGCATTGCCGCTTTTTCCGCTGACGACCAGCGGCGCCTTAGACGGCGCGCCGTTCCTGCGGATAAGCCGGTCGGTGGGCAGGCGCGGCAACCACAGCGCCAGGATGCGTCGTGAAGACCGCATGTTCGGGATTCCATTGCATCAGAAAATGTCCCAGCCCGCCGGCGCGGTGGCGGACCAGGGCTGCGTCGAAAACCGGGTTGCCCCAATCGTCATCGTCGGCGCGCGACGGCGCAGACGAAACCTGCCAACGGGTCAGCGCCGCGCTGGGCTCGGCTTGTGCACCTTCGCGCAGCATCACCACCGTCACGCCGCTTTCATTGGCCGCGAAGGCCAGGCGGCGGCCGGCCACCAGGTTCAGGCATTTGGGCATGCCGCCGATTTCCAGCAGCACGGCGCCGGCATGCGGGCAGCCCAGGATGTCGGCGGATGCCGACAAGGCATCGGCGGCATTGCGGGTTCGCACGACAATCAACCGGCGGGGATCGCCGCCCAATTCCAACAGGCCATTGGGCGACACCGCGCCATACTCCATGGCCTCATAATCGGGCCGCACCCAGAACAGGGGTTTGGTCCCGGCCGCCAGGATCGCCAGCGCCACGGCAAAGCCGCCGGCGCTCCAGTTCCCGGCAAAGACTTCATGCAGGACACCAGGTCGCAATCCCCCGCCCAGCACCGCATCGGCCTGTGGATGACCAAGGGTCAACGGCGGCCGGTCCTGGGGCAGGTCATACCGCGCCAGAAAATGGCGCAATTCCTGGATTTTTTCCATATTGTTCATGTTATGTTCTATAATGCTCCGACCCCAAGGGGAGTCAAGGCGGGTGGTTTGTTGTGAATCACTCTCAATTTGCATGGCTACGCATTTACCCAGCGCAATACTGGCATGTTGCGCCGCAACTGGTGGCGTGTTTCGATGCTGGGTAATTCTAAGAAACGCGCGGTTCCCTTGGCTTTCCACGAGAGAGCGGGGGGATCGTGTCTGGTTTGTACGGTTGGGGTTAAATGGGTTATCCGCCGAAGCAGGGTCTCTACGACCCCGCGAATGAGCATGACGCTTGCGGCGTCGGCTTTGTCGCGAACATCAAGGGCGCCAGGTCCCATGAGATCATCGGGCTGGGGCTGCAGCTTCTTATCAACCTGGATCATCGCGGCGCGGTGGGCGCCGATCCGCTGGTCGGCGACGGCGCCGGCATCCTGATCCAGATTCCCGACCCCCTGTTCCGCGAATGGGCGCGTGAGACGGGCGTGAAGCTTCCCGAGCCGGGCAAGTATGCCGTGGCCATGTGTTTCCTGCCGCGCGAGGCCAAGGCGCGCGAGATCGTGGTCAAGCAGTTTGAGCATTTCATCAAGCTCGAAGGCCAGAAGCTGCTGGGCTGGCGCGATGTGCCGACCGATCCGGCCGGGCTGGGCAAGACCGTGCTGGACGGCATGCCGCTGATCCGCCAGGCGATCATCGCCGCCGGCCCGCACATTCGCGACCAGGACCAATTCGAGCGCAAGCTGCTGACCATCCGCAAGCAGACGCAGAATCCGCTGGCGGACCTGGCCAAGAAGCACAAGCTGCCCGCCATCCAGCAGCTCTACATGCCGTCGCTGTCGACGCGCACCGTTGTCTATAAAGGCTTGCTGCTGGCGCATGACGTTGGCCGCTTCTACCGCGACCTGCAGAATCCCTTGACCGTGTCGGCGGTGGCGCTGGTGCATCAGCGCTTCTCCACCAACACCTTCCCGTCCTGGAAGCTGGCGCATCCCTATCGCTATATCGCCCATAACGGCGAGATCAACACCGTGCGCGGCAACGTCAACTGGATGAATGCCCGCCGCCGCGGCATGGAATCCGAACTGCTGGGTCCGGATCTCGACAAGATGTGGCCGCTGATTCCGCATGGCCAGTCCGACACCGCCTGTCTCGACAATGCGCTGGAGCTGCTGGTGGCCGGCGGCTATCCCTTGGCCCATGCCGTTATGATGCTGATCCCGGAAGCCTGGGCCGGCAACAAGAGCATGTCGCCCACGCGCAAGGCTTTCTACGAATATCATGCCGCGCTGATGGAGCCGTGGGACGGCCCCGCGGCAATCGCCTTCACCGACGGCCGCCAGATCGGCGCCACGCTCGACCGCAACGGCTTGCGTCCGGCGCGCTATATCGAAACCGCCGATGACCTGGTGATCCTGGCTTCGGAATCCGGTGTGATCCCGGTGCCGGAGGAGAAGATCAAGCGCAAGTGGCGCTTGCAGCCCGGCAAGATGCTGCTGATTGATTTCGAGGAAGGCCGCATCGTCGAGGACGAGGAGATCAAGAAGAAGTTCTCCGCCGCCGAACCCTATGAAGACTGGCTGAAGGCCGCCCAGTTCAAGCTGGAAGACCTGCCCGACCTGCCCGAGGATCATCGGCCCGCGGCCAACGATCCCTCGCTACTGCTCGATCAGCAGCAGGCCTTTGGTTATACGCAAGAAGACATCCAGTTTTTCCTGGAGCCGATGGCGATTGCCGGCGATGACCCGCTCGGCTCCATGGGCGCGGACACGCCCATTGCCGTGCTGTCGAACAAGCCCAAGCTGCTCTACAATTATTTCAAGCAGAACTTCGCCCAGGTCACCAACCCGCCGATCGATCCGATCCGCGAGGAGCTGGTGATGAGCCTGGTCTCCATGATCGGGCCGCGTCCCAATTTGCTGGGCCGCGATGCGGGCGCACACAAGCGGCTGGAAGTTTCCCAGCCGGTGCTGACCAACGCCGATGTGGAGAAGATCCGCTCGATTTCCGAACTGGTGGACGGCGCCTTCCGCACCGGCACCATTGACTGCACCTGGCCGGCGTCGGAAGGCGCCGAGGGCCTGTCCAATGCCGTGCAGCGCATCTGCCTGAATGCCACCGATGCGGTGCTGGCGGACAACAATATTCTGATCCTGTCGGACCGCGCCGTCAGCGCCGACCGCATTCCGGTGCCGGCCTTGCTGGCCACCGCCGCCGTGCATCATCACCTGGTGCGCCAGGGCCTGCGCATGCAGACCGGTCTTGTTGTCGAAACCGGCGAAGCCCGCGAAGTGCATCATTTCTGCGCGCTGGCCGGTTACGGCGCCGAGGCGATAAATCCGTACCTTGCGTTTGAAACCCTGGAGCAGATCCGGGTGCGCCAGGGCCTGACCCTCAAGCCCTATGAAGTGCAGAAGAACTACATCAAGGCCATCGGCAAGGGCGTCCTCAAGGTGATGTCCAAGATGGGCATCTCCACCTACCAGTCCTATTGCGGCGCCCAGATCTTTGACGCGGTCGGGCTTTCCACCGACTTCATCCAGAAATATTTCACCGGCACCGCCTCCACCATCGAGGGTATCGGCCTCAAGGAGATCGCCGGCGAAGCGGTGCGCCGTCACAAGGACGCCTTCGGCGACAATCCCATCTACCGCAACATGCTGGATGTGGGCGGCGACTATGCCTTCCGCCTGCGCGGCGAGGACCATGCCTGGACGCCGGATTCGGTGTCCCGCCTGCAGCATGCGGTGCGCGGCAACAATCCGGCCGAATATGAGCTGTTCGCCAGCACCATAAACGACCAGGCCGAGCGCCTCCTCACCCTGCGTGGGCTGATGCAGTTCAAGACCGGCGAGTCGGTGCCGCTCGACGAGGTCGAGCCGGCCAATGAAATCGTCAAGCGATTCTCCACCGGCGCCATGAGCTTCGGTTCGATTTCCCGCGAGGCCCATACCAACCTCGCCATCGCCATGAACCGCATCGGCGGCCGTTCCAACACCGGCGAGGGCGGCGAGGAATCCGACCGCTTCAAGCCGATGGCCAATGGCGATTCCATGCGCTCGGCGATCAAGCAGGTGGCGTCCGGCCGCTTCGGCGTCACCGCCGAGTATCTGGTCAATGCCGACGACATCCAGATCAAGATGGCGCAAGGCGCCAAGCCCGGCGAAGGCGGCCAGCTTCCCGGCCACAAGGTGGACGCCAATATCGCCAAGGTGCGTCACTCGACGCCCGGCGTCGGCCTGATTTCGCCGCCGCCGCATCACGACATCTATTCCATCGAGGATCTCGCGCAGCTCATCCGCGACCTCAAGAGCGTCAATCAAAAGGCGCGCATCTCGGTCAAGCTGGTGTCGGAAGTCGGTGTCGGCACCGTCGCCGCCGGCGTCGCCAAGTGCCGCGCCGATCACATCACCATTTCGGGCTTTGAAGGCGGCACCGGCGCCTCGCCGCTGACCTCACTGACCCATGCCGGTTCGCCCTGGGAAATCGGCCTGGCCGAGACCCAGCAGACGCTTGTCTTGAACGGATTGCGCGGCCGTGTCGCGGTGCAGGTCGATGGCGGGCTTCGCACCGGCCGCGATGTCGCCATCGGCGCGCTCTTGGGCGCCGATGAGTTTGGCTTCGCCACCGCGCCCCTGATCGCCTCGGGCTGCATCATGATGCGCAAGTGCCATCTCAACACCTGCCCGGTCGGTGTCGCCACGCAGGACCCGGTGCTGCGCAAGCGCTTCACCGGCCAGCCCGAGCATGTGATCAATTACTTCTTCTTCGTGGCCGAAGAACTGCGCGTCATCATGGCGGGCCTGGGCTTCCGCACCCTGAACGAGATGATCGGGCGGGTGGACAAGATCAACATGAACAAGGCGGTCGGCCACTGGAAGGCCAAGGGCGTGGACCTGTCGCGCATCCTGTACAGCGTCACGCCCAAGCCCGGCGTCGCCATCCATCACCGGGAAAAGCAGAATCACGGGCTGGAATCGGCGCTGGATCACGACCTGATCGCCGCCAGCCTGCCCTCGATCGAGAACGGCCAGTCCGTGCGCCTGGAACGCACCGTGCGCAATGTGGACCGCACCGTCGGCGCCATGCTGTCGGGCGAAGTGGCCAAGCGCCACGGCCATGCCGGGCTGCCGGAAGACACGATCAGCGTGAAATTCACCGGCCAGGCCGGCCAATCCTTCGGCGCTTTCCTGGCGCGCGGCGTGTCGCTGGAACTGACCGGCGACGCCAATGACTATGTCGGCAAGGGACTTTCCGGCGGGCGCATCGTGGTCAAGCCGCCCTCCGGCCTGTCCCGCGATCCGGCCGAGAACATCATTGTCGGCAACACGGTGCTGTACGGCGCCATCGCCGGCGAGGCCTATTTCCAGGGCGTGGCGGGCGAGCGTTTCGCGGTGCGCAATTCCGGCGCCATCGCCGTGGTGGAAGGCACCGGCGATCATGGCTGCGAATACATGACCGGCGGCGTGGTGGTGGTGCTGGGCAAGACGGGGCGCAATTTCGCCGCCGGCATGTCGGGCGGCATCGCCTATGTCTTCGACGAGGAAGGCAATTTCGATCAGCGCTGCAACCACGCCATGGTCAAGCTGGAAAAGATCGCTCCCGCCGAGGGCGGCGATCATCCCGACCTGCCCAAGCAACGCTCGGTCAGCGTCTCCGATCCGGGGATGGGTGACCTGCTGCGCTTCGACGCCGAGCGGCTGCGCATCCTGGTGGAACGCTATCTTTTGCGCACGGGCAGCCCGCGCGCCAGCCAGATGCTGGACAATTGGGATGCGAGCCTGGCGAAATTCGTCAAGGTGATGCCGTCCGACTATGCCAAGGCGCTGGCCGACATCAAGGCGCGCGCCGCCATCGCGGCAGAGTAAGAGACATGGGCAAGATCACAGGATTCCTGGAAATCGAACGCGCCGAACGGCCCAGCGAAAAGCCGGAAGTGCGGATCAACAATTATCACGAGTTCGTCCATCCCCTGCCGGCGCCGGAAGTCAGCAAACAGGCGGCGCGCTGCATGGATTGCGGCATTCCCTTCTGCCACCAGGGTTGCCCGGTCAACAACCTGATCCCCGACTGGAACAACCTGGTCTATCGCGACCAGTGGCGCACCGCGTCCGAGACGCTGCATTCGACCAACAATTTCCCGGAATTCACCGGCCGCATCTGCCCCGCGCCCTGCGAGGCAAGCTGCACCCTCAACATCATGGACAGCCCGGTCACCATCAAGACCATCGAATGCCAGATCGTGGACCGCGCCTGGGAAGAAGGCTGGGTCCAGCCCCAGGTGCCTGCGAAGAAAACCGGCAAGACCGTGGCGGTGGTGGGCTCGGGCCCGGCCGGCATGGCGGCCGCCCAGCAACTTGCGCGCGCCGGCCACAGCGTGACCCTGTTTGAAAAGGCCGACCGCATCGGCGGGCTGCTGCGCTACGGCATTCCCGACTTCAAGATGGAAAAGCACCTGATCGACCGCCGCATGCGCCAGATGGAAGCCGAAGGCGTCGCCTTCCGCACCAATGTCGAAGTCGGCGTTTCCGTCTCGATGGACATGCTGCAGGCCGATTATGACGCGGTGGTACTGTCGGGCGGCGCAGAAGACCCGCGCGACCTGGCCGTCACCAACCGCGAGCTGGACGGCATCCACTTCGCCATGGACTTCCTGGTGCAGCAGAACAAGCGCGTCGCGGGCGACCCCGAAGCCAAGGCCGCGCCGGGCGGCACCCTGTCGGCCAAGGGCAAGCATGTGGTGGTGATCGGCGGCGGCGATACCGGCTCGGACTGCGTGGGCACCTCCAACCGCCATGGCGCCGCCTCGGTGACCCAGTTCGAAATCATGCCGCAGCCGCCGGCCAAGGAAAACAAGCAGTTGGTATGGCCAGATTGGCCCATGAAGCTGCGCACCTCGTCTTCGCACCAGGAAGGCTGCGAGCGCGACTGGTCGGTGCAGACCAAGCGCGCCATCGGCGACTTAAATGATGGTAAGGGGGGCAAAATCACCGCCCTGGAATGCGTGCGGGTGGACTGGCAGTTGGGGGACGGCGGCAAGATGAACCTGGTGGAAGTGCCGGGCAGCGAATTCACCCTCAAGGCTGACATGGTTCTGCTGGCGATGGGATTTGTCGGTCCCAAGAAGGCGGGCCTGGTGGAACAGTCGGGTGTGGAGCTGGATGCGCGCGGCAACGTCAAGGCGCCGCTGACCACCTACCAGACCAGCAAGGCCAAGATCTTCTCCTGCGGCGACATGCGCCGTGGCCAGTCTTTGGTGGTGTGGGCGATCCGCGAAGGCCGCCAGTGCGCCCGCGGCGTGGACGAGTTCCTGATGGGCTCGTCGGAGTTGCCGCGCTAAATCCTGTCATGCCCGCGAAAGCGGGCATCCATCTTTTTGATGGCGCTCCGCGCACTGGATTCCCGCTTACGCGGGAATGACAATCTTATTTGGTAATCACGATTCCGATGGGCGCCGCCTTGGCGTCCTCCAGCACCTGTGCCGCATGGGCCACCAGCGGGCTGTGCAGCATCTGGCGGCGCGATACCAGCACGGTGGCGTCGGCCAGCCGCGCGATCACCGCCGCATCCGAACCTTTGCCCACCGGGCCGCAATCGATCACCACGAAATCGGCGCCGCCGCGCAGCACCGACACCAGCCGTTCCATGGGGCGGGACTGGAACATGGTGACGGCATTCTTCGGCCGCTTGGGCGTGGCCAGCAGATAGGTGTCTCCGCGCGGATCCTTGGTCAGCGCCTGGTTCAGCGGCACGGTGCCGGTCAGCACATCGTACAGTCCGGTCTTGATCGGGGCCTTGACGGCCTTGGACGATTGGCGCTGTGGCGCGCAGTCCACCAGGATCGCCTTCTTGCCCATCTTGGTGACCTGACCGGGTCTTTTTGTACCAAGCGGTTTGAGAGAAACTGACTTGGAAAGGACCTTAGTTATGCCGAAGAAGTGTTTTAGCGCGGAGCAGATAGTGATTTTGCTACGCCAGATTGAAGTTTTGATCTCTCAGGGCAAGGGTG
>CANJJD010000008.1 GCA_947474645.1 Alphaproteobacteria bacterium | reverse complement strand
TTCTCTTGTTATTCGTAGTAGAGAACCAATTCCCTCAGGACTCACTTGAGCTCTCCCTTAGTTAAAGACAGTTATTCAATTGAGAGTAGACGAAGTGGATACCCACTAGATCTATTGGCATAGACGCCCCCTAAACGGGAAAATCCGTTTACGATCCGTATATTACCTTTTTGGGGAAATTAAATAAAGCCAATGGCGCTAAACCATTGATTTTACTTAGAGACTTGGAGCGGGCGAACGGATTCGAACCGTCGACCCTAACCTTGGCAAGGTTATGCTCTACCCCTGAGCTACGCCCGCACTCCAAGAGGGCGGGTTATGGCCCACCCTCCTCGGGGATTCAAGCAGCAAATCCTTAGGTTTGGGTTGCACGGACGCCCCCACTTTCCCGACAATCGGGGGGCAAAAGGGGGCGATGTGGCACAGAAAGGGCAACAGGCGGGAGGCGAAGGCTATGGCCTGCTGGCCCCCACCCTGGTGGTGATGGGCCTGGCCCTGGCCGCGCCTTTGCTGCTGATGGCCCTGACCAGCCTGAAGACCCAGAGCGGGATCAGTTTCGCGGGCGGCTGGAGCCTGGACCAGTATGACGCGGTGCTGGGACGCGCCAGCTACCGGCAGCTCCTGGCGCGGTCAGTGGCGATCTCCGGGATTGTGACCCTGGTGACCGTGGCGCTGGCCTATCCGATGGCCTATTTCGTCGCCTTCCATGCCCGGCACAAATTCGTTTGGCTGGTGGCGCTGACCATTCCGTTCTGGACCTCCTACCTGCTGCGCGTCTTCGCCTGGAAGATCATCCTGGGCTATGGCGGGGTGATCAATTCCGGGCTGATGGGTCTGCACCTGATCGACCAGCCGCTGAGTGTGCTGCTCTACAATCCCTTCGCCGTGGTGGTGACCTTGGCCCATGCCTGGGCGGCCTTCGCCATCCTGCCCATCTATGTCAGCCTGGAGAAAATCGACCGTTCGCTGCTGGAAGCCGCCGCCGACCTGGGTGACGGGCCGTTGCGCCGTTTCCTGCGCATCACCCTGCCGCTCTCCATGCCCGGCGTGATCGGCGCCGCCATCCTGATCTTCGTGCCCACCACAGGCGACTTCGTCACCCCGGCGCTGGTGGGCGGACCCAAGGGCACCATGATCGCCAACCTGATCGAGGTGCAGTTCAACGCCGCCGGCAACTGGCCGTTGGGCGCGGCCCTGTCGCTGGTCAGCATGGCCGTGGTGGCGGTGATCGCCGGCCTGGTGGTGGCATCGGCCCGCGCCGCGGCGAAAGCGGCGCGATGAAAAACAAAACGCTGCTGCTTTATGCCTTCGCCTATCTGGCCTTTCTGTATGTGCCGGTGCTGGTGCTGCCCGTGTTCTCCTTCAACGATTCCCAGTTCATCGCCTTTCCCCTGTCGGGCTTCACCACCCGCTGGTATGCCGGCCTTCTGGCCGACAGCGCCCTGCAGCACGCCCTGGGCAACAGCCTGAAGGTCGGCGTCGTCACGGCTTTGCTTTCCACCCTGCTGGGGTTGACGGCCGCCCGCGCGGTGACGCGCTACCGGTTGCGCGGCACAGGCGCCGCGCTGGGCTTTATCTCCCTGCCTCTGTTCATTCCCGACATTGTGCTGGGCCTGTCGCTGCTGATGCTGCTGGGCGCGGTGGGATTGCCGCTGTCGCTGGCGGGGGTGGTGCTGGGGCATCTGCTGGTCTGCGTGCCTTTTGCGCTGATCGTGCTGATCGCCCGCTTTGAAGGCTTTGACAAAAACCTGGAGGAAGCCAGCGCCGATCTGGGCGAGGATGGCTGGATGACCTTCTGGCGCGTCACCTTCCCCCTGATGCTGCCGGGCATCGCCGCCAGCCTGCTGCTGACCTTCATCACCTCGTTCGATGAATTCCTGGTGGCCTATTTCCTGTCGGGCACCGAAGCGACCTTGCCCATCTATATCTGGGGCCAGCTTCGCTTTCCCGGCCGGTTGCCGATGGTGCTGGCGCTGGGCGCCATCATCCTGGGCGCATCGGTGGCGCTGGTGGTGCTGGCCGAATATGTCCGCAATCTGGGGGTGAAAAAGCCGATGGTGGGTGCATGAGTTTTCTGCCATGAATTTTTTGACGATCACCAATGTGAGCAAAAGCTTCGGCGGTCCGCCGGTGGTGAATGACGTCAGCCTGGATGTGGCGCGCGGCGAGTTCTTCGCCCTGCTGGGAGCCTCGGGCTGCGGCAAGACCACCTTGTTGCGCATGATCGCGGGTTTCGAGACGCCGGACAGCGGTGCCATCCGCATTGACGGCGAAGACATGACCATGGTGCCGCCTCACCTGCGGCCCACCAACATGGTGTTCCAGTCCTATGCGATCTTTCCGCACCTGAATGTGTTCGACAATATCGCCTATGGCTTGCGCAAGCTGAAGCTGCCCAAGGATGCGCTGCGCGCCAAGGTCGAAGCCATGCTGGCCACCGTGCGGCTGGAAGGGCTGGGCAAGCGCGGCGCCGACCAACTGTCGGGCGGCCAGCGTCAGCGCGTCGCCCTGGCCCGCGCCCTGATGCGTGAGCCCAAGATCCTGCTGCTGGACGAGCCACTGGGCGCATTGGACAAGCGCCTGCGCGAGGCGATGCAGGTGGAGCTCCGCGCCATCCAGCGCAAGGTCGGCATCACCTTCCTGCTGGTGACCCACGACCAGGAAGAAGCCCTGTCCCTGTCCGACCGAGTGGCGGTGATGCATCAGGGCCACATCCTGCAGGTGGCCGATCCGCGCAGTTTGTATGAGCGGCCCAACTGCCGCGAAGTCGCCGACTTTATCGGCGAGATCAATTTCTTCCATGCCACCTTGCGCGAGATCGCCGGCGCCAGCGCAACCGTCAATGCCGGCCTGCTGGGCATCCTCACCCTGCCCGCCGCCAACCTGGCGCCCGGCCTCAAGCCCGGCGATCACATCCTGCTGGCCATCCGCCCCGAGCATGTACGCTTCGCCGATGCCGGCGTGGTGGGTGAGATCGCGGCGGCGACCTTCCTGGGCGCACGCAGCCATTTTCATGTGAAGATTGCCGGCCGCAGCGAGCCGGTATTCGTCAGCGGCGGCGCCCCGCCGCAAGGGCCGGTGCATCTGGCCTTCTCGCCGGATCGTCTTATTGGTCTGCCAACAGCCGGCTGAAAATATCGTGGGTGCGGGCCTGCAAGTCGCCCAGGCGCGCCTGAACTTGCGCGAAATCACTCCAACCTGCCGCCCGTATCAGCAGCGCCTTCAGGCCCGGCGTCGCCTCTTCCACTTTCAGGGTTTCGCTGAGGGCGATGCGCAACACTTGCGTCAGGGCATGCTGCAGCCCCGCCGACTCGATCAGGGTATCGGCATCGGTCGCCGCCAGGAATCCCGCCGCCTTCAAATTATAGAGTGCCGCCACCGTGTTGGTGTTGAGGATTTCCGGCTGGGCCGGGGCATGCACCAACTGCAGGGTCTGGGCGATGAACTCGATATCCACCAACCCGCCGGGGGCGTATTTCAGGTCCCACGGATTGGTACCCGGGAAGGTCTCCGCCATGCGCGCCCGCATGTCGCGCGCATCGGCGATAATGGCGGCGGGCGGGCGCGGCTCGATCAGGCGGCGGCGGATTTCCTCGGCCACCTTGGCCTGCAGCCCGCGAGGCCCCGCCACCAGACGCGCGCGGGTCAGCGCCATATGTTCCCAGGTCCAGCTTTCACTGGCGTGATATTCGGCAAAACTCTTCAGGCTGACCGCGACCGGGCCCTTGTTGCCGGTTGGCCGCAGACGCATGTCCACTTCGTATAAAGTGCCCGCCGCTGTGGCGGTGGTCAGAGCCGCGATCAGGCGCTGGGCCAGCCGGGCGAAGTACAAGGTGGGTGACAAGGGCTTGGGGCCGTCCGAAGCCTCCACCCCCTCCGGCACGTCATAAACGAACACCAGGTCAAGGTCGGAGCTGGCAGTCATTTCCCGGCCGCCCAGCTTGCCCATAGCGACCACGGTAAAGCCCGCTCCAGGAATATGTCCGGCCGTGGCTGCCAGTTCGCCTTCGACCCGTGGCAACAGGCCGGCAATAACGCTTTCGGCGATGTCAGCCAGGGCGGGACCGGCGGCTTCAGCCTGGGCTACGCCTTCGACGATCTGCACGCCCACACGGAAGATCGCTTCGCGGGTGAAACGCCGCGCCGCGTCCAACTGCTCTTCATAGCTGCCGGTGACCACCCGCGCGAAGCCGGCATCCAGCTCGGCGCGCGACGGCAACCGGCTGAGATATTCGGAGTCCAGCAGCGCATCCATGATGGCGGGATTGCGCGCCAGGTAATTGGCCAGCCGCGGCGTGGCGCCCACGATGCGGGCCAGCAGGTCCAGGAATTGCGGCCGCGCCAGGAACAGCGAAAAAAGCTGCACCCCCGACGGCAGGCTGGACAGGAAAAGGTCGAACTGGGTGAAGGCGAAATCGGGATCAGCCCCCCCCGCCAGCGCCTTGAGGATGGCGGGGACCAGCTTGGTCAGCAGCTCGCGTGCCCGCTGGCCGCGCATGGCGCGGATGCGGCCATGATGCCAGCCGCGAATGGCGGCCGAGATGTGCGGGGCGTCATGAAAACCCATCGCCGTCAGGGTGGCGAGCGTTCCCGGATCTTCCTCCACTCCCGTGAAAACCAGATTGCCTTCCGCTGAAACCAGGTCCGGCTCGCTTTCAAACAACCGGGCATAATGGCGCTGCACATTCTCCAGCACCCGCGTCAGCTCGGCGGCGAAATCTGCCGCACTGTCATGGCCCATGAAGCAGGCGATATGGGCGACGCCCTCTTCGCTTGTGGGCACCGAATGGGTCTGCTGGTCCTCCACCATCTGCAGCCGGTGCTCCAGCGTGCGCAGGTAGAGATAGTCGCGCTTGAGCTCATCGCCGACCTGCGCTTCCACCCGCCCCTCGCCCACCAGCGCATCCAGCGCGCCTTGCGTGGATTGCACCCGCAGGCCGGGATGGCGCCCGCCCAGGATCAATTGCTGGGTCTGGGCGAAGAACTCGATCTCGCGGATGCCGCCGCGCCCCAACTTGATGTTGTGGCCGGCCACGGCGATCTCGCCATGCCCGACATGGGCGTGAATCTGGCGCTTGATGGACTGGATGTCCTCGATGGCGGCAAAATCCAGGTAGCGCCGCCAGATGAAGGGCTTGAGACCGGCCAGGAATTGCGCGCCGGTTTCCGGATCACCGGCGCAGGCGCGCGCCTTGATCATGGCGGCGCGCTCCCAGTTCTGGCCCATGGCTTCGTAGTAGTCCAAGGCCGCGTCGGTGGAGATGGCCACTTGCGTGGCGCCGGCATCGGGGCGCAGACGCAGATCCACCCGGAAGACGTAACCGTCGCTGGTGATTTCCGACAACAGCTTCACCAGCCCGCGCACGATATCCACCGCCGCGCCGCGCGGATCGCCGCGCTTGGCGAAGGGAAATTTCTCGGCGTCATAAAAAACCACCAGGTCAATATCGCTGGAATAGTTCAGCTCGAAGGCGCCGTACTTGCCCATCGCCAGCACGGTGAGGCCGCAGGCTTCTTCCGCCACCTCCGGCACGCCGCCTTGCGTAGCTTGAGCGCGCAGCAGAAACCGCAAGGCGCCGCCGACACAAGCATCGGCAAAGCGGGTCAGCTCCGCCGTCACCCTGTTCACGTCCCAGGCGCCGGCAATGTCCGCCATGGCGATGGCCAGCGCGGCGCGGCGCTTGGCGGTGCGCAGCGCCTTCATCGCTGCCGCTTCATTGTCGGCGTGGCTTGCGCCCTGCGCCAACAGGATGGCGGCGTTCAGAACGGTGTGTGGCCCGGCGGCGAAATATTCCCCCAGCGCGCCTATTTCACGTTGGGCCAGGCGCCCGAGAAAAGGACTGTTGCCGAACACCGCGTCCAGCAGCGGTTCGGCGCTGGCGAAACCCTGTTCGGACAGGGTCTCTTTCACACGTTGGGCGCGGGCTGGATCGAATGGCGGGGGTGGGACGCGAAGCATCCCGTCTTATAGCCTGTTCCGGGCTTATTCCGCGGCGCTTTTGAGCGGCGCACCGGGCACGGCGCGCATGGCTGTCTTGGGGAAATGCAGCACTGCCTTCAGCCCGGCGGGCACCCCACTGGAGACATTGTCCTCCAGCACCAGCGCGGCATTGTGGTAATGCGCCACCGCCGCCACCAGCGACAGGCCCAGCCCCGTGCCGGGCGAATTGCGGCTGGCTTCCAGGCGCACAAAGCGCTCGGTCACCCGCGGCCGGTCACTTTCGGGAATGCCCGGGCCGGTGTCGGCCACCGACAGGTCCACACCCGCTTCGGTGACGGCGGTGCGGATGCGCACCTGGCCGCCGGCGGGCGTGTATTTGATGGCATTGTCCACCAGATTGGCCAGCGCCTGGGCGATCAGGCTGCGATTGCCTTCGACACCAGCGGCGGGGCCGGGCAGCACCGCCAGCGAAATCTGCTTTTCCTCCGCCAGCGGCTCATACAGCTCGGCCACGTCGGCGGCGAGCTCCCCTAAGTCCAGCGGCGACATGGCGGCGCGGGTGGTGCCCGCATCGGTCTCCGCGATCAGCAACAGGGCGTTGAAGGTGGCGATCAACTGGTCGGTCTCGGCGATGGCGCGCTCAATCTCGCCGGCCAGCATTTCGCTTTTCTGGGCGCCGCTGGCGTTCAGCCGCGCCGCCGCTTCCTCCAGCCGGTTGCGCAAGCGGTTCAGCGGTGTGCGCAAGTCATGCGCCACGCTGTCAGTGACCTCGCGCATGCCCTTCATCAGCCGCTCGATGCGGTCCAGCATGCGGTTGAGATTTTCCGCCAGGGCGTCGAACTCGTCTCCCGAACCGGTCAGCGGCACCCGCCGCGTCAGGTCGCCGGCGATGATCTCTCCGCTCGTGCGGTTGATGGTGTCCAGCCGCCGCAGCATGTTGCGGCTCATCAATCCGCCGCCGGCCGCGCCCAGCACCAGGATCAGCAGCACCGTCCAGGGCAAGGTGGTGGTGAACATGCGCTCGGTCAGATAGCGGTCATGTACGTCCTGGGCGACCAGCAGGTAGTAATTGCCCGGCACGAGGATCACCCGGCCGCGGGCGCGGCGCGCTTCCTGCCGGCCGTTGATCGGGCGCTCATAGTCGAACTCGATCATCTCGCCGGGCACCGCAGTGATCTGCGGCCAGGAATCCAGGTTGCCCGCAACATAGTGATGCAGGTTGTCCACCAGCAGATAGAGCGCCTGCCCGGCATGGGGCGTGCGCGCGCGCACCGTCTCCACCAGGCCCGGCAGGGCGAAATGCTGATATTCCTCGGACAGGCCGGTGATCTCGGCCTCGATGATGCGGTCGGCCTGCCCGTCCAGGGTGCGGCGGGTGTTCCAATAAGTGAAGAACAGCAGCGCCGTCACCGAAACGGCAAACAGCACCACATAGACAAGAACGATGCGAAAAGCCTGGGTCTGTAGAAGACCGGGCTTAGTGCGCACGGATCATGTAGCCGGCGCCGCGCACGGTGTGCAGCAGCGGAGCCTCGAACCCCTTGTCGATCTTGGCGCGAAGGCGGCTGATATGCACATCGATCACATTGGTCTGGGGATCGAAGTGATATTCCCACACGCTTTCCAGCAGCATGGTACGGGTCACCACCTGCCCGGCATGGCGCATCAGGTATTCCAGCAGGCGGAATTCGCGCGGCTGCAGTTCGATGTCCGTGCCGCTGCGCTTGGCGGCGCGCGACAACAGATCCAGCTCCAGGTCGCCCACATCCAGCCGCGTCTTGACGCCCACCGGCGAACGGCGGCGCATCAGCGCGTCCACCCGCGCCAGCAGTTCGACAAAGGCATAGGGCTTGGTGAGATAATCGTCGCCGCCGGCCTTGAGGCCCTTCACCCGATCGTCCACTTCCGACAAAGCCGACAGGAACAGCACGGGGGTGGAGTTGCCATGCTCGCGCATCTCGGCCACCACTTTCAGACCGTCCAGCTTGGGCAGCATGCGGTCCACGATGGCCACGTCATAGGGGCGCGACAAGGCCAGGCTCAGGCCGGTCTGGCCGTCCGCCGCCTCGTCCACCACATGACCGGATTCCTTCAGCCCCTGCACCAGGTAACGCTGGGCTTCCAGATCGTCTTCAATCACCAGAATACGCATTCACTCTCCCGATCATGCGTGAAAATGAAAGGGCGCGGGTTTTTTAGGTCCGCGCCCGAAACATCATGTCTTGTCGATATCAATGGCGACAAAACCGGTGCCACCCTGGCTGTGCGCCACCAGCAGCAGCACGCTGGCGCGGCCGCCCTTCTTGGCTTCCGCCACGCCCGTCTGGAAATCGGTCGGGGTGCGCACGATGCGGTTGCCGACCCGCAGCACCACGTCGCCGGGCTGGAGGCCCTTTTCGGCGGCGTCGCTGTCGGGATCGACCTTGGTGATCACCGCACCGCTCATCACGGTTTCAGCGATGTTGAAGGTCTTCTTGGATTCCGGCGTCAGCGACGACAGGCCCAGGCCTGCGGCGTTGGCGCTGGACGGCGCCAGCACGCCGCCCTTGGCCGGCGCATTGGAGGCCAGTTGCACCGAATCCGGACGGGTGGCGATGGTGACCTTGACCTGCATCGGCTTGCCCTGGCGCACCACCGAGAAGGTGGCGGTCTGGCCGGTGGGCACGCTGGCGACCTTGCGGGTCAGGTCGGTGGCGTCTTCCACCGCCACGCCGTTGATGGCGGTGACGATGTCGCCCTGCTCGAAGCCGGCCTTGGCGGCGGGTCCGTTGGGAACGACTTCGGCGACCATCGCGCCCTTGCTGTCCTTGATGCCCAGCGAGGTGGCGATGTCCGGCGTCACGGTCTGGATGTTGACGCCCAGATAGCCGCGGCTGACCTTGCCCTTGCTCTTGAGCTGATCGATCACGTCATGGATCAGGCTGGCCGGAATGGCAAAGCCGATGCCGACGCTGCCGCCCGAAGGCGAGAAGATCATCGAGTTCATGCCGATCACCTGGCCGCGCAGGTCGAAGGTCGGGCCGCCCGAATTGCCCCGGTTGATGGGAGCGTCGATCTGGATGAAGTTGGTATACTGCTGGCTGGAGTCGATGTTGTTGCGGCCCAGCGAGGAGACGATGCCGGCGGTCACCGAGTTGGAGAGGCCGAAGGGATTGCCCACCGCCACCACCCAGTCGCCGACGCGCAGCCGCTTGTCATCGCCGAACTCAACGCTCGGCAGCGGACGGTCGGATGTGATCTTGAGCAGGGCGACATCGGTCACCGGATCGGTGCCCACCAGCTTGGCGATGAATTCGCGCTTGTCCGGCAGGGTGACGGTGATCTTCTTGCTGGCGTCCACCACATGGTTGTTGGTGACGACATAGCCGGCCTTGTCGATGATGAAGCCCGAACCGGCGCTGAGGGCGCGGTGCGGCTGTTGCGGACGCTGCTGGCCCTGGCCGAACTGGTTGAACAGGTCGCGGAACGGCGCCGGGATATTCTCCTGGTCGTTGTCGCTTTCGGTGGTGGTGGTTTCCGACTTGATGGTCACCACCGCCGGGCTCACCCGCTCCACCAGATCGGCGAAGCTGAAGGGGGCGCTGTTTTCCAGCATGCGCGGGGCGCGCGCATCGCTTTCATTGGCGGCGACCAGCGTGGGGGTGGCGGTCTGGATGGCGCGCACCGGCGGCAGGATCGCGAAGGCGCCCAGGCCGATCACCACGATGGCGGCGGCGGAGGTCATGGCGATCGCGCGGCGCTGGCGCAGCGACGGCTTGGGAAGGCGGGAAAAGAGGGATTCCGGCTTGGAATTGTCGTTCTGCATGGGGGCTCCTTGAGGCGGCTTTAGCGACCGGCTGTGGCTGAGATACTAGCCTAACATGGACAGATTACGTCCAAAAGATTACAAGTATGTAATCTTCTAAACCTCTGTTACGGAAGCCTTTTTGACCACGATCCAGGCCACGCCGCCGCCCAGCGCCAAGACCAGGAACGGCGTCAGCCACAGCATCCAGGTCTGCGGCTCCACTGGCGGCTTCATCAGGATGACGCTGCCATAGCGCGCCACCAGGAAATCCTGGATCTGCGGGTCGCTTTGTCCCGCCGCGATCTGCTCGCGGATCAGCCGGCGCACATCGCCGGAAAAAGGCGAACCGGATTCATCCACATTCTCGCCGGCGCAGACCAGGCAGCGGAATTGGCGTTGCAGGTTGCGGGCGCGCGATTCCATTGCGGGGTTGGAGAAGGTGTCGGGCACCGCGGCCAAAGCGGGCGCGATGTCCGCGGCCATCAGCATCACCAGCAGGGCGAGGACGGCTTTCATTCCGCCGATCTTCATTCTGCGGCCTGGGCAACCGCGGCAGGCTCGGCCGAAGGCGCGCGCAGGCGGCCCCACAGGCTCAGCATCCCGCCCAGCGACATCATCAGCCCGCCCAGCCAGATCAGCGGCGCCAGCGGCGAGACATAGGCGCGCAAGGCAAAGCGCCCATCGTCACGCTCATCGCCAAGCGCCAGATACAGATCGCGCAAACCGGTGGTGCGAATGGCGGTGTCGGTCATGTCTTGGCCTTCCGCCGGATAGAAGCGATGCTCGGGCTGCAGCATGGCGCTGACCCGGCCGCCGTCCATCACAGCGACATGGGCGCGGTCGGCGATGAAGTTGGGACCCTTCTCCCGCGTCACGCCGTCGAAGCGCAAGGTGTAAGGTCCGACCGTCATGGTCTGTCCCGGCCCCACCACCGCGATGGCTTCGCTGCGCCAGGCCGTGGTGCCGGCCACGCCCAGCAAGGTGACACCCAGGCCGGCATGCGCCAGCGCAGCGGCAAAGGCGGAGGCGCGCGCGCCCTTGCGCTTGCGCAGGTCAAGGATCGAAGCGCCGATCAGCCAGCCGGCCACCGCGAAGGCGCCGGTGGCCGCGATGGTGCGCGGCGACACGATGGCCAGCACCGCCACAGCGGCAATGCCGGCAAGGCCCAGCGCGGGATACAGCGAGCGCCAAACGGCTTTCAGATCGCCGCGCTTCCAGCCCAGCCGCGGGCCGAACGGCACCAGCAGCAGAAGAGCAAAGAAGATGGGCGCAAAGGTGAGGACATAATAGGGCGGGCCCACCGTGATCTTGGTGCCGTTCATCGCATCCAGGATCAGGGGATACAGCGTGCCCGCAAAGACACAGGCGCAGGCCGCCAGCAAAAAGACATTGTTGAGCAGCAGCGCGGTCTCGCGGCTGGCCGGCTCGAACGCCGCTCCACCCTGCAAGCTGGGCGCGCGCCAGGCGAACAGCGCCAGCGCCCCGCCGATGGCCAGCGCGATCAACACCATGATGAAGAAGCCGCGGGTGGGATCGCTGGCAAAGGCATGCACCGACGACAACACGCCCGAGCGCACCAGGAAAGTGCCGATCAGCGACAGCGAGAAGCCGGCGATCGCCAGAAGCAAAGTCCAGGTGCGGAAGGCGCCGCTTTTTTCCGTGGCCAGCGCCGAATGCAGCAGCGCCGTGGCGATCAGCCAGGGCATCAGCGAGGCGTTTTCCACCGGGTCCCAGCCCCAGAAACCGCCCCAGCCCAGTTCGTAATAGGCCCACCAGCTACCCAGCGCGATGCCGCTGGTCAGCGCGATCCAGGCCATCAGCATGAAGGGCCGCGCCGCGCGGGCCCAGTTATTTATAATGGCGGCGTCGCCGACCATCAGCGCCGCCGCGGCATAGGAGAAGGCCGCCGACAGGCCGACATAGCCCGCGTAAAGCATGGGCGGATGCATCGCCAGGCCCGGGTCCTGCAGCAACGGCATCAGGCCGGCGCCTTCGAACGGCGCCGGATCCAGGCGCAGGAAGGGATTGGAGGTGAAGAGGATGAACAACAGGAACGCCGCCGCCAGCAGGCCTTGTATGCCCAAGGCGCCGCTGGTCAGCCGCGCGCCGCCGCGGCCCAGGATCGCGACCACCCCTGCATAGAGCGCCAGCACCAGCACCCATAGCAGCATGGAGCCTTCGTGATTGCCCCACACGCCGCTGATTTTATAGACCAGCGGCTTGAGGGTGTGGCTGTGGCTGGCCACCAGCGCCACGGAGAAATCCGAAACCACGAAGGCGTAAGTCAGGACGCCGAACGCCAGCAGGGTGAAGACCAGGAAACCCAGCGCCGAACTGGTTGCGACACGCCGCGCCGCATCGGCCTGCGCGCGCGTGCCCAACAGGCCCGCCGCCGCCATGACCAACGACAGTGCCAGGGCAAAACACAGCGCCAGCAGGCCAAGTTCGCCCGTCATTGCATTTCGCCCTCTTTCCAGCGGCCGCTTTTCTTCAAGGCTGCCACCACTTCGGGCGGCATGTATTTCTCGTCATGCTTGGCCAGCACTTCGCTGGCGATGAAAGTGCCATGCCCGTCCATCGCGCCGGTGGCGACCACGCCCTGGCCTTCGCGGAACAGGGCGGGCAGCACGCCCACGAAATTGGCCGGCACGCTGCCCTTGCCGTCGGTGACGCGGAACTTCACTGCCGCGCCGGCGCCGTGGCTGATGCTGCCTTGTTCCACCAGGCCGCCGATGCGGAAGGCCACGCCTTCCCCGACATGGCCCGCCACCACATCGGCGGGACTGTGGAAGTACATGATGTTCTGCCCCAGGCCGTAGCGGATCAGCACGGCCAGCATTGCGCCCACCGCGACCAGGGCGGCGGCAAAAGCCAGGCGGCGTTTCTTCTTGGCGTTCATCTAGTGACCGCCGCCCTTGTGCAGGATCTGGTCGGCGATGCCGGTGTCATAGGAAACGCCTTCCGGGGTCAGCGCGATTTCGTTCGGCCACGCACACTTGATCAACCCCTTGCGGGCCAGCGCATTCCACACATTCTCGTTTTCCAGGCCGGTGGCGTCGGCGCCGCGCACGGTGGCGTCGCCCAGGTGGAAATGATCGCCATGGGCGTGCGGGAAGGCCGTGATGGCGGTATCGCCTTCGGGCGTGGGCTTGGACGCGTCGGGAAGTTGCGCGATGGCCTGTAGCAGGACCAGGGTCCTGAGCTGCAGCGGGTTGAGCTTGGCGGGGTTGGTTCTGGGCGACATGTGGGTCCGGACAAAGAAAAACGACCGGGACCATACCGTCCCGGCCGTTTTCTAGCAAAAGCGCTGATTTGCGTTAGCGCCAGCCGCGGCGGTACCCGCGGTGATGACCCCACCCACCGCCGCCGCCAAAGCCGAACCCGAAGGACAGGCTCGAACCATAGGGGTAATAGGGGTAGCCGTAGGGGCGCGGATAATAGACCGGCGGGGGCGGCGGGCCGTAATAGCCATCGCCATAACCGCCGTCATAGCCACGGTCATACCCGCGGGTGTCATAGGCAGCCTGGCGGCTGCCGCCGTCTTCATGCATGCAGTCGTAATAGGCGCGGCCATAATCAGCCTCGACATCGCGCGCCGCGCGGCGGGCATTGTCGGAGCCGACGGCGGTACCGGCGATCAGGCCGGCGCCGGCGCCTGCGGCAGCGCCCAGACCGGCATTGCCGGCAGCCGCGCCCAGAACGGTGCCGAGAACCGCACCGCCCAACAGGCCACCGACGGTGCCGCGGGTCTGCTCGTCACGCGCCGCTTCGCGGGGCGTGGTGTAGCCGGTGCGGGCCGCCGCATCGCGGCGGCAGAAGATGTCGCGGTCCGCCGCGGCCTGCTGGCCTTCGGCAGCCGACGGCGCGCCGCGGGAACTGTCATAGGCGCGCGGCGCCGCGTCATTGGCATAGCCGCGCGGCGCAACGGACGGATCGCCGTCGTCATTGTCATAGTCCGGGGCGCTACGTGCGCTATTGGACGGATAGCCGTTCAGGCTGGTCGGCGGCGAGTTCGCCGGCTGCGCCATCGCGGTTCCGCCCAGCAGGGCGACCGTCAAGGCGGCGATAAGCGGTGTGCGGAACATTTCGAGCGTCTCCATTTTGCCCCCCAAGTTTCACATTCAGGCAAGAGTATGTGGATACGTAGGAGACCCCCGCTTCGGTTCAATGTCAAAGACAGAAAAAAGGATATTTGCGCGGCTTTGCAGGCCCGTTCATCCAGCGTTCAGGAAGGATTTGAAACGCTGGCGACTAGGCTGCGGCCGACTGGGCCGCACGGGCCGGCGGCGAAGCCGCCCATCAAATAACAGGGCGCGTTTCGGAAGTTTCGCTTAAGCCGCGGCCGACTGAGCCGCGCGCGCCCTGCGGCGCAACATTTCCGCTTCTTCATCGCTGAACAGTGTGGCCGTAAGTTCCGCGCAAAGCTGGAACTGGGCATTGACCACGGCATGTTCCGGATCGGCCTTCAGCGCCTTGACCAGGTCCTCGTTGTAACGCTTGAGGCTGGTGCAAAGTTCATCATTGGTGGTCTTCTGCTTGGCGGCAAAGGAGGCCGCGGCGGCGAAGTGGCGGCTGCTCGCCACCATGCGCGCATAGCGCAGCGCCATCTCGTGCTTTTCGGCGCCGGGATGCTTGCTGAAATCGGCGCCGGTGCCCTTCTGCATCGGCAGCGCGGCATTGAACTCGCGCGGCGCGCGCTCCATGAAATTTTCCATCACCTTGCCGATCATCGCCCGCTCGGTCAGCAGGCGCTTGCCCCATTCGCCTTCGCGCTTGATCTCGATTTCCTTGGTGATGTGGCTGGACAGGTCGGCGAACGCCTTGGCCTCTTCCAGCAGCTTGTCGCCATCGAACAAGGGATGGCGGGTCTGGTGGATGGAGGTCTTCAGCGCGTCCATGCGGTCGAACAGGATCTCGCCCACCAGGCCCATGTCGGTCTTGGAGATCAGCGTGTCGTCGGAATGGCGCGTCACCAGCAAGGGCAGGCGCAGCGCCTCCCACGGCCGGGACAGCCGGTTCATGGTGATGACCGCGATATAGGGCGCGACGTCGGGATGGCTCTGGACCAGTTGTTCGTAGATTTTGCGCACCTGCCACACCAGCGGCTCGGTGAAGGACGGCACGGGATTGGGCAGCACCTTGGCCAGATTTTCGATGGCTTCGCCCGCCGACAGCATCAGCGCCATTTCGGCGGCATCGTCCACCGCCGCCGCATCGCCCAGCGCCTTTTGCGCCGCGGTGCGTCCCACGGCGCCCGGCGGCAGACGACGATGTCCTGCCAAAAGCCGCCGGACATGGCTGACCGTCCCACCTGCATGGAGCGCGCTTTCGCCCTGGCCGAAGGCGGCGCCTGCGAAAGCCTCAATGCCATCCGCAAGCAGTTGAAGGCGGAAGGCTATGCCGAAGCCGGTCAACTGAGCGGCCGCTCCATCCGCCACCAGTTGATGCGGATCATCGCGGCGCGCAAGGTCGCGCCGGCAAGCTAGTCCGGCGCGCTTACATCGTTACCCGAATAAGTGATCACCGCCGGCTGGAAATCCCAGCCGCGCAGGATCGTCACCACCTGTTCCAGCGCGTCCTTCACCAACCCGCGCGAAATTGCCTCCAGCATCTGTTCGGTATTCAGCGACACGGTCGCCGCCTGGTATCCGCGCGGGCCGGGCAGCGATAAAAACAAAGGCACCGAACTGGTGACGCCGGTGACGATGAAATCCTGGAACCATTTTTGCCGCACCGTCTTCAGCGGGTTGCCGACCAGCATCAACCCGATGCCGGTGCCCAGGTCGAAATCGTCCGAGATGCCTTCGGTCTCGATATAGGGCAGCACCCCGGATTTGTCGGGCCGCCAGTCATCGCTGAAAATGTCCACCGTCCGCCAGGCGCAATAAAAGCTGCGGCATACCGGCGGGCGGTGGTCGTAAATGGCACAGCCGCTGCCGGTGGAATGGCGGCAGGCCGCGCCGGACAGTTTCTGGATTTCGGGCTTGTTGATGGAAGGCGCCGTGCAGCAGACGGTGCAGTCGCCGCATTCCCGGCCCGGAATCAAGGTCATGCCGTCCCACATGGCGCGACCTTGGCATGGCGCCTCCTGCCCCGCACCTTGAATCCGCCGCAAATATCGGTCAGCTATCCGCCCGATGCCGGACCGCCAATATCCCTGGGACAGCGAGGACTGGCGCCGGCTTGCCAAGGCGGCTGAGCCTTATGGCCCGGCCTTCGCCATTGTCATGGCGATTATCGCAGTGCCGCTGTCGCTGCTCTACCTGACGCCGCTGCTGCTGGGTCTGTTCGCGCCCCGCCTTGATCCGGCCATTGACCTCTATGCCGTCAACCGGCCGCTGGCCTTCACCTTCCTGGACGCGGCCGGCAACGATGTCGGACATCGCGGCGCCATTGTGGGCCAGCGGCTGAACCTGGAAGAGATGCCGGCCTATCTGCCGGCCGCCTTCATCGCCATGGAGGATCGCCGCTTCTATTATCACAACGGCATCGATCCCCTGGGCCTGGGCCGCGCCTTGCTGCTGGATCTGCGCGCGCGCCGCTTTGTGGCGGGCGGCTCCACCATCAGCCAGCAGACCGCCAAGATCGTCTATACCCAGCAGCAGCGCACCATGTCGCGCAAGCTGACCGAACTGGTCGATGCGGCGGGCCTGGAAAAGACCCTGAGCAAGCAGGACATCCTGAAGCTCTATCTCAACCGCATTTACCTGGGCAGCGGCGCCTATGGCGTGGACGGGGCGAGCCGCGTCTATTTCGGCACCAGCGCGCGGCAACTGACCCTGGCACAGGCCGCGATGCTGGCCACGCTGACGCGCGCGCCGTCGGTCTTCTCGCCGCGCCGCGACCTCTTACGCGCCCAGCAGCGCGCCAGCCTGGTGCTGGATTCCATGATGGAGACCGGCGCCATCACCGAAGCCCAGGCCGCCGAGGCCCGCGCCCATCCCGCCGTGATCACCAACCGCGCCACCCTGGCATCGCGCAATTATTTCCTGGATACCGCCGCCGACGAGGCCACCAAAATGGCGACGGTGAACGGCGTGCCGCCCAGCGCCGACATGATCGTGCACACCACCCTGGAACCGAAAGTGCAGGAAGCCGCGCGGCTGGCGGCGCTGCGCACCCTGAACAAGTCCGGCAAGAAAACCCGCACCAGCGAAGCGGCGGTGGTGGTGATGCGGCCCGACGGCGCGGTCAGCGCCATGATCGGCGGCGTGGATTACCAGGACTCGGTGTTCAACCGCGTCACCCAGGCCCATCGCCAGCCGGGCTCGGCCTTCAAGCCCTTCGTCTATCTGGCGGCGCTGGAAGCCGGCATCACGCCCTGGGAGACCCGCGATGACGAAGCGGTGGATATCAGCGGCTACCGCCCCACCAATTTCGGCGGCAAATATTACGGCACCATGACATTGGCCGATGCGCTGGCGCACAGCGTCAACACCATCACCGTGAACCTGGCGCAGGAAATCGGCATCCGCAATGTGATCTCCGTCGCCAAGCGCGTGGGCATCACCTCACCGATGCAGGCCAATGCCAGCCTGGCGCTGGGCACCGCCGAAGTGACGCCGCTGGAGCTGACCGCCGCCTATGCCGCCTTCGCCAATGGCGGTTATCGCGTCTCGCCCTATCTGGTGACGCAAGTGAATATCGGCACCAAGTCCGTCTTCCAGCGCCATGCCCCGGCGCCGCAGCGGGTCATCGACCATGAGGTGAACCGCGACCTGACCGCCATGCTTTATGCCGTGGTGGTGAACGGCACCGGCGGCTATGCCTCGCTGCATGGCCGCGAAGCGGCGGGCAAGACCGGCACCACCCAGGATTCCCATGACGCCTGGTTCGTGGGCTTCACCACCGACTATGTCGCCGCCGCCTGGGTGGGCAATGACGATGCCTCGCCCACCCGCGGCGTCACCGGCGGCACCCTGCCCGCCTATATCTGGCGCGACACCATGCTGGCGGCCGAACAGGGGCTTCCCTTGAAGCCGCTGGACAGGTCGGCGCCGCCGCCGCCGGAAAGCGAACTGATGGCCTCGGGCGCGGTGTGGGATGGGCGCGACGACGAGCAGTCTATCCACGCCCCCGACTTCCCGGATCTTGAAGACGAACCGCAGGCCCGCGCGCCCGAGCGGCGGCGCCGCGGCGGGTTGTTGGGCTGGCTGTTCGGCAGCGGCCCCGATGGCGATGAAGAACCGCCGCCCCCGCCGCGCCGCGATTATCCGGGCCGCTAAGACCCCGCGGCTTTCGCAAAAAAACTTGCTATAAGGCGGGCATGATCCGCCGCGCCTTCCTGTCATTCGCCATCATCGCGTCCCTGCTGCAGCCGGCGGCGGCCGCCACCACCATCCGTTTTGTCACCGACTGGAAGGCGCAGGCCGAGCATGGCGGCTTCTACCAGGCGCTGGCCGAAGGGCTGTATGCCAAGCGCGGATTGGAAGTGAAGATCCTCCAGGGCGGGCCCGACGTAAACGTGCCGCAGCTTCTGGCGGGCGGGGCGGCCGATTTCGGCATGGGCTCCAACAGCTTCATCTCGCTGAACATGGTCAAGACCGGCGTGCCGGTGCGCGCGGTGATGGCGATCTTCCAGAAAGATCCGCAGGTGCTGATGTCGCATCCGCGCCGCGACATAAATTCCCTGGCCGACATGCGCGGCAAGCCGGTGCTGGTGTCGTCCGCCACCATGAGCGCCTTCTGGCCCTGGCTGCGCGCCAAGTTCGGATTTTCCGACAAGCAGATCCGCAAATACACCTACAACCTGGCGCCCTTCATCCTGGACCCCAACGCCATCCAGGAAGGCTATCTCACCAGCGAGCCTTTCACGGTGCAGCAGCAGGCGCATTTCACGCCCAAGATTTTCCTGCTCTCCGATTACGGCTATCCCGGCTATGCCAACATGGTGCTGGTGCCGCAGAAATGGATCGATACCGACCCCAAGGCGGTGCAGGCTTTTGTCGATGCCACGCGCGACGGCTGGCTGCATTACCTGGACAACCCGGCCAAGGGCAATGCGCTGATTAAAAAACAGAATCCCGACATGACCGACGCCATCCTGAAACAGGCGCTGGACAAGATGAAGGAGCACGAGATGCTGCTGAGCGGCGATGGCCGCGTCTTCGGCTTGGGCAGCATGACCCAGGTTCAGTGGAAGCGCTTCTACGACACCATGGCGTCGGAAGGGCTTTATCCAAAAGGCCTGGATTACACCAAGGCCTATGACCTTCGCTTCGTGCGCGGCACCCTGCAGAAGTTTCGATGATCGCGCTGTCGGGCATCGCCAAGCGCTTCGCAAATGGCGTGCAGGCAGTCAGCGATCTTTCCTTTGCGGTCGAGCGCGGTGAATTCGTTTCCTTGCTGGGGCCCAGCGGCTGCGGCAAGTCCACGGCGCTGAGACTGGCCGCAGGATTGCTGCAACCCGATGCGGGAACGGTGACATATGCAAATGGCAAACCGGAAATCGGCTTTGTCTTCCAGGATCACACCTTGATGCCCTGGGCAGATGCCCTGACCAATGCGCGGTTGCCGCTGGATTTGAAGCATGTGGCGCGCGGCGAGGCGGATGCCCGCGCCGCCGCCGCCCTGGCGCGGGTGGGATTGGCGGGGTTTGAACACGCCTTCCCCCGCGAATTGTCCGGCGGCATGAAGATGCGGGTGTCCATCGCTCGCGCATTGGCGGCAGAGCCGCAACTGCTGCTGCTGGACGAGCCTTTCGCGGCGCTGGATGAAATCACCCGCAACGGCCTGGGCGATGATCTGCTCAAGCTGTGGCGCGAAGACGGGCTGACAGTGTTGTTCGTCACCCACAGCGTCAGCGAAAGCAGTTACCTGTCTCAGCGCGTGCTGGTGATGACGCCGCGCCCCGGCCGCATCGCCGCCGATATCGTTTTGCCGGGTGGGCGCGACAACCGTCTTGCGCCCGCCACCATCGAGGCCCAGCGCAGCATCTCCGCCACCCTCAACAGTTCGGTGGCGGCATGAAGCGCGTAGCAGACATCGCCTTGCCGTTGGCCGTGGCCGCGTTGCTGCTGGCGGGATGGGAATGGGCAGTCAGCCATTGGCAGGTGCCCGTCTATGTCCTGCCGGCGCCTTCGGCCATCGCACGCGCTTTCACTGAAAATCTTGGTTCGCTGATGGCGGCACTGGCCTCCACCCTCACTGTCACCCTGGAAGCCTTCGCCGCCGCCTGTGTGCTGGGCATCGCCACCGCTATCGCATTTTCGCAAAGCCGCCTGCTGGAGCGCACGCTTTATCCCTATGCCGTGATCCTGCAGGTGACACCGGTGGTCGCCATCGCACCACTGATCCTGATCTGGGTGGGGTTTGAGCGCATCAACCTGGCGCTGGTGATCATCGCCACCATCGTGGCTTTTTTTCCCATCCTGGCAGGCGCGACGCTTGGCTTGAAAAGCGCCGACTTTAACTTGATCGACCTGACGCGGCTCTATGGCGCGTCACGCGCACAGACCTTGTGGCGCATCCGCCTGCCCACCGCCCTGCCCTATATCCTGTCGGGGATGAAAACGGCGGGCGGCCTGGCCCTGATCGGCGCAGTGGTGGCGGAGTTTGTCGCCGGCTCGGGCACCGCCACGGGGCTGGCCTGGCGCATCGTGGAATCCGGCAACCGGCTGGAGATCGCCACCCTGTTCGCCGCGCTGGCGCTGCTGGCGGCGACCGGTGTGCTGATCTTCGCGGCGCTGTCGCTAATGGAATGGTGGCTGTTGCGGCGCTGGCACGAAAGCGCGATCAGCGCCTCTTGATGGGCGCGCTTTCGCGCATCATCAGCATAGCCACCAGCCCCAGCGCCACCGCACCCGTCATGTACCAGGCCGGCGCCAGTGGTGAGCCGGTCACCCCGATCAGCCAGGTGACCATGAACTGCGCCGTGCCGCCGAAGCTGGCGATGGACAAGGCATAGACGATGCCCAGCGATCCGGCGCGCAGATTGACCGGCAGGCTTTCGGCCAGGCTGATCACCGCGCCCGCGGCGCACATGCCCACGAACACCGACATCAGGCCGGTGCCCAACAGCAGCACCACCAGCGAATGGTAATGCACCATGATGGTGAAGCAGGGCACCACCAGCCCCAGCAGCATCAGGCTGGCCCCAATCATCACCGGCTTGCGTCCCACCCGGTCGCTCACCGTTCCGGCCACCAGCGCGCCGGCCATGGCCGAGGCGCCCACCACGATGGTGGCGGCAAAGGACCAGGACGCCGGAAAGCCCAGCGTGTGATTGGCGAAGGTGGTCATGTAATTCATCGTGTAAGTGCCGATGGTGGCGCTGGCCAGCATGCAAAGCCCCAGTACCGCCACCCACAACAGCCCGCCCATTGACGCGCCCTTGCCGGGCCGGGCGCGCGTCTCGTGCAAGGTCTCGGGCAGTTGGCGGCGGATGATCAGCGCAAACGGCACCACCGCGGCACCGATCAACAGCGCGATGCGCCAGCCGTAATCGGTCAGCGCCTGCGGCGACAGGATGTTGGCCAGGATCAGGCCCACCAGACCGGCCGCCAGGGTGGCGAGATACTGGGTGGCATTCTGCAGCGAGACGTACAGGCCGCGCCGGTGCGGCGGCGCCACTTCCAGAAGGAAGGCGGTGGTGGGGCCCACTTCGCCGCCCAGCGCAAATCCCTGCAGCAGCCGGAACATCACCGCCAGCGCCGGCGCATACCAACCGATGAGAGCGAAGGACGGAGTCAATGCCAGTCCCACCACCGACACGCCCATCAGCCCGAAGGAAAACAGCATGGCGGGCTTGCGTCCCCAACTGTCGCCCAGGGTGCCGATCACCACCCCGCCCAGCGGACGGGTGGCGAAGCCCACGCCGAAGGTGGCCAGCGTGAACAGCAGGCTGCTGGTCGTGTCCTTGCCGGGGAAGAACACTTGCCCGATCTGGACGGCGAAAAAACTGAAGGTGAGGAAGTCGTAGAATTCCAGGGCATTGCCAGCCACCACGGCGCCGAGCTGCGGCAGGCTGAGTGGTTTGGGCGGCACGCGACGAATCCCCTGTTTTCCCGATAATGCCCGGGAAGCCGGACTAGATAATACAAATATTTCTTGTTGTTCCTGTAAAACTACACCCGCGACATGTTGAAGTCTTGATTTCGACCCCCGGTCATGGTCTTTCCCGCCTCCATGGCCCACCAAAATCAAGGTCCCCAGATGCTCACCGCCAATCGCCTGCGCGATGGCGATGTGCTGTACCGCAAGGGCAGCGGCTGGGTGCCGTTGCTCGCCGATGGCGAAGTTTATGCCGACCAGGGATCCGCCGATGCGGCGCTGGCAGCGGCCACCGCGGAACTCACCGACAACAGCTTCGTGGCGCCCTATCTGTTCGAAGTGCGCGACGTGAACGGCAAGATCGTGCCGGTGAAGGAGCGCGAAATCATCCGCGCCGCCGGGCCCACGGTGCATCCCCATACCGGCAAGCAGGCGGGCCAGATCAATGCTTAATCCCAAGCAGGTCGAACCCAACATGTACCGCTATGACGAGTTCGACGCGCGCTTTGTCAGCGAGCGGGTCGAGCAGTTTGCCGGTCAGGTGGAACGGCGTCTCAAGGGTGAACTGACCGAAGACCAGTTCAAGCCGCTGCGGCTGATGAATGGCCTGTATCTGCAACTGCATGCCTACATGCTGCGCATCGCCGTGCCTTACGGCACCCTGTCATCCAAACAGGTGCGCAAGCTGGCGCACATCACCCGCACCTATGACAAGGATTTCGGCCACTTCACCACCCGCCAGAATCTGCAGCTGAACTGGATCAAGCTGGTGGATGTGCCCGCCATCCTGCGCGAGCTGGCCGAAGTGGAGATGCATTGCATCCAGACCAGCGGCAATTGCATTCGCAACGTCACCGCCGACCAGTTTGCCGGCGCCACGGATGAAGAGATCGAGGACCCGCGTCCCCTGGCCGAGATCATCCGCCAATGGTCGAGCCTGCATCCCGAATTCGTCTTCCTGGCCCGCAAGTTCAAGATCGCCGTCGGCGCCTGCGAAAAGGACCGCGCGGCGCTGCAGTATCACGATATGGCGGTGCAGGTCGTCCGCAACGCCGAAGGCCGCATCGGCTACAAGGTGATGGCCGGCGGCGGCATGGGCCGCACCCCCTATATCGCCCATGTGATGCGCGACTTCGTGGAGCGGGACGATATCCTCGCCTATCTGGAAGCGGTCTTGCGCGTCTACAACCAGGACAGCCGCCGCGACAACATCCACAAGCAGCGCATCAAGATCCTGATCAACGCCATCGGTCCGGAAGAGATGCGCAAGCGGGTGGCGCGCGAGTTCGACGAGATCAAGCGCGGCGGCGCCCTGCAATTGCCGAAGGACGAACTGGACCGCATCACCGCTTATTTCGCGCCGCCCAAGTTCGAGACCGGCCTGTCCGACACGATGCCGGACGCCGGCAAGGATTTCGCCAACTGGGTGAAAACCAATACCCACAAGCATCGCGCCCCCGGCTATGCCATTGCCACCATCACCCTGAAGACGCCGGGCCAGGTGCCGGGCGATGCCACTTCGGCCCAGATGGACGCCATCGCCGACCTGATGGACCAGTTCAGCCTGGGTGAAGTGCGGGTGACGCATGAGCAGAACCTGGTGCTGCCGCATGTCCGCAAGAAGGACCTGCCGGCGATTTACGCCAAGCTGAAGGAACTGGATTTCGCCTCGCCCAATGCCGGGTTGATCACCGACATCATCGCCTGCCCCGGCCTGGATTATTGCGACCTGGCCAATGCCCGCTCCATTCCCATCGCGCAGGACATCGCCCGGCGTTTTGAGAATCTGGACCGTCAGCACCAGATCGGCGAACTGAAGATCAAGATTTCCGGCTGCATCAATGCCTGCGGCCACCACCATGCCGGCCATATCGGCATCCTGGGCGTGGACAAGAAGGGCGTGGAATTCTACCAGCTCGTGCTGGGCGGCTCGGGCGCCGAAGACGCCTCCATCGGCACCATCATGGGGCCGGGCTTTGGCGAACATGAAATCGCCGACGCCGTCGAGCGCGTGGTCAATGCCTATCTGGCCGAGCGCAAGGATGGCGAGCGCTTCCTGGATACCTATCGCCGCATCGGCATGGAGAAGTTCAAGGCCGCCGCCTATCAGGAGACGGTGGCGGCGTGACCAAGCTGATCAAGAGCGGCGCTTACGCGCAGGATGCCTATGCGCCCGTGGCCGATGATGCCGCGCTTCCCGATGGCCCGGTGCTGGTGTCGCTGGCGCGCTTCCAGAAGGATCGCGAGACGCTGCTGGCCCGCAACACGCCGGTCGGCATCCGCCTGCAATCCAGCGAAAATCCCGAACTGCTGGGTGCGGACGTCAACCACTTCGCGCTGATTGCTCTGGAATTCCCCAAATTCCGCGACGGCCGCGCTTTTTCCTGGGCGCGCATCCTGCGCACCCGGTTGGGCTTCACCGGCGAGATCCGCGCCATAGGCGATTTTCTCTACGACCAGGTGAATTACCAGCACCGGGTCGGCTTCGACGCCTGGGAAGTGCCGGATCATTTCACGCTCGACATGTTCAATCGCGCGTTAAGCGAGATGACCGACGTCTATCAGCCGTCCAGCGATGGCAAGAAGACCATCCGCGAGTTGCGCGCGGGCCGCGTTAATTAGCCGACAGGTTCGGGCTGGCCCGGCCACCATTCATCCCCGGTTCATGCGGATTACGCCTTATTCAGCGGCGGAGGGCACGCGCGCCTGTCAGGCTCGCGGCCAACTTTCGAACCTTCGAGGAATCCCCATGCGCAAAGCCCTTCTTCCCCTGGTCGCATCGCTCGTCCTGTGCGGCGCGGCGACCGCGGCCCTGATCGCCAATGCCAGCGCCGCGCAAACCCCGCGCAAGCCGGTCATGATCGCCCAACTCGCCCCCGACGATAATCGCGGCCCCCGCGCCGAAGCCGGTCCGCCGCCGGACCGCATGATGGATCGCGGCATGCGCCGCGGCCAGATGTGCCAGGAGCGCTATGCCCGCAAGGTCGGCAAACTGGCATTCCTGGAAGCCAGGCTGTCGCTGACCGACGCCCAGCAGCCGCTGTTCGCGCGCTGGAAACAGACCAGCCTGCAAGCCGCCAAGCAACATGAAGGCGACTGCGCCGCCCGCGAAGGCCGCGAGCCCGGCCAGCGCCGCGACCTGGTGGAACGGCTGGATCGGCAGGAAGCCATGCTCAAGCGCCGCCTGGCCGATTTGGATGCGGAGCGGCCGTCCCTGACCGCCCTCTATGCCGCGCTCAATCCCGAGCAGCAGCAGGCGTTCAGCCGCGCCGCCATGCGCGGCAAGGGCGGACGCATGCACGGCATGATGGGCGGCCGCCACCACGGCATGGGCCGTCACCATGGCATGGGCCGTCACCATGGCATGGGCCGCGGTCCCGGCGCGATGGATGGCCGGCCGATGGGCGACGCGCCCCCGCGCCTGTAACAGCAACCGAACTGTCATGAAGAAGGCCGCGCCTCCGGGCGCGGCCTTTTTTCTTGCGCAGAAGGCTGTGAAGGGTCAAAACGCAATGATGAACGCGCCTTCTCGCTTTGACGCCCTGCCCCGTTTTGCGACCGCCCTGAAGGCGATCGAAAGCCTCAAGCCATCCGAGCCGCTCTATCTGGTGCATCCCGACAAGTTCGCCGCCGCCGCCAAGCAGTTCCTGGACGGTTTCCCCGGCGACGTCCTCTATGCCGTGAAGGCCAATCCGCATCCGGTGGCGCTGACCCATTTGTGGAATGCCGGCATCCGCCATTTCGATACCGCCAGCCTGGGCGAGATCGAAGCGGTGAAAAACCTGCTGCCCGACGCGGTCTGCCATTTCATGGCGCCGGTGCGTCTGCCCGGCCAGGCCAAGGCCGCGTTCGAAAAGCACGGCGTCACCGATTTCGTGGTGGACAGCGCCGCGGAGCTGGAAAAGCTGCTGGCCGAAACCGCCAATCCCAAGAAGCTGCGCGTGTTTGTGCGGCTGGTGGCGCAGTTGGGCGGCGCGCTGCTGGAAATGTCCAGCAAGTATGGTTGCGGACCCGCCGAAGCCGCCAAGCTGCTCAAGCGCGTGCGGGTGGCGGGCGCGGCGCCTTGCCTGACCTTCCATGTCGGCTCGCAGTGCCTGTCGCCCTTCTCCTATGCCCAGGCGATCGAAATCGCCCAGCGCACCATCGCGCTTTCTGGTGTTGAGATCGCGGCCCTGGATATCGGCGGCGGATTCCCGGCCGCCTATTCGGGACAGGAGCCGCCGCCCTATCACTGGTATTTCGACATGATCAAGGAAGCGCTGAACACGCTGGGCCGCGACAAGCTGAATGTGATGTGCGAGCCAGGCCGTGCCTTGTGCGCGCCAGGCATCTCGCTGGTGACCCAAGTCGTCATGCGGCGCGGCGACCGGCTGTATCTCAATGACGGCATCTATGGCAGCTTCGACGAACAGCGCTTCAAGAGTTTCGACGAGGATTATCCGCCCAGCGGCATCAGCCTGGATGCCCGCGGCAAGGCCAAGATGCTGAGCGGCGAGAAACGCCCCTTCCGCGCCTATGGTCCCACCTGCGACAGCGCCGATGTGCTGCCGCGCCCAGTGCTGCTGCCCGACAGCATCGCCAATGGCGATTATGTGTTGTTCGGCGCCATGGGGGCCTATACCGTGTCGTCGCGTTCGCCGTTCAACGGCTATTATCCGGACGCCTGGGCCGTAATCGGCTGATTTTTACTTTGCGTTAAGCATCCCGCCGCACGGCGCCTGATTTTTCACGACAAACGAAACGTTAAGAGTGATGCGCCAGCATGTCCTCTCAAAGGACATCACCATGGCCGCTTCGCAAAAGCTTTCCCACCTGCTGCAACTAGCCGACCAGGGTCCCGCCTTGCGCGCGGCGCTGGCCGAGGAAGTGGCCGAGCTGCTCACCGCCTGGCCGTCCGATTATCCCGACAGCATGAAGGGCGTGTGCGAGGCCCTGCTGGCCAAGGCGGCGCGCGACGTCGATCCCGCCACCCGCGCCCGCCTTCGGGTGCAGCTCTATTCCGTTCCCGACCTTGCCGACCGCGTGTTGCCGCGCGAGTCCGCGGGCGCTGCCTTGATCCAAGCAGCCCGCTGCGGCGACGGCCTGCCCGATGCCCTGGCGCAAAGCCTTGGTGTGGACGACAAGATGGCGCTGCAGATCCTGGACGATGAAACCGGCGCCGCGCTTGCGGTAGCCTGCAAGGGCGCCAATATCGAGCGCGCCGCCTTTTCCGCCCTGGCGCTGCTGGTTCGCCCCGGCCGCGACCGCGCCCATGCCTTCGCCGTGCTGGACGCCTTCGACAATGTGCCGATGAGCGAAGCCACCCGCGTGCTGCGCAACTGGCGTGAAGGCCAAGTGGCGGCTTAATAAGCCTGTCATTCCCGGCGAGCGGCCCAACGGGCCGCGAGGGAAGGGAATCCAGGCCGCACTACAGCCCGGCTGTCAGATCATTCCAGCCGGAATTGTTTTCTTCTATCAGCCGGATTTTCCAGGCTCGATTCCAACCCTTGATCTGCTTTTCGCGCTCTATGGCTGTCGTGATCTGGTCGTGAACTTCGTACCAAACAAGAAGATTCACGCCGTAGCGGCGTGTAAATCCCGGTACAGCCTTGTCCTTATGTTCGCCTGAGCGGCGCGCAACATCATTTGTCACACCGACATAAAGCGTACCATTCCGCCTGTTCGCGACGATATAAACGTAGTATTGGCCCACCACCTGGATCCCCTTCCCTCGCGCGAACTATGTTCGCGCTCGCCGGGGATGACAATCAGGAGTTATTTTCCGCGTTGACTTCGTGGCGTTCGCGGGTCTTCAGGAATTTCACATTCGGAAAACGCTCGGCGACATAGCCGATTTCCCAGGCGCTCTTGGACAAAAACACCGGTGCGCCGTCGCGGTCGGTCGCCATGCCGCCCTTGTTGGCGTTGGAAAATTTCTCCAGCTCGCCTTCCGAACCCTTCAGCCAGCGGGCGCTGTCATAGGGCGAAGCTTCCAGTTCGGCGTCCAGGTCATACTCCGCCACCAGCCGCGACTTGAGCACGTCCAGTTGCAGCGCGCCCACCACGCCCACGATCCATTGCGAACCGATGGCCGGCTTGAACACTTGCGTGACGCCTTCCTCGGCCAGCGATTCCAGAGCGCGCGACAGATGCTTCTGCTTCATGGGATCGGACAGGCGCACCCGGCGCAATATTTCCGGCGCGAAGTTGGGAATGCCGGTGAACACCATGCTGCCGGATTCCGACAAGGTGTCTCCCACCCGCAGCACGCCATGATTGGGAATGCCGATAATGTCGCCGGGCCAGGCCTCGTCCACCGTCTCGCGCTCGGAGGCGAAGAACAGGATGGGATTGTGCACCCCGATAGTCTTGCCGGTGCCGGACTGTTTCAGTTTCATGTTCCGCCGGAACTCGCCCGAGGCCAGGCGCAGGAACGCTACGCGGTCGCGATGGTTGGGGTCCATGTTGGCCTGGACCTTGAACACAAAACCGGTGACTTCCTTGTCGCCGGGCTGGGCAGATTTCCCCACCGCGGCTTGCGCGCGCGGCGGCGGCGCATATTCGGTCAGCGCATCCAGAAGCTGCGCCACACCGAAATTTTTCAGGGCCGAGCCGAAATAGACCGGCGACAAATGACCTTCCCGGTAGGTGGCCAGATCGAAGCGCGGCAGACCCTCCCGCGCCAGCGACACGTCATCTTCCAGCTTGGCCTTCAGTTCATCGTCCAGCTTGCCGTCATTATAGGGAATGAAGCTGCCGGCGTTGAGATCCTGGATGCCCTTGAAGTTCAGGCCCATGCCGGCCGGCCACATCATGGGCGCCAGTTCGATCTGGAGCTGGTCGGAAATTTCGTCCAGCAGTTCAAAAGGATCGCGCGCCTCGCGGTCCATCTTGTTGACGAAGGTCATGATGGGAATGTCGCGCAGCCGGCAGACTTCGAACAGCTTGCGGGTCTGGGCCTCGATGCCCTTGGCGGCGTCGATCACCATCACCGCGGAATCCGCCGCCGTCAGGGTGCGGTAAGTGTCTTCGCTGAAATCTTCGTGGCCCGGCGTGTCCAAGAGGTTGAACACCGCATCCTTGTATTCAAAGGTCATCACCGCCGAGGTGACGGAGATGCCGCGTTCCTGCTCGATCTTCATCCAGTCGGACTTGGCGCGGCGGGCCTCGCCGCGCGCCTTCACCCGGCCGGCGGCATGGATCGCCCCGCCCAGCAAAAGCAGGTGTTCGGTCAAGGTGGTCTTGCCCGCGTCAGGATGGGAAATGATGGCGAAAGTGCGCCGACGCGCGGCTTCGCTGGCGGGGGTACGGGTCATGGGTGCGGGGTAGCAGGCAGCGCCCCGGACGGCAACCGGAACTTAGATTATGGGGTCGTCCACGAAAGCGCGGCCCTGGCGGTCCTCGACTTCCACGATCCATAGGTCGGGATCGAACGTCACCTGCTTGTCGCACCATTCGCCGGCGCGCTTCTCATCGACCCAGCCGCCCAGGGCCTGCGCCCAGACCAGCCGGCCCTTGCCGTCCCGCGTCTGGTTCAACACCTGCACCATGCCATCCAGCCGGTTGACCCGCAGGATCACCGCCCCGGCTTCTTCCGAGCCCATCCGCACCACAAAGGCAGAGGCGCCGGCGACTTCGGCGCGGCGGGTCACGGCGCGCACGAAGATTCCGGCTTTGAGGCGCGGCGTTGCTTCCATGACAGGCTTGTATCAGGAGGCGGCGCGGAACGGCAGGACTTTGCCGGCCGCAAGACGCTCGCCCTTGGCATCCACCGCCGCATTGGGCAGCCGCACCGTCACGCTGGTGCCTTCGCCCAGCGCCGAGGCCAGTACCGCTTCGCCGCCATGCAGCGCCGCCAGCGCCTTGACCAGCGCCAGGCCAAGGCCGGTACCTTCCTTGGCGCGGACTTCGGCATTCTCCACCTGCTCGAAAGGCTGCCCCAGCCGTTCCAGGTCGGTCTTGGAAATGCCGGTGCCGGTGTCGCGTACCGTGATCTCGATGCCCTTTTCGGGGCGCGCCGTCACCGTCACCGTCCCGCCCGGCGGGGTGTACTTCACGCCGTTGGACAGCAGGTTCACCAATATCTGTTTCACCGCGCGGCGGTCGGCGAACACCAGCCGCGCGCTGGGCGCGATGTCCAGCTTCAAAGCGACACCAGCCCGCTCCGCCGGAATGCGCAGGAAGCGCACCGCGCTTTCCGCCACATCGCCAAGGTCGAACAATTCCTCGGCCAGTTCGAACTTGCCCGCCTCGATCTTGGACATGTCCAGCACCGAATTGATCAGGTCCAGAAGATGCGCGCCCGATTCATGGATCAGGCGGGAATATTCCTGGTAGCGCGGGCCGACGGGACCGAACATCTCGCGCGTCATCACTTCGGAAAAGCCGATGATGGCGTTGAGCGGTGTGCGCAGCTCATGGCTCATATTGGCCAGGAAGCGCGACTTGGCGCGGTTGGCGGCCAGCGCCGCATCGCGCGCTTCCACCAAGGCGGCTTCCTGCGCCTTGCGCTGGGAGATGTCGCGCGTCACCGCCACGATGTCGGCCGGCTCGCCGGCGCTTTCGCGCGCCGGGCGGCAGCGGATTTCCGCCCAGACGAAATGGCCTTCGCGATGGCGCAGCCGCACTTCGGCGCTGCCGGCGCGGCCGTGATAGCTGGATTCCATCAGCGCCGCCTGCACCGCGTCCAGATCGTCGGGATGGACGATGTTGGGCATGGCCTGGCCGATGATTTCGTCCGGCAGCCGCCCCAACAGTGCGCTGGTGGCGGGACTGGCGAAACGGATGCGCCCGTCCGGTGAATGGCGTGTAATCAGGTCCATGGCGTTGTCGGCCAGGAAACGATACATGGCCGCGCCCTGCGCGGCGGCGGCATCGGCGGCGCGCTGGCGATCCTGGGCGGCGGCGGCGATCAGCACTGCCTGCACCAAAGCCGCCAGCATCGAGCAGGCATAAATCTCCCACAGCGGCAGCGCGCCCGGATAGAGAAGCCGCGAAGCCGGCAGCGCGCCCAGCGCCTGGACACCGGCCACCACAACCAAGGCCGCGCCCGCCGCCAGGCCGGCGCGCACCACGGCGGGGCGCCCGCCCGACAGTGCGGCTTCGGCGGGAACCAGCGCGAACCACACCAGCAGGGGCGAGGCCACCCCCCCGGTCAGCAGCGCCAGATATCCGATCAGGGCCGCGAAACCGGCCAGGCCGGCCTGTTCCAGCGGGGCCAGCGGCAGGGATGAGAATCCCAGCAGTGCCAGCAGGCCGGGCGCCGCCAATCCGGCAAGGGCAATCGTCTCGGCCAGGTCGGGCCGCCCCGCCACGGCGAAAAAGGCCAGCCCCAGCGCCACGCCGACCCCGGCCTTGGCAGCCTGCACCAGCACGAACAGCCTGCGCTGGGCGTTGGGATCAGGGTTGCCGGTATCGATCATCATGATGCTTTGCCGCCTCGCGCAGCCAGTGTCTGGCCCACAGACTTAACGAAAGCTGAAGCACACCGCCTGCCGTTCAGTTTTCCACAAGGATTGAGGCGGCGGCCGCGATTCAGTTTCCCGGCGCAAAGAATGCCGCGATTCGCAAGGGTACCCAATGGTACGGGAAGATGCGCCCACCCCTAACCAATCCGCAACGCAAAGCCGTCCATGATGTGGGGTCACCGCCCACGAGAATCGCCTTGGTCCATCAGGCACATATGCCGCGCGCAACCGACATGCCCGACGCCGCTTCCTTGCTGGCGGCGCTGGACTGTCTGCGCTCGGCCGTCACGATCTTCGATTCCGCCGGCCGGCTGGTGCATGCCAATGCCCATCTCAATTACCTGTTCCGCTCCCTGCCGCCGCATCCGACGTTGCTGGGCCGCAGCTATGAAGACCTGATCCGGCTGGAGATCGCAGGCGGCGAGATCGCGGACCAGGCTTTGGCGTGCGGCGCCGAGGCTTTCATCGCCCAGCGCCTGCGCCAGTTGAAGAAGGACGAATTCGCGCCGCTGGATGTGCCGCTGTCCGATCACCGGGTGGTGGAGATCAAGGCCCGCCGCGACAAGGACGGGCAGACCGTGCTGCTGTGGACCGATGTCACCGCCCCCCGCGCCCAGATGGCGCGGCTGAACGAAGCCGTCACCCTGTCGGCGGAAGCCTTCGCCTTCTACGACGCCAATGACAGGCTGATCCTGGCCAACGAGCTTTATGCCCATCTGTGCGGGGTCAAGAGCCTGGACGAGCTGATCGGCAAGACCTTCCCCGAGATCGCCGCCCAGGGCGCCAACTCAGGACGCATCGTGCTGGACGAGACGCCGGAGCATTGGCTGGAGCGGCGCCTGAAAAGCCATCGCGACGCCGCCGGCGCCGTGACCATCCGCACCAACACCGGCGAGGCCTATCTGGCGCGCGACCGCGCCAGCCCCCATGGCGGGCGGGTGATGATCTTCACCGATGTCACCGACCGGGTGCGCGCTGAAAAGGCGCTGGCCGAACAGGAGCACGCTTTGGCCGACGCCAATGCCCAGGCCGAAAAACAGCAATCCTATCTGGCGGACCTCGCCAAGCGGCTGGACCAGGCCAGCGCCAGCGTCAACAGCGCCAAGACCACGCTTCTGCGCACCATGGGCCATGAACTGAAAACGCCGCTGAACGCCATCCTGGGCTTTTCGGACCTGATGGCGACCCTGGCCGACAATATGAGCCCGGCGCAGATTCGCGAATATTCCGGGCTGGTGCATCAGGGCGGCAACAACCTGCTCAAGATCATCAACCAGATCATGGACCTCACCAAGATTTCAGCGGGCCGCTACGATTTGCGCCTGGCGCCGATGGATGCGGGCGGCGTGTTGTGGATGATGCGCGAAGTCTTCCTGCCGCGGGCCGCCGCGCGCGGCATCGACATCGATGCCGCGCGTTGCCCGGTGGGATTGATGGTCCATGCCGACGAAGCGGTGTTCACCGCCATGGTCCATGCCCTGCTGGAGAATGCCGTCAGCTTCACCACCGGCAACCGCATCACCCTGTCGGTGCGCGCCGCCGATGCGGGCATCCGCGTCACGGTGGCGGACAATGGCGAGGGCGTGGCCGCCGAGGACCTGGTCCGCATCCAGGAGCCGTTCGAGCATGCCGGCCGCAGCGAAGGCACCGGCCATGCCAAGGGCGCCGGCCTGGGCCTGACCCTGATCAAGGCTTTTGCGGAACTCCATGGCGGCACATTGGAACTGGACAGCCAACTGGGCCAAGGGTTCCGCGCCACGCTGATCCTGCCGCCGCCGCCCGCCGCCTTGTAGGCGGCCTCAATCTTGCCCCGGATATAAAGGCTTTTCGCACAAAAGCCGCCTTGCGCGGGCCTTGCGATTAACGGCCGTTATAATTTTGTGAAAATTTTAAGCACATCCGATTCAAACACGCCGCGTTTTTGAATCGAAGCGAACCGATCCCGTCAGGCATGCGTTGTTCCTGACGTGAGGAACAGCCAACTAGTTTCAAATTTAAAGAAACAATCAAGCGCCCGGCAAAGTGCAGTGCGTCATCGTCCCTGCGTGGAAACACAGAAGGGCATGTCATGATTTTCCGGGCTGTATTCTGGATCGGTCTTGTGTCGTTGTTGACGCCGCACGAGCCTGATCTCGGCCTGGGACGCCCGGGCGCCGGCATTACGCAACTTTCCCCCGCCATGATCTCGTCCACCGCCAGCGGTCTCTCGCGGTTGGGTGCCGATTGTGGTTCTGCGTGTGCCGGCGGCCTCGGCATCCTTTCGGTGTTCCACCTCAGTTCGGACAGCCGCGTGGCCGCAGGCCTGGCCGACGTGAAGGCCCAGATCGCCGCCGACCGCCAGGCCCGCGCCGCGCGCGCCCGCGCCATCTAGGGCAGGGTCACAACCCGCGCGGCCGTCCGCCATTGCCCGGATTCTGGTCGGGAATGGGGCCGCTGGGCACCACCCCCGGCATGTTGCCGCCGGCATAGCCGCTGCTGCGGCAGGCGCGGATGCCGCGGTCCCAGCCCACATGATAGGCCCGGTTGCTGTCATACTGCGTGTCGTCGCGCACGATGGTGTCGTCATGGCGCTTGTTGGCGTCCGGGCTCCAGGCGCTGTTGCAGCCGTCCTGGTAGCCGGCCTTGTAATCCGGCGACTTGCGCAGCTTCTGGATTTCCTTGTTGTCGAACAGACCGCAGGCCGCCAGGGGCAGGGCGAGCAATAGGAACAAGATCGGGCGCATGATCCACCTTCGGTTAACCAAGCCTTTTTACACGGGTTTAAAAAGAAAAGGCGCAAATTCCTCGCCTTCGAGGAGTGGTTTCATGGAACGGACAGATTTCTCAGACCATCGCATATTGGTGGTGGGTCCCAAGACCCACGCCCTGCAACTGTTGCGCTCGGTCATGAATATCGCCGGAGTCGGCAAGGTGGTTCATGTCGAGGAGACGTACCGCGCCCTGGAACTGCTGGCCATGGAGCATTTCCATGCCGTGTTCTTCAACGACAAGGCGGCCCAGACGGATGAGAAGCCCTTTGTGGTGGCGGCGCGCCGCGACGAAGCCATGCTCAACCCCATGCTGCCCATCTTCGTGTTGCAGGAACGCGCCCGCCGCCGCGACGTGGAAGAGGCGCGCGATAGCGGCGTCACCGATGTGCTGACCATGCCGATCAGCCCCAAGACCCTGGTCACCAAGCTGCAGGTGGCGACCCATTCGCCCCGCCCCTTCATCGTCGCCACCGAATTTTTCGGTCCCGACCGCCGCGCCAAGGCGCGTCCGGCCTTTCACGGCTCCGAGCGCCGCACGCGCATCGCCAAGAAGGCCAAGGTGGACTTCACCGCGATTTGACAAGGTTCGAATGCACAGAAGGCCAGGCGCGAAAGTGCCTGGCCTTTTTGCTTTGGGACGCCGGCTAGCGGCAGAGCTTGGTGATATCCAGTGTCTGCCGGGTGCGCAGATCCAGGTCCGCATTGGCGCAAAGCGGCGCCACCAGCGCGCGGGATTCGTCTTCGCGCCGCTGCACGCGCAAGCTCAGCGCCAGCAGCGCCAGGTTCCAGTCCTGGAATTCGCGCGTCATCACCGGACTGGTCTCGCCCAGCCGTGCCGCATCGCGAAAGTAAGGCTCGGCATCGGCGATATGGCTTTGTTCCAGCAGATACAGGCCCCGGAACATATGGGCGCGAGGGTCCTTGGGATATTTGTCCACCAGGGCCAGGCTGTCGGACTTCATGCTTTCGACATCATGGGGCATTTGTTCGGGCGGGATGTAATCCATGCCGCCCTTGGCATATTGCACATAAGTGTTGCCGGACACCGCGAAGGCCGTCGCCATCAGCGCCACCCAGCAGCCGGCAATGGTGGCGGCGATGGAACGGCCGGGCAGATTCTCCTCCTCGTCGTTCCAGGCGATCAGGATGATGAAGGCGAGCACCGCGCCCGCCATGCAGCCGCCCAGATGGGCATTGACGTCCGTGATGGTGCCGCCGCGGGCCACCGCCGGCATCAGGGCCGGAAACAGCGAGCCCGCCGCCACCCGGCGCATCAGGTTGGGACGGGGCGCGCCGGCATGGAAGCTGAGGGTGAACAGCGCCGCCAGGGTGGCCATGATCGCGCCCGAGGCGCCGACCGACAGGGCATCGGGAGCATTGAGCATGGTGGACAGCACCGCGCCGGCAAAACCGCCCGTGAAGTACAGCGCCGCGAACCAGCCGATGCCGATCATCGGCTCCAGCAAAAAGCCCACGATCAGGAAGGTGACGAGATTGCCGATCAGGTGGCCGGGCGAGCCATGCAGGGTGGTGGCGGTGAACAGCCGCCACCATTCGCCATGTCCCATCACCTGAACACGGTCGGAGGCGCCCATGGCCAGCAAGGTGAAATGGCCCGGCGAATAGGGCCCCATCCGGTCGGTGGCGTGGCGCAGCTCGGCCAGGAAACGCGCCACCAGGATGGCGCTGAGGGTCAGGGTGAACCAGGGTATGCGGGCCAGCAACTGGCTGGCAAAGCCGGGCGGGACCGTCTCCTGCGGCGCAGCCGGAGCCGGCCGCTTGAGGACGGACGGCGCCGGCGCAGCGGCGCTGCGTTTTCCGAATGTGCTGGACAAAAACCCTCACGGCCCGATGGCGCCGTGAGGATGGATCACCTGAGCTTTCCGCCCGGTAAAGCCAAAGCGTTAAGAGATGTGAACCTTATTCGGCGGCAGCCCTGATGGCACGGTCTTCCTTGGTCAGGTTCTGGGCGGCGAAATCCCAATTGAGGATCTTGCCCAGCACCGCTTCCAGGTATTTGGGCCGCGCATTTTGATAGTCCAGGTAATAGGCATGCTCCCACACATCCACGGTGAGCAGGCAGTTGACGCCCTTGGCCATGGGGGTTTCGGCATTGGCGGTCTTTTCCACCGCCAGCTTGCCATCCTTGCTGACCAGCCAGGCCCAGCCCGAACCAAACTGGGTCTTGCCGGCTTCCGCCAGTTGGGCGATCAGTTCGTCCTTGCCGCCAAAGGCGGCGGTGATGGCGCTGTCCAGCTTGGCGCCGGCCTCGGTCTTGGACGGGGTCAGGCTGCGCCAATAGAAATCGTGATTCCACACCTGCGCGGCGTTGTTGAAGATCAGCTTGTCCTTGGCTTCCGAGGCACCGGCGGTCTTGCGCACGATCTCTTCCAGCTTCAACTCTGCATACGGGGTGCCGTCCACCAGCTTGTTGAGCGTGTCCACATAGGTCTGGTGATGCTTGTGATAGTGAAACTTGATGGTCTCGGCGGAAATGGTGGGGGCCAGGGCATCTTCCTCCCAAGGCAAGGGCGCGAGTTTGAAAGTCATCGGTTACTCCTGAATACAATATCGGGTGTCCCGTTAACGTGTGAGGCGGAAAAAAGCTCCGCGCGACAGCGCGACGAAAGGGGACAATTCGTGATCGGTGTAACGCGAATGTCATTCGACTTTCGCGCCCGCGTCGCGCAAAGCTGGGAACAAGCGGGGTAGATACTGTCAGCGCGTTTCGGAGCCCAACATGCCTGCTTATGAAATCTGCTATCTCGATGAGGCCGGCGCCCTCACCTACAAATTTTCCGCCACTTGCGATGATGACCAGCGCGCCAAGATCCTGGCGCATGCCATGAAGACACCCCGCGCCAAGAAACTGGAAGTGTGGGCCGGCGAAGCGCTGATCTACACAAGGCCCAGCGCTCTGCTGGAACGCCGGGTCGGCTAGACCTGGATAAGCTTTTCGGCCTTCACCCAGTCCAGGGTCTTGTCCAGGGCACGGGTCAGGCGGGCGAAGAGTTCGCCGATCTCCGCCTCGTTGATCACCAGCGGCGGGCACAGCGCGATGCGGTCATGCAGAAGGGCGCGCACGATGATGCCTTCGTCCTGGCAGAGGGCGGCGCATTTGGCGCCCACGCCCTTGGCGGCCTCGAAGTTGCGCTTGCTCTTCTTGTCCGGCGTCAATTCAATGCCGCCGATCAGGCCCACGCCATTGGCCTCGCCCACCAGCGGATGATCGCCCAGAGCCTTCAGCATTTTCTGGAAGACGATGCTGACTTTGCGCACATGGCCGAAGGTGTCGCGCCGCTCGTACAATTCCAGAGTCTTCAGCGCCACCGCCGCGGCCACCGGATGGGCGCTGTAGGTGAAGGCATGCCACAAGCCGCCGATGCGGGTGGCTTCTTCCTCAATGATCTCCACCAGCTCCGGCGACAACAACACTGCCGAGATCGGCAGATAGGCCGATGACAGCGCCTTGGCGATGGACATGGAGTCGGGCTGGTAATTGTAGGTCTGGCAGCCAAAGGCATTGCCGGTGCGGCCGAAGCCGCAAATCACTTCATCGTCCACCAGGAAGATGCCGTACTTGTCCAGGATCGGCGTGATCGCCTCGAAGTAGCCGCGTGGCGGCACCATCGCGCCGCCCGCGCCCATCACCGCCTCCACGAACATGGCGGCAATGGTGTCGGGGCCTTCGCGCAGGATGGTGGCTTCCAGGTCGGCGGCGAGACGGGCGGAATATTGCTCCTCGCTCTCGCCGTCACGGCCGCCGCGATAATAATGCGGGCATTCCACCCGCACCGTGAAATCGAACGGCAGGTCGAAGCTTTTGTGGAAAGCGTCCAGCCCCGTCAGGCTGGCGCTGGCCAGGGTCACGCCATGATAGGCCTTGGTGCGGGCGATAATCTTCTTGCGCCCCGTCAGCCCGCGCGCATTGGCGGCGTACCACATGAACTTGATCTGGCTGTCATTGGCTTCCGAGCCGGAATTGGCGAAGAACACCTTGCCCACCGGCATGGGCGCCATCTCCTTCAATTTTTCCGCCAGCGCGATGGCGGGCTCATGGCTCTTGCCGCCAAAGACATGGGCGAAGGGCAGCTTGCGCATCTGCTCGACGGCGGCTTCCACCAGCTCTTCCTCGCCCCAGCCCAGGGCGGTGCACCACAACCCGCCCATCGCTTCCAGGTAATCCTTGCCGTCGGCGCCATAGACGAACACGCCCTTGCCGCGCTCCACCACCAGGGGGCCGGTCTGGCGCAGGACGGTGAGGTTGGTGAAGGGGTGGAGCAGGCTCGCCATGTCGCGGGCCTGGGTGTTGGAGAGGGTGGGATTGGGCATCTGGCGGTCTCACTATCGCAGCGGGCGGGAATCTACCTTATGATGTGCGCAATTGAACGCCCATTCCCGGATTTCTCCCATGCGTTTGCAACTGTTTGCCGCACGCGGTGCGCTGGCCTGCCTGGTTCTGGCCGTCCTGGCCGGCATCGGCGTGGTGGCGTGTGTGCGGCTGGGCCTTGTCACCGACAAGGCCGGCAGCACCCTGATGATCCCCGCCGTGGGGCTGGGGCTTGCGGCCCTGGTTCTGGCCCTGGTGTGGCTGAAATGGGCGCTGACCCGCAACGCCGGCGAGGGCAAGCGCATCGGCATGGCCGCGCTGGTGGGGTCGCTGATCTTTCTCTACCACCCGCTCACTTACCTCTATTACGGCGTCGCGGCGCTGCCCATCCATGACGTTACCACCGACCCGGAAGACCCGCCCGAATTCGTGGCGCTGGCCAAGGCCCAGCCCGCCAACAGCCGCGTGTTCGATGGATCACGCAAGATTGCCTACAAGGGCGAACAGGTCACCATCGCCTATGCCCTGCATGACAAGTATCCCGCCCTGACCAAGCCGCATGCGGGACTGTTGGTGTCGCCGCAGAAGGCCTATTGGCGCGCCTATGCGACGGTACAGAAGCTGGGCTGGACAATTATGGACGCCAGCGAAAAGGATTTGCGCATCGAGGCCACCGACAAGAGCCTGTGGTTCGGGCGCATCAGCGACATCGTTGTTCGCGTGCGCCCGGCCGGCACCATGGGCAGCCGCATTGACCTGCGCGCGGAAAGCCGTGACGGCGAAAAGGACCATGGCCGCAATGCCGCGCGGCTCAAGACCTTCTTCAACCAGTTCCACTTCTGAGCCACTGCCCGGCTTTTTCGACGACAAGTCCGCGCGCCTTCAGATAGTCCAGATGCGCACCTGTCTGCAGCGCCGCCGCGCCGCGCAGCGCGATGTCGATCCCCGGATAAAGTTTTTCCACGATGGCCGGAATGGCAGCCGCGTCCTGCACCGCGTCCAGGATCTGCGCCTCGCGCCGGCGGCGATGGGCGATCAGTTCGTGTAACCAGCGCCTTGGCTGCTGGATCGGCGAGCCATGGGTGGGATAGAAAATTGCATCGTCCCGCGCCGCCAGCCTGTCGAGGCTGGCAAGATACTGGCCCATGTCGCCGTCGGGCGGCGCGATCACGCTGGTGGACCAGCCCATAACATGATCGCCGCTGAACAGAGCCTTCTCCTGCGCCAGGGCATAGCACATGTGATTGGCGGTATGGCCCGGCGTCGCCACGCAGGTGATGTCGAAGCCGTCACCGGCGATATTCTGGCCGTCCGTCACCATCACGTCGGGCACAAAGTCATGGTCATGCGCTTCATCCGCGGCGCCCTCGCCCAACGCGGCCGGCGCCGCGGGCGCCAGCGCGTATGTCCTGGCATTTGCGTCCCAGGCCTTCAGCGGCGCGGCGGCGGGGCAATGGTCGCGGTGGGTATGGGTGATCAGGATATGGCGCAGTCGCCGTCCCGCCAGCGCGCGCTGCAAGGCTGCGACATGCGATGGGATATCCGGTCCCGGATCGACCACCATGGCGTCCGCGCCGGCCCCCAGGATGTAGGTCCCCGTGCCCTTGAAGGTGAAAGCAGAAGGGTTTGGCGCCAGGATGCGCGACACCAAGGGCGACAACCGCACTTCCACCCCGGCGGGCACGTCCAGCGAGCGGTCGAAATTCACGCTTTATTAACCTGCGAAATCTGCGCAGACCTTACGCCTTTTGCCCGCGCGGTAAAGACGGCGTTAATCGGGAACCCGGCATGGTGCGGGCATATTGCACAAGCTTTTGGTGGCGGGGTTTTCCAGTGTCCAATGATCGTTCGGTCCGGTTTCTCACCGCGCTGGGGGGAGCCTCCACCAGCCGCGTGCTGAATCTTTTCCGCATCGCCGCCGACAATGTGGACAATCCGGAACATCTGGAAAAGCCGCTCTTCGTCTCGCCCATCATCAACAAGACCTTCCTGCTCAAGCACCGCACCCGGGCGGATGAAACATACCTGTTCGCCAGCCCGCGCGCGGTGGCGACCAAGATCATCATTCCCTTCGATTCGACCGATCTGCGCGCCGGCGGCCGCTCGCTGTTCGTGGACCAGCGCGGCTATGCCGAGACCTTGCGCGAGGTGGGCAATTACAATGCCGGCTCTCTGGAGCGCGACCTGACGGTGCTGCGCCTGCTGAACGCGGTGCCCAGCCTGGACCCCTTCCTGCTGCGCGAGCATCTGCGCAACCACCAGATCGAGGTCTCGCCCAGCTATTTCGCCATCTCCGAAGGCGACCAGGAACGCATGCACCGTTTCGTCAGCCAGGAAATGTCCAAGCTGATCATGCTGGCGGGCGGCAATGACGCCTCTTCCGGGCGCCTGGTGACGGCCATGCTGTCCAACGAAATTGACGAGAAGCTGGAGCCGCTGCGCCTGACCCTGGGCCTGACCGGCAACGACTTCCGCGAAGGCGTCTTCAGTTGGCGCGGCTTTCTTTATTACAAATGGTCGATGGGCAAGTTCTGGCCCGACGTGATGGGCGTGCTGCGCGAGATCAATACCATCCAGCCCCATGGCGGGCTGACGCTGGAACAGAAAGTCTATCTGACGGCCGCGCGCCGCAACATCATCTCGATGGTGCGCGACAACGGCAATCACGTGAACAAGGCGCTGGCGGTCTACGACTCCTCCTTCAATGACCTGGTGGAGCACCAGTCGCCCAAGACCTTCCGCGACTTCCTGCTCAGCGCACCCTACATGTTCCTGGAGCTGGGCGAGAAGCTGGGCGCCATTTCCCACATTGTCAGCTTCTGGCGCTATCGCTTCCCGCCGGGCGGCCCCACCTATATCGACGGCGACGAACTGGCCGCGATCTTCCAGGACTTCTCCAGCGGCTTTGGCGAGAAGGTCCAGGGCGAAAGCTCGCTGATCAAGAAGCCGGTCGTGATTGACACCACCGCCGCCTGAGGCTTGTCTTCTGCACTGCGCGGGAGACGATTCATGAGAACATTCGAAATCATCGCCGGCCTGATCCTGGCCGCGCTCCTGTTCATCGTCCTCAAGGTGATCGGGATGGTGGTCAAGTTCGCCCTGATCGCGGCCGTGCTGGGTTTTGTCGCCGGCCTGGTCCTGGCGCGGGCCTTCCGGCGCCGTTAGGAACCTTTGCGGCCCATCCGCGTTATCGGCGCATTGGCCCCCAAAAGGATTTTCCCATGCTCAAGTCATTGACCCGGCTGGCGTCGATTGCCGCCCTTGCCGCCGCCTGTTTCACCCTTCCCGCCCAAGCCGCCGACAAGGGCGAACTGCTGCGCAACGCCAACGAGGTCGTGAACGACCTGCGCAGTGACCCGGCCTTCGGCACCGCCCGCACCATGCTGCAGGGCGCCGAGGCGATCTACATCGTGCCCAAGCTGGTCAAGGCCGGCTTCATCTTCGGCGCTGAAGGCGGCTCCGGCGTTTTGCTGCACCGCACCGGCCGCGGCTGGAGCACCCCGCGCTTCTACGACATGGGTTCGGCCAGCTTTGGCCTGCAGATCGGCCTGGAACAGGCCAAGCTGGTGTTCATCATCAATTCCAAGCGCGCCCTGCGCGGCATTGAAAAGGGTGAGTTCAAGCTGGGCGCCGGCGCCGGCATCACCGTGGTGAACCTGTCCAGCGCCGCCGAAGGCGCCACCACCAGCCATGGCGGCGACATCGTGGTCTGGGCCTCGGGCACGGGCGCCTATGGCGGCCTGACCTTCAACGGCACCATTATCAAGCAGGACAAGGAGATGAACGAAGTTCCGGCCACCGGCCCGCAAGCCCAGGCCCTGCGCCGTAATCTCGCCAGCATCTGGTAAAGCCTCCCAATCGGAGTAAGCTTTGGGGCGCATGGGGACTACCCGTGCGCCCCAATTCTTTGAGCAGCCCCAAGAGGAAACCCCATGAAGAAACTGATCATGCTGGCCGGCGCCGCCGCGCTGTTTGCCACCCCCGCCTTCGCCGACCTGGCGGGCGAACTGTCTACCGCCCAGACCCATGCCGGCATGGCCGCCACCCAGGCCGACATCGCCATGGTGCACAAGCATCTGCAGCATGCCGTGAACTGCCTGGTCGGCCCCAGCGGCGCCGGCTTTGACGCCGCTGCCGGCAATCCGTGCGGCAATGCCGGCACGGGCGCCATCAACGACACCACCGACGCGGCGCAGAAGGCCAAGCTGACCACCATCGCCGCTTCCGCCAAGGCGGGTGTGGGCAATGCCGACCTGGCCGGCGCGCAAGCCGCCGCCAAGGCCACCGCCGATGCGGTTGCCGCCGCCAAGTAAGTCAATCTTGCAGAAATGAAAAAGGGCCGCCCCAACGGGGCGGCCCTTTTGTTTGGTGCTCGGGTGTTTAGTGCTTGGGATATTCGGCGCGGTTGCCGATGTAATCCATCGCCGCGAACAACAGCCCCGACATCACGAAGGTCAGGTGCAGGAACAGCATCCAGCGCAGCTTGGGCTCATCCAGGATCGCGCCTTCCTCGGTCAGGGTCATGAAGGCGCGCAGCAGCGAAATGGCCGAGATCGCCACGATCGAGCCGATCAGCTTCATCTTCAGGCCGGAGAAATCCAGCGTGCCCATCCAGCCAGGCCGGTCCTCGGCATTCTCGGTGTTGATCTTGGAGACGAAATTCTCATAGCCGGAGAAAATCACGATCACCACCAGGTTGCCGGCCAGCGACAGGTCGATCATGCCCAGCACCGCCAGGATCACCTTTTCGGGATCCACATTGTTGAGGTTCATCGCGGCGGGGAAGGCATGGATCAGTTCGGCCACAAAGGCCGCCAGCAGCATCACCAGCGACGCCACCATGCCCAGATAGAAGGGCGCCAGCAGCCAGCGCGACTTGAACAGCGCCTGTTCCAGCACTGTCTCGACCAGATTGCGTTTATGCATGTTCCGTCCCTTGCGCGCATTTTAGATGGTGGCTCCGGCCTTGGCCGGCGCACCAGTTCCATAGCCATAAATCGCGCCAAAAACGAGCCTAACCCCTGCAAAAACCCTCGTGTGCCCCTATATTACCGGCATGGCCCACAATAACGGCATGGTCCCCCGCTCGAAGAAGCCGCGCGCCCACTCCAAATCGGAAGTGGGGGGGATGAGCGACAATGCCGCCAAGTTCCAGGCGGCGGTGGACGCGGTGGTGTTCAAGCCCGAGGCCGACCCCGCCATCGACCCGGCCTATGAGACAGTGCCGATCAGCCAGTTCGTGCCCCACCGCCCGGCCCGTCCGGTGAAATCCGAAGGCGGCAAGAAGTTCAAGCTGGTCAGCGAGTATGAGCCGGCCGGCGACCAGCGCACCGCCATCCCCGAGCTGGTGGCCGGGGTCAACGCGCATGAGCGCGACCAGGTGCTGCTCGGCGTCACCGGTTCGGGCAAGACCTTCACCATGGCCAAGATCATCGAGGCCACCCAGCGCCCCGCCTTGATCCTCGCGCCCAACAAGACATTGGCGGCGCAGCTCTACAGCGAGTTCAAGACCTTCTTCCCCGAAAACGCGGTGGAGTATTTCGTCAGCTATTACGACTACTACCAGCCGGAAGCCTATATCCCGCGCACCGACACCTATATCGAGAAGGACAGCTCGATAAATGAAGAGATCGACCGCATGCGCCATTCGGCGACGCGGGCGATCCTGGAGCGCGACGACGTCATCATCGTCGCCTCGGTGTCGTGCATCTATGGCATCGGCTCGGTGGAGACCTATTCGGGCACCGCCGTGGGGATCGCGCGCGGCGACAAGATCGATCGCAATGCCGCCATCCAGAATCTGGTGGCGCTGCAATACCGGCGCAATGACGACAATTTCACCCGCGGCGCCTTCCGGGTGCGCGGCGATGTGATTGACATCTTCCCGGCGCACCAGGAAGACCGCGCCTGGCGCGTCGAACTGTTCGGCGACACGGTGGACAATATCACCGAGTTCGATCCCCTGACCGGCCACAAGGCCGGCGTGCTGGACGCGATCAAGATCTACGCCAACAGCCACTACGTCACGCCGCGGCCCACGCTGCAGCAGGCGATGAAGGGCATCAAGGCCGAGCTGGTCACCGCCCTGGCCGACCATCGCGCCAAGGGCAAGCTGCTGGAAGCCCAGCGGCTGGAACAGCGCACCACCTTCGACCTGGAGATGATCGAGGCCACCGGAAGCTGCGCCGGCATCGAGAATTACTCGCGCTGGCTGACGGGCCGCAAACCCGGCGAGCCGCCGCCCACCCTGTTCGAATACCTGCCCGACAACGCCTTGGTGTTCGCGGATGAAAGCCATGTGACGGTGCCGCAGATCGGCGCCATGTACAAAGGCGACTATCGCCGCAAGTTCACGCTTGCCGAATACGGCTTCCGCCTGCCCTCCTGCATCGACAACCGGCCGCTGAAGTTCGAGGAATGGGACGCGATGCGGCCCCAGTCGCTCTATGTCAGCGCCACGCCGGGCAACTGGGAGATGGAGCGCACCGGCGGCGTCTTCACCGAACAGGTCATTCGCCCCACCGGCTTGATTGATCCGCCGGTCGAGATCCGCCCGGTCGAAAGCCAGGTCGATGACCTGATCGCCGAATGCCATCTGATCGCCAAGAAGGGCTATCGCGTCCTGGTCACCACCCTGACCAAGAAGATGGCCGAGGATCTGACTGAATACATGCACGAACAGGGCATCCGCGTGCGCTACATGCACAGCGATGTGGAAACGCTGGAGCGTATCGAGATCATCCGCGATCTGCGCCTGGGCGCTTTCGACGTGCTGATCGGCATCAACCTGCTGCGCGAGGGCCTCGACATTCCCGAATGCGGGTTGGTCGCCATCCTGGATGCCGACAAGGAAGGTTTCCTGCGCAGCGAGACGTCGCTGGTCCAGACCATCGGCCGCGCCGCGCGCAACGTGGACGGCAAAGTCATTCTTTATGCCGACCGCATCACCGGCTCGATGGAGCGCGCCATGGCCGAGACCGGCCGGCGCCGCGCCAAGCAGGAGGCGTACAACAAGGAACACGGCATCACCCCCGCCAGCGTGAAGGCCAGGATCGCCGACATCATGGGCAGCATGTATGAGCGCGACCATGTCACGGTGGATGGCGGGGCGCTGGCGCAAGACGGCCGCGAATTCGTCGGCCACAACATCAAGGCCATCATCGCCGACATCGAGAAGAAAATGCGCGCCGCCGCCGCCGACCTGGAATTCGAGGAGGCCGCCCGGCTGCGCGACGAGCTGAAGCGGCTGCAATCCACCGCCCTGGCCATCGCCGACGATCCCTTTGCCCGCCAGTCGGACGTGGCGCGCGCCAACCTGGACGCCGAGATCACCTATTCGACCGACGACAGCCCCTCCAAGCCCATTCCCTCCAAGGGCGGGCGCAAGCGCCTGCAGCGCGCGGGCAGGCCGAATGTGCCCAAGACCTTCGGTTCTCGTGCCCGATAGTCGCGCCACCCGCTATCGCGGCGGCATTACGCTGGCGCTAACCGCATTCGGTTCTCGTGCCCGATAACCAACCCGCCCATCACGACCTGGAAGATGTGGTCGACAATCTCATCAACTGCTGCGTCAACGACGCCGATGGCCGTGTCTCGGTCGACGAGCTGATGGACGTCATCGGCCAGCGCACCTTCGGGCCGCTGCTGCTGGTGCCCAGTTTGATCGCGGTGTCGCCGGTGGGGGCGATACCGGGCCTTCCCGCCATCACCTCGGTGGTGATCGTGCTGGTGGCCGCGGCGATCCTGCTGCATCACGATCATGTCTGGATCCCGCGCTGGCTGGGGCGCCGCTCGATCGACGCCGGCAAGATGGAACGGGGCCTGCAAAAGTTCCGCCCCGTGGCGCGCTTCATCGACCACCTGCTGCGACCGCGCCTGCCCTGGCTGACGCGCGGCCCCTGCTTCTATGCCATCGCCCTGTTCTGCCTGCTGATCGGGCTGGTGACGCCGGTGCTGGAACTGGTGCCGCTGGGCGGCATTCCCCCCAATGCGGCGGTGGTGGCCTTCTCCCTGGCTCTCATCGCGCGCGACGGATTGTGGGCGCTGCTGGCCTTTTGCTTCACCATCGCCACCGTCACCTGGCTGGTGATGCTGGCTTTGTGATGGTTAAGCCTTGTCGGAACCCCGGCGTTAAGGGCCTGTTTGCATGGGAAAATTTCGGCCAGGCACGCCCAACCGGCGGCGCAATTCGCGCCATCGCATTGTAAATTAGGGTCTTTGCGACTATATCAGGTCCTACGTGGTTCTTGCGTCCCAGTCAGACGAAGCGCTTCTGTCTTTCTGCCTGCCCTCCCAAAGAGGGCGCCGGACGAACCGAAAACCTTCCCTCGATCCAGATGTTCTTGTTTCCACGGCCGTCCCGGCATTTCGCCAGGGCGGAACCCGATGACATAAGGAAATATCATGACCGTCGGAACCGTGAAGTTTTTCAATTCCACCAAGGGTTTTGGTTTTATCTCGCCGGAAGGCGGCGGCAAGGACGTGTTCGTGCACGCCTCGGCCGTTGAAGCTGCCGGCATGCGTACGCTGAACGAAGGCCAGAAGGTCAATTTCGACGTGGTGCCGGACGCGCGTGGCGCCAAGGCCGCCAACCTGTCGGAAGCCTAAGTCAAAGCTGGGGCGGTCGCATCGTGCGGCCGCCCCTGTTCTTTTGAAAGCATGACATGACCAACAAGACCGAAGCCGCCCGCCGCACCGCGCAAGGCATCTTCCAGACCTGGGAAGACCGCAAGACGCTGGTGAAGCAGGAAATGGATGCCGAACGCGCCGCCAACGACGCCAAGACCATCCGCCTCAAGGCCCTGCGCCTGGAGAAGGAAGCGACGGACGCCGAAGCCGCCCGTGTCGCCGCCGAGAATGCTCCGCCCGCGACGCCCAAAAAGCGCACCAAGCGCGCCGGCTGATCCTTGCCGCGCTACGCGATTACCCATCGTACCGAATACCGCTACAACCAGACCGTAAGCCTCGGCCCGCACCGGCTGATGCTGCGCCCGCGCGAAAGCCGCGAGCTGCGCCTGTTGTCGCACAAGATCACCACAACCCCGCCCAGCACCATAAGCTGGGCGCAGGATGTGTTCGGCAATTCCATCGCCACCGCCGTGTTCGATGCGCCCACCGACCGGCTGGTGATCGACAGCACGGTCAGCCTGGAACTGAGCAGCAGCGCCTGGCCGGTGTTTCCCATCGCCGTCGGCGCGATCAATTACCCCTTCAGCTATTCGGCCGAGGAGCGCACCGATCTGGGCGCGCTGCTGTCGCCGCAATATGCCGATCCCATGGGGCGACTGTCGTCCTGGACCGCCGGCTTTGTGCGCAGCAATCCCACCGACACGCTGGCGCTGCTGAAAGATCTGAATGCCGGCATCTCGGGCACCGCCAGCTATGAGGCGCGCGAGGATGAAGGCACCCAGGCGCCGGGCCGCACCTTGGACATGGGCCGCGGCTCGTGCCGCGACTTTGCCGTGCTGTTCGTGGAGGCGGCGCGGCTGTTGGGCTTCGGCGCCCGCGTCGTGTCGGGCTATCTGTTCAACCCCGCGCTGCAGGACAGCGACACCACCACCCATGCCTGGGCCGAAGTGTTCGTGCCGGGCGCGGGCTGGATCAGCTTTGATCCCACCAACCGCCAGATGGGCGGCTTCAATTTGATTCCGGTGGCGGTGGCGCGCGACCTGGCCCAGGCCATGCCGGTCAGCGGAACCTTTATCGGCGCAGGAAGTGCGCGCCTGACAGTGGCGGTTCGTGTTACTGAAGAGCAGAATCAGGAGCCCAAATGAAAAACAACAACGCCGCCGTCGAGAGCTTTGTCGCCAATTGGGTGGCGCAGAATGTCCGCAGCGTGCCGGGCCTGACCAGCCTGCCGCCGGAAGTGGACCGCCTGGCCGCCGGCCTGACCGGCGACGCCCGCGCCGAAGGCATCAGCGGCAGCGACCTCAACCGGGCGCTGGGCGATATCGACGACTACCTGACCGGCCAATACGAACAGATCGCTGCGGCGGCCTAAGGAGACTTTCTCCTCTCGGCGGCGTTAAGCTCTCTTGTCATGGCCCGGCTAGACCGGGCCATCCAGTGCCCGAAGGGCCGTCAAAAAGAGAAGCCGCCATGTCCCGCGCCTTCGTCAAGGAAACCGCCGAATCCGCCCCGCCACCCGAACGCATGGTGGACGAAGGGCGAGGAACGGCGCACGAAGTGCGCGAGCAAGTCCAGTGGACCTGCGAGAGTGACGAGCGCGCCGAGCACGAGCGAGGCGCCGGACCGGCCCATCAAGGCATCCATTAATGTCGAGGGCATTCGTCAAAGAAACGGCAGAAAGCGCCCCGCCTCCGGAAAGAATGGTCGATGAGGGGCCCAATCTCGTCACGCCCGAGGGCCTGGCGCAGATCGAGGCCCATATCGCACGCCTTGAAGCGGGCATGAAATCCGAAACCAACATCCTGTTGCGTGAGACCCTGGCCCGCGACCTGCGCTATTGGGAAATCCGCAAAAGCAGCGCCCAAGTGGTGACACCCTCCGCCGACGGCACCGTCGCCTTCGGCTCCACCGTCACCATCAAACGAAAAGACCGCACCCAGACCTTCCGCATCGTGGGGGTGGACGAAGCCGATGCGTCCAAAGGCTGGATCTCATATCGCAGCCCAATGGCCCAAGCCATCCTGGGTGCCCGTCCCGGCGACACCATCGAAGCGGATGAGCCATTGGGGGAGATAGAAGTAATGAATTCAAAGCAGCCTATTTAACGGCGGCCTGTCAAATTCGGCCTCAATTCGATGGGCTGGATAATTTGAATTTACGCTGTAAAGTCCCATCAATGGCTTGGGCGAGCCAAAAAATGGGGCGGACTTCGCAGTGCCATCTGCAACGCAGGTAGACTTTTCAGCGCATATGCAATCGTTGCAGGCCGCAGCAAGAACTGCGGTCTTTCGGGTTTTTTTGTGCGGGCCAAAACTCTCTTTGCATAAAAAAATCCGGGCGCCGCCGTCCGTATGAAAATCATGGATGCTTTAAAAAAAGAAGCCTTTGAAGTTGTTCTTGGTGAAGACGAAGGCTTGGCCAACGAAGATATCAAGCGCCTAGCGATCAACGCTCAAGATAACGAGCTAATATATATTAGAGAGCAGTGTAGCGCAGTAATTGTCGTCGCGGAGAGCGTCGGCTCCCATTGTGAACTAGGTCTTTTTAGTTGGCACTTCGCTAGCAGTCACGGAGTGTTTGGCGCAGGCCTTGACCTAATTTTGTTGGTAGATAAAAAATATCGAAGGCACAAAAGTTATTTTAACTTAGGTCCTCTGCAGGCGGTAAAGGGTGGAAAGGGCGTTGTTAAATTTGTGGACTTCAACAAATTCGACATAGCTCCTCTTATAAAGAGGTTAAACGATCAGCGCGGCATAACTAGGGCGGATAAGGCGTTAAGGCGCAGAAAGAAATGACTGCGCGCCCTAACGAACAAATTGTTTTGCTAGCACTAGGGGTTCTCCAACCTGCCAGTGCGATTGAAGTAAAGGGTTATCTCGCTCAAATGTTTAGAGCGGCCGGAATCATTCCCGATGCAGAAACCTTTGAATCCTTTTTTATAGAGCAGGAAAAATTGGGCCGCATTCTCACAGTCTCATCGGGAGAAAATAGACGGTTTTCGCTCACTTATCGCGGGACCGAATTTTTGGATCCCGGCACACGCCGCGTAAGAGATAAGCTTCGTCTGTTCTTGCTTCGAGAAGCTCATAAGCGTAGATTTCTTGTGTCGCGGGCTGAAGTTGCAAAGGAGTTGGCTGGTGTTTCGCCAGCTTTGGACAATAGGACAACAGTAAAAGGACGCGAGGCCAACGATCTTGGCCTGCGCTATTCGCTTGGCCAAGCTCGTTGGCCTCGCATCTCAAGGCAGTTTCAGAAAACTGGTTCTTCGCCTTCAGCCCGCGACGCACTTCAGAAATTGATTTCGTTCGGCGAACCTTGGCAGCTTCGCATTGCCTGCGAGATGCCGCAGATCGGATTATTGCCTGATACGTTCGATTGGAATTTTCGGACGCTGGGCGTCGCATTTGGGATTTCGCCAGGCCTTATTACGCAAATTGCTAGAAATAGGGCACGACATTACAGGACATTTGAGATTCGAAAGCGCGATGGCTCAATGCGCGTCATCGAAAGTCCGCGGGTTTTTCTCAAAGTCATACAATGGCTTTTGAATAACTTCGTTTTTTTGCCGCGACTTAAAGTTTCGGAAGCAAATCACGCTTTTCGCTCAGGTCGCACGGTTCTTTCGAACGCTCGGCAGCACCTCGGCACAAAATTTGTCGGAAACGTAGATATCAGTAAATTTTTTAATTCTGTTAGCGAAGATCAAATCGCCCATTTACTACGTGACTCTGGGTTTACGCCCTCAGAAGCACAACTTCTCTCAATTCTTTGCACAAAGGACGGGCACTTACCGCAAGGTGCCCCGACCAGTCCAATCTTGTCCAACGCACTTCTGCATGAGCTTGATGAAACGTTTTTGCGAATAGCCTCGCAAAGTGGTTGCACTTACACGCGATATGCCGATGACATTACGATGAGTGGGCCAACCAGAATTGCGGTCAACAGATTGATGAGTGAAGTCGAAGGGTTTTTGCTCGGTCGTTATAACCTAACGCTAAATGCCGGAAAAACGCGAATAGCTTCTAGTAACGGCCGGCAGATTGTTACCGGGGTGGTAGTTAATCAAATTGCGCAACCCGCTCGCGATTATAGAAAGAGAATTCGCGCGATATTCCATCATGCAAAACAAGAGCCCAAAAAATATGCCAAGCGTGTTGCGGAATTGTATGGATACATAGGCTATTTAAGCCAGTTTCCGACACCCACGATTGCGCGATCCGTCGCGATTTACCGAGAAACGATTGATCTTGTTCGCAGCAATGCGCCTATGTCTTCGCGGCGAAAATGAATTGGTAGTCTCGCTTCAACCGCGTCAATTTTCTCTTCTAGAGGATCTGCCTGACCAAATCCGCCGGCCGGCACAGCTTCGCGCCCTTTTGTGTCACCACAATCAGCCGATTTCACCAGGATGGGGTTGGTCATCAGGGAACCAACGCCCCCGTTCCGGCTTTTCTTCCGCAGCCGGAAAAAGGGAGCCTGTCATGGCGGACAACAACAACAAGAAGCGCCTGATCCTGGGCACGGGGGTCGCACTGGTCCTGGTGCTGGCGGTGATCTTCATGTTCGGCGGCCAGCAAGGCCAGCCCTCGGCGCCGTCGGGCCCCGGCAATGCCATGCAGGTTGACCAGGGCCGCTAGGCCCGGCGCACCTCTTCAAAACTCCGGCGGCGGCGGCGCGGCGACGCCGCCGCGCGGCACGTCGATGCCGGCGGTCCAGGCGATGCCGTTGAGCAGGAATTTCCGGTAGGCCTCCACGCTGTGCATGTTGTCGTGGAAGTCCGAGCCGCCCCACACGAACGACCGCCCGCCATCGGGCCGCGCATAGGCCCAGGAGACGGGACCGAAGGCGACGCCGTTCTTCGCATCGCCCGGCTTGGCTTCCAAGAGTTCGGTGCGCCCCGGATTGTCGAACAGGAAATAGCGCGAATACATTTCCTCGCGATAGGTCCAGGGCGTCACGCCGTTCAGCACCGGGTGGCGGACGGATCGCGGCCGCACCTGCCAGGTATCCACCGGATTGTGCGAGGCATAGGGAATCCACGCGCCGCCGAACCAGTCCAGCAAGGTGTTGCGGCCGGCGCGGTTATCCACCCACATCGAATAGTGGAAGATGGTGAGGCCGATATGCTTCTGCTTGATCAGCGCATCCAGGCTTTTCAGCCAGGCGGTGGTCTCGGCATCATAGGTGAGCCCGTTGGTGTCGGCGAATTGCGGAAACAGGATGCCCGTCTCGGTCTTCAGCCAGTCGCCATTGCCGTCGATCACGATCTCATCGGCATCGGCGAGCAGGCTGAGATCGCGCGGCGTCCTGCCGACGATCACCACGGTCCGGATGTTCTTCAGGTTCGAGGCATGCTCCAGCGACCAGGCCAGTTCGCGCAGGTCCTTCTCATATTCGTGGCGGCCGGGGTCGCCATGCTCCTTGGGGCCGGCGATAAAGACGATTTTCTTGACCGGTCCTTGCGCCGGCGCCGGGCCGGTCAGTACCGCGCCCAGCGCGGCCAGGACCACCGCCCGCGAAAGGTTTTTCATCCCCAAAGCCCCTTTCTGTCCGTGGCTATAGCAAGCTCGCCACGGTTTCTTCCGGCCGGCACAGCTTGGCGCCTTTGTCCGTCACCACGATAGGCCGGTTCATCAGGATGGGCGAGGCCGCCATCGCGTCCAGCAGCGCCTCGTCGCTGGAAGCCTCATCTATGCCGGCGGCAACGACTTCGGCCTTCTGTTTCCAACGCACCACATCTTTCACCGGCACACCCATTTTGGCGACCAGGGCCTTGAGCTCGGCTTTGCTCAGCGGCGTCTTGAGATACTCGATGATGCTGGGCTCGATGCCCTTTTCGCGGATCAGGGCGAGGGTGCAGCGCGAGGTGCCGCAGGAAGGATTATGATAAATCGTGACTTTCATTGGGCGGTCCTTTGCAGGAGAGACCGTACCGGATCACGGCTTTTTCGGAAATGAGCTCGCCAGCTGGTTTCTCAACTCCACCAGTTCGGTCACGTCTTCGGCGCGGTTGATGATCCAGCGTACAAAGCCGTCCGCGCCCAGGATCGGAGTGTTGGTCACCGTCCACCAGCGGGTTTCGAACGGCCCGCGCGCGCCCTGCACGTCATAGCGGAAGGGCGCGATGACGTCGGCCGTCTTGGTCTTCAGCACCTTGAGCAGCGAGGCGCGCAACTGCGACAGCCCTTCGGCGGCGGAGTCGGCGGGGTTGTCGGGAAAAGCCTCGAACAGGTTCTTGCCCACCAAGCCGCGTTCATCCGACAGGGTGGCGCGGGCATGCGCGCGGTTCTGCGCGACGATCTTGAAGCCGGGATCCAGGATCAGGACCAGGCTGGGCGTGTTATCGAAGACCTGCCTGAAATCGACATTATCCAGAGACATGCTTTCCACCCGTTTGCCATGAATTATCGCGCCAAATCCGGGCCTCGCCAAACGCTTTCGGGCATGACGACAAGTCGTCGTTTTTAGACGGATAGAGACTGACACTGGTCACATCCCAGACGTGCGCAGTTCCGCCGGACAATGCTATAAGCGCTGTGTCGAAGGGGTGGTGAATGGCACGGGTAAAAGACTTCGCGTTGGGACTGGTGCTGGCCGCCATGGGCGTGGCCGCCTTCTTCCAGGTGTTCAAGGTCGATCCGGTCTGGCGCTTCGCCAGCATCGGCGCGCTGAGCGCCGTCTCGGTCCTGGCGGCGGCGGTGTTCTTCGTCTTCGCCTTTTCGCCGCGCAATTCCGCCGATTAATTGTCACAACCGCCCGCATGTTGCGGCGCGCAAATCATCCGCCACCACATCGGGCCCAGGCCCCTTCCTTGATTATCCGGGGGGTCGGGCGTATTGTCGCGGTTGTGTGGACATCCCGTCCCGTCACAGAGAAGCGCACCTAGACTATCCCTGCCCGCCTTGAGTGCGCGCCTGGACGACGGTTGACTTCCTTCCCTGCGACCACGGAACGCCCCGCTCCGACCGGTATTTTGCCGGGCGGACATCAATGCAGGAAAACGTACATGACTATCGGAACCGTTAAGTTCTTCAACACCTCCAAGGGTTTTGGCTTCATCGCGCCGGAAGGCGGCGGCAAGGACGTGTTTGTGCACGCCACTGCCGTGGAAGCAGCCGGCCTGCGCTCGCTGAACGAAGGCCAGAAGGTCTCGTTCGACATCGTGCCGGATGCACGTGGCGCCAAGGCTTCGAACCTCAAGGCCGTCTAACAACGGTTTGACGTTCTGAAAATGATCAAGGCCCGGTGACGAAAGTCACCGGGCCTTTTTCGCTTAGGTTTTGTTGGCGAGCGCAGCGAGGTTACAAAACCTTGCGCCGCTTCGAGCAGCGAAGCTGCGAGGGCGGCAAGCCGCCCTGCACCACTCCCTTAATGGTCGGCAGGCGGCGGCACCGTGCCGGCCGGCAGGCTGACGCCGTTGGACGGCAGCGGGAAGGTGATGGTGATTTCCTTCTGCGGGCCCGAACCGGTGGTGGAGAAATTGGTGCTGCTGGAGCGGCCGCTGCCGCCGATCAGGGTGGCGTGGGCGGTGTAGCTGCCGCCCGGCGCCTTGAACAGGACCCAGGGCGCATCGCAATCCAGGCCCGCCACTTCGGCGCCGCCCTTGCTCAGGCTGACATGGGCATTGGCCAGGTTGGCGCCGCCCATGGTGGCCAGCACGACCTTGATCGGATAGGCGGCCCAGCGCGGGTCATCCTTGGCCGAGCCGACGCCGGTGCAGACGGCCTCGACCCCGTTGATGGTGACGGGTGTGTCCTGCACCGCCTGGGCCTCCTGGGCCATCATCATGACGGTGGAAAGGCTGAAAAGGCTGGCCGTGGCGGCCATCAGGAAAAAGCGCATTTTAAAATCTCCTGCTAAGCCCCGGCTCTAAAGCGTACCAAGGGGCAACGGGTTCCCCCGATTGTGGCGCTATGGCAGGCTTGCCCTGCTTTTGGAGGGCCGCATGGGCCGGATTGCCTTGTTCATCGCCGCGTTCGCCCTGGCGGGCACGCCCCTCTTGCTGGCGGCGCCGGCCGTGGCCGCCCTGAAGGCCAAGGCCGTCGCCAGGCTGTCCAACCTGGCGGGCAAGCCGGTCGGCACCGTGACGTTCGATGCCGTCAATCGTGGCGTGCTGGTCACCTTCGACCTGCAGGGCCTGCCGCCCGGCGCCCATGCCATCCACCTGCACACCTCCGCCAAGTGCGATCCCAAGACCGGCTTCACCAGCGCCGGGCCGATCCTGAGCCTGACGCCCGGCAAGAAGCACGGCTTCCTGGCCGAGGGCGGGCCGCTGGCCGGCGATCTGCCCAACCAGTTCGCCGGCGCCGACGGGCGGCTTCATGCCAGCACGCTGACCACCGGCTTTTCCATCGGCAACGGCAAGCGCAGCATCTTCGACCGCGATGGGGTCTCCATCATCCTGGATGCGCGGGGGGATGATTATCGCACCCAGCCGCTTGGCAATGCCGGCGACAGGATCGCCTGCGGGGTGGTGATCCGCACCCGCGGGCCCGCCAAATGGGACGGGAGCCTGCGCAAAAAAGCCAAGTAAACGCGCGGGTTTGGCCGGGTAGTAAGCCAAGGGCCCCCATGACATTATCCGCCCCCCATGGGCCTCGAAAAACCCCAAAGCCTTGCGTTGCGCGACCTGATCGACGCCGAAGGTCTGCGCCGCGACCTCACCGCCCTGGCCAAGGACAATGGCGAGACGGGAAACCTGCGCAAGGCCGGCCTCGCTTTGATCAAGCAGGCGTTCACCGACGGCCGCGCCAAGGTTCAGTACGCAGTCGAGAAGGAAGGCCTGCCCGGCCTGGCGGCGGCGCGCGCCCTGTCGCAGTTGCAGGACAGCATCATCCAGGTGATCTACGACTTCGCCGTCAAGCATGTGTACTACGCCCAGAACCCGTCCAGCGCCGAGCGCATCGCGGTGGTGGCGACCGGCGGCTATGGCCGCGGTGAGCTGGCGCCGGGATCGGACATCGACCTGTTGTTCCTGCGCCCCTTCAAGCAGACCGCCTGGGGCGAAAGCGTCATCGAGTTCATCCTCTACATGCTGTGGGATCTGGGCCTGAAGGTCGGCCATGCCACGCGGTCGCTGGCCGAAAGCGTGCGGCTGGCCAAGTCGGACGTCACCATCCGCACCGCCGTCTTGGAAGCGCGCTACCTGTGGGGCGATCGCGGGCTATACGAAGAACTGCGCAGCAAATTCTGGAAGGAAGTCGCCACCGGCAATGGCCGCGACTTTGTCGAAGCCAAGCTGACCGAGCGCAGCATCCGCCATCAGCGCCAGGGCGAAAGCCGCTATCTGGTCGAGCCCAATATCAAAGAGGGCAAGGGCGGCCTGCGCGACCTGCAGACCCTCTATTGGATCGGCAAGTATCTTTATCACGTGGACGATGCCGCCAACCTGGTGGAACACGGTGTGTTCACCCGCGAGGAATACCGCACCTTCCAGAAGGCGGAAGCCTTTCTGTGGAATGTGCGCGTGCGTCTGCATTACCTCTTGGCGCGCGCCGAGGAACGCTTGAGCTTCGACGTGCAGCCATCACTGGCGGCGGCGCTGGGCTATGTCGATGCCGACAAGCCGCGCCGGGCGGTGGAAGCCTTCATGCGCGCCTACTTCCTGGTGGCCAAGGATGTGGGCGACCTGACCCGCATCTTCTGCGCCGCGCTGGAGGAACAACATCGCAAGCCCCGCCCCTCGCTGAGAAGCATCCTGCCGGGCTTTCTGAAAGCCCGCAGCCCGGACGATGAGTTCTATGTCGAAAATGGGCGGCTGACCGCCAATCCCAGCATCTTCCGCCAGGACCCCGCCAACATCCTGCGCATGTTCCACATCGCCGACATCAAGGGCGTGGACATTCATCCCGACGCGCTGCGCACCGTCACCCGCAGCCTCGACCTGATCACCGATGCGGTGCGCCAGAACCCGGTGGCCAATCAGGCTTTCCTGGAAGTGCTGACATCGCGCCACGATCCCGAACGCGCCTTGCGCCTGATGAACGAGGCGGGTGTCTTGGGCCGCTTTGTGCCGGAATTCGGCCATGCCGTGGGGCTGATGCAGTTCAACATGTATCACCACTATACGGTGGACGAGCATCTGATCCGCGCCGTGGGCAATGTCGCGGCCATCGAGCGCGGCGACCACAAGGAAAACAATCCCCTCACCAGCGACATCATCAAGCGCATCCAGTCGCGCAACGTGCTGTACTGCGCCATCCTGCTGCATGACGTGGCCAAGGGATTGCCCGGCGATCACAGCGATGTGGGGGCGGAGATCGCGCGCAGCCTGTGCCCGCGCCTGGGATTGTCGGCCGCCGACACCACCGCCGTGGCCTGGCTGGTGAAGAACCACCTGGTGATGAGCGACACCGCCCAGCGCCGCGACGTGTCCGATCCCAAGACGGTGCGCGATTTCGTGGACATGGTGCAGTCGCCGGAGATGCTGCGCCTGCTGGTGATCCTGACCGTGGCCGATATTCGGGCCGTGGGTCCGGGCGTGTGGAACGGCTGGAAGGGCCAGTTGCTGCGCGAACTTTATTATGCCGCCGATCACATGATGACCGGCGGCGACCAGGCGCCCGGCCGCGGCGCGCGCGTCGCCGCCGCCAAGGCGGAGCTGGAACGGCGACTTTCCGATTTTACGCCGGCGAATCGCGAGCGTGCCCTGACCCGTCATTACGACAATTACTGGCTGGCTTTCGATCCGGATGAACTAGAGCGCCATGCCCGGCTGGTCGGCAAGGCCGATGCGGAAGGGCAGCTCCTGACGCTTAACGCCACCACCAACAATTTCCGCGCCGTCACCGAGATCATTCTCTACACGCCTGACAATGCCGGCCTGTTCTCGCAGTTCGCCGGCGCCATCGCCTTGTCGGGCGGCTCCATCGTGGACGCCAAGGCCTTCACCACCTCTGACGGCTTCGCGCTGGATGTGTTCTCGGTGCAGGATTCCGAAGGTGACGCCTTTGGCGATGCCGAGCGGCTGGGGCGGCTGGCCCAGTCCATCGAAAAAACCCTTCGCGGCCAGGTGCGGCCGCGCCGCGAGTTGGCGCGCAAGGTCCAGCGCAACCGGGCATCCGCCTTCACCATCCGGCCCAAGATCCAGTTCGACAATGAGGCCTCGCGCATCGCCACCGTGATCGAGGTGGAATGCCTGGACCGGCCGGGCCTGCTCTATGACATCACCCAGGCCATCTTCGAAGCCGGCCTTTCCATCTCCACCTCCATGGTGGCGACCTATGGCGAGCGGGCGATCGACGTCTTCTATGTGCGCGACGGCTTCGGCCACAAGATCGTCCATCCCGCCCGCCTGGATACCGTGGAAAAGCGGTTGAAAGCGGCGCTTGAAACACCTGCGCCCGCCAAGGCATAACCCGCGCCATGAAACATTCCCCCCTCGTCCTTTCGGGCATGCAGCCCACCAACACGCTTCACCTGGGCAATTACCTGGGGGCGCTGAAGAACTGGGTGCGGATGCAGGACCAGATGCCCTGCCTGTTCTGCGTGGTGGACATGCATGCCATCACCCAGGATGCGGGCTATGCCCATGCCGCCGACCTGACCCGTTCCACCCGCGAGGTTGCCGCCGCCTATATCGCCGCCGGAGTGGACCCCAAGCGCACGCCCATCTTCAACCAGGGCCAGGTGCCCGAGCATGGCGAGCTGGCCTGGGTGCTGAACTGCGTGGCGCGGCTGGGCTGGCTGGACCGCATGACCCAGTTCAAGGAAAAGTCGGGCAAGCACAAGGAACGCGCCAGCGTCGGGCTTTATACCTATCCGGTGCTGATGGCGGCCGACATTCTGGTCTATCGCGCCACCCATGTGCCGGTGGGCGAGGACCAGAAGCAGCATCTGGAACTGGCGCGCGACATCGCCGCCAAGTTCAACAATGATTTCGGCGTGCCCGATTTCTTCCCCCAGCCCGAGCCGGTGATCACCGGCGCCGGCACGCGGGTGATGTCCTTGCGCGACGGCAGCAAAAAAATGTCCAAGACGGACGAAAGCGACAATAGCCGCATCAACCTGACCGACGATGCCAACGCGATCGCCGACAAGATCAAGCGCGCCAAGACCGATCCCCATCCCCTGCCCGGCACCAAGGACGAGTTGAAGGATCGCCCCGAGGCGGAGAACCTGCTGAACATCTATGCCGCCTTGTCCGACCAGGAGCGTGACGCGGTGATCATCCAGTTCGCCGGCCAGAATTTCTCCACCTTCAAGTCGGCGCTGGCCGACCTTACGGTGGCCAAGCTGGAACCGATCACAACCGAGATGCGCCGGTTGCTGGCCGACCCGGCGGAGATCGACCGGGTCCTGAAGGACGGCGCGCAAAAGGCCCGCGCCATCGCCACGCCCATCATGGAAGACGTCAAAAAGACCGTAGGCTTCATTACGTGAAAAACGTCCTGGTCACCGGCGCCGCCAAGCGGCTGGGACGGGCCATCGCCCTGGACCTGGCATCGGTGGGCTGGAACGTGGCGGTCCATTATCATGGCTCAGAAGAGGATGCCGACAGCGCCGTACAGGCGGCACGCGCCTTTGGCGTGGACGCCGCGACCCTGAAATGCGATTTGTCGAAGGAAACCGAGACCGCCGCGCTGGTGGAGCGCGCCGCGCGCGAGATCGGACCGCTGACCGCGCTGATCAATTCCGCGTCTTTGTTCGAGAATGATGACTGGCAAAGCGCCAGCCGCAAAAGCTGGGACGATCACATCGAGACCAACCTGCGCGCGCCCTTGGTGCTGTCGCAGGCTTTCGCCAAACAGCTTCCGGCAGACGCGCAAGGCAGCATCATCAACATCATCGATCAGCGGGTGCTGAAGCCCACGCCGCAGTTCCTGTCCTACAGCGTCAGCAAGGCGGGGCTTTACTGGCTGACCACCACCCTGGCGCAAGGCATGGGACCGCGCATCCGGGTCAATGCCGTGGGCCCCGGCCCCACCCTGAAAAATCCGCGCCAGTCCGATGCCGACTTCAACCGCCAGCGCGACGCCACCATCCTGGGGCATGGCGCCGATCCGTCCGACATCTGCGCCGCCGTGCGCTACCTGCTGGAAGCGCCGGCCGTTACCGGCCAGATGATCGCGGTGGATGGCGGCCAGCACCTGATCTGGCAGACCCCCGATGTGGGCGGTTCCGAATGACCTTCGCCACCCGCGGCATCCGCCATGTCTTTATCCGCAACCTGATGCTGGAAGCCCATATCGGCGTCTATCGCCAGGAAGAAGGCCGCACCCAGCCGGTGCGCATCAATGTGGACCTGGCCACCGACGAAATCGCCGATGCCCAGGACATGCTGGAAAATGTGGTGGACTATCACGTCATCGAAAAGCGCATCCGCGCCATCATCGCCGAAGGCCATGTCCGGCTGGCCGAAACCCTGGCCGAACGCATCGCCGCGGCCTGTTTTGAGGATGGCCGGGTGCGAACCGTGCGGGTGCGGGTGGAAAAGCTGGAAGCCCTGACCCATGCCGAGAGCGTGGGTATCGAAATCGAGCGCAGCCGTTAATATATTGGCGGCATGAGTTCCCCCGAAGCGCCGCTGAAAGGCGCCGACCGCATTTCCGCCTATCTCAAGACCCTGCCCGACGCGCCGGGGGTCTACCGCATGCTGAATGCGGCGGGCGACGTGCTGTATGTCGGCAAGGCCAAGAGTCTGAAGAAGCGCGTCACGTCTTACGCCACCGGCCGGGTGCATAGCGAGCGGCTGACCCGCATGGTGGCCGAGACCGCCGAGATGGTGTTCGTCACCACCGCCAGCGAGATCGAAGCGCTGCTGCTGGAATCCAACCTGATCAAGCGGCTGAAGCCCCGCTACAATGTCAGCTATCGCGACGACAAGAGCTTTCCCAACATCCTGCTGCGCGAGGATCACGCCTATCCGCAGCTTTTGAAGCATCGCGGCGCCAAGACCGTGAAGGGCGTCTATTTCGGGCCCTTCGCTTCGGCGGGGGCGGTCAACCGCACCCTCAACACCCTGCAGCGTGCCTTTTTGCTGCGCTCCTGCTCGGACTCGGTGTTTGAAAGCCGCACCCGTCCCTGCCTGCTGTTCCAGATCAAGCGCTGCTCGGCGCCTTGCGTGAACCGCATTGACCTGGCCGGCTATCACGAACTGGTCGAAGAAACCGAAAGCTTCCTCAACGGCAAAAGCCAGACGGTGCAGGAAGACATCAAGGCCGAGATGACCAAGGCGTCCGAGGCCATGAACTTCGAGGCGGCGGCGAAACTGCGCGACCGGCTGAAGGCGATGAGCCACATCCAGTCCTCGCAAGGGGTGAACCCGTCCACCTTCGACGAAGCGGACATGTTCGCCCTGCACAGCGAAGGCGGCCATACCTGCATCCAGGTCTTCTTCTTCCGCGCCGGGCAGAATTGGGGCAACCGCCCCTATTTCCCCCGCCACGCCAACGACATTCCGCTGGGCGAGGTGCTGGAAAGCTTTGTCGGCCAATTCTATGACGAACGCATCGCGCCCAAACTCATCCTCACCAGCGAGGAATTGCCGGACCGCGCCTTGCTGGCCGATGCGCTGGCGCTGCGCGCCGAACACAAGGTGGAAATCTCCACCCCCCAGCGCGGCGAGAAGCGCGAAATCATGGAACGCGCTTTGGCCAATGCCCGCGAACAATTGGGCCGCCGCCTGGCGGAGAACAGCGCCCAGACCCAGTTGCTGGAAGGCGTCGCGGATGTCTTCGGGCTGGAACAGCCGCCGCGCCGCATCGAGGTCTATGACAATTCCCACATCCAGGGCGCCCATGCCCTGGGCGCCTTCATCGTGGCGGGGCCGGAAGGCTTCGAGAAGGCGCAGTACCGCAAGTTCAACATCAAGGCGGCGGAGCTCACGCCGGGCGACGACTACGCCATGATGCGCGAGGTGCTGAGCCGCCGCTTCGCCCGCATGGTCAAGGAGGAAGCCGAGGACACGCCGGAGCTGCGCTGGAGGCGCCCCGACCTGGTGCTGATCGATGGCGGGCCGGGCCAGCTATCCATCGCCTGCCAGGTTTTCGCCGACCTGGGGGTGGAGGATGTGGCGCTGGTGGGCATCTCCAAGGGCCCCGACCGCGATGCCGGCCGCGAGCATTTCTACATGCCGGGCAAGGAGCCCTTCCGCCTCGATCCCAAAAGTCCGGTTCTGTACTATCTGCAGCGCCTGCGCGACGAGGCGCACCGTTTTGTCATCGGCGGCCATCGCAAGAAGCGCAGCGCCGCCATCGGCGCCAATCCGCTGGACGAAGTGGCCGGCGTGGGCGCGAACCGCAAGCGGGCGCTATTACAGCATTTCGGTTCCGCCAAGGCGGTGTCCGCCGCCAGCCTGACCGACCTGTCCTCCGTGGAGGGGGTCAGCGCCACCCTGGCCAAGAAAATCTTCGATTTCTTTCATCCCGGCGGGTGACGGCAAGTTGGAGGGCTTCTAGACTGACCCCATGTACTCCCTGCCCAATGCCCTCACCATCCTGCGCATCGTCCTGGTGCCGGTGTTCGCTATCGCCTTTGTGATGCCGGGCACCGCGGCGCGACTGGTGGCCTTTGGCATCTTCGTCATCGCCGGGGTCAGCGACTGGCTGGACGGTTTTGCCGCCCGCAAGCTGAAGGCGGGCTCGGATTTCGGCCGCATGCTGGACCCTATCGCCGACAAGGTTCTGGTGGCGGTGGCGCTGATGATGCTGGTGGCCCAAGGCAACTTCCTCAAAACCATTCCAGGCACGGATGAAACCGTGTTCAGCCTGCTCAGGCTCATTCCCGCCCTGATCATCCTGTCGCGTGAAATCCTGGTGTCGGGCCTGCGCGAATTTCTGGCCGGTACGCGCGTCAGCGTGCCGGTGACGGCGGTGGCCAAGTTCAAGACCGCGGTGCAGATGATCGCCATAGGCGCGATGATTTTGACGCCCCTGATCGGCCAGTATTATCTGGACCTGCCCGGCACGACCTATTCCTTTATCGTGGTCGCCCATTTCCTGCTGTGGGTGGCCGCCGCCCTGACCGTCTATACCGGCGTGATCTATTTCAAGAACGGCATGCGGCACCTGCGCCCCGGCGTAACGCCGGAATGACGGCTTAGGCCGGGCTGGCCGAAGTCTCGCCACGGGCCCAGGGCCAAACGTCCACGCCTTCGACCTTGGCCACGCCGCGCACTTCATCGGCATAGGCGTTCATCAGCGCTTCGGTCAGCTTGCCCGGCTTGAACTTGTAGGGCCCGATCTCCGATACCGGCGTGACTTCCGCCGCCGAGCCGGTGAGGAAGCATTCGCTGAAATTGTTCATCTCCTCCGGCTCGATATGACGCTCGACCACGCGCACCCCATGCGCCTTGGCGATGGCGATCACCGACTGGCGGGTCAGGCCATTGAGGAAACAGTCGGGTATGGGCGTGTGCAGCACGCCGTCCTGCACGAAGAAGACGTTGGCGCCGGTGGCTTCCGCGACATAGCCGCGATAGTCGAACATCAGCGCATCGGCATAGCCCTTGGCCTCAGCCTCATGCTTGGAGATGGTGCAGATCATGTAGAGGCCGGCGGCCTTGGCATGCACCGGCTCGGTGTCGGGCGCGGGGCGGCGCCAGCGCGCGATGTCGAGACGGATACCCTTGAGCTTTTCCGCCGGGCTGAAATAGGACGGCCAGGGCCAGCAGGCGATGGCGACATGGATGGTGGTGTTCTGCGCCGACACCGCCATCATCTCACTGCCGCGGAAGGCGACAGGACGCAGGTAACCATCCCTGATGTTCTGCGTCGCGGCGGCATCGATGCAAGCCTGGTTGATCTCTTCCTGGGTGAAGGGGATCTTCATGCCCAGGGCCTCGGCCGACTTGAACAGCCGCGCCGAATGTTCCTTCAGCTTGTAGATGGTGCCGTTATAGATGCGCTGGCCCTCGAACACGCAGGAGCCGTAATGCAGCCCATGGGTCAGCACATGGGTCTTGGCGTCCTTCCAGGGCACCAGCTTGCCGTCATACCAAAGGGCGCCGTCGCGCTGGTCGAAAGAGATCACGTCTGCCATGGAAAGGTCCTGCCGGGCTTGCCCCCCTTGGAACGAGGGCCTAGTTTTTCTGGCATGTATTGCAGCATGTCCGGCGCGAAAACCGCAAGGGTCACAAGGGCTTTTTCGCCCCTGGCCCGGGCATGGCTGCCATGAGTTTGCCCATCAATGGATCGGGGACGGACGAACCGCACCTGCTGGTGGTGGACGATGACGAGCGGCTGCGCGCCCTGCTGCAGCGCTACTTGTCGGGGAACGGTTACCGGGTAACCGCAGCCCCCGGGGCCGCCGAGGCCCGCGCCCTGATGAAGAGCATGGAGTTCGACCTGCTGATCCTGGATGTGATGATGCCGGGGGAGTCGGGCCTGGACCTGACCCAGAGCGTGCGCAAGGACTCCAGCGTTCCCATCCTGATGCTGACGGCGCGCGGCGATCCCGCCGACCGCATCGCCGGCCTGGAGCTGGGCGCCGACGATTACCTGCCCAAGCCGTTTGAGCCGCGCGAGCTTTTGCTGCGGGTCAATTCGCTGCTGCGCCGCTCCGCGCCGCCCGAGGCGCCGGCGGTGGGGCCGGTGCGCATGGGCGAAGCCTTGTTCGATCCCACCACCGCGCGCCTGACCCGCACCGGCAAGCCCGTCAAGCTGACCGGGGCGGAAGCGGCGCTGCTGCAACTTTTCGCCACCCATGCCGGGCGGCCTTTCAGTCGCGGCGAACTGTGCAAGCGGCTGAATGTGGCGCTGGAACGATCCATCGACGTGCAGGTGACGCGCCTGCGCCGCAAGATCGAGGAAGATCCCAAGCTGCCGCTTTACCTGCAAACCGTTCGCGGAGTCGGATACATGTTGGTCCCCGACCGTGGCTGAGGGCTTTTCCCTCAAGCGCTTCCTGCCGCGCGGGCTGTTCGGCCGCTCGCTGATCATCATTGTCGCGCCGATCGTGATCCTGCAGGCGATCATCGCCTATGTGTTCTTCGAGCGCGACCTGGACACCACCACCCGAAGGCTGGCGCGCGACGTGGCCGCCGACATCGCGCTGCTGGTGGCGCTGGAAGACAATCACCAGGGCAGCGAGCGCGTGCGCCTTCGGACCCTGGCGGCGCGCCAGCTCGACTATCGCATCCGCCTGCTGCCGGGCGACAATCTCGCGCCCTATCGCGGCAAGCTGACCAGCACCATCGACGTGGCGCTGGACGACATATTGGAACAGCGCATCGGCGCCGACCGCGATTTTCGCACCGCCCGCATCGGCGATCATTTCGAGATACGGGTGGATGTGAAGGATGGCGTGCTGGCGGTGCTGGTGCCGCGCGACCGCGTCACCGTCTCCAAGCCGGACATCTTCATCCTCTGGATGGTGGGATCGTCGCTGCTGCTGATGGGTATCGCCATCCTGTTCCTGCGCAACCAGGTGCGGCCCATCGAGCGGCTGGCCCTGGCCGCCGACAGTTTCGGCAAGGGCCGCGCCGTCCCCGACTTCAAGCCCTATGGCGCCACCGAAGTGCGGCGCGCCGCCCAGGCCTTCATCACCATGCGCGAGCGTCTTGAAAGGCAACTCACCCAGCGCACCGAGATGCTGGCGGGGGTGAGCCATGACTTGAAGACGCCGCTGACGCGGCTGAAGCTGGCGCTGGCGCTGCTGCCGGACGAGACCGACACCCGCTCCATGAGCGACGACATCGCCGAGATGGACCATATGCTGGATGAGTATCTGGCCTTCGCGCGCGGCGAAGGCGGCGAGGAATCGCATCCCACAGACTTAGGCGAAATGGTGCGCGACGCCGCCGCCGCCGCCGGCAAGGCCCGTCAGCGCGACGGCATCACCGTGATCGCGCCCGAACATGCCCTGGTCAGCATCAAGCGCGCGGGCCTGCGCCGTGTGCTGGCCAACCTGCTGGACAATGCCCTGAAGCACGGCACCAAGGTTGCCGTCACCCTGACCCAGGACGAACGGCTGGTGGAAATCGCGGTAGAGGACAATGGCCCCGGCATCGCACCGGAGCGGCATGAAGAAGCCTTCCGCCCCTTTCGCCGCCTGGACCAGGGCCGCAACCTGCAAAGCGGCGGTTCGGGCCTGGGCCTGGCCATCGCCCGCGACATCGCCCGCGCCCATGGCGGCGATATTCTGCTGGGCAAAAGTGCGCTGGGCGGTTTGAAGGCGACGATACGGTTGCCGGTCTAGGCGGCGGCCTCACCCTTCGACAAGCTCAGGGTGAGGATATCCTCATGCTGAGCTTGTCGAAGCATGAGGATCAGCGCAACTCTTCCGCCCGTTTGCGCGCGGCGCGCACCGCACGCTTCATCAGCGCCGTCAGCCCGTCATCCGCCATCAGCACGCCCAGCGCCGCCGCCGTGGTGCCGCCGGGACTGGTGACGGCTTCGCGCAAGGCTGAGGCGGACGATTTGTCCGCGGCCAGCAGCGCGCCCGCGCCGGCCACGGTGGCGCGGGCGAATTTCTCGGCCTGGGGGCGCGGCAATCCTTCCGCCACACCGGCTTCGGTCAGGGCTTCCGCCATCAGGAACAGATAGGCGGGGCCGGAGCCCGACACCGCCGTGACGCTGTCGATCAATTCTTCTTTCGCCACCCATTCGGTGGCGCCCAGCGCCGCCAGCAACGACGCGGCGCGCTTCTTGTCCGCCGCTGTCGCGCCCTTGGCTGCGTAAAGACCTGAGATACCGGCGCCGATGGCGCCTGGGGTATTAGGCATGGCGCGGATGATGCGCGCCTTTTTTCCCCATGCTTTCGACAACGCCGCCACCGACGTGCCCGCGGCAATGGAAATCATCAGCGCGCCATTTTGCGCAAAAGCTGCCAGCGCGCCGGCTTCGCCTTTCAGCACTTGCGGCTTGATCGCCACCACGCAAGTCGAAGGCTTGGCTTTGACCTGCGATGGCGCCGCCGCGAGTGCGATATTTTTGGCCTTGGCGAGCTTCTTCAGTTCCGCCGACGGCTTGGGCTCAACCACGGTGATGGATTTGACGCCGCTCTTCAGCCAGCCCTTGAGCAGGGCCGACCCCATGCGTCCCGCACCAATCAGGAGGAGGCTCACGACTTAGCCATTAGGCTTGGCCGGCGCACTCCAGCACCGCCGATGCGATCGCCTCTTCGGCGGTCTTGCCGCCCCACAGCACGAACTGGAAGGCGGGGTAGTAATGTTCGCAGGCTTCCAGCGCCAGGTTCAGCAGCGCCTCGCACTGGGCGGCGCTGGCTTCGGCGTCGGGGAAGATCATGGCATGGCGGAAGATGATGGTGCCGTCCTGGGGCCACAGGTCGAAATGGCCGATCCACAGCTTGGCGTTCACATGCATCAGCAGGTCGGCGACATTCTGGCGCCGCACCCCTTCGCTGATCCGCATGTCAAAGGCGCTGGACAGGTGCAGGGACTGGAGGTCCTCCCGCCAGGAGAAATTGAAGTGATGGTCGCTCCACTTGCCCGCCACCGACAGGTTCAGCTCGTCCCGGCCGGCCCGCTCGAAAGCCCATCCATTCTGCTCGACCGCCCGCTCCAGCAGGTCCAGCGGATGCAGGGTATCCAGCGGCTCGTCGTCCAGGTGGGTAATCGGCATGCCAGCAACTCCAGCCACAAAACGAAGCAGTTGCGATCCAAACTGGCACAAGATTTAGAGAAAACAAGAGTCCGGGAGTCCCCATCCCCGCCCGCGGAAAAGATTCCACAGCTTTGAATCCGCTCACAGATTCGGGCTCCAAGAGTCGGGGATGACTCCTAAGTGCTTGATTTGGATTCCAAAGCCGCCACGCGGGCGGCCAGGGTCTCGTTCTCGGCGCGGGCCTTGGCGGCCATGGCCTTGACCGCCTCGAATTCCTCGCGCGGCACGAAGTCCATATCGGCCACCAGCCGCTCCAGGCGCTGGCGCATGAAGGTGTCGATCTCGGTGCGTACGCTCTGGGCCATGCCGGCGGCGTCGGTAAAGGCCTTGGCCACGCCGTCCAGGAACGGGTTGTCGGTCTGCGCCATAAGAGCCTCCACTGTCCCCGCTTATATGGCCGCCGGATGCGCTTGACACAAGCCGCGAAGCAGCCCCGTTTACCGCTCCATGGTCCAGGCCCTGCTGCCCTTTCCCCATATAGATCCGGTGCTCCTCCATATCTGGGGCCCGCTGGAGATCCGCTGGTACGCCTTGTCCTATATCGCCGGCCTGGTGCTGGCCTGGTGGGGCATCGCCCGCATCCTGCGCCGCAAGGACCTGTGGGCCCGCCCCCCTTTCAACGGCCGCGCCCCCGCCACCGAGGACGAAATCGGCGACCTGGTGGTGTGGTGCACCTTTGGCGTCATCCTGGGCGGACGGCTGGGCTGGGTGCTGCTCTATGGCACCGTGCTATGCAGCGTCACGCCCGACTATGCCCGCTTCTGCGACGGGCTGCCGATGGGCTTTATCACCGACCCGCTGCGCATCCTGGCAGCCTGGGAAGGCGGCATGTCCTTCCATGGCGGATTGCTCGGCGTGGTGCTCGCGGTCTGGCTGTTCGCCCGCCGCCGCAAGCTCAAGCTGCTGCCGCTGGCGGACCTGGCCGCCGCCTTCGCCCCCGTCGGCCTGTTCTTCGGGCGCCTGGCCAATTTCATCAATGGCGAATTGTGGGGCCGGGCCAGCGACGCGCCCTGGGCGGTGATTTTCCCGCGCGACGAACTCCACATCCCGCGCCATCCCAGCCAACTCTATGAAGCGGCGCTGGAAGGCGTGGTGCTGTTTGTGCTGCTGCAGATCGCGCTGCGCGTGTTCCGCGCCCATGAACGCCCCGGTTTGATGTCGGCGCTGTTCTTTTTAGGCTATGGCACCTTCCGCTTCATCTGCGAATTCTTCCGCGAGCCCGATACCGGTTTCCTCGGCCCGGTCAGCATGGGCATGGCCCTGTCCATCCCGGTATGGCTGACGGCGGGCGCCCTGTTCTGGGTGGCCTACACCCGGCCCCGCAGCGCATGAGCCTGAAAGCGCGTATCGCCGCTCTTATCGAGGCCCAGGGCCCGATGTCGGTGGCGCAGTTCATGACGATCGCGCTGCTCGATCCCAAGGATGGCTATTATCCCAACCGCCAGGCCATCGGCGCCGGCGGCGATTTCACCACCGCGCCGGAAATCAGCCAGATGTTCGGCGAGATGGTGGGCCTGTGGCTGGTGCAGGCCTGGGCCGACCAGGGCAGCCCGAAAAATCCCCGGCTGGTGGAGTTGGGCCCGGGGCGCGGCACCTTGATGGCCGACATATTGCGCACCGCCGCGGTGGCGCCCGACTTCCTGGCCGACCTGGACGTGGTGATGATCGAAGCCAGCCCGGCGATGCAGGCCGTGCAGGCCGACAAGCTGCGGGGACTTGGCGCCGACTTGTCCTGGCAGGCCCAGTTCGACGATCACCTGGGCGACCGGCCGCTGTTCCTGGTGGCCAATGAATTCTTCGACGCCCTGCCCGTGCGCCAATACGTCAAGACCGAGCGCGGCTGGTGCGAGCGCATGGTGACGACGAAAGACGGCGAGCTGACCTTCGCGCTGGCGCCGGTGCCGGTGCCCAAACCCGCCGTGCCGCACGGGCTGGAAGCGGCGCCCGATGGCGGGGTCTATGAATCTTCGCCTGCCGCCACGGCGCTGGCCGAGCACGTCGCCCGCATCATCGCCGCCAAGGGTGGCGCCGCGCTGATCCTGGATTACGGCTATGGCGAAGCGGCCGGCTTTTCCGAAACCTTGCAGGCCGTCAGCGGCCACCGCTTCGCCGAGGCGCTGTATGACCCGGGCCAGGACGATATTTCCGCCCATGTGGATTTCGCCGCGCTGGCGGCCGCCGGCAAGCGCGGCGGCGCAGCCGTGTTCGGGCCCGCAACGCAAGGCCTGTTCCTGGCCAATATCGGCATCACCGAACGCGCTGAGCAGTTGATGAAGGCCAATCCGGATTCCGCCCGCGATCTTCTTTCCGCCACCGAGCGGCTGATCGGCAACGACCAGATGGGCCTGTTGTTCAAGGCGCTGGCCTTTGCCCCGCCCTCGATCAGCGACATGGCGGGCTTTGCCGGATGATGCGGCGGGAATCCACACTCCTCACCGCGCCGGGCATCGCCCATGGTTTCTTCGGGCGCGAAGGCGGGGTCTCCACCGGCATCTATCAGTCGCTCAATTGCGGTCCCGGCTCCAAGGACGCGCCCGAAGCGGTGGCGGAAAATCGCCGCCGCGTGGCCGCCGCCCTGGTGCCCAATTCAGTTTCTGGGGGCGAACCGCCCCAACTGGTCAGCCTCAACCAGGTCCATAGCGCCATTGTCCATGTCCTTCCCGCCTGGGAAGCGCGTCCCGAAGGTGATGCCATGGTCATCGCCACGCCGGGACTCGCCTTGGGCATCCTGACCGCCGATTGCGCGCCGGTGCTGCTGGCCGACGCCAAGGCCGGGGTGATCGGCGCCGCCCATGCCGGCTGGAAAGGCGCGCTGGGCGGGGTGCTGGAAGCCACCCTGGAGGCCATGGAAAAACTGGGCGCCCAGCGGATGCGAATCCAGGCGGTGATCGGGCCTTCCATCGGCCAGGACCATTACGAAGTGGGCTGGGACTTCCGCGACCGCTTCCTGGAACTGGGGCTGAAGCAGCGCCGCTTTTTTGTGCCGTCGGACAAGGAAGGTCACTACCGCTTCGACCTGCCCGGTTACGTGGCCCATCGCCTGACCGCCGCGGGCGCCGGAGGGGTGGAATCGGTGGGCGTTTCGACCTATCCGCCGGAAAACGGCTATTTCAGCTTCCGCCGCACCACCCATGCCGGCGAGCCCGATTATGGCCGCCAAATCTCGGCCATTGTGCTGACTGGGTAACAGCGGCAGGAGCGTTTGCGTAGCAAGAGCGACCAGAGACAAGACGCCCGTTGCGGGGACGCAAGCCAGCGGCTAAAAGCCCGTCATCAAAGCTTCATGGGGCGGCGGCGGCAATGAACGATCTGCACGGATCGCGGGGCATGCGCCTCATCACCGGAAATTCCAACCGGCCGCTGGTGGATGCTATCGGCACCCATCTGGGCCTGATCCCGGTCACCGCCGATGTCCGCCGCTTCGCCGACGATGAAGTATTCGTCGAGATCCATGAAAATGTCCGCGGCGAGGACATGTTCGTCATCCAGTCCACCAGCGCGCCCGCCAACGACAATCTGATGGAATTGCTGATCATGATCGACGCGCTGCGCCGCGCTTCGGCCCGGCGCATCACCGCGGTGATCCCGTATTTCGGCTATGCCCGCCAGGACCGCAAAGTCGGCCCGCGTACGCCCATTTCCGCCAAGCTGGTGGCCAACCTGATCACCGAAGCCGGCGCCAACCGCGTGCTGACGGTGGACCTGCATGCCGGCCAGATCCAGGGCTTTTTCGACATTCCCACCGACAACCTGTTCGCCATGCCGGTGATCGTGAGGGACATTGCCGACAATCTCAAAATCAAGGATCCGGTGGTGGTGTCGCCCGATGTCGGCGGCGTGGTGCGCGCCCGCGCCCTGGCGACGCGCCTGAACACCGACCTGGCCATCGTGGACAAGCGCCGCGAAAAGGCCGGCATGTCGGAAGTGATGAATATCATCGGCGATGTCGAGGGCCGGGTCTGCATCCTGATCGACGATATCGTGGATTCAGGCGGCACCCTGTGCAACGCCGCCGAAGCGCTGCTGAAGAACGGCGCCACCGAAGTCTATGCCTATTGCACCCATGGCGTGTTGTCGGGCAAGGCGATGGACCGCATCCAGGCGTCGAAGCTCAAATCCATGGTGGTGACCGATTCCATCGAGGCGACGCCGTTGATGAAGACCTGCGCCAATCTGCGCACCATCACCATCGCCCCGCTGCTGGGCGAGGCGATGCGGCGCATTAATAACGAAGCGTCGGTCTCAAGCCTGTTCGATTAGGCCAGCAGCGCAATCACCACGGATTCAACTACCACCCCCAGCACCCAATGGCCGCCATCGATCACGGTGAGCGCCATCGGCTTCTGCTGGAACAGGTTGTTGACCAGGGTCGAGGTCGCCAGGAAGCCTAGCCCGATGGTCAGGCCGGCGATGGCGGAGTGGCCCACGCCCATCACCCCCAGGTTGGTCAGGAGCTGGTAGAGCACTGCCGACATCACGCAGGCCGCCAGGAAGGCCGCCACCATGGGAACCATGGGCATCTTCTTGTCCTTGCAGTCCTCCGGACGGAGGCCCAGGGCCCGCTGGTAGGGCTTTGACAGGACCCCGTACCAGACCGCCCCGAAGATCCATCCGGCCAGGCCCGCCGCCAGGATCGTGATGATGGGATTGTGCATGTGTTCTCCCCTTGTTTGCCGCAGGCTAACATGGGTTTTGCACCCGCAAAGCGCCGGTTGCGCGGGGAAAGCCCTTGCGCTAAAAGCCTCGCCTTTCCGGGGGGCCATGGGCCTTAACCGGGCACCGAAGGAATCAGGAAAATGGCGAAAGTTCAAGCACTTAAGGTCGAAGCCCGTGATGGCACCGGCAAGGGTCCGGCCTTCCAGTCGCGCGAGCGTGGCCTGATTCCCGCCGTGGTCTATGGCGGCAAGGACAAGCCGGTGAACCTGGCCGTGGACGCCCGCACCCTGGAGCGCGCCATCGAGGCCGGCCATTTCCTCACCACCCTGTTCACGCTGGAAGGCGCCGGCGCCAACGCCCGCGTGATCCCGCGCGAAGTGCAACTGGACCCGGTCAGCGACCGCCCCGTGCATGTCGATTTCATGCGCCTGGCCGAAGGCGCCACCGTGCGCCTCCAGATTCCGGTGCATTTCAATGGCCAGGACGTTTCGCCCGGCCTCAAGAAGGGCGGCGTGCTGAACATCGTGCGCCACTCCATCTCCGTAATCTGCCCGGCCGACACCATTCCCAACACCATCGAAGTGGACGTCTCGGCGCTGGACATCAACGAAACCATCCATATCAACAACCTGAACCTGCCCGGCGGCATCAAGCCGGTGATCAAGGGCCGTGACTTCACCATCTGCTCCATCGTCGCGCCGACCAGCGTGATCGAAGAGCAGAAGGCCGCTGCCGCCGCCGCGGCTGCCGCGTCTTCCGCGCCCGCCGCGGACGCCGCGCCGGCCGAAGGCGCCGCCGCTGCTCCGGGTGCGCCCGGCGCCGCGCCTGCCGCTGGTGCTGCGCCTGCCGCCGGCGCCAAGGCCGCGCCGGCCAAGAAGTAATCCAGCGCCAAAGGGGGCGGCATGGAGACGCCGCTTCTTATTGCCGGCTTGGGCAATCCTGGTTCGCAGTATGCGAAGAACCGGCACAATGCCGGCTTCATCGTGCTGGACGAGCTGCACGCCCATCACAAATTCGGTCCCTGGAAGGCCAAGTTCGAAGGCTTGCTGTCGGAAGGCAGCTTGAGCGGCCGCAAGACCTACCTGCTCAAGCCCCAGACCTTCATGAACCTGTCGGGCGACGCAATCGCGCCGGCCTTGCGCTTCTACAAGCTGCCGCTGGAGGCGCTGGTGGTGGTGCATGACGAGATTGATCTTGCCGCCGGCAAGCTGAAAGTGAAGACCGGCGGCGGCGATGCCGGCCAGAACGGCTTGCGCTCCATCACCGCCGCGCTGGGACCGGAGTATCGCCGGGTGCGGCTGGGCATCGGCCATCCCGGCGACAGGGAGCGGGTCACCGGCCATGTGCTGCAGAATTTCAGCAAGGATGATATCGCCTGGCTGAAGCCGCTGGTGGACGCGATGGTGGAAGCAGCCCCTCTGCTGGCCAAGGATGACGATGCCGGATTCATGAGCAAGGTGGCGCTGCTAACCGCGCCGCCCAAGCCTCCCAAAGAGCCAAAGAAGAAAGACACCGAGTAATGGGTTTCAAATGCGGAATTGTGGGCCTGCCCAATGTCGGCAAGTCCACCCTGTTCAACGCCCTCACCCAGACGGCGGCGGCGCAGGCGGCCAATTACCCCTTCTGCACCATCGAGCCCAATGTCGGCGACGTGGCGGTGCCCGATCCGCGGCTGGACATATTGGCCAAGATCGCCGGCTCGCAGGAGATCATTCCCACCCGCATCACCTTTGTGGACATTGCCGGGCTGGTACGCGGCGCCAGTAAGGGCGAAGGCCTGGGCAACCAGTTCCTGGCCAATATCCGCGAAGTGGACGCGGTGGCGCATGTGCTGCGCTGCTTCATCGATGACGACATCACCCATGTCGAAGGCAAGATCGATCCGGTGTCCGATGCCGAGACGGTGGAAACCGAATTGATGCTGGCCGACCTGGAAAGCCTGGAAAAACGCATCAAGCCGCTGGAGAAGAAAGCCAATAGCGGCGAGAAGGAAGCCAAGGAACAGCTCGCCTTGATGATGAAGGCTGTGACGTTGCTGCGCGAAGGCAAGCCAGCCCGCCGCGCCGAGCTGGCACCGGAAGAGCGCGGCCCCTACAGCCAGCTTGGCCTGATGACGGCCAAGCCCGTCCTGTATGTCTGCAATGTCGAAGAAGCGTCCGCCGCTGCCGGCAACGCCATCTCGGCCAAGGTCGAAGCCATGGCCAAGGCGGAAGGCGCCCGCAGCGTGGTCATCAGCGCCAAGATTGAGGAAGAGATCGCGCAGATGCCCGATGCCGACCGCCCCGACTTCCTGGAAAGCCTGGGGCTGAGCGAACCGGGCCTGAACCGCCTGATCCGCACCGGCTATGAGTTGCTGGGCCTGCTGACCTTCTTCACGGTGGGGCCGAAGGAAGCCCGCGCCTGGACCGTGACCAAAGGCTCAAAGGGCCCGCAGGCCGCCGGCGTCATCCACACCGATTTCGAGCAGGGTTATATCCGCGCCGAAACCATCGCCTATCCCGACTATGTCGCCGGCAATGGCGAAGCCGGCGCGCGCGAGGCGGGCAAGTTCCGGCTGGAAGGCAAGGAGTATGTTGTGGCCGACGGCGACGTGATGCACTTCCGGTTCAACAACTAGCCCCTCCTGTCATGGCCCGGCTTGACCGGGCCATCCAGTCGGCGCGTGTCCACGCGCCGTATGAGACTCTCTTCGTCTGGATGGCCCGCATTTGCGGGCCATGACATCAAAGTTAGCGCATCGACGCTTCGATATTGCCGCCGTCCACGGTGACGACCGCCGCCGTGGTCTTGGTGGCGGTGGCGAGATAGACAAAGGCATCGGCCACGTCTTCCGCCGTCACTTCCCGCTTGAGCAGGTTGCCGCTCATATAGTCGGTCTCGGACACGCCGCGCGCCTTGGAGCGCGCCGCCACCATGTCATCGGTGAGCAAGCCGGAGCGGATGCGGTCGGCATTGACCGCATTGGCGCGGATGCCGTCCTTGCCGTGATCCAGGGCGTATTGCTTGACCAGGAACAGGGTCGCCGCCTTGGGCAGGCCATAGGGTCCGAAATCCTTGCCCGGATTGACCGCCTGCTTCGAGGTGTTGAACAACAGGCAGCCGAAGGTGCCCTGCGCCTGCATAATGCGGGTGGCGTGCTGCGCCACCGCCTGGTGGGCCCAGAAATTCAGTTCGAAGGATTTGCGCAGGATTTCGTCGTCCACCGTGCCGATGGTGCCCTGCCAGGCCGCGCCCGCATTGGAGACCACGATATCCACGCCGCCAAAGGCCGAGACCACGGCATCGAAGGCCGCGCGCACGCTTTGCGCACTCGTGACGTCACATTCCACCGGCAGCGCCTTGCCGCCGATCTTCTTGGCCACGGCCTGAGCCGCACCCAAGTCGCGGTCCAGCACGGCGACTTCGGTGCCTTCCTTGGCCATGGCGCGCGCCGTGGCGGCGCCGATGCCCGAACCGCCACCGGTGATCACCGCCACCTGGCGGGCCAGAGACTTTTCATTGGACTTGCCCAGCTTGGCCTGTTCCAGCGACCAGTATTCCACTTCGAACATGTCGAATTCGCTGATGCTGCGATATTCGCCCATCGCCTCGGCGTCGGTGATGACGGCCACCGCATTCTCGGCGATGTCGGCGGCGATGGCGGCGTCCTTGGCCGAACCGCCCACGCCGAACATGCCCAGGCCCGGCACCAGGATGACGCGCGGCAGCGGGTCCAGTTCCTTTTTCTTCACCGCGCTCTTGGCGTTGTTGTCCTCGAAGTAGCGGTGATAGCGGGCGACGTAAGCCGCCACCGCCTCCTCCACGTCTTTCTTCCATTGGTCCAGCTTGCCGGCTTCCGGCGCCGGCACGATCACCGGCCAGTTCTTGGTGCGGATGGTGTGGTCGGGTGTCACCACGCCGACCTGGCTGTAGCGCGACAGCTCGGCGCCGTTCACATAGGCGAGGATCTGTGGATTGGTGCGGAAATCCAGCAACTGGCGCTTGGCGGTGCCGGCCGTGGCGTTCTTCTCGATTGCCACCGCGCCGCGCAGGATGGGCGCGATCTGCGGCACCGAAGCAAGATTGGACGGCAGCTTGGCCGCCACGATGGTCTTGCGCTGCAGCTTCAACCGCTCTTCCGCCATGGTGACGAACTCGATCATGCGCGAATAGGCCTGCTCGGCCGTGTCGCCCATGGTGAAGATGCCATGCTGCAACAGGATCAAGCCTTCCGCCTTGGGATGCTTGTCGAACACCTCGGCCACGGCCTTGGCCAAGGCGAAGCCCGGAATCGTGTAGGGCACATAGGCGACGCGGTCGCCATAGACTTCCTGCACCAGCGCCTTGTTGTCGGGCTGGTCGGTCAGCGCCAGCACGGCGGTGGAATGGACATGGTCGATGAACTTGTGCGGCAGGAAGGCGTGCAGCAGGGTTTCCACCGACGGATTGGGCGCGGTGGAATCCAGCAGGTTGATGCGCTGGTAGTTGACCATGTCCTCGTCGGACAGCTTGTCCAGCTTGCGCAACTTGCGCAGCGGTTCCAGCCGCACGGCCGGAAGGCCCACCGGCTCGATCACGCCCATGTCCCAGCCCGAGCCCTTGATGCAGATCACGTCCACGTCTTCGCCCAACTGGTCCTTGATCCTGGTCTTGACCGAGGTGTTGCCGCCGCCATGCAGCACCATCTTGGGATCGCTGCCCAACAGGCGCGTGGTGTAGGTGCGCACCGCCAGGTCTTCGTTGACGCCCTTGGGGGCGTAACGGGTGACGAATTCCTGGGCGTCTTTGTCGGACCAACCGCTCTTCATTGGGACTTCTCCAATGGCCTACCGCTTCGCTACTTGAGGCCGGGCTACTTCGGAAAAAGGCTGCGTAAGCCTTCGGGGGTGGCGGCGCAAGTGCCGCGTTCGGTGATCAGGCCGGTCACCAACCGCGCCGGGGTCACGTCGAAACCGGGATTGGCGGCGCCGGAACCCGGCGCGGCAATTTCCACCATGGCCACGGAACCGTCGGGAAGGCGGCCGGACATTTTCAGCACTTCGTCCTGGCTGCGCTCCTCGATGGGAATGTCGCGGCCGTTCTCCAGCGTCCAGTCGATGGTGGAACTGGGCAGCGCCACGTAGAAGGGCACGTCATTGTCCTTGGCCGCCAGCGCCTTCAGATAGGTGCCGATCTTGTTGGCGACATCGCCATTGGCGGTGACGCGGTCGGTGCCCACGATCACCATGTCCACCTGGCCGGCCTGCATGTAATGGCCGCCGGCATTGTCGGCCAGGATGGTGTGATGCACGCCATGGCTGCCCAGCTCGAAGGCGGTGAGCGAGGCGCCCTGGTTGCGCGGCCGGGTCTCGTCCACCCAGACATGCAGCGGAATGCCGTCGTCATGCGCCAGGTAGATCGGCGCAAGCGCCGTGCCGTAATCCACCGTCGCCAGCCAGCCGGCATTGCAATGGGTGAGGATGTTGACGGTCTTACCCGGTTTCTTCGCGGCGATTTCGCGGATGATCTTCAAGCCGTTCTTGCCGATGGCTTCGCTCATAGCGACATCTTCGTCGGCAATGGCGGCGGCTTCCTTCCAGGCCAGGGCGGCGCGCTTGTCGTGCGGCTGGTTCAGCAGCGCATCGCGCATGCGCTTCAGCGCCCAGCGCAGGTTGATCGCGGTCGGTCGGGTTTCGGCCAGCATGTCATGCACCTTGGTGAGGTGCTCATCCGACGAGTCTTCGCGCACCGCCAGCGCCAAGCCATACGCTCCCACCGCGCCGATCAGCGGCGCGCCGCGCGTCTGCATGGTGATGATGGCATGCGCCGCCGCTTCGGCGTTGCGCAGGGTCAGGGTGGCGAATTCATGCGGCAGCTTGGTCTGATCGATGATGCCGAAGGCATCCTCACCGATCGGCCAGACGGAACGGTAATGCTGTCCATTGATCTTCATGGTGCGGCGGCAACCGTGGCTTTCATGGAGGGACGTTCGCTGAACGTTGCGTACCAGGCCGATAGATTGGGACGGGTTGCCTTCCAATCAAGGTCCGGCAGGCGGAACTCCAAATATCCCAGGGCGCAGGCGACCGTGACTTCGCCGATGGTGGGTTCCGCGGCGAACTTCACCCGCTCCAACGCATCCAGTGCCGCCAGCACGGTTTCCATCTGGCGCAGCCTCGCGGTTTCCGGCACCGGGTTTTCCCGGCCCAGGATGATGAAAGCCACTGCCGCATCGGCAATGCCGTCGCCCAGCGCCTGCAGGCCCAGCGCCTTCCAATGACCGGTCTTCTGCTTCCAGACGCTGACGCCGGGGAAGAATTTCCCGCCGCCGCTATAGTTCAGATACTCGCAGATCACCGGGGAATCGATCAGCACCGAGCCATCGTCCAGCAGCAGTGCCGGGATTTTGCCCAGGGGATTGAGCTTGCGGAACTCCGGCTCCTGCATCGGCAGGGTGCGGACTTCTTCCAACTTGATATTCAGCTCATGGGCGATCACGCGGCACTTGCGCGCGAAAGGCGAGGCCGCGTTGCCGTAGAGTTTCACTTAGTGTCCCTCGAAGGCGACCAGCGCCGTTACCGGCTTGCCGATGGCGCGCAGCTTGTCGGCGCCGCCCAGTTCCGGCAAGTCGATGACAAAGGAACAGCCCACGATATTGGCGCCGGCCCGCTCCAGCAGCCGGATGCCGGCAAAGGCGGTGCCGCCGGTGGCGATCAGGTCGTCCACCAGCAAGATGCGCTCGCCTTTTTCCAGAGCGTCAATATGAATCTCGATGCGGTCGCGGCCATATTCCAGGTCGTAATCCTCGCCGATCACAGTGTGGGGCAGCTTGCCCTTCTTGCGCACCGGAATGAAACCCACCGAAAGCTGGTGCGCCACCGCCCCGCCCAGGATGAAGCCGCGCGCTTCCAGCCCCGCCACCTTGTCGATCTTCAGGCCGGCATAGGGCTGCACCATCTCGTCCACCGCGCGGCGGAAGGCGCGCGGGTTGCCCAGCAGGGTGGTGATGTCGCGGAACATGATGCCCGGCTTGGGATAGTCGGGAATGGTGCGGATGGCGTCTTTATAGTCCATGGGATCAGGCCTTTTTGAGAACGCGGCCGGCGACCGCATCGAGTTTCGCCATCATCGCGGGATCGCGTTTTTCCGGGGCGGTGATCAGCGCCATGTCCAGCATGGTTTCCACCCCCAGCGGGCAGGATTTGCGCTCCGGCCCCAGCTTGGGCGCCACCGCCTGAATCAGCCGCCGCGCATTGGCGGCGTTCTGGGTCATCACCTTGATCACCGCATCCACCGTCACCGAGTCGTGATCGTCGTGCCAGCAATCATAGTCGGTCACCATGCCGACAATGGCGTAAGGCAGCTCTGCCTCGCGGGCCAGCTTGGCTTCGGGCATGGCGGTCATGCCGATCACACTGCAATCCCAACTGCGATAGAGGAAGCTTTCGGCGCGGGTGGAGAATTGCGGCCCCTCCATGCAGATGTAAGTACCGCCTTCGCTGTGATCGATCTTCTGTTCCCGCGCCGCCAGGGTCAGGGCGCCGGATAGATGCGGACAGACCGGGTGGGCCATCGGCACATGGGCGACAAAGCCGGGGCCGAAAAAGCTTTTCTCGCGCGCAAAGGTGCGGTCGATGAACTGGTCGGCCATCACGAAGGTGCCGGGGGGCAATTCTTCCTTCAGCGATCCGCAGGCCGAGACGCTGATCACATCGGTGACGCCGATGCGCTTCAGGGCATCGATATTGGCGCGGTAGTTGATGCTGCTGGGGGTCTGGACATGGCCGCGGCCATGGCGCGGCAGGAACACCAGGTCCACGCCGGCATAGGTGCCGGTCAGAAGCTGGTCCGACGGCTCCCCCCAGGGGCTTTTGACCGTTTGCCATTTGGCATTCTCCAGGCCGTCAATCTGATAGACGCCGGAGCCGCCGATGATCCCGAGCACGGTTTTGGTCATGAAAAAGGGCGCTTCCTGATGGGGAGCGCCCTTTTATCACGCTAGGTCCGGGGGGCAATGCCCTCCGATTTATGACAGCTAATGCTGGTCTTTCCAGAGCTTGCGGTAGGCCATGAACAGGACGCCGGCCAGCATGATCAGGAACACCATGGCGCCGAAGCCGAAGCGCTTGCGCTCTTCCATCTTGGGCTCGCTGGCCCAGGCCAGGAAGGTGGTCACGTCATGGGCCTGCTGTTCGATGGTGGCTTTGGTGCCGTCCGAATAGCTCACGCCATTGTTGGTGAGCGGCGGCGGCATGGAGATGTTCCAGCCCTCGAAATAGGGATTGAAGTACTTGCCTTCCGCCAGCTTGAAGCCGGCCGGCGGCTTTTCATGGAAGCCGGTCAGGATGGAATAGACATATTGCGCGCCGCCTTCGCGCGCCTTGACGAGCATGGACAGGTCGGGCGGAAGGGCGCCGCTGTTGTTGGCGCGGGCCGCGTTCTCGTTGGCGTAAGGTGCGGGGAAGTGATCGGCCAGGGTGCCGGGCCGCATCAGGGGGACGCCCTTGTCGTCGGTGGTTTCGCCCTTGTCGTTGGGCTCGGCCTGGATCCTGACGGCGTTGGCCAGCGCCTTGGCCTGGGCTTCGCTGAATTCCGGTCCGCCCGGCTCATCCAGATTGTGGAACGACAGGTGGTTGGCGGCGTGGCAGGCGGCGCAGACTTCCTTGTAGACCTGATAGCCCCGCTGCAACTCGCCGCGGTCATAGGTGCCGAAGGGGCCTTCGAACGAGAACTTCTCGTCCTTGGGATGGTGCCGCTTGGTGTCCGTGCCTTCGGCATAGGCCGAGCCGGCCAGCAGCGCCGAACCAAGCGCCAAACCGAGAGCCAAACGAGAAGCATGTGTCTTCAGTTGCATGGTCATTCTCATTCGGCCGGAGTGGCGGCGTTATCGCCGAGCACGGATTGCGCGATGGAAGCGGGAAGCTTCTTGGGCGTCTCGATCAGGCCGATAACCGGCATGATCAGCCAGAAGAAGGCGAAGTAGTAAAGCGAGGCGATGCGGGCCACCCACACCAGCGGCACGCCGAAGCGTTCCGCATCCACGCTCTGGGCGCCGCAATAGCCCAGCAGCAGGCAGGCCACCGCGAAGGCCCAGAAGAACTGCTTCATCAGCGGGCGGAAGCGGCAGGAGCGCACGCGGGATGTGTCCAGCCACGGGATGAACACCAGGGTGACGATGGCACCGCCCATCACGATCACGCCCAGCAGCTTGTTCGGGATGGAACGCAGCATGGCGTAGAAGGGCAGCAGGTACCATTCCGGCACGATGTCGGGCGGTGTCACCAGGGGATTGGCCGGCTGGTAATTGTCCGGGCTGCCGAAGAAGTCGGGCGAATAAAAGACAAACGCCGCGAAGAGGATGATGAAGCAGACCAGGTAGAAGGCGTCTTTGACGGTGTAATAGGGATGGAACGGCACCGTGTCCTGCGGGCTCTTCACGTCGATGCCCAGCGGGTTGTTGTTGCCCGGCACATGCAGCGCCCAGATGTGGAGCCCCACAACGCCGGAGATGATGAACGGCAATAGATAGTGCAGCGAGAAGAAGCGGTTCAGGGTGGCGTCGCCCACCGCGAAGTCGCCCCACAGCCAGGTGGCGATGGAATTGCCCACCACCGGAATGGCGCTGAACAGGTTGGTGATGACGGTGGCGCCCCAGAAGGACATCTGGCCCCAGGGCAGGACGTAACCGAAGAAGGCGGTGGCCATCATCAGGAGATAGATGAGAACGCCGATGATCCAGATCAGCTCGCGCGGGTTCTTGTAGGACCCGTAATACAGGCCGCGGAACATGTGGATATAGACGGCCAGGAAGAACATGGACGCGCCGTTGGAGTGCATGTAGCGGATCAGCCAGCCGTAATTGACCTCGCGCATGATGGCTTCGACCGAGTCGAAGGCGAGATTGGCATTGGCGACATAATGCATCGCCAGCACCACGCCGGTGACGATCTGCACAGCCAGGCAGAAAGTGAGGATGCCGCCGAAGGTGTACCAGATGTTCAGGTTACGCGGCGTGGGGAAGGTGCTCATCGTGTCGTGCATCAGGCGCGGCAACGGCAGGCGGGCATCGAGCCAACGCTCGAAACCGGATTTGGGATTGTAGGTCGAAGGGCCAGACATAGTTGTTCTCCTCAACCGACCTTGATGCGGGTATCAGACAGGAATGCGTAAGGCGGCACGGCCAGGTTCTCGGGCGCCGGACCTTTGCGGATGCGTCCCGCCGTGTCGTACATCGAACCATGGCAATGGCACAGCCAGCCGCCATATTCGCCTTGCGGAATTTGCGGCGTGGCCGCCTGGGGCGTGCAGCCCAGATGGGTGCAGACGCCCTTCACGACCAGCCATTCCGGCTTGATGGCGCGGTTGGCGTCGGTGGCGGGCGCGCTGTCGGCGACATTGGCGTTGCGCGCATTGCCATCGGGCAGCGAGGCGACGTCCACCGCCTTGGCGGAGGCGATCTCGGCCGGGGTGCGGCGGCGCACGAACAGCGGCTGGCCGCGCCATTTCACCAACACCTGCTGGCCGGGCTGGATGGCGGCCAGGTCCACTTCGATCGATCCCAGCGCCAGGGCCGCGGAGCTCGGATTCATCTGGTCGATGAAGGGCCAGGCCATGGCGGCGGCGCCCACCGCGCCGATCGAGGCTGACGCCACATAGATGAAGTCGCGTCGCGTGCCCGCGTCACTCGTCGTAGCTGCCACTGGGTCCACCCTTAGAATCTGAACTGGGGAAGAAGAAACGCCGAACTCTTGCCACAAACAAGCGGGGGTAAGGTACTGACGCGGTGACGCGCCAAAAGCCCCCCATGGCTTGTTCATTCGGCCGGTAAAATAGAGAGTCGGTTTTCGAGGGTCTTGCGGCACGATGACGCAGAAAATGCCTTTCCCGTCCGCGACTTATTCGTGGGACCGGTCAAATCAGGAGGTTTGGGGTGCGTCTGGCGCTATATGAGCCCGATATCCCGCAAAATGCGGGGTCGCTGATGCGGCTGGGGGCCTGCCTGGGGGTCGGGATCGACATCATCGAGCCCTGTGGATTTCTGCTGTCGGACCGCAATTTCCGCCGGGCGGGCATGGATTACCTCAAAAGCGCCGATATCCGCCGCCATGAGTCCTGGGCTCGATTCCAGGACGATTTCCGTCGGGAGGGGCCTGAAAATGGATATGGCAGGCTGGTCCTGCTCACCACCCGGGGGGACATGGCCTATACCGCCTTCAATTTTGCCCCCACCGACACCCTGCTGGTGGGGCGTGAAAGCGCAGGCGTATCCCAGCAGGTGCACGATTGTGCCGATGCGCGGCTGGTGATTCCCATGCTGGCGGGGCTTCGGTCCTTGAATGTCGCCCAGTCCGCCGCGATGGTGCTGGGGGAAGCGCTGCGCCAGACCGGACAGTTTCCCAAGCCTGAGGGAATGTGATGCACCTGACCTTGTTGGATCCCGGCGGCTTCGTCGCCCTGATGCAAGTCCTGATGATCGACGTGGTGCTGGCCGGCGACAATGCCGTGGTCATCGGCCTGGCGGCGGCGCGCGTGCCCAAGGACATGCGCAAGAAGGTGATCTTCTGGGGCCTGGCCGCGGCGGTGATCCTGCGCATCGCCATGGCGGCGGTCGCGGTCAAGCTTCTGGCCATCATTGGCCTGACCCTGGCCGGCGGCATCCTGCTCTTGTGGGTGTGCTGGCGGATGTGGCGGGACCTTGCGGGCGCCGCCAAGGAACATGCCGGTCCGGCGATCGACGCCAATGCCTCGGTCAAGCGCGCCATCATTCAGATTCTGATCGCAGACCTGTCCATGTCGCTGGACAATGTGCTGGCCGTGGCCGGCGCGGCCCGCGACCACCTGGACGTGCTGGTGATCGGGTTGTTGATGTCGGTGGCACTGATGGGCGCGGCGGCGACCTATATCGCCAGGCTGCTGGAGCGCTATCGCTGGATCGCCTATGTCGGCCTGGCGATCGTGGTCTATGTGGCGCTGAACATGATCTATCACGGTTGGGCGGAAGTCGCGAAGTTCATCGGCTAAGCCGCGGGTCTTTTGCGTCGTGAGTTCGTCGCGCCACAAAATCCCTCGCGACTAAAGCAAGCGCAGTAACAAACCCGTCGCATCATCGCTTTTCTTGAAGCGCGGAAACTTGTCGCCGCCGGCATCGTCCGCCTCGATGGCGCGCAGCTCCGCGCCCAGCGCCGCAAGACCTTTGTCGATCGCAGCCGCCATAAGCGTGTCGGCATTGTAGGCGCCATAGTCCGAGGCCAGCGCCAGCAAGCCATCGCTGGCCAGCAGGATGACGCTGCCGGGCGCCGCCTTCACCACGCGGCGCGAGGCCTGTGCCGCCGCCTTCACGTCCGGGCTGAACAGCCAATACTTGCCGCTGTTGACGCGGTTGCGGGCGGCGCGCAGCGGGACCAGGAATTCCGGGCGGTTGAGGCCGGAGGCCGGTGAAAGATTTTTCTCTTTCCCCACTTCGCGCGCCCGCGCGGCTTCGTCGGCGCGCTTGTCGAAACTCTCGCCGATCACCGTGACCGCCGCATCGCCCTGTTTGACCAGCGCGGCGCAATCGCCGAACCACAGGAACTCCACGCTGCTCTCACCCGCCACCGCCAGCATCATGGAGCCGCAAGGGGTCTGCCACATCTCTTCGGGTTCATGGCGGCGCAGCGCTTCAAAGCTTTTCTGGGTATCGGCCAAAGTGGCGCGCAACGCCTTGCGCCCGCCATCGCCGTCCCGCAGATGCGCCATCAGCCGGCGCGCGCCGAACTGGGCGATCCAGGCGGCATCGCTGGGGCCCGGCATCAGGCTGCTGCCCAACGGCGTGGCGCCGTCAATCACCACCGCCGCGCTCGTCTCATGGCCGAACGCATCTTCATTGGGCTTGGCGGGATCGCCGGGCAGCGACAGCGAATCCAGCAGCTTCACGCGCGATCCTTGTCCATCACGGCTTTGAGCTGGTCGCGGCAGGCGCCTTCATCGGCGGCGAAATCCCCGCCCACCCACCAGTCTTCGACGCGCGCCAGCACGCGCCCGACATCGGGGCCTTCGGGCACTCCCGCCAGCATCACGTCGCGCCCGGTGAGGGGAAAGCGCGGCCGCTGCCAGTTGTCGGCCATTTCCAGCAGCATGCGCCAGGCGCCGGCGCGGCCCGCCGGTGCGCTAGCCCAATGCAGCAAAACCTTGTCCTTGAAGCGCGCCACGCCGATCCGGTAGAGCAGCCGCCGCGCATCCCGCGCCGCAAGCTGGGCCGGAATCTTTTCGCCGCTCAGCGCCTGTTCCAGCCTTGTGCGGTCGGCGTTGGAAAGTTTCAGGGCATCGGCGGCAGCATGGGCCGCCTCGTTGCCGCCCTCGCCGTCGGGCAGCAGCGCCGCCAGGCGCAGTACCGCATCGCGCGGGAACAGATTGTCGGCATCGATTTCCGCCAGCCGCTCCAGCCGCGGCAGCGACAAAGCGCCGGGCAGCAGCTCGGGCAGGATGCCGGTGGCCGCCATCACCCGCAGCACCGGCGCGGGGTTGCCCGCTTCCAGCAGGCGCAGCAATTCCTTGGCCACCCGCTCCGCCGACAGGGTCTTGAGCTTGTCCTTGGCTTCGGCGGCGGCGCGCAGGCCTTCGGCGTCAATTTCGCCCTTGCCGTACCAGGCATGGAAACGGAACAGCCGCAGCACGCGCAGATAGTCTTCGGCGATGCGGGTGCGCGCATCGCCCATGAAGCGCACCTTGCCGGCGATCAGGTCTTCCACCCCGGTGGCGTAATCGAAGATCTCGCCATTCGCCGCCGCGTAAAGCGCGTTGATGGTGAAATCGCGCCGCGCCGCATCCTCGGCCCAGTCATCGGTGAAGGCGACGGTGGCATGACGGCCATCGGTCTCCACGTCGCGGCGCAGCGAGGTGATCTCAAAAGCATGGGTGCCGGAAATGGCGGTGACGGTGCCGTGCTCGATGCCCGTCTCCACCACCTTGATGCCGCGCGCCTTCAGCCGCGCCAGGCTTTCGCTGGGCGGCATGGGCACGGCGATGTCGATGTCCACCACGCTGGCGCCCAGCAGGGCGTTGCGCACGGCGCCGCCGACAAAGCGCGCCTCGCCCAGCGCCGCCATCACCGCCACCGTTTCCGGCGCGGTCATCCAGCCGTGTTGCGTGGGATCAATCCTCATGATTCAGGCTTATACCATCCAAACGCTGGGCCAGGTTGACGATGATCGCAGCCGTGGCGCCCCAGATTTCATGGTCCTTGTAGGTGAAGGCGTAAAAGCGGCGCGCCACGCCGCCGATCTCGCGGCTTTCCCGCCGCCGGTTGGCGGGATCGCACAGAAAGGCCAGCGGCACTTCGAAGATGTCCGCCACCTCGCGCGGGTCGGGCACCAGGCCAAAGCCATCGGCCAGCACCCCCACCACCGGCTGGATGTCGAAGCCGGTGCCGGTGAGATAGCGGTCCAGGTACCCGGCCATGCTGACAAAGGACGGCGCGATGCCGGTTTCCTCGAACGTCTCGCGCAATGCCGTCTGGACTGGCGACTCATCGCAGTCCTCGCAGCGGCCGCCGGGAAAGCTCACCTGCCCGCTGTGGCGCGCCAGGCTGTCGGTGCGGCGGGTGAAGAGCAGCGCCGGCCCCTCTTGGCGTTTCACCAGCGGCAGCAGCACCGCCGCCCTGGCCGCGCCGAACTCGGGCGGCCGCGCGAGCATGTCGTAGTCTTCATGCCCGGTGATGTCCGGCAACTGTTGCAGAAGATGGCCGCGCAACCGCTCCAGCAGGCTCATGCGGGTTCCAGTTTTTCCATTGCCGTTATGACGCCATAATTCGCATATTTCTCTTGTATATTAAGGACATTCAGGGGTTGCGTGCTTCACGCCCCACGGTGCAACATAACGGTCAATCGCTGACCGCGCACCCCAGCCCAACATCAGGCCCCGCATGAACAAGGTGGACATTCCGGACGAGCGCGAAGCCTCCAAGCGGCTGTCTGCCTCCGCCGAAACCTTCGCCAAGGTGCGCGCCGGCCTCAATGCCGTGATCTTCGGCCAGGACGAAGTGATCGAGCAGACCCTGGTGACCCTCTTGGCCGGCGGCCATGGCTTGCTGATCGGCGTGCCGGGCCTGGCCAAGACCAAGCTGGTGGAAACCTTGGGGATCGTGATGGGGCTGGATGCCGGGCGGGTGCAGTTCACCCCCGACCTGATGCCCGCCGACATTACCGGTTCCGAAGTGATGGAAGAATCCATCAGCGGCGAACGCGCCTTCCGATTCATCAAGGGGCCGGTATTCACCCAGCTTCTAATGGCCGACGAAATCAACCGCGCCTCCCCCCGCACCCAGTCGGCGCTGCTGCAGGCGATGCAGGAAAAGCATGTCACCGTGGCGGGCGCCCGCCACGACCTGCCGCGCCTGTTCCATGTGCTGGCCACCCAGAACCCGCTGGAGCAGGAAGGCACCTATCCGTTGCCCGAAGCCCAGCTCGACCGTTTCCTGCTGCAGATCGATGTCGGCTATCCCGGCCTGGAGGCTGAGCGCCGCATGCTGCTGGCCACCACCATGGGCGAGGAGAAATCCGCCTCCAAGGTCTGCGACGCCGACGATCTTCTGGAAGCGCAGACCCTGGTGCGCCGCATTCCGGTGGGCGAACAGGTGATGGAAGCCATTCTGTCCCTGGTGCGCGCCGCCCGTCCCGATTCCGATCATACCAGCGGCGTGCAGGCCCAGATCGCCTGGGGGCCCGGCCCCCGCGCCAGCCAGGCCCTGATGCTGGCGGTGCGCGCTCGCGCGCTGCTGGATGGGCGGCTTGCGCCTTCTACCGACGATGTGGTGGCGCTGGCCGGACCTGTGCTGCGCCATCGCATGGCGCTGAACTTCTCGGCCCGCGCGGAAGGCGCGACCACGGCAGGGGTTATCGAACGGCTCTGTGCCAGCCTCTTTTAAGGTGACTTCTCTTTGAGCCAATTCTCCACGCTTCAGCATGAAGCCGATGGCCTGTCCGCCGGGCTGCCGCCGCTGATGGTGCAGGCCGATCACCTGGCGGCGTCGGTCAGCCTGGGCGTGCATGGCCGCCGCCGCGCCGGCATGGGCGAGAGCTTCTGGCAGTTCCGCCGTTATGCCAGTCCCGATTCCTCCTCCGCCATTGACTGGCGCCAGTCCGCCAAGTCCCAGCATATCTATGTGCGCGAGCGCGAATGGGAAGCCGCCCAGACCGTGTGGTTCTGGCGCGATGCATCCGAGAATATGAGCTTCAAGTCGGGCGCGACCTCCAAGCGCGCCCGCGCCGATCTTTTGCTGCTGGCGCTGGCATCGCTGTTGGTGCGCGGCGGCGAGCGCGTCGGCTTCACCGGCATGGAAGGCGCGCCCGCCGCCTCGCGCCTGGCGCTGACCCGCATGGGCCGCGCCATGTTCACCCATACCAGCCAGGCGCTGCCGCCGCAGACGCAATTCGCCCGCGGCAACCAGTTGGTATGGTTCAGCGACTTCCTGGACGAAGGCGTGTTCGAAAACATGAAGCGGCTGTCGCAGAAGGGCGTCGCCGGCCATCTGGTGCGCATCATTGATCCGGCCGAGGAAGATTTTCCCTATTCCGGGCGCACCCGTTTTGAATCGCCGCGCGGCGAACAGGACGAAGTCTTCGGCCGCGCCGAGCGGGTGCGCGCACCCTATCGCGCCCGCTTCACCGCCCATGGCGAGGAAGTGGCGCGGCAGGCCGCGCGCCTGGGCTGGACCTGCACGGTTCATCGCACCGATCATGCGCCGCAAGGCTCGCTGATCGCCCTTCATGCCGCCATCGGCGGCGCGTAACAGGTGTTTGGCTTTCCCATCAGTTTTGGCACGCCCCTGATCCTGGCGGCGCTGCTTGTGCTGCCCGTGCTGTGGTGGCTGCTGCGCGTCACCCCGCCCTTGCCCCGCCGCACCTTGTTTCCGCCGCTGCGCCTGCTGCGCGGGCTGGAAGATGAAGAACAGGCCCCGGCAGCAACGCCCTGGTGGCTGCTGCTGCTGCGGCTGCTCGCGGCGGCGCTGCTGATTCTTGCTTTGGCCGATCCGCTGCTGGGCCGCAGCCCCAAGCTGGCGGCGACGGGCCCCTTGGTGCTGGTGGTGGACAATGGCTGGACCGCCGCGCGCGGCTGGGACGCGCGCCAGGAATTGATCGCCGACCTGCTGCACAGCGCGGAAGGCCGGCCCGTCGCCATCATTCCCACTGCGGGCGCCATTCCCACCGGCTTGCTGAACCAGGGCGAAGCCGCGCGGCTGGCCAAGGAACTGAAGCCCATGTCCTGGCCGGGCGACCGCGCCGCCGCCGCCGCCGCGCTGGGCCGGTTGAGCTTTTCCGCCGCGCCGGCGCTTTACTGGCTGAGCGACGGCATCGAGGACGGCAAGAGCAAAATTCTTCGCGATGCCTTCAAGCGCTATGGCGGCGCCTCCGTGTTCGGGCCCCAGCGCCTGCCGCTGGGCCTGCTGCCGGTGACGCGCGATGCGTCGGGCTTTGCCGTCACCGCCACCCGCGCCCGCGCGGGCGCGCCGCTGGACGTGGAAGCCGGCGCCATCGGCGCGCGCGGCGAGACGCTGGCCGCCACGCGCCTGCATTTCAAGCGCGGCGACATCACCGCCCGCGGCCATATCGCCTTGCCCATGGAAGTGCGCAACGCCACCACCCGGCTGGCGATCACCGGCGAAGACAGCGCCGGGTCGGTGCAGTTGCTGGACCGGGGCGCCGCCCAGCGCAGCGCCGGCATCGTGTCGGAAAATGCCAGCGGCGAAGGTCAGCCCTTGCTGTCCGACGTCTATTACCTGGAACGGGCGCTGTCGCCCTATGCCGAGATCGCCAAGGGCGGGGTGGCCGGGCTGATCGACCGCCACGTGTCCGTCCTGCTGCTGGCGGACGTGGCGAAGATTTCCGCCGCCGACATTCCCAAGGTGAAGGATTTTGTGAGCAAGGGCGGCGTCTTGATCCGATTTGCCGGCGATCGCATGACGCGCGGCAGCGACGAATTGGTGCCGGTGCGGCTGCGCGCCGGCGGCCGTTACCTGGGCAGCGCCATGGCATGGAGCGCGCCCCAGCATCTGGCGGCGTTCGGCCCGCTCAGTCCTTTCAACGGGCTGGAGATCGCTTCCGAAGTGACGGTGTCGCGCCAGATCCTGGCCGAGCCGTCGGCCGAACTTTCCGACCGCACCTGGGCGCAGCTCAGCGACGGCACGCCGCTGATCACTGCCCAGGCGATGGGCTCGGGCTGGATCGTGCTGTTCCACACCGCCGCCAGCCCCGGCTGGTCGTCACTGCCGCTGTCGGGCCTTTATGTGGAGATGCTCAAGCGGCTGCTGGCGCTATCGGCCGGAACCCCGGCGCGCGAGCTGGCGGGCCTGACCACTTTGCCGCCGGTGTCGCTGCTGGACGGCTTCGGCCGCGCCATGCCGCCCACGCCGGATGTGACGCCGCTGCCCGCGCGCGATTTTTCCAAGGCGCGCGTCTCGTCCCGCCATCCGCCGGGCCTGTATGGCGCGCATGAAGTGGAAAGCGCCCTCAATGTGATGCATGCGGGCGATCACCTGTCGCCGCTGACCGATGGCGACCAGGCCTACGGCAACACCCATGCCCGCGCATTGGAGCCGTATCTGCTGGCCGCCGCCATGCTGCTGCTCTTGCTGGATTGCATCGTGTCGCTGTGGCTGCGCGGCTTCACCCCGCGCAAGCTGAAATGGATCGGCGTGGCAGTGGTGTTCATGTTGTTCGCGCCGCATGCCCGCGCCGATGAAGCCACCAACATGGAGGCGGCGCTGGATACGCGGCTGGCTTATGTGAAGACCGGACTGTCCGACGTGGACACCACCAGCTTGCAGGGCCTGACCGGCCTGGGGCTCGCGCTGCGGGCGCGCACTTCTTATGAGCCGATGGAGCCCCTGGGCCTGGACCCGGAGCGCGACGACCTTTCGCTTTATCCCCTGCTCTACTGGCCGATGGACCCGCGCCAGAAATCGCTGTCGCCCAAGGCGCTGTCGCGCGTGGGTGAGTATATAAGGAATGGCGGCACCATCCTGTTCGATACCCGCGACCTCACCCTGGGCGCGGTGCGCGGGCCCGCTTCGCCCGGCGAACAGACCTTGCGGCGGCTGACCGGCGGCCTTGATCTTCCGCCGCTGGAACAGGCGCCGGCCGATCATGTGCTGAGCAAGGCGTTCTACATCCTGCGCGACTTTCCCGGCCGCTGGACCGGCGGCAGGTTGTGGGTGGAAGCCTTGCCGCCCGCGCCCAAGAACGGCGCCCCGCCGGCCCGCGGCGGCGATGGCGTGTCGCCGGTGATCATCGGCGGCAATGACTGGGCTAGCGCCTGGGCGGTGGATGCCAGTGGCCATTTCCAGACCACGCCGTCGCCGGGCGGCGAGATCCAGCGCGAGATGGCCTTCCGCTTCGGCATCAACCTGGTGATGTATGCCCTGACGGGCAACTACAAGACCGACATGGTGCATGCGCCCGCGCTGCTGCAGCGCCTGGGGAATGAGCGATGACCCGGCTGGCGTTCGCGCCCATCATCCCGGTGTCCTTGCTGACCGCGCTGGCGGTGGTGGCGCTGCTGCTGACGGCTTACGCTTTTTACATGCACGTGCGCGGCGCCTGGGCGCGCGGCCTGGCCTTTGCCGTGTTGATCTTCGCCCTGGCGGGGCCGCTGCTGGTCAAGGAAAAGCGCAGCCCCCTGCCCGATGTGGCGGTGATCGTCACCGACCGCTCGCAAAGCATGAGCCTGGGCAAGCGCGCCGCACAGGCGGAAGCCACGCGGGCGCAGATCAAGCGCCTGCTGGCGCAGCAGCCCGGCCTGGTGGTGCGCGAAACCTCCGTCACCACCACCGCCACCGGCGAGAATAACGGCACCCAGGCTTTCGCCGCCCTGAACGCGGCGCTGGCGGACGTGCCGCAGGGCCGCGTGGCCGGCGCCATCCTGATCACAGACGGCCAGGTGGCAGACGTGCCGCCGCCGCAAAGCGCCAGCCTGAAGGCGCCGCTGCAAGTGCTTGTGGCGGGCAAGCGCGGCGAGCGCGACCGCAAGCTCACCGTCGCCAATGCGGCGCGCTTTGCCATTGTCGGCCAGACCGCCACCATCCGTTTGCGGGTGGACGATCTGGGCGGCAGCGGCGAGGCCAGCGCGGTGATGGACATCCATATCGACGGCAAGCCCTTCGGCTCGCGCCTGGTGCCGGTGGGCAAGGATACCGACATCAAGGTGCCGGTGGCGCATGAAGGCGAGAATCTGGTCGAACTGTCGGCCGGCTCCGGCCCCGCCGAACTGACCATGCAGAACAACCGCGCCGTGGTGACCGTGTCTGGGATCCGCGATCGGCTGCGCGTCTTGCTGGTGTCGGGCGAGCCCCATGCCGGCGAGCGGGTGTGGCGCAATCTTTTGAAGGCCGATCCGTCGGTGGACCTGATTCACTTCACCATCCTGCGTCCGCCGGACAAGCAGGATTCCACACCGATCAATGAATTGTCGTTGATCGCCTTTCCCTCGCGCGAGCTGTTCCAGGAAAAGCTGGGCTCGTTCGATCTTGTGGTGTTCGACCGCTACCGCGAGCGCGGCGTGCTGCCGCTGGCCTATTTCCAGAACCTGGCGTCCTACGTCCAGGACGGCGGGGCGCTGCTGATTTCGTCGGGCCCCGAATTCGCCGGGCCTGAAAGCATCTATCGCACGCCGCTGAGCCAGGTGCTGCCGGTGCAGCCCACCGGCCAGGTCATCACGGGGGCCTTCCGGCCGGTGGTGACAGCGGACGGCATGGCCCATCCGGTGACCCGCGAATTGCCGGGCCGCAACCAGGACAAGAGCGCCGCCACCTGGGGCCGCTGGTTCCGGCTGATCGGCGCCAACAAGGTCGCCGGCCAGACGGTGATGGCGGGCGGCGCCGGCCAGCCGCTGCTGGTGCTCGACCGCGTCGGCAAGGGCCGCATCGCCGAACTGATGAGCGACCAGACCTGGCTGTGGGCGCGCGGCTTTGAAGGCGGCGGGCCGCAGGCCGAACTGCTGCGCCGCCTGGCGCACTGGCTGATGAAAGAGCCGGAACTGGAATCGGAAATGCTGTCGGCCACCATCGTGGGCGACAAGGTGCAAATCACCCGCCGCACCATGGCGGCCCAGACTCCCGCCGTGACCCTGACCATGCCGTCGGGCAAGAGCATGAGCCTGCCGCTGGCCAAGGCCGAGCCCGGCATCTGGCGCGCCGAAGCCAAGGGCGGCGAGCTGGGTCTTTATCGCGCCACCGACGGAATTCTATCGGCCGTCGCGGCGGCGGGACCACTGAATCCCAAGGAAGTGGCCGACATGCGCGCCACCGATGAGGTCTTGAACCCGGTTGCGCGAGCCAGCGGCGGCAGTGTGCATTGGCTGGAAGACGGCGTGCCGGAAATCCGCCGGGTGGATGCGGGCGATACGGCCAGCGGCACCAACTGGATAGGCCTGCGCAGCAACGGCGCCTATCGCGTCATCGCGCTGGAACAGGAAAAGCTGTTGCCGCAATGGCTGGCGCTGCTGCTGATCGTGGGTGCGCTGCTGTTGGCCTGGCGGTTAGAGGGGCGCTAACTCACCCTTCGACAAGCTCAGGGTGAGGAATAAAAGAAATCCTCATGCTGAGCTTGTCGAAGCATGAGGATCAGCCGACTCCGGCTCCGTCCGCACACACCGGCTGGTCAATCTGCGCCCGGCGTATTTCGCCCGACAGGTTCAGGATTTCGCCGGCCTTCAACGACAGGCCCAAAATGCGGTTCTGGTCCACCGGCCCGGGAAACTTCACCCGTCCCGGCGGCAGGCGCGAAAAACCCACCTTGGCGTAATAGGGCTCATCGCCCACCAGCAGGATGCCGCGCCAGGGACCCTTCTGCGCCGCCGCGATCCCGGCCTGCATCAACCCGATGCCGATACCGCGACCGCGCTGGTTGCCCTGCACCGCCAGCGGCCCCAGCAGCAATTCCTCATGCCCGCCCACCTTGATGGGCCAGAACCGCACCGAGCCGCGCAGGACTCCGTCTTCCACGGCGACGAAGGACAGGCCCGCCACCGGGGTCACCCCTTCGCGCAGCCGGTAGGCCGATTTGGAAAAGCGCCCGGGCCCGAAGCTTTCGGCGTTCAGCGCCTCGATACGGGCACCGTCGTCCGGATTTTCCAGGCGGATTTGCCAGGCTTGGGGGGGCGCGTTCATGACCGTTTCGCTAATCGTCAAAGGTCCAAAAGGCAAGCTACCAGTGATGCGAAGCCGGCACCGCGCCGGTCAGTTCCTGCAGCCGGCGCAAGGTGGCGGGGGTGCAGCCTTCCGGCGGCGCATGCGGGTCGGCAAAGCAGACGTCGCGGATTTCCAGGTTGGGCTCGAAGTTCACCGCCGCGCCATCGATGCTGTAAAGCGCCACCACCGCCGTGGCCCAGCCGGCCTTGCGGGTATAAAGCGCGAAAAACCGGGCGGCGCCGCCCACCAGCCCCACTTCCTCGGCCATTTCCCGCAAGATGGCCGCCTGGGGCGGCTCGCCCCGGCCCACCCCGCCGCCCGGCAGCCGCCAGCCATCGACATAGCGCTGGCGCACCAAGAGAACCCGGCCCTGCCCGTCATAGACCGCCGCAGCCACGCCAAAGGACGTGGGGGCCCACAGCACCCGGAGCGTCATGTACAGCCGGAAGGCCAGAAGTCTTAACACGCGTAAATCTTTCGCCTGGGTTTGTCCTGTAACGGTTCAATAACCCCTTAAATGTAACCTGCGTAGACATTTCAGCATTACCGCCTTGGCCGGACGGCCTCTGGCGCAGAGGCTTTCGCGATGTCCGGTGCCGGTTTCGAGACTCTGAAGGCGCTTATTGTCGAGGACAATGCACATATGCGCTCGCTGTTGCGGGCGCTGCTCAATTCCATCGGCATCAAGGAAATCGCCGAGGCCGCCCATGGCCAGGCCGCCATCGACTCGCTACGCGAACGCAAATCCGACCTGGTGCTCAGCGACATGGCGATGAAGCCGATGGACGGGCTGGAATTCACCCGCCATGTGCGCACCCATGAGCACAGCCCCAATCCCTTTGTGCCGATCATCATGATCACCGGCCATACCGAAAAACACAGGGTGGAACAGGCGCGCGATGCCGGTGTCACCGAATTCCTGGCCAAGCCCATCACCGCCCACAATCTGTTCTCGCGCATCGCCGAGATCGTGGAGCGCCCGCGCGCCTTTGTGCGCTGCGAAAGCTATTTCGGTCCCGACCGGCGCCGCCGGGTGATCGACGACTATGCCGGCCCGTGGCGCCGCAAAGAAGACTTCCAGGACATGGATGTGCGCTGATGACCAAACACGCTACCGCCGAGGCCCAGTTCATTACGCCTGAGGCCTATCCCCAGTTGATGAGCAAGCGGGGCGCCGCCCAGGCCATGAAGGTGCTGCGCTCCGCCCAGACCTCGGTGAAGGCGCAAGTGGCGTTCGAAGCCGCCGTGCCGCCGATGCGCGCCGCCATCCTGCAATATGTCGATGAGCTGGAAGATTGCGCCGGGGACATGTCCTGCGTGTTCGACAAGGTCCATGAAATCCGCGGCTTTGCGGAGACGGCGGGCCTGATGACCACCGGGCGGATCGCCGACATATTGTGCCGCTACATGGACGATATGTACCGGATCAAGAAGCCGATCGACACGGTGATCGTGAACCTGCACGTCGCGGCCATTGCCCGCGCCGCCCGCGCCGAAGATGATGACGTAAAGCTGGGCGAGGTCGTGGCGCGCCAGTTGGCGGCCCTGGTGGCGCATCGCATCGCGGATGCATCGCGCTAAGTCCTTATGGGTCACCAAGCGTTAACGCTTTAAAGCCCCCACAAGACGGAACAATTCACCGCTCCTTAAGCCCTGCCGTTAATACTGACGGGAAGGAAATTTTCGGGCTTTCTTTTCATGCTTCAGATCGGCGGCATTGTCGTCCTCTTCGTCTGCGTGTTCGGCGGTTACCTGATGACCGGCGGCTCGCTGGAAGTTGTGATCCATGCCGCGCCGCACGAAATGCTGACCATCTTCGGCGCCGCCATCGCCGCCATGCTGATCGCCGGCTCCATGTACAACATGAAGAAGATCGCCGGCTCGCTGGGCAAGGTGATCTCCGGGCCGATGTGGAAGCCCAAGGATTATAACGACCTGCTCTGCCTGCTTTTCCTGCTGACCAAGACAATGAAGTCCAAGGGCCTGATCGCCCTGGAAGCCCATATCGAAAAGCCCGAAGAGTCCTCGATTTTCAAGCGCTATCCCAAGATCATGAAGGATCACTTCGCGCTGGATTTCATCTGCGACACGCTGCGCATGATGACCATGAGCCTGGAAGATCCGCACCAGGTCGAAACCGCCATGGAAAAGCAGCTCGAAAAGCATCACCACGAAGCCCTGGTCGGCGCCAATGCGCTGCAGTCCATGGCCGACGGGTTGCCCGCGCTGGGCATCGTCGCCGCCGTGCTGGGCGTCATCAAGACGATGGGCGCGATCAGCGAGCCGCCGGAAGTGCTGGGCGGCATGATCGGTTCGGCGCTGGTCGGTACCTTTCTGGGCGTTTTCCTGGCTTACGGCATTGTCGGCCCGATGGGCACCCGCCTGAAGGCGGTGATCGACGAGGATGCGTTGTTCTATCACGTCATCCGCGACATCCTGGTCGCGCATCTGCACGGCAATGCGGCGCAGGTGTCGGTGGAAATCGGCCGCGGCAGCGTGCCGAGCGAATACCAGCCCAGCTTCCAGGAACTGGAAGCCACGCTGAACAGCATCCCGCCCGAAGGCGCTTAAGAAGCGTCCGGCACGGCCATCAAGACTATTTGTATTTCTCCACCCGCGCCTTGTAGGCGGCGTTCTGGTCCCAGCGCGCCTTGTAGGCGTCCTGCGCTTCCGACAGCGACACAAAGAACATGGCCAGCGCGCCCGCGAATACGCCCAGTGGTACGGAGTAATAGACTTCCACGTCGGTGCCGAAGGCGACGATGCCCGTCACCAGCACGCCGGTGAGCTGCGCCACGCTTCTTGGAATTGGCAACAGGCCCCGCATGGCCTGAGTGTTAGGAACAGCCTGTGCCAAAGTGAAACAGTCCCTGCGGGCAAGGTTAATCGTGGGGCGCTAACCTTACCGCTTACGGGGCGAACCGCTAAAGCCGGACGCTGCCATGCTCGCCGGTGGACGGCTTCGTACCGGTGGCGGCGGCAACCAGCATGTCGGCATAGGCGATCAGCTTGCCGGGGCTTTCCCAATATTCCGCAGCGGACGGGGTGATCGTCAGAAGCCGGATGCGCGGGTCTTCCGGGCCGTCCCACCAGGCCTTGTCGAAGGCGTTCCACAATTCCTTGATCTTGGCGCGGTCGTCGGAAACACGGCCATTGCCATGGACCACCACGAAGCTGACACCTTTCTGGAAGGACAGCAGCACTTCGCTGCCGGCCTGGATCTGCCGGTCGGAGTCTTCGCCCTTGTTGGCCAGGATATAGATGGCGCCCTCGTCCTTCTTGGCGGTGGCCGCCATGGGGCGCCCATCCAGCCGGTCGCCCGCATGGGTGACCAGCAGCGCCATGGGAATGTCCTGGATCAGTTTCCAGACATCTTCGGGGGACTTGTTGTCGGACATGCGGCTCTCCAGGGCTTTGCGTTAAGCAAACACCGGGGCGTGCTTCCGGTTCCTAGAGCTGCTTGAACCCGCGCGCCGCAAGCTGGTCGCGGATCGCCTGGGCATGTTCGGCGTCGCGCGCCTCCACCACCAGCTCCAGGGTGGCCGACTTGGCGGGAATGCCGGCCATCATGCGGTTGTGGGAGACTTCCAGCACATTGCCGCCGGCATCGGCGATGATGCGGGAAATGTCGGCGAGCTGGCCGGGACGGTCCTCGATCTGCAGCACCAGCAGGATGATGCGCCCCTCGCGGGTCAGTTCGCGTAGGATAACGTTGGACAGAAGCCGCATGTCGATATTGCCGCCCGACATCACGACGCCGACCTGCTGGCCCTGGAACTGGGTCGCATGGCCCAGCAGCGCGGCAAAGCCCGCCGCCGCCGCGCCTTCGATCACGGTCTTTTCGATGTCCAGGATCATCGCCAGGGCGTGCTCGATCTCGTCCTCGCCCGCCACGAAGATGTCAGTGACCAAATCCTTGCAGATGGCCGTGGTCAGCGCGCCCGGCTGCTTGACCGCGATGCCTTCGGCGATGGTGGCCACCAGCGGCGCGGGCGGCGGGGCGATGCCTTTCATGGCATCGAACATGGCCGGATAAAGCGCGCTCTGGGCGCCATAGACTTTCAAACCCGGCTTCATCGCATGCGCGGCGATGGCGCAGCCCGAGATCAGCCCGCCGCCGCCCACCGGCACGATCAGGGCATCGAGCTGGGGCACGTCCTCCAGCATTTCCATCGCACAGGTGCCCTGCCCCGCGATCACCAGCGGATCGTCATAGGGATGAATGAAAGTCAGGCCCTGTTCGCCCGCGATGCGCCGTGCTTCGGCATCGGCTTCCACCAGGCTGGCGCCATGCTGGATCACGGTGGCGCCGAAGTCGCGGGTATGCTTGATCTTGTTGAAGGGCGTGGTCACCGGCATCACGATGGTGGCCGGAATGCCGAGGCGTCCGGCATGATAAGCGACGCCTTGGGCATGATTGCCGGCGCTCATCGCCGCCACGCCGCGCTTTCGTTCCGCCGCGCTCAGCGCGAGGATGCGGTTCAGCGCACCGCGCTCCTTGAAGCTGGCGGTGAATTGCCGGTTCTCGAATTTCAGCCACACGTCGCAGCCGGCGATGCCCGACAGGGTGCGCGAATGGCGGGTGGGAGTGCGCACCAGATAAGGCGCGATCGCGGCCTGGGCGTTCTGGATGTCGGCAAAGGTCGGAGCGGCGGTCACGGACATATCCCTTGCAGAATGTCCGGCATTCATTCCCGTTCGCGGTGCGAACGGGAATGAATGGTAGCAGCGGCAGGATTTGAACCTGCGACCAAAGGATTATGATTCCCCTACTCTACCACTGAGCTACGCTGCCAAGCCGGGACGGACGCACCTGTGTCCGGGCGCGGGATGTAGTCCGGGGGCCTCGGGACTGTCAAGTTTTTCGCCGGTTTGGCCGGTTTTTGGCCGGATTTTGCTGAATTTTCCGTCCTCAAGCGCCGCTTTATTGATACCGTTGACTCGAGGGTGGGAACTGGAAAGCTTGGCCCGGGCAATCATGGCCGGAGGAATCGCATCGTGATCTCGAAACGTGTTTTGCATCCCCTCGCCGCGGCAATCTTTTGCGTCTTTTGCGCGCCGGCCTTTGCCGCTGACAATTACCAGACCGATATCGGCCCCACGCCGAAAAACGGCCGCCAGGGCGCCAACGTCCAGGGCCGCGGCACGGTGCTGGCGGTGCTCGACAACAACAAGTTCTCGCTGCAAGGCAAGTTCGCCGGCCTGTCCTCGCCCGCGACCGAGGCGCGCCTGCACATCGGCAACGTTATGGGCGGCGTTGGACCCGCCATCGGCGACCTTGCGATCCCGCAAGCACAGAGCGGGGAGATTTCTGGCACCTTCACCCTGACGCCGGATCAGGTGGGCGCTTTGAAGCGCGGCAGGCTTTACGTCATGCTCAACAGCCAGAGCGCGCCCAAGGGCAATTTGTGGGGCTGGTTCCAGCCCGCGCACGTCACCGTCGGACAGGATGAGCCGCAGATGGGCGACTGGTACATCCCGAACTTTCTCGAAGACGAGAACAGCAGCGCGGCGAGAAAGAACAACAGCTAATGGCAAGAGACATGATCAAGGGCCGGAAAAATGTTTCGCTGCAAGCCGCCGCCGCGGTCCTCACGCTGGGGGTTGCGGGCGCGGCCGGCCTGTTTGTGTGGGGCGCCGTGGCGCAGACCGGCATCGCGCCTGGCCCCTTCACCGACGCGCAAGCGCAAGCCGGCAAGGCCGTGTATGACGGCAAATGCGCCGCCTGCCATGAAGCCGGCGGTGAAACGATCAAGCTTATCGGCCCGGGCTTCACAGACACCTGGAGAGCGCGCGGCACCAAGGATCTTTATACCCGCATCAAGACCACCATGCCGTTCAACAATCCCGGCAGCCTGACCGACGCCGAAACCGCATCCGTGGTCGCCTATATTCTCAAAGGCAACGGCGCGACGCCCGGCAGCGCCGCCTTGACCTCCACCACGGAGATTGCGATCAACACCATTCTGCCGACACGGCGCGATTCCTATGCGGGTTACCTCAGCCTCAGCGGCATGCCTGCCCCCACCGGCATCACCTTTCCGGGAACGGCCGCGAACTACACGCCCGTCACCGAAGAGATGCTGCTGAATCCGCCGGCCAATGACTGGCTGATGCATTACCAGAATTATGCCGGCTGGAGCCATTCGCCGCTCAAGCAGCTCAATACCGAGAATGTGAAAAATCTGCAGCTTCGCTGGGTCTGGTCGCTGGACGATGGCGAGCGCCAGCAGATCACGCCCATGGTGCATGACGGGGTGATGTTCGTCTCCACCGCCATCAACAACAAGGTGCAGGCGCTCAACGCCGCGACCGGCGACCTGATCTGGGAACATTCCCTGGGCCCCCGGCTGGAAAACCAGGTCAACGCCACGGCGCGCGCCATGGTGCTGTATGGCAACCAGCTCTTCTATCCCGCCAGCGATGCGACGCTGTATGCGCTGGACGCGCGTACCGGCAAGATCAACTGGAAGTTCAAGCATACCGATTACGGCCGCGACAAGATCGGCGGGTTGATGATCGCCGACGGCAAGCTCATCGTCGGGCGCGGCGTCTGCGACGAAGCCTCGCTGGAAGATCGCTGCTTCATCGCCGCTTATGACCCGAAGGACGGCCGCCAGATCTGGAAATTCTCCACCGTCGCCTATACCGGCGAGCCGGGCGGAAATAGCTGGGGCGACATGACCAACGCACAGCGGGCCGGCGCTGACGCCTGGATCGCGGGCACCTATGATCCCAAGCTGCGGCTGACCTATTGGGGCACCGGCCAGGCCAAGGCCGGCAAGCATGGCATCGGCGACAAGCTGTTCAGCAACGCCACGCTCGCCCTGGACGTGGATACCGGCAAGCTCAAATGGTTTCACCAGTCCGCGCCGGACGAAGGCCTGGATCTCGATGAGGTCTATGAAAAGATCCTGATCGACCATGGCTCGCAGAAACTTCTTCTGACCGCCGGCAAGCCGGGCATTCTGTGGAAGCTGGACCGCACAACCGGCAAGTTCCTGGACTATGTGCCGATGGTTTTCCAAAACGTCTTCACCAAGATCGATCGCAAGACCGGCCGCGGCACCTACCGCTCCGATATCCTGCATCCCGAGCCGGGCGGTTCGCGTCCGTCATGCCCGGCCCAGTCGGGCGGCCATAACTGGCCGGCCGCGAGCTACGTGCCCGAAGAAGACTTGATCATCTTTCCGCTGGATCAGATCTGCGTCACTTCGCAGGGCGACATGATCGGCAATTACGAAGCGCCCGGATCGGACGGCAATATGGGGCGGGTTAGCGCCTACCGGGTAAAGGACCTGAAGCCGGTCTGGACCTTCCAGCAACGGGCGCCCTTCCTGACCAGCACAATGACCACGGCGGGCGGCATCGGTTTTGTCGGTGACTGGGACCGCACCTTCCGCGCCTTCGACGTGAAGACCGGCAAGACCTTGTGGACCACCCGGTTAGGGACGACGGCGCAGGGTTTTCCGACAACCTTCAGCGTGAATGGCGAGCAGTTCGTGGCGGTGCCGACCGGCTATAACGGCGGCAGCCCGCAGATCAGGCCCAGCAGCATGTTCGCGTTCGAGCGCAATCGCCCGCTGGTGGGCCACGCCGTCTATGTCTTCGCCCTGCCCAAGGCAAAATAAGGATTAGCTCGCGCTGTCCTCGGGCGGCTTGACCTGTTCGGCCTTGCGGCGCGCGGTCTCCTCGGCGCGGCGATCGGCTTTTTCTTTCACCTTGGCAGCCTGGGCGCGCTCGCGCTGCAGCCGGTCTTGCGAATAGTTGGGGGGTCTGGGCGCCATGACTCTTTATTCCTGGGACGTGGGTTCGTTGGCGGCGTCCGGCCGGGCGGCGAGCGCCCAGACCTCGCCGGCCTTTTCGGCGGGACGGTAAAACAGCGCCGTGCCGGAGGCGCGCATGCCGTCGCCGCTGCAGAACTGGCGGAAGGTGCGTTCCACATCGGCTTCCAGCTTCAGCGGGATCTCGCGCGCCACGGCCTCGCGGCCCTTGCGGATCGCGCGCATCACCGACCAGCGCCGAAGCCCCGCGGGATGCGGCGCCAGTGCGGCGACCAGTTCTTCCACGATGGTGGCGCGCGGTGCGCGGTCCTGAGACATGGCATGTCCTTTTCGGGTCGGTGAAAACAAAACAGGCGGCGAGGACGAATGTCCTCCGCCGCCTGCCTTGAGAGACGATTTAGGCGTTCTGCAGGTTCACGGCCTTGGAGCCCTTGGCGTCGGGCTGGATGTCGAACGACACCTTCTGGCCTTCCGACAAGGAGGTCATGCCGGCGGCTTCCAGCGCCGTGGCGTGAACGAACACATCCTTGGCGCCGCCTTCCGGCGCGATGAAGCCAAAGCCCTTGGCAGAATTGAAAAACTTTACGGTTCCGATAGTCATGATGGTTTCCTTGCGATTGATCATCCGGACGGATGTCAGGAAGGCGAAAACATCAAGTCGGAAGGGTCTGGCCAGGCGCGCGCGAGGCGGGTCGGGATTGGCGCTTCTTCTGGAGCAGTCGCGGGAGGGCTATGCGCCTTTATCGGGGATAATACAAGGTGCGGCCTTATTCCGGCAGGGCGAACACATACACCATGTTCGAGCCGCTGGGCTGGTCAATCTCCGGGAAAAGCCTTGGGGAATTGCCGCCGCCAAAGCCGCCGCCCGCCGCCACGGCGATATATTGCTTGCCGTCCTTGCTGAAGGTGACCGGAGCGCCGCTCACATGCGAGCCCAACCGGGTCTGCCATACGATCTTGCCGTCATTCTGATCGAAGGCGCGGAGATAGCGGTCAAGGGCGCCGTTGAACACCAGCCCGCCACCCGTCGCCAGGACAGGCGAATAATTCGTCGCCTTGTTTTCCCAGCTCCAGATCGTCCTGCCGGTTTCCACCGATATCGCATCGATGCGGCCGATGCCGGAATGGCCTTCCGAAAGTTTCGCGACACCCAGGACATTGTATCCGTCGGGCAGCTTGCTGGGAATATTGTCGGCCCGCACCTTGATGTCGGTGCAGAGATTCTGAAGCTGCACATACATCACATTGGTCTGCGGACTGTAGGCGGAGAACGGCCAATCGCGGCCGCCGGCATGGGTCGGGCAGATGGAATAGGTCTTGTGGATGTCCGTCATCACCATCGCAGGATTGACGGTGACCTTGCCCCGGTTGTCGATCTTGTTGACCAGGTTCTGCACCGCGGTGGACTTGGCCCACAGGAAGTCGCCCTTGGCGGCATCGAAGCTCCACATGATGGAGGTCTTGCAGGGCACGCCGGTCAAGGTCCTGCGCGTTGCACTTTTGGCGCCGCGGCCGACCGCCATCATGCCGTCCGCCTTGGGATCGGGATTGACGGCCGTGGTGATCGGCATCATCTCGAAGGTGCATTCCTGGTCCCAATTGTCCTGCGGCAAAACCTGGTGCCGCCAGACGATCTCGCCGGTCCTGGGTTTCACGGCAAAGCGCGTATTGGTCCCCGCCATGGTGGCGCCGAAATTACCGCGCTGGCCTTCCGCCGCCGGCCCCACGCCGCTGGAGCCGTAATAAATCAGGTCCAGTTGCGGATCATAGGTGATCGGTCCCCACACGCCGGTCATCTGGCGCTTGTCGAAGGGCAGGTTGCCCCATGTTTCATTGCCCGGCTCGCCCGGCTTGGGGATCACATAGTTGCGCCACAGCTCCTTGCCGGTTTGCGCATCATTGCCGGTAACAAAGCAGCCGAACGGCGCATACTGGCAAGTGGCGCCCGCCACCACCACGCCGTCCACCACGATCGGGCCGGTGGTGTTGGTGGCATAAAGATCGCCGCCCCGGTTCACTTCCCACAATTGCTTGCCGGTCTTGGCGTCCAGCGCGACCAGGAAATTGTCGCGCGTCACCGTGTAGAGCTTGTCGCCATAAAGGAACACGCTGCGCTTGCGCTGTCCCCAGTGGCCGCTGAGGATTTTCTTCAGCTCCGGCAGGTTGCGCCGATACTCCCACAACAGGCCGCCCGAGACCGCATCAATCGCCTGGATGACATCGTTGGGATTCCCTAAGAACATCACGCCGTCATGGACGATGGGCGTGGGCTGGTTGATCCCCGTCTCCATGCCCCGCGACCACACCAGCCGCAGGTTTTTGATATTGGTCTTGTCGATCTGATTGAGCGGGCTGTAGCCATAACCTTCGTAATTGCCGCGCATCATGATCCAGTCATTGGGATCGGGATTGCGCAGCTTCTCGTCGGTCACCGGGGCATAGGTCGGAAGCGGATTGGGCGCCAAGGTGATATGGCCTGCGGCACCCATGACAGGCTCGCCGCCCGTCACGCGCGGAGCCGGATAATTCTGCGCCATTGCCGCGGCGGCCATCAGCACCAGGCCGCCGATAACGGCCGATCCGCGAATTCCGGTTTTCATGCCAAGCCCCTTGTTGCGGGGATTTATGGCTTGCCGGCGGTGAGCCTGTCCAGCCGGGCAAGCCTTGCTGCACGGGTCCGGGAATATGCCCCCGCTAACCGGCCACTGCCGCTTCCGCTGCGGTGACCGCGGCCCGCCGCTGGATCCAGCCGCCGCCCAGCACCCGGCTGTCCTGGGCGCCATAAAAGACGCAAGCCTGGCCCGGCGCGATGGCCTCTTCCGCCGCCGCAAGTTCTACCCTTGCTGTGCCGCCGGCCAGGGGCGTCACCAATGCCGCCACCGGCGGGCGCATGGAGCGCACTTTGACCCGCGCTTCGAACGCGGCACCCGGCACACTCAGCCAGTTCACGTCTTTCAACAGCATGCTCGAAGAGCCCAGCGCCGAGCGCGGCCCCACCACCACCCGTGCATTGACCGCATCCAGCTTCAGCACGAACAGCGGTTCTTCATTGCCCGACAGGCCAAGCCCCTTGCGCTGGCCGACGGTGAAATGGGTGATGCCGTCATGGCGGGCCAGGACCTTGCCGGCTTGGTCCACGATGTCGCCGGCGCGCGCCGCATCGGGGCGCACGCGATCCACGATGTCGCTGTAGTGCCCGCTGGGCACAAAACAAATGTCCTGGCTGTCGGGCTTGGCGGCATTGACCAGCCCCAGCTCGGCGGCGATGGCGCGCACCTCGCGCTTGTCCATGTCGCCCAGGGGAAAGCGCAGGTAATCCAGTTGCGCTTGCGTGGTGGCGAACAGGAAATAACTCTGGTCGCGCACCGGATCAGCCGCGGCATGCAGCTCGGCGCCGGCCGCGGCCTCCACCCGTCGCACATAATGGCCGGTGGCCATGGCCTCGGCGCCCAGTTCGCGCGCGGTGTCGAGCAGGTCGGCGAACTTTACTTTCTGGTTGCAGCGCACGCAGGGGATCGGCGTCTCGCCCTTGGCATAGCTGTCGGCAAAATCCTCGATCACCGCCTTGCGGAAGCGGCTTTCGTAATCCAGCACATAATGGGGAATGCCCAGGCCCTGCGCCACGCGCTTGGCGTCATAGATGTCGGCGCCGGCGCAGCAGGCGCCCTTGCGCGCCGGCGTCTTGTCTTCCGGATAAAGCTGCAAGGTGATGCCCACGACATCGTAACCCTGCTTCTTCAGCAGCGCGGCGGTGACGGAGGAATCCACGCCGCCGGACATGGCGGCGACGACACGGCTCCCGGGCTTGAGAACGCTCTCACTCATGGGGCGGTCGTATAGGACCGGTGAGCGGGAACAGCAAGAATTTAGCGCTGGTGAGGTTGCCGTGCCCCTCGCCTAAGCTCGGGGCGTTCGTCGCTCGAAACGGTCCACTGGACCGTTTCGTTTGCTATCGCAAACCGCTCCTTACACAGCAAGATTTAAGGCTTAACCCCCGCCGATCGGCAGGTAATTCAGCAGCGAAAGCTGGTGCAACCCGGCGGTGACCTGGAGGGCGGCCTCCAACTGGGTCTGGTTCAGCGAAAGCTGGGTGGCGGCGTCCGCCATGTTGGTATCCTGGATATTGGACGCAAAGCCCTTGTACAGCGTGTCCATCGAGAGCTGCTGGGTCTGGGCGTCCGTCAGCCGGTTGGAGATGTAGCCGTTGGCGGCGGTGGTGGCGTTCAGGTTGACGTTCACCGTGGTGATCTGGGCGATGGCGCCGGTCAGGAACGTATTCTGCGCCGAGCTGAGGCTGGCGGCGGCGTTGAAATTGCCGCTGCCGCCCGCATCGAAGGCGGCGATGTCCTTCAACGCCTGCATCAACCCGGTGGCGACGTCGGAGGCGGTGACGCCATAGGTGACCGACACGCCGTCAGCCACCTGAACCGATTTCTTGAGATTGCCGTTGGCGAAGGCGCTGGCCGTCGAGGGCGCGGCCTGCAACGCCGCCAGCGTTCCCACCGCCATCGGCGCCACGTCGGTCTTGCCGCCGCCATAGATATAGTCGCCATTGGCATCCTTGGAATTCAGGATGGCGCTGGCCTGGTCGAAGATGCTCTGGGCCTGGGTCATCAACCCGGTGGCGTCATTGTTGGCCACCGCATCGCTGACCGCCTTCTTCAAGGTCGCGGCCAGGCTGGACAGGCCGGTGAGCTGGGTGTCCTGCAGGTCAACCTGGGTGACGGCGAACTTGGTGGCGCCGGTATAGGCGGCGTTGCGCGCATTGGCCGAGAGGGTCGCGGTCAAGAGCTGGGTCTTGTCGCCGAACCCGGCATAGGTGTTGGCGTTCTTGCCCGAGGCAATCTGCTCCTGCACCTTGTCCAGCGCGGATCCGGCATTCTGGAGCTGGCTGAGAAAGTAGCCGGTCTGGGCAGAAGTGGCGACGCGATCAATGCTCATGGCTATTCTTCCTTACTGAATCTCGAGCAGGGTCCGGTAAAGCTGGTCCACCACGCTGAGGATGCGCGCCCCCGCGGCATAGGCCTGCTGGTACGACGACAGCGCGGTCAGCTCTTCGTCCAGGTTCACGCCCGAATTGGAAGAGACGCGGGAATTGGCTTCCGCCAGCCGGTCGTCCTGGGTGGTCTGGTTGGCGCTGATGGCGTTCGATTGGGTCGCCAGGTTCTGGTAGAAAGTCGCCGCATAGTCGGACAGCGACGAGGCCTGGGCGGCGATGCCGCCGGCGGCGTGGAAGCTCTGGCTGCGGGTGATGACATTCTGCAGCGCGATGGCGCCGGCATTGTCGCCCGCCGACACGATGGTGTCGCTCACCACGGTGGAGCCGGTGATCGCGGGGCTGGCAATGCCCAGCCGCGCGGGATTGGCGCTGAGCGCCGGGGTCAGGTTGAAATTGTTGGCCTGCATGGTTTGGGCGTTGGCGCCCAGCCCGAAAATCTGGCTGAAGCTCACGCCGGTGGTGCCGCGCTGGGTGCTGTCGTTCGTCACATTGACGGAGTAGCCGGGATAAAGCGCGCTGGTGGCGGTGGAGATCGAGCCGTCGCTGTTCAGGGTGAAGGTGGCGGCCCCGCCCAGCGCGGTGTTCAGCGCCGTCACGATATTGCCGATGGTCTGGCCGGCCGTGGTGGTGATGCTGACATTCCTGACGATGTCGCCGTCCGGGCCCTTGAGCGACAGGGCGATCACTCCGCCTGCGGCGATGCCGCTGGCGTCGCCGGCGGCCAGGCCGGTGCTGGTGATGGAAGGCATCTGGGCCTGGAAAACGTCGTTCAGGCCGAAAAACTGCGAGAAGCCGGCGCCGCCGCGCGACGACGGCGTGGCGGCATCATCCTGCACCAGGATGCCGTTGCCGCCGGTGGCGGAAATCGAAAGCTGGCCGTTGGCGAAGCTGGCCGAACCGCCGCCGCCCAGCGCGGTGTTCAGCGCGGCGGTCATGCTGGCGATGGTGGCGGGCGAACCCAGCGAAGATGAGGCGCCGCCATTTACCGACAAGGTGCCGGCGGTGAAGTTCACGTCAATGCGCGACACCAGCTTGCCGCTGGGGTCGGTGACGGCCACCGTGGTCTTGCCGGTGAAGTTCAAGCTGTCCGTGGAAAGCAGGCCGGTGGCGCGGCCCGTCAGGGACGTAGGCGGCGGATAGGCGGCGTTGGCATTGGCCTGGCTGTTGAAGGCCAGCGCGGTCTGCTGCGCCAGATTGACCTGACCGGGTCTTTTTGTACCAAGCGGTTTGAGAGAAACTGACTTGGAAAGGACCTTAGTTATGCCGAAGAAGTGTTTTAGCGCGGAGCAGATAGTGATTTTGCTACGCCAGATTGAAGTTTTGATCTCTCAGGGCAAGGG
>CANJJD010000007.1 GCA_947474645.1 Alphaproteobacteria bacterium | reverse complement strand
CAAGCCCGACCTGGCGTTCAATCCGGTGCTGCTGAAGAAGGTGGACGAGCTGGAACTGTCGGTGCGTTCGGCCAACTGCCTGAAGAACGACAACATCGTCTATATCGGCGACCTGATCCAGAAGACCGAAACCGAGATGCTCCGCACCCCGAACTTCGGCCGCAAGTCGCTGAACGAGATCAAGGCCGTTCTCGCCGAGATGGGCCTGCACCTGGGCATGGAAGTGCCCGGCTGGCCGCCCGAGAATATCGAAGACCTCGCCAAGCGTTACGAAGACCAATACTGATCTTTTAGAAAGCCACTCCCATGCGTCACGGCAACCAAGGCCGCAAGTTCAACCGCACCGCTTCGCACCGCAAGGCGATGTGGGGCAACATGACCGCCGCGCTGATCAAGCACGAGCAGATCACGACCACCTTGCCCAAGGCCAAGGATCTGCGTCCCGTGATCGAGAAGCTGGTCACCCTGTCGCGCCGCGGCGCCAAGGACCTGCATGCCCGCCGCCAGGCGCTGGCCCAGATCAAGGACGCCGACCAGGTCACCAAGCTGTTCGACGTGATCGGCCCGCGTTATGCCGGCCGTCCGGGTGGCTACACCCGCGTGCTCAAGGCCGGCTTCCGCCATGGCGACAATGCCCCCATGGCGATCATCGAATTCATCGACCGGGACGAGGCCGCCAAGGGCCTGGATTCGGGCCCGGTGGAAGTTTCCGAAGACGCCGAAGCCTGATTTCGGCCCAAATCCTGATGAAAATGGGCGGCAGCAATGCCGCCCTTTTTTGTTCTTGAAACGTTGTGACTTTGATTTGGAACTCGAAAGGTCATGACCATGCAGAAACACTGGATTTGCCTGCCGATACTGGCCCTTGGCCTGGCCGCCTGCGGTCCCCGCGACAGTTGCGAGGTGCCGGTCCAGCCCAAGATGCTCACCGTCACTGATATGAGCCGGGAACAGAAGGCCAACGCCCTAGGGGTGCCGCCCGACCGCATTCCGGTGGAAACCCCGGTGGCCGAAAGCCCGGCCTCGCAGGCGGCCTATGCTTCCTATGTCGCGCAGCATAACCGTGCCGTGCAGACCGGCTATTGCGTGGACAATGAGGCTTACAAGGCCCGCAACATGAAGGACGAGATGAGCACCGTTGCCCGCGCCGTGATGGCCACCTGCAAGGAAGGCGCGGAAGCGGATACACTGGCGACAGTGCTGAAATATCGCAACTGCGCCACGGGCAACAAATAGCATTGCGCAAGACTGTCGGAGGCTGAGAGTGACGAAGACGATTTCGCTTGTCGTGGGCGCCGTGGCGCTGGCCGCGGCGGCATTCTATGCCGTACCCGCCTTGACCGCCGACACCAAGCCGCCCGCCGTCAAGTCCGAACCATTGCGCGTGGCGCCGCCGGCGCCGCGCGCTTTGCCGGCCGCGCCGGCATCGATGGGGCAAGTGCAGCTCACCTTCGCGCCGATCGTTCGCCGCATCGGCCCCGCCGTGGTCAACGTCTATTCCAAGACGGTGGTGCAGGCCCAGGCCAATCCCTTCTTCAACGATCCCCTGTTCAGCCGGCTGTTCGGCACGCCAGAGATGCGTCAGCGGGTGCAGCAGTCATTGGGTTCTGGTGTCATCGTGCGCGCCGACGGCTTGATCCTGACCAATAATCATGTGGTGGAAGGCGGCAACGAGATCACCGTGGCGCTGTCCGACAAGCGCGAGTTCAAGGCCAAGGTGCTGTTGGCCGATCCGCGCACGGATCTGGCTGTGCTGAAGATTGATCCCAAGGGCGAGCGCCTGGCGGTGGTGCCGTTCGCCGATTCCGACCAGGTGCAGGTGGGCGACCTGGTGCTGGCGATCGGCGATCCCTTCAATGTCGGCCAGACCGTGACCATGGGTATTGTTTCCGCGCTGGCGCGCACCCAGATCAGCGCCAGCGACTACCAGTTCTTCATCCAGACCGACGCCGCCATCAATCCGGGCAATAGCGGCGGCGCGCTGGTCACCACCGACGGCAAGCTGGCTGGCATCAACACCGCCATCTATTCGCGCAGCGGCGGCAGCATCGGCATCGGCTTTGCCATTCCCGCCAACCTGGCCCGGCGGGTGGTGGAAGGTGTCGAAGGCGCCAAGAGCGGCGCCCAGGGCAGCCTGCGCCTGGCCTGGGTCGGCGCCAGCGGCCAGCCGGTCACCAGCGCCATCGCCACGTCGCTGGGCCTGCCGCGTCCCGGCGGTGTGCTGATCAAGGAAGTCTATCCTGACGGCCCGCTGGGCCGCGCCGGCGTGAAATCGGGCGAGGTGGTGCAGTCGGTGGACGGCGTGGCGGTGGACGACATGCAGTCGTTGAATTACCGCACCGCCACCCACCGGCCGGGCGACAGTGTGAAAATGCATGTCGCTTCCGGCAAGACCGCGCGCGACATCACCGTGACCGTGGCACTGCCGCCGGAAAATCCGCCGCGCGATCTGCAAACCATTGCCGGACGCAATCCGCTGGCGGGCGCCAAGGTGCAGAATATCTCGCCCGCCACCGCCACCGAACTGCAGATGGACGTGATGGCCAAGGGCGTCGCCATCGTCTCGGTCAATCCGGGCGCCATCGCCTCCAATTACGGCTTTCGGACCGGCGACATCGTGCGCAGCATCAACGGCACCACCATCAACAGGGTGGGGGAACTGGTGCGGGCGCTGAACGGCGCCAACCGCTGGGACATGGTTGTGGAACGCGGTGGACGCAAGCTGGCGCTTTCTGTCGAAGGGTGAGGCACGAGCCGCGCAGCGGGGCCGATCATCACATTTGTGATCATCACCCAAAACTAAACTCGGCGAAATATTACCGCTTGTTGCCCGCGATCAATTCTTCAGCAGTTTCACGCTTGTAACGCGACTGCAGCAACGCGACTGCGTTAGCCCTTGTGCATGGGGGGCACATGCAAAGGGACTGATATGAAAAAACTGTTTGTTGCGTCGGCCGCGGCGTTGATCCTCGGCACATTTGCGGCCCAGGCCGACTCGTATGTTTCGGTTCTGGGCGGGCCGACCTTCGCGCCCGCCTTGCGCGTCGGCGGCGCCAAGTTCGACATGGATACCGGCTTCAATGTCGGCGCCCGTATCGGCACCACCCTCGACCGCTGGAACCTGCCGGACTTTTCCGTCGAAGCCGACGGTCTGTTCGGCCAGTCCACCTACGCCGGCAACAACAATGCCCGGCTGCAAACCAGTTCCTATATGGGCAACCTGATCTACCACCTGCCGGTGTTCACCGGCACGCCCTGGGGTGTCTATGGCGGCGGCGGCCTGGGCGCGGTCAATACCAATGTCGACAATGGCGTGGGCAACCATGGCGGTTCCACCGTGCTGGGCTGGCAGGCCATTGGCGGGGTGGAATACCGCGCTTCCGAATGGGCCAGCCTGTTCGCCGAGTATCGCTATCAGGACGCCCACAATGTGAATGCCGGCGGCCTGACCCAGATCGGCAACCGGTCGAACAACCTGTCTTTCGGGGTGAAGTGGCACCTGTAAGGACGGTCTAAAAAGAGGCCCCGCGGAACCACCCGCGGGGCCTTTTTTATTGATATACAGCGTCCATGAGCGACCTGTTCGAATCCGGCGGCTTGGCCGACGACGCGCCCCGGCCTTTGGCCGACCGGTTGCGGCCCCAGGCCCTGCCGGAAGTGGTGGGGCAGGGCCACCTGCTCAATCCCGAAGGCCCGCTGGGCCGCATGGTGGGCAATGGCCGGCCGACTTCCATCATCCTGTGGGGGCCGCCGGGCACCGGCAAGACCACCATCGCGCGGCTGTTGTCCACGGCCTTCAATCTGCATTTCGAGCAATTGTCTGCGGTGTTCTCCGGCGTTGCCGACCTGAAAAAGACTTTCGAGGCCGCCCGCCAGCGCCGCCGCATGGGGCAGGGCACCTTGCTTTTCATTGACGAGATCCACCGCTTCAACCGCAGCCAGCAGGACAGTTTCCTGCCCGTGGTGGAAGACGGCACCGTGGTGCTGGTGGGCGCCACCACCGAGAACCCGTCCTTTGAGTTGAACGGCGCGCTGCTATCGCGCGCCCAGGTGCTGGTGCTGCGCCGGCTGGACGATGCGGCGCTGGAACAATTGCTCAAGCGCGCGGAGGCCCATTATGGCGAGCCGCTCAAGCTGACCGACGACGCCCGTGCATCCTTGCGCGCCATGGCCGATGGTGACGGTCGCTACCTGCTCAACCTGGTGGAAGAACTCTCCAGCGTGAAGGCGGTCAAGCCGCTGGACTCCGCCGCGCTGGTTTCGGCGGTGCAGCGGCGCATGCCGCTCTACGACAAGAGCCGCGAGGAGCATTACAACATCATCTCGGCGCTGCATAAATCCATTCGCGGCAGCGATCCGGATGCGGCGCTCTATTGGCTGGCGCGGATGCTGGCGGGCGGCGAACAGCCGCTCTACATCGCCCGCCGCCTGGTGCGCGCGGCGGTGGAAGATATCGGCCTGGCCGATCCCGAAGCGGTGCATCAGGCGCTGGCCGCCAAGGATGTGTTCGATTTTCTGGGCAGCCCGGAAGGTGAGCTGGCGCTGGCGCAATGCGTGCTCTATCTCGCCAGCGCGCCCAAATCCAACGCGGTCTATGTGGCGCTGGGCGCGGCCAAGCGGGCGGCGCAGGAGCATGGCTCGCTGACGCCGCCGGCCCATATCCTCAACGCCCCCACCAAGCTGATGAAGAATCTGGGCTATGGCGCTGGCTACCAGTATGACCATGACGCCGAGGGCGGATTTTCGGGGCAGAATTATTTCCCGGACGACATGGCGCGCCAGCAATTCTATGCCCCCAAGGACACAGGCTTCGAGCGGGAGATTGCCAAGCGGCTGGAATACTGGTCCAAGCTGCGGGCTAAGCGCGCAGGGGAGGGTTAAATGGGCTTGTTGCTTTCGGTCGGCGTCGGCGGCGGATTGGGCGCCCTGGCGCGTTATTGCATCGCCGGCTGGCTGACGCCGGCGGGCGCGTCCTTCAACTGGGGCATCTTTGTCGTCAACATCACCGGCGGTTTCCTGATGGGCGTGATCGTGGAAGCCGGCGCCCTCAAGCTGAACCTGTCGCCGGAGATGCGCGCTTTCCTCACCGTGGGCATCCTGGGCGGCTACACCACCTTTTCTACCTTCTCGCTGGACAGCGTGCTGCTGCTGCAAAAGGGACAGTATGGCGCGGCCGCGTTTTACATGATCGGGTCGGTGGTGCTGTCCATCGCGGCGCTGTTCGCCGGGCTTTGGGTCGTCAGAATGTTTTATGCCTGAGCTTCGCACCATAGACCCTGACGATGACGGCGCGCGCCTGGACCGCTGGTTCAAGCGGCATTACCCGCATGTCACCCATACCTTGCTGGAAAAACTGCTGCGCAAGGGCGAAGTGCGGCTGGACGGCAAGCGCGCCAAGGCCGCCGACCGCATCGCTGCCGGCCAGTCCATGCGCCTGCCGCCGCAGGTGATCCACGCCAAGGCTCCACAAAAGGAAAAGCCCGAACCCGAAGCCAAGCACCTGCTGGCGACCAAGGATATGGGCAGCCTGGCCGACCGCATCCTCTACATGGACAAGCAAGTGATCGTGATCGACAAGCCGCCCGGCCTGGCGACGCAGGGCGGCTCGGGCCTGACCAAGCATGTCGACGGCATGCTGGATTCGCTGCAATACGAAAAGCCCACCCGGCCCAAGCTGGTGCATCGCCTCGACCGTGATACATCCGGCGTGCTGTTGATCGCGCGCACAGCCTTGGCGGCATCGGGGCTGTCGGCGAGTCTCGCGCTGCGCGACACCTCCAAGGTCTATTGGGCCCTGACCCGCGGCGTACCCAAACAGAAGAACGGCGTGGTCAAGGGCGCGCTGGCCAAGGAAGGCGGCCATGGCCCGCGTGGCCGCGACGAACGCATGGCGATGGCCGAAGAGGGTGAGGAGGGGGCCAAGTTCTCCCTTACCGAATATGCCGTGATGGCGACAGCGGGAACCGAGTATGCCTGGGTGGCGGCGCGGCCGATCACCGGGCGCACCCACCAGATCCGCGTGCATCTGGCCAGCCTGGGCACCCCGATCGTGGGCGACTTCAAGTATGGCGGCACCGACAGCAGAGGCCGCGGCGACATCGCCGACAAGCTGCATCTGCATGCCCGCAGCATCGATATCGGCCGCCCCGATGGCGGGCGGCTGCAGGCCACCGCGCCCTTGCCGCCGCACATGGTCAAGAGCTGGAAGCTGCTGGGCTTTGACCCCGACGACAAAAGCCATCCGTTTCCGCCGAAGAAGACCAAGAAGAAGAGATGAAGCGCTTCTACAAAGAAGTGTCGGTTGCCGCCGGCATCAACGGCTTTGCCGTTCTGCTGGACGGCAAGCCGGTGAAGACCCCCGGCCGCCGCGCCCTGGCGCTGCCCACCCAGACATTGGCCGAGGCCATCGCGGTGGAATGGCAAAGCCAGGGGGCGGAGATCAACGTCCTCACCATGCCGCTGCTGCGCCTGGCCAACACGGTGATTGATGGCGTGGCGCTCAATCCCGGCGGCGTGGTCGCTGCGATCCTGCGCTTCGGCGAGAATGACCTGCTCTGCTATCGCGCCCACCAGCCGCCGGACCTGGCGGCGCGGCAGGCGCAAGGCTGGGACCCGCTGCTGGACTGGGTGCGCCAGCGCCATGGCGCGACCATGCGTGTGGCGGAAGGCCTGGGCCATGTGGACCAGTTGCCGGACGCCTTGGGCGCGCTGCGCCAGGCGCTGGACGAGTTCGATCCTTTCACCCTGGCCGCGCTGCATGTCATCGCCTCCATCACCGGCAGTGCCGTGCTGGCGTTGGCCGTGGCGGAAGGCTTCATCCCAGGCGGCTACGCCTTCCAGCTTTCGCGCATTGACGAGAACTACCAGGCCGAAAAATGGGGCGAGGACATCGAGGCGCAGAAACGCGCCAGCGCCCTGGCGCATGAGCTGGACAAGGCTGTGGAATTGATCGCGGCGGTGCGGTGATCGGGCGCAAGAAGCCGCTGCGGCCGCAAAACACGCTGGACAACCGGCTGTGGGTGCGGCTGAAGCCGCTGGGCTTTCGCCGCAAGTCGCCGTTCAAGAGCTTCACCCTGGATTTTGCCCAGCATGACGCCGGGCTGGTGGTGCTGCTGGAGGAGGGCGAGCCCGGCAAGCGGACGGCTTCAATCGTCCGCGACCGGCTGCTCAGCGAAGCGGGCTATGTGATCCTGCGCTTGTGGCGGCGGGAGGCCGAGCGCGATCTTCATTCGGCGGTTCATCGCATCCAGGCGGTGCTGGAGGATTTGGCCGATTAGTTCTTTCCTGTCATCCCCGGCGAGCGGCGAAAGCCGCGAGGGAAGGGGATCCAGGTGGGAGATACCGGCGGGGTGCATCGACCTGGATTCCCTTCCCCTCGCGCCGTGACACGGCGCTCAGCCGGGAATGACAATAAGAGCAACGACTCAGTGTAATTTATTGCTGCTGAGGGGAATCGTCATGGCTGAAAAATCCGGGCCGCAATGGTGCGCGCGTTTTCCCACCTCCAAATCGCTGGACGACCTGCTGCCCGATTTCAGCGACCGGGTGCGCGCCTTCCTGTCCCAGCTTGCCAAGGCGGGCGCCACGGTCTCCATCGCCGACACCTACCGGCCGGTCCAGCGCGCCTATCTGATGCATTGGTGCTGCATGATCGGCGGCAGCGGCCAGGACCCGCATGCCGTGCCGCCCATGAAGGGCGTGAACATTGACTGGACCCATGGCGGCTCCACCGTCGGGGCCCGTGCGGCGGCAAAGCAGATGATGGCCGGCTACCAGATCCAGTTTCCCGCCGCACTGGAAAGCCGCCACACCCAGCGCCGCGCCATCGACATGACCATCGGCTGGAAGGGCACCCTGAAGATTCGTGACTTCAACGGCCAGAACCATGCCATCACGGGCACGCCGCGGACTGGCTCCAATCCGCAACTGATCGCAGTGGGCGCCACCTATGGCGTCATCAAGCTGCCGAAGGACCCGCCGCACTGGTCCGACGACGGTCACTAGATATCTTCGATCACGGGCCGTGCCGCCAGCCGCGCCACCTTGCGCGCGGCATGCTCGATGTGATCGAGCCGCCGCCCCAGCACTTCCATCGCCACGCTGCCATGCATGCCGGCCAGGCTGTCGCGCTGGGGCAGGGCGTCGTCGTCCGTCTGCGTCCCACCATTGAGCAGCGCCACCACCCGCATGCGCGTGGCGGCAATGGCGGTGTCGGCTACGCCTTGGTCCAGGTCCTGGGCCCGTAACTTCATCAGCACCGGCATGGACGACAGGTCCGAGGCCAACAGGTAATTGGCGCCCAGCAATTCCCCCAGCGAGGCCAGGGCGCGGCGGTTGGTGTTGGGCTCATCCGCCAGCCGGCGGATGGCGCCGGATAGCTGCGCCACCGCCTCCAGGGTCTGCTTGCGCGCCAGGCGATAGGCTTGCGCCGAATGGCTGCGGCGCAAGGCGGCGTCGGCGAAACCGGCATCGGCCGCCAAGAGGCCCTGCACCGTGCCGGGCAGATCGTCCCGCTCCCAGTTGGGTAACAGGTAGCTGAACGCCCAGCTCAGCCCCGCGCCGATCAATGTATCCAGGATTCGCTCGAAGAATTCCGGATGCACCAGCGGGTCCACGAAATGCAGTAGCAGAAGCGACGAGATCGAAGCCCCCACCGCCGTCACCCGATAGGCCACCAGGCCATAGGCATGGCTGGTGCCCACCGCCAGCACGATGAACAGCAGCAGCACGGCCGCCGGCAATGTGTTGATAAACAGCACCGCCAATGCGCAGCCGATCAGGGTGCCGGTGACGCGGTCCCAGCGGCGCTGGCTGGTGACGCTGTAATTGGCGCGCATGATCAGCGCGATGGTCAGCAGCACCCAGTTGGCATGGGCGAAGCGGGGAAACAGCAGGGTCAGCCCCAGCCCCGCGGTCATCGCCAGCGAAAGACGGATGGCATAGCGCAGCGCCGCGGAACGTCCGCGAAATTGTTTCAGCAGCACGCCGATGCCGCGCGGCGCGTCCTGGCGGAACAGGTCGAGATCGAGCCCCGCCGCCAGGGTGGTGGGCTGGGTTGCATTATCCAGCGCCGCTGCGAGGTTGGCGATGTAGCCGTCGGCCAGTACCAGCTTGTTGGCGGTGGCGGTGAAGGCATGGATGGTGGGATCGCCGGGCGCCGCCGTGCGCGCCTGCGCCACCGCCGCCAGCAGCGCGTTCGCATCCTCGGCATGGCGCAACGGCGTGGTGTGGCCGTGGCGGAAACGCAGCGCCAGGGTCAGGCGCTCCACTTCCTCCGCCATCTGGCCGACGAACGCGTTCATCCGCCACATCAGGTCGCGCTGCGGCGCATGGCGCAGCGCCTCCAGGTCGGCATCCGATGACAGCACCGTCTCGAACGCATCCAGCAGCGCGATCAGCGTGTCGATGCGTTTGAGCTGCATACGGTGGCTGCGCCGCGCGAACAGGCTGTCGCGCGCCGCCTGCAGCCGGTCGGCCAGCGCGGCATGGGCGTCGATCAGGGCGCGGAAGGCGCCATGGCCGGCGGTATCGGGATTGTAGAGCGCCGCCTTGGCCCGCAGGTAAGCGGCGAAGGCATGCATCGCCTCGGCCAGCAACAACCGGCGGCCGCGATCATCGAACAGCCAGGCCACCGCCATGGCATAGACGATGTAGCCCATGGCGCCGCACACGGTCAGCATCAGGTGATCGGCCGCCTCGGACGGCGTGGACAACACCTCGCCCATGGCGAAGACGAAGGCCAGCACGCTGGTCATCGCCAGGCTCATCACCCATTTGCCGTAAGCCGAGATCAACCCCGCGAACAAACCGACAAAGGCGGTGGCGATGATGAAGGCGGTGGTGTCGAAGCGGGCAAAGCCCGACAGGCCAGTGAAGAACACGGCGGCCAGGAAGGCAAAGCCCATGATCCATGGCTTCATCCGCAGCGGGTCGCTGCGGTCGGAAACGGAAACACAAACCGCGCCGCTGGCCGCGGCAATGGCGGCGTCAAAGCCCAGCGCCCAGCCGATGCTGACGCCGGTCAGCCCCACCCCGATGGCGACCGACAGGCCGTTTTCGATATGGGCCCGGAATACGGCCAGGGAAATGGTGCGGGGAAAGGAGGCCATCTTGTCTGGAGAATAAGGGCGACTATGTTAGAAGCGAGCATTCTTTTGCCGCAGGAGATGTATTTGAGCGACGATATTACGAGCCTGCGGGTGCATGTGCATGGCTTTGTCCAGGGCATCGGCTTTCGCGATTTCCTGGTGATGGCGGCGGAGGCGCAGAAGCTGGACGGCTGGGTGCGCAACCGCGCTGATGGATCGGTGGAGGCGCTGGTCTCCGGCCCCACCAAGGCGGTTGAGATTTTCGTCACCAACGCCACCAAGGGCCCGCAAGGCGCCAAGGTCAGCGCCGTGGATCTTCACAACAGCGAACCGCCGGCCGAAAAGGGCTTTATCCGCAAGCCGTCGGTCTAGAGCCGCGGACGCTTCAATTCCCGGAACGCGGAAACCGAGAAGACCAGCAGCGCGACCAGGCTGAGCAGGCTGCCGATCCCGATCACCGGTTCCAGCGCCATATTGCCGGTGTTGAGCATGACCGCCAGGGACGGGATCATGATCGCCACGCCCAGGGTGGCGCAAATATAGTTGATCCAGGCCAGGCGCGGCGAGAAGGACTCGCGGGTCAGGGCGTAAAAAGTGCCGTAGATCGACATGGTCACCCAGCCCAGCAAATTCAGATGGGCATGCGCCGGCGCCAGCGCGAAATTCTGAGACACCGCCATGGCGATGCCCCAGCACATGCCCATCGCCAGAAACACGGCGCCCGTCATGAAAAAAGCAGCAGATACCCGCGGCATATAATTCCCCCGTTTGAAATGACTAACCAAATATTTTCTTGAAGCTCTGCTTCAGCGCCACGTCCACATCCGTCATCGAGACCGCGATACCCAGGTCCGCCAGGCTGGTGACGCCATGGGCGCGCACGCCGCACGGCACGATGCCGGAGAAATGCGCCAGGTCCGGCTCCACGTTCAGCGCCACGCCATGCAGGGTGACCCAGCGCTTGATGCGCACCCCCAGCGCGGCGATCTTGTCTTCGCGCATGCCACGGCTGACCCAGATGCCGACACGCCCCTCGCGCCGTTCGCCCTTGACGTTGAACTGCGCCAATGTCTCGATCAGCCATTGCTCCAGGTCGCGGACATAGGCGCGCACGTCCGGCGTGCGGGTCTTCAGGTCCAGCATGGCGTAACCGACGCGCTGTCCCGGCCCGTGATAGGTGAACTGGCCGCCGCGTCCGGTGCGGTAAACCGGAAAGCGCGCGTCAATCAGGTCGGCGTCATTGGCGCTGGTGCCGGCGGTGTAGATGGGCGGGTGCTCCAACAGCCAGACCTGCTCGCCGGCCGTGCCATCGGCGATGGCGGCTGCGCGAGCCTCCATTTCGGCCAGCGCCTCGGGGTAGGGCACCGGCTGGTTGCTGACTTTCCACTCGACCTGGGCTTTGACGGGGGCGTCCAAATTAAGCTTTCCGAAACCATGTTCCGGCAGGCTGGCCGGGTTCCACCAATGTAAGGTCGCAGGCTATGGCATCCAATGTCGATAATGTGAAAGTCGAGATCTCGGTGGTCCTGGGCCGCTCGGTGATCCCCATGCACCAGCTTTTGCGCATGGGCCGCGGCGCGGTGATCGAGCTGGACAGCCACCAGGACGACCCGGTGACCATCCTGGCCAACGACAAGGCCGTGGCGAAGGGCGAAATCCAGATCCAGGGCGACAAGATCGCGGTTTCCGTGGTTGACCTGCTGAAGGGCTATTAATACGTCATATTTGACGTAGAATTATATATTCCCCACCTGAAACTTGCATTTTACCCCTCCCGGGCATACCTCTCTGCTCCTGAGAGGCCCAATGCTTCCCCTTGTCCTGAACCCCGTAAATCTCAAGGCCGGCCTGGCCGGCCGTGGGCTTGAGCGCGACCGCAGGGCCGCCCTGCTGGCCGAGGCGGGGGTGGCAGCGCGCCTGCTGCCGGACGCCATCCCGGACGAGCTTTTGGCCTCTCTCCAGGTCCTGTTCGTGGCCGGCATGCCCGAAGGCGAGGCCCGCGACCTGGCCACCCGCGCCCGTAGCCATGGCGTGCTGGTCAATGTCGAGGACGTGCTGCCGCTGTGCGATTTTCATGTCCCGGCCATCGTGCGCCGGGGCGACCTGCTGCTGACCGCCTCCACCGGCGGGCAGGTGCCGGGCCTGGCCCGCGCCCTGCGCGAAAGCCTGGCCGACCAGTTCGGTCCGGAATGGACGGTGCGGTTGAAGGAATTGGGGCAGGCGCGCGCCCGTTGGCGTTCCGAAGGCCTGTCGCCGCGTGAGGTTTCCCAGAATGTGCGCGAGTTGATCGTGCGGATGGGCTGGCTATGAGCAACGTCACTGTCATTGATGCCAAGCGCGGCATCCGTCCCCACGCTGCTGAGGAAAACCCCGCGCAGTTGAAGGAATTGCAGGACAGGGCGATGGGCCGCGACGCCCATGGCATCCTGGAGCTTGCATTGACGGGCGATTTCGCCGGCAAGACGGCGGTGGTGTCGTCGTTCGGCGCCGAAAGCGCCGTGCTGCTGAAGCTGGTGGCCGACATTGATCCCAACACGCCCATCCTGTTCCTCAACACCGGCAAGCTGTTCGGCGAAACCTTGCGCTACCGCGACCGTCTGCAGGATGTGCTGGGCCTGGGCGATGTGCGCTCGCTGTCGCCTTCGCTGCAAGAACGGACGGCCAAGGATGCCGAAGGCACCTTGTGGTCCAAGAACGCCGATGCCTGCTGCGATTTCCGCAAGACCATCCCGCTGGCCCGCGCTTTGGCGCCGTTCCGGGCGCAGGTGACGGGGCGCAAGCGCTTCCAGACCCGCGAACGCGCCGACATGCTGCCGGTGGAATTCCATGACGGCCGCTACCGCTTCAATCCCCTGTGGCAGTGGGACCTGCACCAGTTGGAAGCCTTCGCCCAGCGCCACAACCTGCCGGCCCATCCCCTGGTCGAAGACGGCTATCCCTCCATCGGCTGCATGCCCTGCACCCGCCGCGTCCAGGCGGGCGAGGACTACCGGGCCGGCCGCTGGGCGGGCACGGAAAAGGATGAATGCGGCATCCACCTGACCGATGGCGGCGGCATCTAGTCTCCGAAAAATAGGGTGTGGGCTGCGGGAACATTAACCGCGTCACAGAGTTTCCTTACCGGAAGGGTTTACGGCCTCGGGGTTCCAGGGCCGCTTCTCGATTGTGAAAGGATGCCTATGAAAAACTCCATGAAACTCCTGCTGGCCGCCGGCCTTCTGTGTGGTGCCGGCATGACCGCCACCGTGCCGGCCGCCGCCCAGCCCAGCAGCTTCTCGTTCCGGCTTGGCGATATCGGCTTTGCCTATGATGACGGTTATTATGACCGCTCGCATCGCTGGCACAAATGGCGCCATCAGCGTGAACGCGACTGGTATCGCGCCAATTACCGCAATCACTATCGCGGCTATCGCCGTGACCAGGACCGCGACGGCATTCCGGATCGCGTAGATCGCGACCGTGACAATGACGGCACTCCGAACTACCGGGACAGCCGCCCGAACAATCCCTATCGCCGCTAAGCGACGTTAGGATTTGAATGAAAACCCCGCGGGAGCGATCCCGCGGGGTTTTTCACATCAGTGCGTCCGCGATCTCGATCATGATCGGCACCATCGAGGCGATCAGTGAAAGCGCCATTGCGATGTTGAAACAGCGTAGTGCAATGGCGCTGCGCAGCCAGCGGCGGATGCCGGCGCCGAAGGCGGCCCAGGTCAAGGTGCTGAAGATGCTCACCACCAGGCTGACGGCGGCGATGATGGCGACCTCCAGATACAGCCGGTCGCTTCCGGTGGTGTAGGCCGAGATCGCGCCCACCGCCATCATCCAGGCCTTGGGATTGATCCATTGGAACGCCGCGGCCTGCAGGAAGGTGAGGGGCTTGTCGCGGCCGCCATTTTCCTTTGCGGAGGTGCTGCGCGCGATCTGGAAGGCCATCCACAGCAGATAGGCGCAGGACACGCTTTTCATCGCCAACTGCAACAGTGGCGAGGCCAGCAGGATGGAGGCCAGGCCCAGCCCGACCACGAAGATCATCACGGGAAATCCCAGCGTGACTCCGGCGGCATGGGGCAGGGTGCGCGCCAGCCCGAAGCGCGAACCGGACGAGGCCAGCATCGCGTTGTTGGGTCCGGGCGTGAAGGCCATGACCGTGGAGAAGATCAGGACGGCGATGATGGTCTGGGTGGACATGGCCGCACGCTAGGGCAAAGCCGGTGGATTGAGGCCTGACACGGCTGCATGGTGGCTATTCGCGCAGGTGCGCCTATTTCCAGTACGCCGTCTTCTTGGCGAAATAGGCTTTGGGAATCGTGGCGTACATCACCAGGTTCAGGTCCACAGCTTCGGCCAGCCCGTAATCCAGGGCGGTGCTGGACAGCGAATAGGCTTGCTGGGGCGTAAGACCATAGCGGGCGCCAAGGAATTTGGCGGTTTCCTTGATGGTATTGGACAGCGCCACATCCAGGTCATGGTCCATGCCGAAGATGTAGAAGTTCTCCCTGTCCTCGGCGAAGGGCATGGTCATCGCCTTGGCTTCGCCCTTGTGCAGGACGAACTCCAGGGTCGCCGTCATGGAGGATTCCAGCGCATTGCCGCTGACTTCGCCATCGCCTTGCGCGGCATGGGGATCGCCGGCGGCGAACAGCGCATCCTTCACCTGCACCGGCAGATACAGGGTCGAACCGGCCTGCAGTTTCTGGAAATCGATATTGCCGCCATAGATGCCCGGCGCGCGGCTGGGGATGGCCGATACCGGCGCCACCGCCATGGTGCCCAGGAAGGGCCGCAAGGGGAAGCTGATGCCCGGCGCGAAGTGCGCGCGTCCGCCGTCATACTTGATGATCCGTGAACTGGGCGTGCCGGCGGGCAGCAGGTCCGGCGCTGCGCCCACGCCATTGCCGGCATTGTTGACGCCATAGCCGGTGCGCGGCTTCACCGCCTTGATGCGCACTTCGAGCATGTCGCCGGGCTGGGCATCGGCTATGGCGATGGGGCCAGTCAGGACATGGCCGCCAAAGCTTTTGTCATAGGGAATCTTGGCGATCGCAATGGCGTCCTGCAGCACGTCCTTTTCGGCAATGCCTTCGGCCGCGAAGAAAGTGACCGGATCGCCGGTGGTCAGTCCGCCATGGGAAACCGTGTCGATGACGACGGTATCGCCGCTTTTGATGGAGAGGACCGGCGCGAAGTCGGGCGACAGCACGCTGCGATGCACCGTCTGCGGCGTGGAGGGCAGGTGATAGGTGGCGGCAGCCGCGAATGGCGCCGGCGCCAGCAGCAGCAATGCGGTGAGACAGGCGCGCACGCTACTTCTTTTTGGCGCGGGGCTTTGCGGCATCGAAGCTGATCGCCTTGGTGCCGGCAGCGGTCAATTCCTTCGAGCCCGACGGCAGGTCGTTGCTCTTGAGGATATAGGCCACGATGTCGGCATTGGTCGCGGGCGACAGGGCGCCGGGATGGTCCAGCGGCATGGCGGTGGAAATATAATCGAACAGCGCGTCCAGGCCGGAGCCGGCGTAATAGGGCATGATGCGGCCCACCAGCGGCGGGATCTCGTAGGTGCCCATCAGGCTGGCGCCGTGGCAGCGCGAGCAATTCTGCATGTAGGAGGTGCGGCCGCGATCCGCCTGGGCGTCGCTATAGACGCCGTCCCAGATTGAGCTGCGCGCCTGGGCCGTGGCCATGCCGGCCGCCAGGATCAGGACCGTCGCAATCATCTTGGTTCGCATTGCTTAAGCCTTTCAGGCGGGCCGGGTGGGAAAGCGGGACATCAACTCTGCGACCACCTTGACCGCGCCTTCGGCTTCGGCGCGGCTGGCGATTTCGTTGCTGTTCTTCCAGCTCTTGGCGAACTGTTCGGGACCGATGGCGATCACCATCACCCCGTCGCTCTTGGAGCGGGTTTCCACATTGCGATAGGTAAAGCCGTAATTGACCTCGGGCTGGGGGATCAGCCATTCGGTCTGGCCCCGCACCGGGATCATCGCCTTGTCGCGCCACCAGTCATGCGCGGCATAGCCGGGGCAGTTGATGATGACCTTCTCGGGCAGGTGCGCCAGTTCGTCCGGGGAATGGAAATCGCGCATCACGATCTTGCCGCCACGGGCGAAGAATTCGGTGGTCAGCAGATGGCCATACTCGCTGAAGTTCCAGAACATCTTGGTGGAGTGGCGGGCATACTTCACGCCGGGGAAGGGATTGAGGTCCGGGGTCAGCACTTCGGGTATGGAAGTGATGTCGCCCAACCGGTTGCCCATGTCATAAAAGACCGGCGCCGGCTCGCCGTTCGCCATCGTCAGCGGCGCGGATGATTTTGCGTCGAACGGGGTGTCGGACAGTTCGTAATGCTCGCTCCAGGCAATGGGATTGCCGGCCATGCCCATATAGGGGCGGAAATTCTTCCAGGAGACGCGGCACATCTGTTCCCAGATATCGCCCAGGCCTGCCTGCGCTTCCGAGGCCAGCGCCACGGTGCCCGGACCCCACACGCCATTGGCGCGATAGGAGCGGGTGCGCGGCAACAGCTCGCGGGTATAGATGGTGACTTCCATGCCGGCGCGCAGCGCCTGCACCGCGGTGGTCAATCCGATGACGCCGCTGCCGACCACCGCGATCTTGCGGGTGCCGAAGGACATGGCCTTTTGCACCTGCATGTCGGCCGAGCCCCAGGACAGGCACCAGCCGCTGCCGTGATGGCCGTAATTGTGGATCACCGTGGCGTCGCCGACATGCTCCACCGACAGGTTGGGACCCTTGGTGCGGAAGGGCCGGATGCAGCATTTGATGTCGTAGATGCGGTCGGCATGGGCCCGGATCGGCATCAGCACCGCCGGGCGCGCGCTTTGCGCCGCCGCAGGCAGGCTGCTCAGCCCGGCCAACCCGCCCAGGGCGAGCGTGTTCTTCAAAAGATGCCGACGGTCCATGTTCTGCCCCCTGCGCGATTTGCGCGTGATGAACCGTAGTCCGCGCCCGGGTGGGCTGCAACTCGGACGGGGGATTAGATGTGAGACAGAAAAACGCAGCGGGTAAGGATGTTCCCACTGCCTGCTGACGCGCCGCCCCGCTACGCTGACGCCAGGGGCGGCTTGTCATTCAAACGCGCCCGGTTCGGCGCGTTTGAATGGTGCGGTCGAGAAGACTCGAACTTCCACGGGTTGCCCCGCTACCACCTCAAGGTAGTGCGTCTACCGTTCCGCCACGACCGCACAGTCAAAGGGAAAAATCCCGGTAGGACGGGGGGTTTAGCAAGCGCGCCCGCTCAGGGCAAGTCACCGCCAGATGCGTCTCAAAGCGCAAAAGCCTGGGGTTTTTGGCCCGCCCGGCAGGCTTCCCACATTCGCAAGTAAGCCGCCTCGATATGGCGGCGGAACAGGTCGGTATCGAACAGCGGACAGTTGTGGGTCAGGCGGCTTTTCACCGCTGCCAGCGCGGCAGGATCGTTGCCCAGCCGGACCGCCAGGGCCTCGAACGCCTCCTGGGTGTCGGTGACCAGTTCGGGCAGGCCCGCCGCCAGCAACAGGCTGGCGCCGACCCGGCCGGGAAAAGTGTTGCCGCGCAGGGTGATCAGCGGCAGCCCGGCCCATAGCGCGTCGCTGCCGGTGGTGTGGGCGTTGTAGGGCAGCCCGTCCAGGAACAGGTCGGCCAAAGCCATGCGCGCCAGATGCTGTTCCGGCGGCCGGTGCGGGGCATAAAGAATGCGCTCCGGCGCCACGCCCAGCGCGCGCGCATGGCCAGCGAGATTTTCCGCAAAAGGCGCCGGCGCCTTCAGCAGCCACAGCACGCTGCCGGGCACCTGGCTCAGGATCCGGATCCAGCCCGCGAATGTATCGGGCGTCAGCTTGTAGCCATGGTTGAAATTGCAGAACACCACACCGCTGTCCGGCAATCCGGCCTCCGCGCGGCTGGGCGCCGGCGCGATGGCGCGGCCGCGATCGTCATTGACCTGGTAGCAGCCGGGCAGGGTCACCACCGCCTCGTCATAGAAGCGTTCCTCGCCCTCGGGGATCACCACCTTGTCGGCGATGATGTAATCGATATAGGGCGCGCCCAAGGTGCCGGGGAAACCCAGATAGTTGACCTGGATGGGCGCCGGCCTATGCGCGAACACCCCCATGCGGGGCTTGCCGAACCAGCCATTGAGATTGATCAGGATGTCGATGCCGGCGTCGCGGATTTTTTGCGCCGCCTCGGCATCATTCAATCCGCCGATGTCGATCCATTCATCGAACGCTTTTTTCAGCCGGGCGCTCATGGCGCTGGCATCGGCGCTGCCATTGTCCAGCGCGATCACCTCGAAACGCTCCCGGTCATGGCGCTCGTAAAGCCCCGCCATCAGGATGGCGGTGGCCTGTTCGCGGAATTCTCCCGACAGATAGCCCAGCCGAATCTTGCCGCCGGTTTTTCGCGCCGGATCAGGGGGCACGGCATTTGCCAGCGGCGGATAGAGGAGGCCGGCAAAAAGGCGCGCGCAAGCCTGGCTGTCGGCGGGGCTTTCCGAAAGCGCCTGGAACATGAAAGGCCGCGCCACGGGCGCGCCGGCGCGCACGCCTTCGGTCAGGCGCACTTTGTCGGCCTGAAAATGCTTCCAATCGGCGACCTGCATCTTCAGATGCACCACGCCGCCGGGCAGGTAGGGCATGTCCGGGGCCAGCGCCAGCGCACGCTCCAGGTCGGCGATGGAGGGCGCATAATCTTCGCTGGCCTGCCAGCGCGTATAGCCGCGATTGTTCCGCGCCTCGACATGATCGGGCTTCAACGCCAGCACCTTGTCATACATCGCCAGGGCTTCGGGAGTGCGGCCGATCTCGCCCAGGATGGCGCCGCGGCCGAACAGCGCCTGGATATCGTTGGGATTGTGCCGCAGCGCCTGTTCATAGCTGGCCAGGGCCTCAGGCATGCGGGCCAGCGTTTGCAGGACATTGCCGCGATTGGTCCAGGTATCGGCGTCGGGCGCGATGGCCAGCGCCCGGTCATAACTGTCCAGCGCTTCGGCGAAGCGGCGCATCAGGTTCAGGACATTGCCGTAATTGACCAGCGCGCCGGCATGGCGGGGATTGGCCTTTACCGCCCCTTCGATCATCGTCCGCGCTTCATCCAGGCGGCCCTGCTGCGCCTTGAGGACCCCCAGCATGTGCTGCGACGCAAAGTCGGCGGGCGCGGCGGCCAGCACCTGACGGTAAAGCGGTTCGGCCTCGGCCAGCCGGCCCTGTTGGTGCAGGGCCGCGGCCTGGGCGTACAAGTCCCGCAAGGATATCGCGCTCATGGGTCCGTTCTGTCCGCCGGGGCCTTAGTCTTGTATCGGGGGGCGTGCAAAGCCTAGAATCCGCCCCTTCATGCAGCAATCCGCCGACATTACCGTGGTCGTGACCTCGTGCAACCGCCACGACCTCTTGGCGCGTACCCTTGAAAGCTTTCGCGCGCACGAAACCGAAGGCCGGGTGGCGCGCATCCTGGTGGCCGAGGATGGCGATGCCGATCCGGGCACGGTCTGCGCCCGTTTCGGCGCCGAACTTTTCCGCACCATGGAGCGGGTGGGCCAGATCCGGCTGATTGACCAGGCCTATGCCCAGGTCACCACGCCCTTCATTTTCCATCTGGAAGACGATTGGGAATTCACCCGTTCCGGCTTCATGCAGAAGAGCCGCTTCTTTCTCGGCGATCCCCAGGTTCTGTTGGTGCAGTTGCGGGCCTGGAATGACAATAACGGCCATCCCATCAGCCATGTTCCGGGCGATGACAGCTATGGCGTTCTGGATACCGGCTATAGCGGGTTGTGGCACGGCTTTACCTTCAATCCGGGCCTGCGGCGCCTGTCGGATTATCAGAGACTAGGCGGCAGCTATGAAAAGCAGCCGCGCACCGTCCTTATCAAGGCGGCAACGCCCACCGCCGCCTTGCCGTTTGAAGCGGAGGCCTCGGCCTTCTATCACCGGCTGGGCTACCGGGCGATGATCCTGGACGAGGGCGGTTATATCCGCCACATCGGCGAGAAGCGCCATGTCCGGCATGAGGCGGACAGCAGCGCCGGCCTGGCCGGCCTGCCGCGCAACGCGCTTTGTCCTTGCGGTTCAGGCAAAAAGATCAAGCACTGCCATGGCGAATTGGCCTAGGCTGGCGCAACGGGGAGATCACAATGAAAAAACTTGTCCTGCTGCTCGCGTTGCTGCCTGCTGCCGCACTGGCGCAAACCAATCCCTTGCCCAAGCCGGAGCTGACGGAAATCTGGTCGCCGGTACCGCCCAAGGTCGAGCCTGGCAAGGCGCCGGGCCAGCCCCCGTCCGACGCCATCATCCTGTTCAACGGCCGCGACCTGTCGGGCTGGGAAAGCGCCAAGGGCGGGCCTGCCGGTTGGGCGGTGGAAAATGGCGAACTGGTGGACGTGCCGAAGGCAGGTGACATCCGCACCACCCAGCTATTCGGCGACATGCAATTGCATGCGGAATGGATGGTTCCGGTCCTGCCGCCAGAGCGCAAGGGACAGGATCGCGGCAACAGCGGCATCTATCTGCAGGGCCTGTACGAACTGCAGGTGCTGGACAGCTACGACAACCCCACTTACGTCAATGGCGGGGCGGGTTCGATCTACAAGCAGTCGGCGCCGCTGGTGAACGCGCTCAAGCCCGCGCCCAACTGGCAGACCTATGACATCGTTTATTATGCGCCGCGCTTCTACAAGGACGGCACCTTGGCCGAGCCGGCGCGCGTCACCGTCTTGCTGAACGGCGTGCTGGTGCAGAGCAATTTTCCCATCAAGGGCCCGACCGAGTTTCGCGGCATCCCGGCCTACAAGGTTCACGGGGATGGACCGATCTTGCTCCAGGCGCACAACAACCCCGTGCGCTACCGCAATATGTGGGTGAGGAAGCTCTAGCCGGCGTAATACAGGTTCAGCGGCAGGTCGCTGTTCTGCACCCGGTAGAAGGTCTGCAGCATCATCGCCACAATGCGCCCGGTGCCGGGGGCCAACTGGTCATGCACCGCCGAGCGGACCACGCCGAACATGCCGGCGGTTTCCGGATCGTTCAGGTTGGGGCATTCATAGCCCATGCTCCAGTCGGCAAACACGCGGCAGGGAATTTCGCGGTCCAGCATGATGCTGGCATCGGCATGACGGCGATCCGCCGCGATGCGGGTGTAGAGCTCACGCACCGCGATTTCTTCGCCTTCCAGCATCTGCAGGAAGCCGCCATCGATGTGCAAAAGCAGGCCGGTGATCCCCAGCAGCGCATTGTTGGCGCGGGCGGTGACCAGAATATCGTTCAACTCGCCCGGGGCGAGCTGGCGGCCGGTATGGCTGACATAAAGAAGCTGGCGCATGGGGCCAGCTTCGGTCTTCTGGATTGAAAGAAAGTGAAGGCCGCCCACGCTTTCGCGTTAAGACGGCCTTCGCAATTCCTACCAGTTTCTTACCGTGCGGGCGTTGCCGGGGCGGCCTCGGCCGGCTGGGCCTGGGCCTGGGCGGCCGGCGCAGCTTCCGCCGGCGCGGCAGGGGCAGCCGCTTCCGCCGCCGGAGCCGTGGGCGTGGGTTTTGCCACCGTTTCAGGATTCTCCAACTCGCGGATGGCCTTGTGCTCGGCGCGGCGTTCCGCAGCTTCCCTGGACTGGATCTCGAAGCGGCTCTGGGCGAGCGCCGGCATAGCCGAAAGGCTCAGCAACAGCACGGCTATGGTTGTGCGAAATTTCATGGCGCTCCTCATTTGTTTTGGTACCCCCGGTATTGGCAAAAAGCTGCCATGAGTTTCGCAGTTGCGCAATCCGGTTTGTATTATTTTTGCAGTGCAGTTAAGGCTCAGGCCCCATGCCGCTTCATATTATCAAGCTTTGCGTTGGCTGCGACAGCCTTTCGGAACTTTCCGAATGGCAGAAAAAGCGGCTGAAGGAGAAGCGCGCCAAGGGCCAGAAGCCCGAGCTGCTTCACGTGACCCGCATGACCCCCAAGCGGGCGGACGAGGTCCTGGCCGGGGGCTCGCTTTACTGGGTTATCAAGGGCCAGATCGCCGTGCGCCAGAAATTGCTGGGGTTCCGCGAGGTCAAGAAGAACGGCATCCCCCATTGCGGCCTGGTCTATGACAAGACCCTGGTGCCCGTGGTGGCGCGGCCCCGGCGGGCCTTCCAGGGCTGGCGTTACCTGGAAGCCCAGGACGCGCCGCCCGACCTGGCCCGGACCAAGGGGGCCGGGAAACTGCCCGAGGCCCTGCAACGGGAACTCGCCGCGCTGGGATTGCTCTAAACTTCGCGGATGGGGAATCGCTCACAACTTCTGTGGCCGCTGGCCGCCGGGGCTCTCTTTGCAGCCTGCGCGCTATGGCTGACGCGCGGGACGATTCGCCTCGATACCGACAGCGCCATGCGCCTGGTCCAGGTGCGCGATCTGGTAGCGGGGCAGGGCTGGTTCGACACCGTTCAGCACCGCATGAACACGCCTGATGGATTGGCCATGCACTGGTCGCGGCTGGTGGACGCGCCGCTGGCGCTGCTGACACAGGTGTCGGAAGGTTTTGCCTTGCGGGCCTGGCCGCTGCTGTTGTTCGGGGCGGCGGTGCTGCTGCTGGCGCGGATCGCTTTTGTGATGGCGGGCGCGCGGGCCGCCGCGGCCGTGTCGGCGCTGGCCTTGCTGTGCACCGGGCTCTATGCCGCCTTCGCGCCGGGCAATATCGACCATCATGGCCTGCAGTTGGTGCTGATGCTGGCGGCACTGCTGTGTGTGGTGGAACGGCGGCCGCATCTTGGCGCAGCGGCGGTGGCGCTGGGATTGGGCGTTGGGCTGGAAAGCCTGCCCTATGCGCTGGCGGCGATCGGTTTCTGGGCCTTTGATAAAGAAAGGTCACGAAGCTTCGGCATCACGCTTGCGGCCATCGCGCTATTCCTGCTGGTGGCCACCACCGCCGATCCCTATCGCGTCACTCCGGCTTGCGACACCTATTCGCTGTTCTACGCGGCGCTGCTGGCGGTGGGCGGAGCGGGGCTTGCCGCGATCTCGTTTCTGCCGCGCCACCGGTTTGCGGCGCTGGTGATTTTGGCGCTGGTTCTGTTGGCGCTGGCGGCGATGCTCAATCCCACCTGTCTGGCCGGTCCCTATGCGGGCATGGATGCGCGGCTCAAGCTGATCTTCCTGGACCGCATCAATGAGGCGCGCCCGGTCTGGGAATTCTCCCGCCTGTCGCCTGCGCAAGTGGTGGGCGGTTATCTCTATGCCCTGGCCGCGCTGGCGATGTGCTTCTTCGCGCGCCCGGGCCGCGCGCGGCTTGCGGTGATCATCTTCGCCGCCGTCGCGCTCTTGGTCGCCACCTTCCAGTATCGCGGAGTGAATTTCGCCATCCTGTTCGCGCTGCCGGGTCTGGCCGCAGGGTTGGCGCGGCTGACGCAGACAAAAAGCATTGTCTGGCTGGCCGTTGCGATCCTGGTGGGCAACAGCGGCGCCTTCACCCTGGCCGGCGCGCTGGCGGAAGGCCAGGACAAGGTGGCGCTGCGCGCAATGCGCTTTGCCGCCCAGGAAGCTTGCGGCCATGACGCGGCGATGGCGGCGCTGAAGGATTTGCCGCCGGGGCGGGTGGCGGCGTTCGTGGACCAGGGTCCTGCCATCCTGGCCTTTACCAGCGATGCCGCCATCGCCGGTCCTTATCATCGCGGCGGCGAAGGCATCCTGGACAGTTATGCCATCTTTACCGGCCCCGATCCGCGCAGCGTCCTGCAAAGGCGCGGCATCAATTACCTGATGACCTGCCGCGCCGCGCCCGACTGGGAGTTCTATCGCGCGCGCGGTGGATTGATCGCCGGACTGGCCGCCGGGCGGATACCGCCATGGCTGACCCCGGCCGGCCGCAGCGGTGACGTCGAACTGTATCGCGTCAGATAGCCATATTGTCGATCAGCCGGGTGCTGCCGACCTTGACCGCCGCCAGGATGCGGGCGGGGCGCTCCAGCGTGGTGATGTGGTCCAGGCTTTCGGCATCGCGAATGGCGACATAGTCCACATGGGAAAAGCCGGCTTTCCACAGCGCCTCGATGGCGCCGGCTTCCGCCGCGCGCAAGTCGCTGTTGCGCGCCTTCGCGATTGTCTCTTTCAGGATCACGTTGAGGTTGGCGGCGATCCTGCGTTCCTCGGCGCTGAGATAGGCGTTGCGCGATGACATCGCCAGACCATCGGCTTCGCGCAAGGTGGGTACGCCGATGATGGTGACTGGCAGCGCAAGGTCGCGCACCAGTCGCCGCACCACCAGAAGCTGCTGATAGTCCTTCTCCCCGAACATCGCCACATCGGGCAGGGCGGCGAGCAGCAGCTTGGCCACCACCGTGGCGACGCCGGCAAAGAAGTGGGGGCGAAAATCCGTTTCCAGCCCCGCGCTGGGGCCGCCCACCGTGATGGTGGTGGCGAACCCGTCGGGATAGATCTCCCGCGCCGTGGGCGCGAAGACGATCGCCGCGCTGTCCGCCAGTTTCTTCAGGTCGGCATCCAGGGTGCGGGGATAGGCGTCGAAATCCTCATGCGGCGCGAACTGGGTGGGATTGACGAAGATGCTGACCACCACATGGTCACAATGTTTTTTGGCGTCCTGCACCAGCGAGACATGGCCGTCATGCAGCGCCCCCATGGTGGGCACCAGGCCGGTGCGGGTGGGCTTAAGCTGAGCCAGCGCCGCGCGCAGCTCCGCCACCGTCGTGATGATCTGGGTCATTAGCGGGTCTGAACGGCCGCGAAGCAGGTCTGGCCGCGCTGGGTCAGGCGGTTGCAGACCTCGCGCGCTTCCTGTTCGGCGAACAGGCCGAAGCGGGCGCGGTACAGCGTGTGCCCGTGCGCCGAGGTCATGGGCGCGATGATGCGCGAAGCGCGCGCCAGCACATCTTGCGCCTTGGAGGCATACGTCTTGAGCTGGGCGTCGGCCAGCGCCTTGTCGGCATAGGCGCCGATCTGGATGGTCCAGTTGCGGCCCGGTGTCGGCGTGATGTCGGCATCGCCTTCGCCGGCGTCCTCACGCAAGGACGGACGCATCTGCGGCCTGGGGGCGTTGACCTGCGTGCCGGCAGTCTTGACCAACTGCGATTTGACCAGATCGCTTTGGGCGGCCGCCAGAAAGGCGTTGGGCCGCGGGCTGGGGCGGACGGCAGGCGCGGGCCCGGCATTCTTGGCCACCAGCGGCGGCACTGCCGGCTGGGGCGCCGCGGCCGGTTTGGGCGCCGGCTTGGACGCAGGACCTTCGGCATGGATGAGGGTGAAATTCTCGTCCGGCGCGCGTATCGCTTCGGCCGTGTCTTCGTCGACATTTTGCACCGTGGAGGGCACCGGCGACAGAGCGGCGAACTTGTTTTCGCTGACTTGCGGCAGGCCGACCAGCATGGGCGCCTGTGTGTTCTGCGCGACCTGGCGCCACGGCATGTTGGCGCGCGCCACCAGAGCGGGATTGGCCGAGACCTGGGCGAAGGTCTGGTCCAGCAGCCGCACCATCTCCAGGTCGCGGCGTACGGCGGTGCGTCCGCCCAGCACCACCGCGATCAGGTGGGTGGTGCCGCGGGTGACCGAGCTGACCAGGTTGAAGCCGCTGGCGCCGGTGTAACCGGTCTTGATGCCGTCGGCGCCGTCATAGCGGCCGATCAGGTTGTTGTGGGTGGGATACCAGCTATTCCGGTACTGGAACCCCGTCAGGGCGAAATAGGGAAAATACTGCGGATAGTCATAGGCCATGCGCCGGCCCAGCACGGCCAGGTCGCTGGCGGTGGAGATCTGCAAGGGATCGGGCAGGCCCGATGCATTGTGGAAATTGGTTTCGCGCATGCCGATCTGGCGGCCCCGCGCCGTCATCATCTCGGAGAAATGCGATTCGGTCCCGCCCAGCGCCTCGGCGATCACCACCGCCACGTCATTGGCGCTGCGGATCACGACGGCGCGGATGGCGGTATCCACGTCAATGGTCTGGCCGGGTCGCAAGCCCAGCTTGGTCGGCTTCTGGATGGAGGCATGGCGGCTGACCGGCAACTGGGTCTGCATGGTGACCTTGCCGGCCTTCAGGGCGTCGAACAGCAGGTACAGGGTCATCATCTTGGTCAGCGAGGCGGGATGGCGTTCGACCATCTCGTTGCGGGCATAGATCACCTTGCCGGTGGCGCCATCCACCACCAGTGCGGCGTCCTTGGCCGGATCGGTGGGACTGGCGGGCATCCGCACTTTGCCGCGGCGGCTGGAGACATGATGGTTGAGACCGCGCAGGGCGGGGACGGCGGCGGCGCGGTGGCGATGCTTGGCCGCCATGGCGGGCGTGACGGCGCCGGCCAGCAGAACAGCCAGGGCGACCATCCCGGTCAGGAGGCGAGGCCGATACGGTAAAAGCAACGACATCCCCAAAGCGGATCACCCTTCGCAGACCCCAAAAGACCAAATTGCGACACATTCCGCAAGCCGCAAGCCGAATCCACTATGAATTTCCGGCATTTACCCTTGATTACCGGTTCCCTTAGTTCCGGGACGGAAAAATATGGTGCAGCGCACAATTAATCCTTGACGGATGTTTTGGGCTGCCCCACATAGGTCATGTTGCACTGCAACAGGCCACCGGAGAAACCGGTCGTGCCCTAACTCAAAGAGAGGACATGACATGAGCAAAGCAAAGACCGCCGGTGAGAAGGCTTCCGCCACCGCCGAATCCGCCCTGGAAAATGGCACCGCCGCCCTGAAGACCGGCCTGGAGAAGGCTCAGAAGGGTTATGACGCGTTTGTCGGTTACAGCAAGGAAACTGCTGATGCCGTCACCAAGTCGGCCACCATTGCCGGCAAGGGCGTCGAAGCCATCAACAGCGAAATCTATTCCTATTCCAAGTCGTCGGTCGAAGACGCCGTCGCCGCCACCAAGGCCGTGATGAGCTCCAAGTCGATCCATGAAGCGTTCGAGTTCCAGACCGATTTCGCCAAGTCGGCGTTTGAAGCCTATGTCGCCGAACTGTCGAAGATCAGCGAACTGGCCACTGCCACCACCAAGGACGTCTACGCGCCCTTCAAGGGCCGCGTGCAGGCCTGGCTGGACACTGTGCAGTCCGTCCGCGCCTAAGCGACAAGTCAGTACCGAGTTGAAAAGGGCTCCGGCGTCACCGCCGGGGCCCTTTTTGTTTGCGGTCCGGCCTTCGCGCCTGACGGCGCTCGGCGTTCGGTTGGCTTGGCCGCCAACCTCACGGTTGAATTTTCCTTGCGCGCTAACCAGATAGGTTGACCCCACTAGGCAGGCGGCCAATCCGCGCTAGGATGGCGGCTCGACGCAAAGCAGCCAAAGCAACCGCACGGCATGAAGGATAACGGCGACAACGACGACAACAAGGACGGGTCGGGCAACACCGGCACCGGGATCGTCACCAAAACGCGCCCCAAGACCAAGAAGCCGTCGCTCTACAAGGTGCTGCTGCTGAATGACGACTACACGCCGATGGAGTTCGTCGTCCATATCCTGGAGAAGATCTTCGGCAAGTCCCGCGAGGAAGCGGTGGATGTTATGCTGCATGTCCACCGTCACGGTGTGGGCATTTGCGGCATTTTTACGTTCGAAGTCGCGGAAACAAAAGTCGCCCAGGTGATTGAATTCTCCCGGCGGCATCAACATCCTCTACAATGTACCATGGAGAAGGAGTAGCGCGGCATGCCGTCACTTTCGCGGAGTTTGGAACAGGCACTGCACCATGCCATCAAGCTCGCGAGCGACCGGCATCATGAATACGCCACGCTCGAGCATCTTCTCCTCTCCCTGATCGACGATACCGACGCCAGCCAGGTGATGAAGGCCTGCAATGTCGACATGGATGCGCTGAAGAAGGCGGTCCTGAAGTATATCGACGAAGACCTTTCCACCCTGGTGATGGACGAATCCGAGGAAGCCAAGCCCACCACCGGCTTCCAGCGGGTGGTGCAGCGCGCCGTGCTGCATGTGCAGAATTCCGGCCGCGACGAGGTCACCGGCGCCAATGTGCTGGTCGCGCTTTTTACGGAGCGCGAAAGCCATGCGGTGTACTTTTTGCAGGAGCAGAACATGAACCGGCTGGATGCGGTAAGCTATATCAGCCACGGCATCGCCAAGCGCCCGGGCATGAGCCAGCCCAAGGCGGTGCGCGGCGCTGAGGAAGAGGAAGAAGGCGAGAAGGCGTCCAAGCAGGGCACCGAGGCGCTGGAAGCCTATTGCGTCAACCTCAACGAGAAGGCCAAGTCCGGCAAGGTGGATCCCCTGATCGGCCGCGCCGAGGAAGTGGACCGCACCATCCAGATCCTGTGCCGCCGCCAGAAGAACAATCCGTTGTTCGTGGGCGATCCCGGCGTCGGCAAGACCGCGATAGCCGAAGGCCTGGCGCGCAAGATCATCCGCGGCGAAGTGCCCGAAGTGCTGCGCGGCTCGGTGATCTATTCGCTCGACATGGGCTCGCTGATCGCCGGCACCCGCTATCGCGGCGATTTCGAGGAGCGGCTGAAGAATGTGGTCAAGGAACTGGAAGGCCTGAAAGGCGCCATCCTGTTCATTGACGAAATCCATACCGTGATTGGCGCCGGCGCCACCAGCGGCGGTGCGATGGACGCCTCCAACCTGCTCAAGCCAGCGCTGGCGCAGGGCACGCTGCGCTGCATCGGCTCGACCACCTACAAGGAATACCGCCAGTATTTCGAGAAGGACCGCGCCTTGGTGCGCCGCTTCCAGAAGATCGACGTCTCCGAACCGACCGTCGAGGATTCCATCAAGATTCTGATGGGCATCAAGAGCTACTTCGAGAATTACCACAAGCTGCGCTACACCGCCGACGCCATCAAGGCGGCGGTGGAGCTGTCGGCCAAGTACATCAATGACCGCAAGCTGCCCGACAAGGCGATCGACGTGATCGACGAGCTGGGCGCCAGCCAGATGCTGCTGCCCGAAAGCCGCCGCAAGAAGGTGGTCAATGTGCGCGACGTCGAGGAGATCGTCGCCAAGATTGCGCGCATCCCGGCCAAATCGGTCAGCAAGAACGATGCGGAGGCGCTGCGCACCCTGGAAGCCGATCTCGGCCGGGTGGTCTATGGCCAGGATGCGGCCATCCATGCGCTGTCGTCGGCCATCAAGCTGGCGCGCGCCGGCCTGCGCCAGCCGGAAAAGCCCATCGGCTCCTACCTGTTCTCAGGCCCCACCGGCGTGGGCAAGACCGAAGTCGCCAAGCAGCTTGCCGCCGTATTGGGGGTGGAGTTCCTGCGCTTCGATATGTCGGAATATATGGAGCGCCACACCGTGTCGCGCCTGATCGGCGCGCCGCCCGGCTATGTCGGCTTCGACCAGGGCGGCTTGCTCACCGACGGGGTGGACCAGCATCCGCACTGCGTGCTGCTGCTGGACGAAATCGAAAAGGCCCATGGCGACCTGTTCAACATCCTGTTGCAGGTGATGGATCACGGCAAGCTGACCGATCACAACGGCAAGAAGATCGACTTCCGCAATGTGGTGCTGATCATGACCACCAATGCGGGCGCTTCCGACGCCGCCAAGGATGCCATCGGCTTCGGCCGCGGCAAGCGCGAAGGCGAGGACGAGGAAGCCATCAAGAAGCTGTTCACGCCCGAATTCCGCAACCGGCTGGACGCCACCATCGGCTTCGCGCCCCTGAGCCGCGCCACCATCGACAAGGTGGTGGAGAAGTTCGTGCTGGAACTGGAAGCCCAGCTTGCCGACCGCGACGTGACCTTCGACCTGACCCCGGAAGCCACGCGCTGGCTGGGCGAGAAGGGCTATGACGACGCCTTCGGCGCGCGGCCGCTGGCCCGCGTCATCCAGGACAATATCAAGAAGCCGCTGGCGGACGAGATATTGTTCGGCAAGCTCAAGGACGGCGGCACGGTGCGCGTGTTGCTGGACCGGGAGAAGGACAAGCTGGCTTTCGAGTTCGTTCCCGCGGCGGAGGCCAAGCCGCGCCCGCCCCAGAAGAAGAAAGCCGCCGCCGTCGAGAAATAGGGAGATGCTCATGACACTGCGCGCAAGCCTTGCGATGCTTCTCGTCGCCACCCCCGCCTTCGCCCATCACGGCTGGAGCGGGCAGGAGGAAAAAGTCACCTCGCTCACCGGCACGGTGGTGCAGGGCGTGTCGCTCGCCGGGCCGCATGCCGGCATGAAGATCAAGGTCGGCGCCCAGGTGTGGGACATCACCTTTGCGCCGCCGGCACGCACGGAGCGGGCCGGCCTGAAGGAAGGCCTGATCCCCATCGGCGCCACCGTCACGGTGCGGGGCAATCGCAGCACCGAGCCGGGGCACCATGAGATGAAGACCATCTATATCAAGCACAGCGCCGCCGAGTATCACGTCTATCCCGAGCGCGAATAGCGCGTGGACATTGCCCACGCACTGACCTGGCTCGAGCATTCGCCGCTGGGGGCGCTGGCGCGCTCCCTGGGTGTGTGGAGCTACGGCATCATCAACCTGGCCCATATTCTGGGCATCACGATGCTGTTCGGCGCCATCCTGCTGCTGGACCTGCGGCTGCTGGGTGCCTGGCGCTCCATTCCGCTCAGCGCCATTTCCCGGCCCGCCACCACGGTGGCGATGATCGGTTTCTGCGTGGCGGTGATGAGCGGGCTTCCCATGCTGTCGGTGAAATCCACCGACTACATCGGAAATCCGTTTTTGCTGATCAAGTTTCCCGCCATCGCATTGGCACTGGCCAATGTCTGGCTGGTGCACAGGACGGAAGCCTGGCGGGCGCATCGCACGCGCGACCTGATGCCCGCGGAAAACCGGCGGCTGGCGGTGGGGGCGATACTGTCGCTGACCTTCTGGCTCACCGCGATCACAGCCGGGCGGATGATCGGCTATTGGTGAGCTTTAAAGCGGCGCGCCATAATGTTCCATGGCGGGCGGGCTGGCGAAATGCGGGCCCAGCAGGGCGCGCCATTCGGTGAAGGCGGGGCTTTCGCGGAAGCCCTTCATGTGATCGTCCACGCTCTCCCACAGCGCCAGCAGGATATAGCTGTCGGGATTCTCGATCCCCGGCCGCATGTCGGCCTGGATGCAGCCCTTGGCGGCGCGGATCAGGGGGCCGGCCTTGGCGAAGGCGGCTTCAAAATCTTTCGCCTGGCCAGGCTTGATGGCGAAAATGGCGCGTTCGAGGATCACAGGGCGCTCCGTATCTTTGCGGCAATGGGTTCAAGACTGGCCGCCTGTACCATGGCCTTGCCATGCGGCGCCAGCGCCGCGTCTTCGCGGCGCGGCACGATGTGGAAATGGACATGGAAGACGCTCTGGCCGGCGGCGGCGCGGGTGTACTGCTTGAGGATGATGCCGTCGGGCTTCAACGCCTTGTCCACCGCCTGCGCGACGCGCTGGGTGGTCGCCATCATCGCAGTCAAGCCCTCCGCCGACAGGTCCAGAATGTCTTGCGCCGGCTCCTTCGGGATCACCAGCACATGGCCTTCGCCTTCCGGCATCACATCCATGAAGGCCAGGGTCTTGGCGTCTTCAAAGATTTTCACGCAGGGAATTTCGCCGCGCAGGATCTTGGCGAAAATATTGTCGGGGTCGTAAGCCATCATTTGTCCTTCCGGAAGGGAGCATGCTGTGACAGCTCCGCGATATTCTCCGCCACCGCCGCCCGTTCCGCGCCCAGGAAATCATCCACCGCCCGTGCCAGGCCTTTGTGGGCGATGACATGGGCGCTGTAGGTCTGGACCGGCAGGTAGCCGCGCAGCAATTTGTGCTCGCCTTGCGCGCCCGCTTCAACTCTTTTCAGCCCGCGCGCGATGGCGAAATCGATCGCCTGGTAATAGCAGGTCTCGAAATGCAGGAAGGGGATGTACTCATTGGCGCCCCAGTTGCGTCCGAACAGCACCCCGTCGCCGAACAGGTTCAGGGCCCCGGCGATGTAGCGGCCGTCCTTCTTGGCCATGATCAAAAGCGTCTGGCGCGACAAGTTCTGGCTCAGCCGCGAAAAGAATTCGCGGGTCAGATAGGGCGTGCCCCATTTGCGCCCGCCGGTGTCCATGTAGAAGTCGAAGAACTGGTCCCAGTGCGCTTCGGTGATGTCGGTGCCGGTCAACCAATCGAAGGTCACGCCCGCCGCTGCGACCGAGGCGCGTTCCTTGCGCAAATTCTTCCGCTTGGCGGAGGTGAGTTCGCCCAGGAACTGGTCGAAGGAGGTATAGCCGGGATTCTCCCAATGAAATTGCTGCCCCGTGCGCAACAGGTATCCGGCTTCGCCGGCTGCCTGCCATTCTTCATGGGTGAGAAAGGTGATGTGCAGCGAGGAAGCGCCGATCTGCTTCACCGCCGCCGCGGCGGTCTTGAGCAACGTGTCGCGCGCCCCGTCACTGTTGGCCAGCAGCCGCCGTCCGGTTACCGGGGTAAAGGGCACCGCGCATTGCAGCTTGGGATAGTAATCGCCGCCGGCCCGCTCCAGGGCCTGGGCCCAAGCCTGGTCGAAGACATATTCGCCATAGGAATGGCTCTTCAGATACATCGGCATCAGGCCGTCATCGGCCAGCAGATGCGCCGGCTGCCAGCCGGTATCGGCCGAGGTCGAACCGGAGTCTTCCAGCGCGGCGAAGAATTCGTACGTCGTGAAAGGATGCGGCTCGGCCAGCCCTTGCGGATTGGCAAGCCCGTTCCAGACCCGCGCGCCGATTTCCGCGGCGCTGGTGATCAATCTTGCAGTTCCCTGGGCCGTCACTTGATCTCGAAGATGGCGTCCACTTCCACCGCCACGCCGCGCGGCAGCGAGCCCATGCCCACCGCGGCGCGGGCATGTTTGCCGGCATCGCCGAACACCGCCGCGAACAGGTCGCTGGCGCCGTTGGCCACTTCCGGCTGCTTGTCATAATCGGGCGTGGCGTTGACGTAGACCGTGACCTTCAGGCACTGCACCACCCGGTCCAGGTCGCCTTCGCAGGCCACTTTCAGGGCCGACAGGACGTTGATGGCGCAAAGCTGCGCCGCCGCCTGGCCCATCTCGACGCTGAAATCCACGCCCAGCTTGCCGACATATTTCAGGGCGCCGTCCGACAGCGGCACCTGTCCGGAAACGAACACCAAGTTGCCGCTGCGGGTAAACGGGATATAGGCCGCAACCGGGGCCGGCGGCGTGGACAGGGTGATGCCAAGTTCTTTCAGGCGGGCGTCAATGACGGGCATGCGAGATCCTTGAAAGATGAGAAGCGTGAAGCCTACTCAGGCGCGCGGCTTTTTGAAAGCGCGGCCCGTTCCGACGGCTTCACCGCCGAATTTCGCCCGTATCTTGTCCATCGCCCGCTCGGCGGCGGCGCGCTTGTCGGATTGGGTGTCAATCAGGCTGGAGGGATCAGCGTCCAGCCCCGGCCCTAGGTTGGACAGTCCCACGCCCAACAGGCGAAAACGGGTGCCGTCGGCCTCGCGCTTCAAGGCCGCCATTGCTGTGCGGAAGATGCGGTCGGCAAGCTGGGTGGGCGCTTCCAGCGAGGTGGAGCGGGTGCGCAGGCGGAAGTCGGAGGTCTTGAGCTTCAGGACAATGGTCCGCCCCGCCAAGCCATAATTCTTGGCGCGGGCCGAGACGCGCTCGGCCTGGCGCCATAGCACGGCTTCCAGGTCCGCCAGCTTCGACAAGTCGCTGTTGAAGGTGGTTTCCGACGAAATAGTCTTCATCTCGCCGCCCGGATCCACCCGCCGCGAATCCTGGGCATTGGCCATGCGGTGCAGCCACAGCCCGGTGGCGCCATACCGACCGGCCAGTTCTTTGGAATCGGCATCCTGCAACTGGCCGATGGTGGTCAGCCCATCGCGCTCCAGCCGCGCCTGCATCACCTTTCCGGCGCCGCGCATCATGGCGATGGATTTGTCGCGCAGGAAGCTCTTGGCTTCCGCCATGCCGATCACGGCAAAGCCGCGCGGCTTGTCCAGCTCGCTCGCCAGCTTGGCCAGGAACTTGTTGCCCGACAGGCCGATGGAAACGGTGATGTTCACCTCGCGCTCGATGTCGGCGGCCAGCTTGGCCATGGTGCGGGCCGGGCTGCGGTGATGAATGCGCTCCGTGCCCGACAGATCGAGATAGGCTTCGTCCAGCGACAAGGGCTCCACCAGCGGGGTCAGCGCTTCCATCAAGTTGCGGATCTGGCGCGCCACGGCGCTGTAATGGGAATGGCGCGGCTTCAGCACCACCGCCTGGGGGCAAAGCTTCCTGGCCTGGAACATCGGCATGGCGGAGCGCACGCCATATTTGCGGGCGATGTAGCAGCAGGTGGACACCACCCCGCGCGTTTCGCCGCCCACGATCAGCGGCTTGTCCTTCAGCGAAGGATCGTCGCGCTTCTCGATGGCGGCATAAAAAGCGTCGCAGTCCAGATGGGCGATTGCCAGACTGTCAATCTCGGGATGGGCGAGGACGCGGGTGGAGCCGCAAGTGGGACAGGGCGCCTCGGCCGCATCGCTGAGGCAGTCGCGGCAGAAGCCGGGCCAGGCTTCTACGCCGGCCATAGCCATGCCGCGCCGCGCACGCCGCTGGAGTCGCCGTGCAGGTTCTTCACGATCTTCGGCGGGCCGCCCAAGTTGAAGCCATACTTTTCCACCAGCGGCGGCAGGTCGCGGTACAGGCGTTCGATGTTGGACAGTCCGCCGCCCATCACGATCACGTCCGGGTCCAGGATGTTCACCAGGGTGGCCGTGGCGCGGGCGAAACGGTCTATCCAGCGGTCCATGGCGGCGCGTTCGTCGGCGCCGTCGGATGCGGCGATTTCTTCGGCGCTGGCGGTGCGGCCCGTGGCGCGCTGGAAATCGGCGGCGAGCCCCGGCCCGCTGCACCATACTTCCAGGCAGCCGCGCTTGCCGCAGTAACACAGCGGCGCACCACTCACTTCTTCGACCGACGGCGCGGGCAGGGGGATATGGCCCCATTCGCCGCCGATGCCATGGGCGCCGCCCACCACTTTGCCATTGATTACCACGCCGCCGCCCACGCCGGTGCCGGCGATGACGCCGAACACCGTGGCGGCCCCGGCCGCGGCGCCGTCGCCGGCTTCCGACAGGGCAAAGCAGTTGGCGTCATTGGCCAGCCGCACCTCGCGCCCCAGCGCCTTTTCCAGATCCTGCCGCAACGGCTTTCCGATCAGGTAGGTGGTGTTGGCATTCTTGATCAGGCTGGTGCCGAAGCTTTCGCTGCCGGGAATGGCGATGCCGACGCTGCCGAAATTATCCAAATCGCTTTCCGCGCCCGTCACCAACTCCCGCAACATCCGTATCGTTGTGTCGTAATCTTTTGGCGTGGCCATGCGGCGGCGCAGGATCATCTTGCCGTCCGGCGCCAGTCCCATGATCTCGATCTTGGTGCCCCCCAGGTCGATGCCGAAACGCATCAGACCTCTCCGCCCAGCGCGTGCCGCGCCAGGTGAATTTGTTTGGATTGAACGGGCAGGCTTTCGCAGAAGGGCAGCAACAGGTCCTCATGCGCCAACAGGAAATCCAGCACCGCCACCGCCATCTCGCGGCTGCCGGCCGCGTCCCGCAGGTCGGCGGCATCGATGCCCGATTGGGTCAGGAAACGCTGAATACCGTCCTCCTGGCCGGCCAGCCAGCCAAGGCCTTCCAGGGCCAAAACTTCTGCGCGTTCGGGGGTCATGGGCGGGGCATCATGGCTGGCATCGCAGTCTCCATACGCTATGGTTGGCGGAAATTGACCAAAAAAATGGTCAAAGGGGGTGGGCGTGAAAAAGGCTTTTGCAGCATTGGCGCTGACGGCGCTTCTTTTGGGTTGCCAAACTGGCAGCATTCCGCCGCCCCCGCGCGTGACCACCTCCATCATCCCCGCGCCCGCCGGCGTGACGGCCGGGCAGGGCAGTTTCACCGTCAGTGCCGGAACCCGTGTGCTGTGCGCCCAGGCCAATGCCGACTGCACCTGGGTGACCGGTTATTTCACCGAGCTTTTGAAGCGGTCGCGCGGCTTGCAGCTTCTGACCGGCACCGGCGAGGACCCCAAGGGCGCCATCCAGTTCCGCCTGGCGGGCGGCATGGCCCCGGAAGCCTATCGCCTGGATGTCGTTTCCGATGGCGTCACCGTCACGGCGTCCACCCGCGCCGGCCTGCTCTATGGCGCGGTCAGCCTGTGGCAGTTGCTGACCGAAAGCAACGCGGCGGCGGCCAGCATGAAACTGGCGTCGGTGCACATCACCGACGCGCCGCGCTTTGCCATGCGCGGGTTGATGGTGGATTCGGCGCGCCACTTTCAGTCGGCGCAGTTCATCAAGTCGTTCATCGATGCGATGGCGCTGCACAAGTTCAACAGCTTTCACTGGCATCTGGTGGACGACCAGGGCTGGCGCATCGAGATCAAGAAATATCCCAAGCTGACCAGCGTGGGCGCCTGGCGCACCCCGAACCAGGCGGGCCTGAAGGACATTGATCCCGCCACCGGCAAGCCCAAGCCTTATGGCGGCTTCTACACCCAGGACCAGATCCGCGAGATCGTCGCCTATGCGCGGGACCGCAACATCACCATCATTCCCGAAATCGAGATGCCCGGCCACGCCACTGCCGCGATCATGGCCTATCCGTCCCTGGGCTCCGGCGATGCGCCCAGGGGCGTGGAAACCGGCTGGGGGGTGTTTCCCCAGCTCTTCAATGTCGATGACGCGACCTTCGGCTTTCTGGAAGACGTGCTGACCGAAGTGATGGCGCTGTTTCCCGGCAGCTACATCCATATCGGCGGTGACGAAGCCATCAAGGACCAGTGGAAGGCTTCCGCCAAGATCCAGACGCAGATGCGCGCCCTCAACGTGTCGGACGAAAAGGCGCTCCAGGGCTATTTCACCGCCCGCATCGAGAAATTCCTGTCGGCGCATGGCCGCCGCCTGATCGGCTGGGATGAAATCCTGGAAGGCGGCATTCCGGCTTCCGCCTGGGTCACATCATGGCGCGGCGTGGAAGGCGGCATCCTGGCGGCGAAGACCGGTCACGATGCGGTGCTGTCGCCGGAGATTCCCAACTATCTCGACTGGCGCCAGGCCAGCGGCGCGGGCGAGGCGCCGGGCGCGGGCCGGATCAACTTGCTGCGCCAGGTTTATGACTTCAATCCCGCGCCGGAGTCCCTGACGCCGGCGCAGCAGCGCCATATCGTGGGCATCCAGGGCAATATCTGGGCCGAGTATCTGCCGCTGGAGGATCTGGTGGCAAACGCCGCCTTCCCCCGCGCCGCGGCGCTGGCGGAAGTGGCCTGGTCGCCCGCGCCCAAGGACTGGGACGGCTTTGTGGCCCGCATGTCGGCGCAACTGGGCCGCTATCGCGCCCTCGACATTCCCCATTCCGAAACCGCCATGAAAGTGAAGCTGCAAAGCCGCGCCGAAGGCGCAGGCGCGGCCGTCACCCTGTCCAACCAGACCGGCTTTGGCGAAATCCACTACACCCTGGACGGCACGCCGCCGACCCCGTCTTCTCCGCGCTATTCGGCGCCGCTGATCTTGCCGCTTCCCACCACCGTGACGGCGGGCGCTTTCCACAACGGCCATCTGCTGACCTACCTGACGGTCAGCGAACTTGATCGTGCCAGCCTGTATCGCCGCGATGGCCAGGACATGAAGCTGTGCGACGGCCGCGGCGCGGCGGTGCTGGACGATGCCCCGGCAACGGGCCCGCGTGCGGTGTTCTTCATCAACGCCGTCCGCCCCTGCTGGATATGGGAGAAGGCGGAGCTGACCGGGGTTACCAGCATTACCGCGGCAGTCGGCCAGGTCACCGCCTCGCGCAAGCCCGGCGTCATGCTGCCCCCCGCCACCCCGGACGGCGAGCTGGAAGTGCATCTGGATAGTTGCGACGGCACGCGCATCGCTGTTCTGCCGCTGGCGCCGGCGGTGAAGAATGATGCCGTTACCACCCTCAAGGGTGCGCTGGCGCCGCATCCGGGTGTGCATGACGTCTGCCTGGTCTTCACCCGCGCCAAGCCCGATCCCGTTTGGGCCATCAACTGGGTGCAGTTGGGCCCGCCCTAGAACTTGATGACGATGTTCCTGCGGTCCAGCGCCCAGGCCATCAGCCAGCACACCAGCATGAAGCCAATGGCGCAGAGCAATGATCCGGGCGGACCGGGCAGGACGGGCTGCACCACGCCATTGCCCAGCCATTTCCAGAGGCTTTGGCCGCCGGCCGGGATCATGTTGACGATCCGGTCCAGGATGATCGCAAAGACATAGATGAAGATGGGATTGCGGCCGAAAATCTCGAAGAAGCGCACCCCGAACCGTTTCGCCGCCAGATCAATCCAGCCGATCAGCCCCGCCAGCACGATCAGGTCTATCCCCACGGTCAGCAGCACGAAGCTGGAGGTCCACAGCTTCTTGCCGATGGGGAAGAAGGGATCCAGGGCCAGCGCGGCGATGCACAGCGCGATGCCGATGCCCAGATAGCGCATTGCCACCAGCCGGCCGGCGCCCTGTTGGCGCACGTACCGGCCCGCCAGATAGCCGAAGATGACATTGACGATGGCGGGCAGGGTGCCGGGCAGCCCTTCCGGATCGAAGTCATAATCCCGGTGATAGAGATGGGGCAGGCCGAACACGAAGCGGTCCACCGTGTTGCCGATATTGCCCAGCTTGGTCAGCGCCAGCTCCGGCGGCGCGGTGGCCAGCAGCAGCGCCCAGTACCCCATCAGCAGCGCCGCCGACAGCGCCAGCAGTCCGCGCACATTCAGGTAGCGCGCCGCGATGGCGGCAAAGAAATAGCACAGCGCGATGCGTTGCAGGACGCCGGGCAGCCGAACCTCGCCCCACACCTTCCACACCCAGCCCTGATCGGTCACGCGTCCGAAGGGAAACCAGTGAAACAGGATGCCCAGCGCGAAGATGATGGCGGTGCGCTGCAGGGTCTTGCGCCAGAATTCGCTTTCGCTTGCCGACTTGAGGCTGCCAAACGCCATGGCGTTGCCCACCGCGAACAGGAAGGAGGGGAAGACAATGTCGGCGGCAGTGAAGCCGAACCAGTCGGCATGGTCCATCACGGGCCAGGGCTCGGACCCCGCGCCGGGCGTGTTGACGATGATCATGAGGGCGATCGCCATGCCGCGAAACACGTCCAGCGACCGGAAACGCAGCCGTTCCATGATTCCCCCGCCCCTGAGGCCCGCGACTGTTCCTCAAGCCGCCTGGAGGCACAAGCCGCCACGGCGCGCAAAACAGCGGCCGAAACCGCCCAAAAGCGGCAAAATGGGGGCGGATCGGGCCGTCAATCTCAAGGGAGCGTTAAGAGATAATCCCTAATACTGGCAAAACCGGAACCCGGATCGGGGGCCGGGCGCATTCCGCGCCGAAAGAGACCTGAGCCATGGACGCCAAAACCAAGACAGTCCTGATCGTGGAAGACAATGAGCTCAACATGAAGCTCTTCCACGACCTGCTGGACGCGCATGGCTACAAGATTTTGCAGACCAAGGACGGCATGGAAGCGCTGGACATCGCCCGCGAACACCATCCCGACCTGATCCTGATGGACATCCAGTTGCCGGAAGTCAGCGGGCTGGAAGTCACCAAGTGGCTGAAGGAAGACGATGCCCTGAAGGGCATTCCCGTTGTCGCCGTCACCGCCTTCGCCATGAAGGGCGACGAGGAAGTCATCCGCCAGGGCGGATGCGAGGCCTATATCTCCAAGCCCATTTCGGTGACCAGTTTCCTGGATACCGTGCGTCGCTTCATCGGGTAATATTCCATGACGGCCCGTGTCCTTGTCGTCGATGACATCCTCTCCAACGTCAAGCTCCTCGAAGCGAAGCTGACGGCGGAATATTTTGAGGTCATCACCGCCTTTAACGGCCTGGAGTGCCTGTCCAAGATGGACGAAGGCGCCCCGGACATCGTGCTGCTGGACGTGATGATGCCCGGCATGGACGGTTTCGAAGTCTGCCGCCGCATCAAGTCCAATCCCAAGACCGCCCACGTCCCCGTGGTGATGGTGACCGCGCTGGACCAGCCGTCCGACCGCGTCGCCGGCCTGGATGCGGGCGCTGACGATTTTCTCACCAAGCCGGTGGACGATGCCGCTTTGTTCGCCCGCGTGCGTTCGCTGGTGCGCCTGAAGATGATGACCGACGAATTGCGCATGCGCGAGTCGACCGGCCAGGGCATGGGCCTGATCGATCCGGCCGAGACCTTGACCGAGAACAACCAGACCGGCCGCATCCTGGTGATCGAAGACCGCGCCGAAAGCGTCGCCTGGTTCACCAGCGCGCTCAGCCCGGTGCATGAGGTGGCCTCCGCCGACACCTTCGAGGAAGCCCTGGTGCGGGTGAAGGGCGGGGATTTCGACCTGATCGTGGTGTCCCTGGGCATGCGCGGCTTTGACGGCTTGCGTCTGTGTTCCCAGCTTCGCTCCCTGCCGGAAGGCCGCCATGTGCCCATCCTGGTGGTGGTCAGCGACGGCGACCGCCGCAAGCTGACCCAGGCGCTGGAAATGGGCGTCAACGATTACCTGACCCGTCCGGTGGACAAGAACGAACTGGTGGCGCGCGTGCGCACCCAGTTGCGCAAGAAGCGCTATGCCGACCGGCTGCGCCACAATGTCCAGCTCAGCCTGGAAATGGCCATCACCGACCAGCTCACCGGCCTGCACAATCGCCGCTATATGAGCCGCCATCTCGATACGCTGATGACGGACGCGCAGAAGAATGGCCGCCCGCTGGCCTTCGTCATCATGGACATCGACTTCTTCAAGCAGGTCAACGACACCTATGGCCATGACATTGGCGACGAGGTGCTGAAGGAATTCGCCGCCCGCATCCAGGCCAATGTGCGCGGCATTGACCTGGCCTGCCGCTATGGCGGCGAGGAATTCGTGGTCGCCATGCCCGATACCGACCTGGCCTTCGCCACCAATATCGCCGAGCGCCTGCGCCATTCGATCGAGACCACGCCGGTCAAGATCAGCCGCGCCCCGGGCAACCTGAACATCACCATCTCCATCGGCATCGCCAGGTGCGAGGGCGAGAGCGATACCGCCGAGCAGTTGCTGCACCGCGCCGACCAGGCGCTGTATCGCGCCAAGCGCACCGGCCGCAATAAAGTGGTTGCTGACGCAGCCTGATCAGGCTTCGGGGTTTTCCCCGGCCGGGTGCGCCGCCATTTCCGTCACCCGGTCTATCACCGACACCAGCACGTCCGGCTCGCGCGCGCCTGATACCGCCAGCTTGCCGCCGAAGATCATGGCCGGCACGCCGGTGACGCCCATTTCATGCGCCACCTGGTCCTCGCGTTCCACAAGCGCCGTATCGGTGTCGGTATCCAGCATTTCCGCCACCTCGACCCCGTCCATGCCGCACAGGTCGGCGATGTCGGCCAGGATGCGGATATCGCCGATATCCTCGCCATTCTCGAAATAGGCGATGAACAGCCGTTCCACCACTTCGTCCTGCACGCCGGTGGCTTCCGCCCAGCGGATCAGGCGGTGGGAATCCATTGTGTCCGGGCGGCGCGCGATGGCGGCGAAGTCGAAGGCGATGCCGTCTTTCTCGCCTTCCTGGGCGATCAGCTTGTGCATCTCCAGGATCTTCATCGGGTCGGTGCCGAACTTGGCGCGCATGTAAGCCTGGCGGTCCATGCCACCCTTCGGCACCGTGGGATCCAGGCGGTAGGGCCGCCACTTCACGTCGAAGATGATGTTCGGCCGCATCGCCATGGCGCGCATCAGCCGGCGCTTGCCGATAAAGCACCAGGGGCACACCGTGTCGGAGATAACGTCTATCTGCATTACTTCAGGACTTGGCTTGTGATCTCATTGTCCTCGGCCTCGACATGGACCGAGACCGCGCGGCCCCTGACCGACAGGGTGGCGCTCACCGGCACCAACCCGTCAATCACCGTCATGCCCGGCGGTGGCGGGGCGGCCAGGAACTCCAGCATGACGGTCCGGCCGTCGCCGCGCACCAGGTGAAGATGCGGCTTGGTCCAGCCGCCGCTGGAAACCGCGCCCTTGGCCTGAACCAGGATGGCGCCGTCCTTCTGGACGGCGGTCAGGCTGTCGATCCGCAGCACGCGCTTGTCGGCCAGCGCGGGCGAGGCGCAGAGCAGGGCGGCGATCAGGACGGGGAAAAAACGCATGGGCCGATTATAGGGAAAATTGGGGCAAGAAGACGTCAGATATCGAGGTCTACCCACACTGGAACATGGTCGGAGGGCTTCTCCGCGGCGCCGCGCACCTCCTTGTCGATGCCGACATTCCGCAGCCGGTCCAGTCCCTGCGGTGACAGCAGGACATGGTCGATGCGGATGCCGTTGTTGCGCTCCCAGGACCCGAAATAATCCCAGAAGGTGTAATGCCCGCCTTCGGGATGCAGGGCCCGGAAGGCGTCGGTATAGCCCAGGTTCTCGATACGCCGCAGCGCCGCCTTGGATTCCGGTTGGAACAGCGCGTCCTTCAGCCACGCCTTGGGCCGGTCGGCATCCTTGTCCTCGGGGATGATGTTGTAGTCGCCCATCAGCACCACCGGCTCTTCGTTCTTCAGCAGCTTCTTGGCGTGGATGCGCAAGCGTTCCAGCCAGGCCAGCTTGAAATCGAATTTGGGGCCGGGCCAGGGATTGCCGTTGGGGGCATAGATGGTGGCGACACGCACCACGCCCTTTTTGCCGGTGATCACCGCTTCCAGGTAACGGGCATGGTCATCGCCATCACCGCCGGGCAGGCGCGGGGTGACATCTTCCATCGGATGCTTGGACAGGATGGCGACGCCGTTATAGCTCTTCTGTCCGTGTACGGCGCAGTTATAGCCCAGCGCCTCGAAAGGTTCGCGCGGAAAGCCTTCGTCCACCGTCTTGATTTCCTGCAGGCAGACCACGTCGGGCTTGGCTTCTTTCAGCCAGGCCAGCGCCGGCTCCAGCCGCGCCTTTACCGAGTTCACATTCCAGGTGGCGATCTTCAAACCGTGAAACTCGTGCCGCAGCCGCAGGAGGCGGTGGCATTGGGATTGTTGACCTTGAAGGCCTGGCCGATCAGGTCGTCGGTGAAATCGATCTCCGCGCCGGCCAGGAAGTCCAGCGACACCGGGTCAATCAGCACCTTGGCGCCGTTCTTTTCGACCACCAGGTCTTCGTCGAGCTGGGCTTCGTCCAGGGCGAAATTATACTGGAACCCCGAACAGCCGCCGCCGGTCACCGCCACCCGCAGGGCAGAGGGTTGAGGCTCGCTTTTGAGGATATCGGCGATCCGCTTGGCGGCGCGGTCGGACAGGGTTACGGGCATGGCGGTCATGGGGACTCTTGCAGTCTGGGGCACTCTCTCTATGTAGTCCTCCATATGGCCGAAACCAACCCTTCTGGGCGCTTGCTGGGCCCCATTGTCAGCCCGCCTGGGCCGCATGCCCCCTATGCCGCCAGTCCGGTGGCCAGTCGCGGGCGTTTCTATCCCGAACCCGAAAGCGCCACGCGAAGCTGCTATTCCCGGGACCGCGACCGCATCATCCATGCCACCGCCTTTCGCCGCCTCAAGCACAAGACCCAGGTCTTCGTGCAGCATGAAGGCGACTATTACCGCACCCGTCTGACCCATTCGCTGGAAGTGGCGCAACTGGCGCGCAGTTTGGCGCGTACGCTCCAGGCCGACGAAGACCTGGCCGAGACCGTGGCGCTGGCCCACGACCTGGGTCACACGCCTTTCGGCCATGCCGGCGAGGAAGCGCTGGATGCGGTCACCAAGGATATCGGCGGCTTCGACCACAACGCCCATGCCCTGCGTCTGGTGACCAAACTGGAACATCGCTATGCCGGTTTCGACGGCCTGAACCTGACCTGGGAAACGCTGGAAGGCTTGGTCAAGCATAATGGCCCGCTCACCGGCACGCTTCCGGGACCCATCGCGTCGTTCGACAAGCGCTGGCCGCTGGAATTGTCGAGCTGGCCTGGCCTCGAGGCGCAACTGGCGGCGCTGGCCGACGATATCGCCTATGTCAGCCATGACATTGACGACGGCTTGCGCGCAGGCATCTTCACCATCGCCGACATCGAGGCCGCGCCGCTGGCGGGCGAACACGCCAAAGGCGTGCTGGCGCGGCATGGCGAACTGGAACTGTCGCGCTTCATCGGCGAGTTGATGCGCACCCTGATGAGCGAATTGATGGAAGATGTGCTGGCAACCACCCGCGCCAATCTTGCAGGCACGGACAGCGTCGCTGCGGTGCGCGGGGCGGGCAGGGCGATGGCGGCCTTCTCGCCGGACCTGCTCAGCCGGCTGAAGGCGCTGAAAGCCTTCCAGATGCAGAACATGTACCGCCATCCCCGCATCGCCGGCTCCATGAACCGGGCCCAGGCCGTGGTGACCGACCTGTATGAGGCGTTCGTCGCCGACCCGGCCCTGCTGCCGCCGGACTGGACCCTGGCGGCGCAGGCGGCTGTGCCCGGCACCGTGGCGCGGGACTATATTGCCGGCATGACCGACCGCTTCGCCCTGGCCGAGTACAGCCGGGTTTTCCACACCGAAATCCAGCTTTAGAAGCCCATGATTCGAGCCCCGGGCGGTGCTAAGATCGCCGCCAGCAGATTCGGGAAGCTCCATGGCCAATTTTGAGCGCGGCGTTTACGAACCCAGCGACGAGGTGCGGGTGTTCGACGGCTCCGAGGAAGAAGACGATGTCGAAGGCTCGCGCCTGCCGCTGCTGATCGTGCTGGCGCTGTTGGTGCTGGCCATGTTCGCCGGGGTGGTGTGGCTGGCCTATACGCAAGGTGTGGCGCGCGGCCGGGGCGAAACCCCCGTGCTGACAGCCGCCAACGGCCCCGAACGCGTGGCGCCGCAAGCGGGCGGCGACGGCAACGTGCCCTATCAGGGCTTCAAGATTTACGAGCAGCCGGCGCCGCCGGACGACAGCGCCGAACCTGCGCCCCCCGCAAAGCAGGCCAACGCCGCGCCCGCCGCCACACCGGTTGCCGAGGCGCCCAAACCCGCGCCCGCGCCGATTGTTGTCGCGCCCGCGCCCGCCGCACCCGCGCCGGTGAAGACAGCCACTGTCCCGCCGGCGCCCGCCACCGCCGCGCCCGCCACGGGCGGGTATGTGCTTCAGATCGGCGCTTATAAGAGCAAGGCCGATGCCGACAGCGCCTGGAGGACCTACAAGGCCAAACATGCCGCCCTGCTGTCGGGCTATTCCGACGACATCCAGCAGGCCGACCTGGGCGAGAAGGGCACCTGGTACCGCCTGCGCATCGGCGGGCTGTCCAACCGGGAAGTGGCCGTGGGTCTTTGCGACCGGCTGAAGGCCGACGGCGCCGCCTGCATCCTGGGTCGATAGGATCATGCGCAGCCGCGCGATCTATGGCTGTGCCGGCACCAGCCTGTCGGCGGCGGAGCGGGATTTCTTCCGCCAGACCCAGCCCTGGGGCTTTATCCTCTTTGCACGGAACATTAGCGATCCGGCGCAAGTCAAAGCACTCGTTGAACAATTGCGCGATACGGTGGGCGACACCCAGGCCCCCGTCCTGATCGACCAGGAAGGCGGGCGGGTGGCCCGGCTGAAGCCGCCCCACTGGCGGGCGCGGCCCCCGGCGGCCCGCTTTGGCGCCCTCCATGCCCAGAACCCGGACGCCGGCCGCCAGGCCACCTATCTCAATGCCCGGCTGATCGCCCATGACCTGGCCGGGCTGGGGATCAATGTGGACTGCCTGCCGGTGCTGGATGTGCCGGTGCCGGGCGCCCATGACATTATCGGCGACCGGGCCTTCGCCACCGAGCCCTCCACCATCATCGCCCTCGGAAAAGCCCAGATCGAGGGCCTGATGGACGGCGGCGTCTTGCCGGTGATGAAGCATATCCCCGGCCATGGCCGGGCAGGGGCCGACAGCCACCTGGCGCTGCCCCGGGTGGCGGCCACGCTGGCCGAGCTCAGCGGCAGCGATTTTGTGACCTTTCGCAGCCTTGACCAATGCCCGATCGCGATGACGGCGCATGTTGTCTATGAGTCGATTGATCCACAGCGACCTTGCACCACCAGCCCCAAAGTCATTCGGGATGTGATACGCGGTGAGATAGGATTTGACGGGCTTTTGATGTCGGACGACCTTTCCATGAAGGCGCTCGACGGGCCCTTGTCGGTGCGCGCCAAACAGGCCCTTTTTGCGGGCTGCGACCTGGTGCTTCACTGCAATGGCGATATGGAAGAAATGCGCGAAGTGGCGACGGACGTAAAAGAACTGGAAGGCCAATCGCTGCGGCGCAGCCAGCAGGCGCTGGCGCATTTGTCCGTGCCCGGAGCATTTGATCCGGCCGCCGCCGAGGCCCATCTGGCCGAACTGCTGGGATGCGCTGCATGACCGCCGCTGACCAGGCCGAGAATTTCGACGAATTCCAGTCCACCGCCATCTATGCCGACGACCAGGCGCTGACGGTTCAGGTAGACGGCTTTGAAGGTCCCCTGGACCTGCTGCTCACCCTGGCGCGCAACCAGAAGGTGGACATCGCCAAGATCTCCATCCTCAAGCTGGCCGATCAGTATCTGGAGTTCATTGAAAGCGCCAAGAAACTGAACCTGGAGCTGGCGGCCGACTATCTGGTGATGGCGGCCTGGCTAGCCTATCTGAAATCCCGCCTGGTCCTGCCGCAGGAAAAGGGCTCCGATGGCGAGCCCAGCGCCGACGAAATGGCCACCCGCCTGCGCTGGCGGTTGCAGCGCCTGGACGCCATGCGCGCCGCTTCCACACGCCTGATGGGACGCGAGCGGCTGGACCGCGACGTGTTCGGACGCGGCGATCCCGAGCCGGTCAATGTGATCAAGCTGCGGACCTACAAGGACACGATGTATGACCTGCTCACCGCCTATGCGACCGACAGGGCGCGGCGGCTGGGCGGCCAGGCCTATCGCCCCCAGATGGCGCCGGTGCTGGCCATCGAGGAAGCGCGCGAGCGGCTGGAGCGGATGCTGGGCAAGATTGCCGATTGGAGCGCCCTGACCGGCCTGTTGCCGTTCGAATGGACGGGCGGGGCCCGGCGCCGCTCGGCGGTGGCCTCGACCCTGCTGGCCTGCCTGGAGATGGCCAGGGACGGAAAGGTGGAGTTGCAGCAGATGGCGCCCTTCGCCGAGATATTCGTCCGCGACGGGCAGCGGGCAGCCGATATGACGACCCCTTCTCCAATTTCTGGGGCGCCCACGCCGGGAGCATGAGATGAGTAGCGTAGCCAAGATGATTGAAACGATCGAAACCGAGATGGACGCAGAGAGCCCCGAGGCCAACCCCGAACACCTCCGGATGGTCGAGGCGCTGCTGTTCGCGGCCTCCGAACCGCTGGACTTAAAGGCACTGTCAACATCCCTGCCGGAAGGCGCGGATGCTCCGGGCTTGATCAAGGCGCTTCAGGCGGCGTATGAAAGTCGCGGCGTAAACCTTTGCTGTGTCGCTGGAAAATACCAGTTCCGCACTGCCAGCGACCTGGCCTTCCTGCTGCGCAAGGAGCAGCCGGAACAGAAGCGCCTGTCCAAGGCCGCTATCGAGACCCTGTCGATCATCGCCTATCACCAGCCGGTCACCCGGGCCGAGATCGAAGACATTCGCGGCGTGGCGATGTCCAAGGGCACCATCGACATCCTGATGGAGATCGGCTGGATCAAGATCCGGGGCAGGAAGCGCACCCCCGGCCGTCCGGTCACCTACGGCACCACGGACGGCTTCCTGGTCCAGTTCGGGCTGGAAAGCGTCGCCCACCTGCCGGGCCTGGACGAACTCAAGGCGGCCGGCTTCCTGGAAGCCATTCCGCCGTCCGGCTTCGACGTCCCCAACCCGTCCGACGCCCTGGGCCCGGATGAGGACCCTTATGACCCCAACGAGCCGGAAATGGCGACGGGGTCGGTGAATTTGGACGAGGCCTAAGCGACGGCTTGGGTTCCGGCGGCCGTCACTGGCCGCCGGAACGGCGCGTCACCATTTCAGCACGGTATCGATGGCAGCGGGAATCTTTGGGGTCTGGCCTTCACCCCAGTTCTGCCGCCGTTGATCCTTGAAGATTCTCTGATTGTAGGCGACGGACCATGGATCGACGAAAGTCGTGCTGGCCCACTTGTTCCATTGCGCCGCCATTTCGAAAGCCAGCTTCGGCTTGACGTTGACCAGGTCGTTGGTCTCGCTGCGGTCGGTGGCGACGTCATACAGGGCCCAGGGCTGTCCCCAGTTCTGCACCAGCTTCCACTGTTCCGTGCGGATCGCGCAGTGGCCCTCATGCTCGAAATAGAGCGGCGTGGGACGCGCCGGCAGGTCCTTGCCGCGGAATGTGGATGCGAAGCTGCGTCCCTGCAGGGGAACCAGCTCATGGCCCTTGAAGGTCTTGGGATATTGCGTGCCCGTCACGTCCAGCAACGTCGCCATGACGTCCACCAGATGACTCATGGCTTTGACATGGGTGCCGTTGAGCGACGAAGCGATGCCTTTGGGCCAATGAACGACGAGGGGATTGGAGATGCCGCCTTCCCCCGTGAAATGCTTGAAGTAGCGGAACGGCGTGTTGGACAGAGTTGACCATTCCATGCCGGCAGCGACGGTGGATTTGGCATCGCCCGGATGCTCGCCCGTCAATATGCCGTCCGGGCCGGTTTCGGCATTGGCGCCGTTGTCTGAGGTCAGCATCATCAGGGTGTTGTCGAAAACACCCAGGGTTTTGAGTTCCGACACCAGCCGGCCGATGGACCGGTCCATGTGCGAAATGATGGCGGCATAAATCGCCATCATCGTGTCGAAATCATCCTGCTGTTTGGCGTTGAGCTTGTCCCAATTGTAGCTATTCGGTTCGCGCGGCGGCAGGCGTTGATCCGGCGCGAGGATTCCCAACTTCTTTTGCCGGTCGAAGCGCGCCTGGCGCAGCACGTCCCAGCCGGCCATGAATTTTCCCTTGAAGCGGGCAATGTCCTCGGGCGGCGCCATCAGGGGATTGTGGGCGGCGACAAAGGGCAGGTAGAGCACGAAGGGCTTTTTCTGCTCCAATGCTTCGCGGATGTACCGGATGCTGTAATCGACGAACAGGTCGGTGGAATACCACTTGCCGGCGCCGACTTCGGGATCGGAGATGTGATGGTGCTTGCCGTCCAGGTATATCTGCTGGGTGGAAGCCTGACCGCCTTGCTGGTCGGGGAAATACATCCGGCCCTGGGGCGACGCGATGGAACGGTCGAAGCCCCGCACCTCGGGGCCGGTTCCCTGTTCCAGGCCCAGATGCCATTTGCCGGCCATGGCGGTGAAATAGCCCTTGCTCTTGAGCAGTTCGGCGAAGGTCACGACGCGATCCAGCAGCTTGCCGGCGATGCCCTGCGATCCGGGGATGCCGCTCTGTGACAGGTGCCCCATGCCGGCCTGATGGGGCCATGCCCCTGTCAGGAGTGCGGCCCGCGAAGGGCTGCAACGCGGGGTTACGAAGAAATTGGTGAAGCTGAGTCCGCCGGCCGCGAGCGCGTCGATGTTGGGCGTCGGAATTTCGCTGCCGAAGCAACCCCAGTCCGAAAATCCCTGGTCATCGGCCAGGATGACCACGATGTTCGGGGTGGATTTGGGCGCCGCCTCGGCGTCGCCGCCCACAGCGGACACCGAGGCTGCGGCGGCGGTGGCGCCCAGCAGGGACCTGCGATTAAAATCCATGACGTCTCCTTTTCATGCCCAATGTCATTCGGCGCGCAGCACGCAACGAAAGCCGATATGGCTGGTGGTGCTGTCGATCATCTGCGGCGTGCGCGCGGCCGGCCGGTAACGCTGGCAATAGTCCGGCGCACAGAGATGGGATCCCCCCTTGATCACCTTGCGGCCGATCGCGATGCCCAGCATCTCGGGATCAAGGCTGCCGGCCAGGCTGCCGCCGCGGGGATTTTCTGCCACGCAACAGGGCTTGGCGGTATGGACAGATGCCTCGGACCACCAATCATCCGTCCACTCCCAGACGTTGCCGATCATGTCACCAAGACCATAACCGTTATCGGGAAAGGCGCCTATCGGGGTCGTTGTGCGTCCATCCCCGCGCAGGTTCTGGTAGGGAAAGCGGCCCTGCCAGTAATTGGCGCGCGCAATGCCGTCGGGGCAAAGAGCATGTCCCCAGCTATAGGCCGCACGGTCCAGGCCGCCCCGGGCGGCAAACTCCCATTCCGCTTCCGTGGGCAGGCACTTGCCGCGCCACCTGGCATAGGCCTGTGCGTCGGCATGGGCGATGTGGACGACGGGATGGTGCATGAGCCCGTCAATTGAACTTTCGGGTCCCGTCGGGTGGCGCCAGTCCGCGCCCGGGACAAAGCTCCACCACCGCGCCGGATCGTTGAGGGGCACCGGCCCGGCTGTTGGCTGAAACACCAGCGAGCCGGCACGCGCCAGTTCCGGCGCAAGTCCGGGATAGTCGGCGGGATCAGGCGGTACTTCGGCGAAGGTTCGATATCCGGTCGCCGCGACAAACGCCTCGAACTCGGCGTTGGTGACCGGATACCGGTCGATGAGGAAGGCGGCGACGCTTACACGGCGGACCGGCCGTTCTTCCGGGTAAAAGTCGTCGTTCCCCATATGGAAGGTGCCCCCGGCGAGGGAAACCATCCCATGCAAAGGATCTGGCGCATCCACGGCGCGCGTTACGGCGCGTTCGCCGCGGCCGCCATCTTGTCCACCGCCGCCTGGAAACGCTTGGTGCGGCCTTCGCGCGCGGCAGCCTGCGCCGCCGCATCGCCCACCGCCGCCTGGTTCCAGATCAGGGTGTAGACCAGCTTGGAGTGTGTGCGGTCCACCGCCTCCACCGCCATTGTGCCGTGATAGAAAATCGGCGTGAAGGGCTGGGCATAGGTGTAGGAATGCGCCGTGCGCGCCACCACATTCTCCACCAACTTGGCGGTGCCGGTGTCTATGGTGCGCAACGAGCCCACCTCTCCCTTGCCGGAATCGATGGTGCAGCCTTTGACTTCCAGGTATTTGGCGATGGCGCACCAGTCATTGCCGCCGATCTTCTCCCAGGCGACATCGGCGCCTTTGTTGAGGTTGGCGGTGAAGGTCAGGGTGGTCCAGTCCGCCGGCTGCGGTGTCTGCGCCAGGGCGGGGGTGGTCAGCGCCAGCAGCGCGATCAAGATCCTTTTCATTCGTCACCTTCCAGTTCCACGACCACAGCTTCGCCATTTTCCAGCGCGATGGCGAGATCGCCCTTGCGCAAGGCAATGGCGTCCTTGCCGAACACCTCATTGCGCCAGCCCGACAGGGCGGCGACGTCATCATCCTCATTCGCGGCCAGCCGTTCAATATCCTCGGCATTGGCGATCAGGCGCGGCGCCACCCCCACGGCCTCGGCCCGCAGCCGCAGCAGGGTCTTGAGCAGGTCGATCACCGCCGGCGAAGGCTCGCGGCGGCGGCGCTGCTTGTTCTGGTCGGCGGCGCCTTCCGGCGGCTCGGCGGTCATGCCCATAGCGATGGCCTCGGTCAGCCCCTTGCCCAGCCGGGAATTGGCGAAGCCCTTGGGCACGGCGCGGATTCGTTCCAACGCTTCGCCCGATTCCGGCGGATGGGCGGCGATCTCGGTCAGAGCCTCGTCCTTCAGCACCCGGCCGCGGGGAATGTCGCGGGCTTGGGCCTCGCGCTCGCGCCAGGCGGCCAGCGATGCCAGCACCGCCAGGAAGCGCTTGTTGGAGGTGCGCGGCTTCAGCCGCTTCCAGGCCAGCTCCGGGTCCAGCTTGTAGAGATTGGGATCCTGCAGCGCCGCCACTTCCTCGGCCACCCAGCCGGCGCGGCCGGTTTTCTCCAGCTTGGCCTTCATCCATTCATAGATCACCCGCAGGTGCGTGACGTCGGCCAGGGCATATTCCAGTTGCCGCTTGGACAGCGGGCGATGGCTCCAGTCGGTGAAGCGGGCCGACTTGTCGATCTCCACATGGGCGATCTTGCGCGCCAGGGTTTCGTACGAGGCGGCATCGCCGAAGCCGCAGACCATGGCCGCGATCTGGCTGTCGAACAACGGATGGGGCAGCACGCCGCCCTGCAGATAGAAGATCTCGATATCCTGCCGCCCGGCATGGAGCACCTTGACCATGTCGGGCCGCTTGATGAGCTCGTAGAAGGGGCCCAGATCAATCCCTGCGGCGAGGGGGTCTATGATGCCCTCGATGCCGGGCGCCGCCACCTGGATCAGGCACAGCTTGGGGTAATAGGTCTGGTCGCGCAGAAACTCGGTATCCAGGGCCAGATAGGGCGCATTCGCCAGTTCGGCCACGAAGGCCGTCAGGCCCTCCGTGCTGTCAACAATCCTCATGCGGATTGTGTAGCGGGATTCGCCGCCATTTGTGGGGAATTGTGACCGGTCAGGGGGGCGTCAGCCCCAACGTCTTGCCGGCAAAGCCCGCGGCGTCGAAATAGCGGGTCTCGCCCACTTCCTGCAGGTTCAGGATGGTGCGGGCCCCGTTGGCCGCCGGATCGGACACCAGGGTGCGCCGGGACGCCTTGACCGCTTTGCCGCCCACCAGCGCCTCGGAGATCACCCGGCCCCGGAGCTTGCCCTTGGGCGCCAGGGTGATCCCGGCGATATGCGCCAGGGTGGGGGTGATGTCGGCATTGGAGATGGGGGCGGGGTCGGCATAGCCCTTCTTGAAGCTCGGCCCGACGGCGGCCATGAAGTTGCGGGTCTCGGCGCGCGACAGCGAGCCATGGCTGCCCTGGCCGGTGGCCTGCGTCGAGTCATGGATTCCCACCCCGCATTGCAGCTTGTTCGCGCACGCGCCCGAGAAGGAGCGGAAATTGACATAGATCGCAGGGCTAGGCGTTTTGGCGCTGCCGACCAGGTTCAGGGCGCTCATCGGCAAGGCGCCGGGGAATTTGCCCAGATGATCGGCGACAAACACGCCGCTGACATAATCCTGGGTGGTGAGAAAATTGACGATCTCCCCGGCCAGGGTCGCGGCATTGGCTTTGGGCAGATAGATCAGGTCGGAGCCGCCGCTGGGCATCACCACCACATCGGGATTTTTGGCATCGCCCAACAACCCGCTGCCCTCCTTCAGCTTGGCGCCGGCGCTGTAGTCCACATTGGCGGCATCGGGATTGGACAGGCGCAGTTTCAGGGCGCTGGCCAAATCCACCGCCAGAAAGCCGTTGCTGAGGTCGCTGGGCGGCGCGGCCGCACCGAAACGCGTCGATGGGCTGGTGGCGCTGGCATGGGCGGTGGTGTTGAAGCCGTGATCGGCGGTGACGAAGATGTCGGTGGTCTTGTCCAGCCCCAATTGCTTCAGTGCCGCGCGCAATTCGCCCAGCATGGTGTCGGCATTGCGGGTGCCGGCCTTGCCGCTGGGGCCGTTGATGCCCGGCTCATACTCGCCGATGCTGTCGCGGGTGTTGTGCTGGCTCATGTCCGGATCGCGCGACCAGAACAGCAGGGCAAAGGGTTTGCCGCTGTCCTTGAAGTGCGGCAGCACGATCCGTGTCGTCGCTTTCATCAGATGAACCTGCTGCGGGATGTTAGGGACTTGCGAAGCCGGGGTCGCGGGGCCGACAAAAGCCGCCTTCATCCCGGCGGTGAACCAGGCGGGCAACCCGATGCCACCCTCTTTCCCCGTACTGTCGTCCAGCACCAGGGTCTCGCTGCCATCGGCGGCGGCGGTGGAATCCAGGATGCGGGTCGGTCCCTGTTTGCCGATCACCGCGGTGGCAAAGCCCTGGGCACGGGCCCGCGCGATGATGGTGTCCTCGTTGAGGTAATTGCCGCCGAACTTCTGGTTCATCTCGGCCAGCACCGCGTTGTTCTCCAGCGCCGCGACGGGGTTGCCATGGCCGCTGGACATCGGCATGGCGGTGTAGAGCGTGTTGCCGAAATTGCCGGTGTCGCCGATGTAGTGGCCGGTGGCGATGGCCGAGGCATTCACCGTGGTGACGGTGGGATAGAGCGAATGGCTGTTGGTGAAGTCCACGCCCTCGGTCTTGAGCTTGAACAGGTTGGGCATGTTGTTCGGCTCGACGCTGCCATAGCGCAGCCCGTCGGCCACAAAGATGATGATGTTGTGCGGCTTCGGCGACTGGGCGAGGGCCGGAGCGGCCAACAGGGTCAAAACCAGGCCGGCAACGGATGCGAACTTCATGCGTGATTCCCCTTGAGGATGGCCACCGTAACCGGGCTTTGCGACGAGAAAAACCCGCCATTTCCGCAACTCGGCCGGTCCCTTGACCTACCCCCCATAAACCGCCAAAAACCCTGCCATTCATTGGGATTTTCCGTATGCACGCCTATCGCACCCATACCTGCGGCGCCCTGCGCAAGAGTGATGTGGGCACCACCGTCCGCCTGTCGGGCTGGGTCAACCGGCGGCGCGATCATGGCGGGCTGATCTTCCTGGACCTGCGCGACCATTACGGCATCACCCAATGCGTGATCGAGCCGGATGCGGCGGCTTTCGCGCTGGTCGATACGGCCCGCTCGGAATGGGTGCTGACCTTGACCGGCAAGGTCGTGGCCCGCAGCGCCGAGACCATCAACAAGGATCTGGCCACCGGCGAAGTGGAATTGCGCATCGAGCAGGCGGCGGTGCAGGGCCAGGCCCAGGAATTGCCGCTGCCGGTATTCGGCGACCACACCTATCCGGAAGAGACGCGGCTGACCTACCGCTTTCTCGACCTGCGCCGCGAGCGGCTGCACAAGAACATCATGCTGCGGGCGGGCATTATTACTTCGCTTCGCCGCCGCATGATCGAGCAGGGCTTCACCGAATTCCAGACCCCGATCCTCACCGCGTCGTCGCCGGAAGGCGCGCGCGACTTCCTGGTCCCGTCGCGCCGCTATCCGGGCCAGTTCTACGCCCTGCCGCAGGCGCCGCAGCAGTTCAAGCAGCTCATCATGGTGGCGGGCTTTGACCGCTATTTCCAGATCGCGCCCTGTTTCCGCGACGAAGACGGCCGCGCCGACCGCTCGCCGGGCGAGTTCTACCAGCTCGATCTGGAAATGAGCTTCGTGACGCAAGACGACGTCTTCGCCGCCGTGGCGCCGGTGCTGGCGGGGGTGTTCGAGGAGTTCGGCGGCGGCAAGGCCGTCACCCCGCACGACAAATTCCCGCGCATTCCCTTCGCCGAAGCGATGCTGAAATACGGCACCGACAAGCCGGACCTGCGCAATCCCATCGAGATCGTGGACGTGTCCGAAATATTCGGCCGCGCCGAAGTCGAGTTCAAGGCGTTCAAGGCCAAGACGGTGCGCGCGATCCCTGCGCCCGGCGCCGGGCCGCAGCCGCGCAGCTTTTTCGATAAGCTCAATGAATGGGCGCGCGGCGAAGGCGCGGCGGGCCTGGGTTACATTCAGTTCGAGGACGAGGGTGGCGCGTTGGTGGGCAAGGGTCCTATCGCCAAGTTCATCACTGGCGCGGCGCTGACCGACATGGCCAAGGCTGCCGGCGTCAAGGCGGGCGATGCGCTGTTCTTCTCTGCTGACGCCAAACCCGACCGCGCCGCCAACCTGGCCGGCATGGCCCGCACCCGCATCGGGCGCGAACTGAACCTGATCCCCGATACCGAGTTCAAGTTCTGCTGGATCGTGGACTTTCCCATGTATGAGTGGAACGAGGACGACAAGAAGATCGACTTCTCCCACAATCCCTTTTCCATGCCGCAGTTCGACCGCGAGAAGTTCTTAGGCCTCGACCCCGCCGACAAGGACACCATCCTGGGGATCAAGGCCTACCAGTACGACATCGTCTGCAACGGCTATGAATTGTCGAGCGGCGCCATCCGCAACCACGACCCGGATGTGATGCTCAAGGCCTTCGAGATCGCCGGCTATGCCCGCGACGAAACCGAAGAGAAGTTCAAGGGCATGATCAACGCCTTCCGCCACGGCGCCCCGCCGCATGGCGGCACCGCGCCCGGCATTGACCGCATCGTCATGCTGCTGGCGGGCGAGGAGAACCTGCGCGAAGTCACCATGTTCCCCATGACCCAGTCGGCCCAGGACCTCTTGATGAACGCGCCCAGCCCGGCCAACGCCAAGCAGCTCAAGGAGCTGCATCTCAGGGTCGTCTATCCCGAGAAGTCATAGCCTCACCTGTCATGGCCCACCGGAGTGTGGGCCATCCAGTTGGTGTAAGCGTGCTTTCTAAAATTTATCGGCGTCGTCTGCATGGCCCGCATTTGCGGGCCATGACAACTGAGCTTAATTCAGCTTCTCGCCCACGCCCTTGATGCTGTCAGCGATCAGGCTGGACGCGCGCTTGTCGTCCAGGCGGGCGGTGATCAGCTTCTGGGCGGCGTTCACGGCGGCGTCGGCGGCCAGGGCGCGGATCTCATTCAGGGCGGCGGCTTCGGCCTGGGCGATCTTGTCCTGGGCGGCGGCGGTGCGGCGCTGGATTTGGGCTTCCAGCGCGGCGCGGGAATCCTTCTGGAACTGGGCGGCTTCGGCGGTGGCGGCGTCCACGATGCTGCGGGCCTCGGCCTCGGCGCCGGCGGCGCGCTTCTGGTAGTCGGCCAGCAGGGCGGCGGCCTCGGCGCGCAGGCGGCGGGCTTCGTCCAGCTCGGCGGAGATGACGGCGGCGCGCTGGTCCAGGATCTTGGCGACCATGGCCGGCACGCCGGCCCAGAGCAGCAGGCCGATCACCATCACAAAACCGACGGCAACCCAGAATTCCGCTTCGTGGAGCAATTCCATCATTTAGTTCTTCCCCAACGCCGCGCTGGCGTCTTCGGCAGAGACCTTGTCGCCGGTCAGACGCTCGACAATGGCGATGGCGGCATCGCGCGCCGCCGTTTTCACATGCGCCTTGGCGGATTCCCGGGTCTGGCCGATGCGCGCCTCGGCGGCCGACATGGCCTGCGCCGCCTGTGCGTCGGCGTCCGACTTGGCCTTGGCGATTTCCGCGTTCAGCTTCTGGCGGGTTTCCTCGGCCAGGGCATTGCCCCTGGAGCGCGCGCCCGCCAGCGCCGTTTCATAGGCGGCCTGGGCGGCTTCCGCGTCGGCGCGTGCCTTGCCGGCCTCGGCGATGGCGCCGTTGATCGTGCCCCGCCGGTTGGTGATGGCGAGGTTGATCTTGGGCCCCGCCACCTTCCACAGCACCGTGAACAGAAACGCGAAGGTTATCGCCAGCCAGAACAACTGGCTGGGGAAGGTCGTCGTGTCGAACGGCGGGAAGCCCGCGGCTTCATGCTCCGCGGGTACGCCGGTCGTTTCCGTGTGGGCGCCTTCGGCCATCATGTCCGTCTTAGAACGCGAACAGGATCAGCAGCGCGATGACCAGGCCGAACAGGCCGGTCGCTTCGCACAGCGCGAAGCCGAGCAGCAGGTTGGTGGTCTGGGTCGCGGCGGCACCCGGATTGCGCAGCGCGCCCGAGAGGTAGGAGCCGAACACGTTGCCGATGCCGATGCCGGCGCCGACCAGAGCGATGCAGGCCAGGCCCGCACCAATCATTTTCGCAGCTGCAAGTTCCATTGTTATTCCCTTCTAAAAGTTAGTGATGATCGTGGAGATGAAGTGCTTCGTTGAGATAGATGCAGGTCAGGATCGCGAAGACATAGGCCTGCAGGAAGGCGACCAGCAGCTCCAGCAGCATGATCGCAACGATCAGCATCATGGGAGCGACGGCCATGACCGACAGAACACCGCCCGCCGCGCCCAGCGCGACGACAAAGCCGCCGAACACCGCCAGCATGGTGTGGCCGGCCAGCATGTTGGCGAACAGACGAACCGAGAGGCTGATGGGGCGGGTGAGGAACGAGATCACCTCGATCGGCACCAGCAGGAACAGCAGGGGCAGGGGCGCGTGCGGCACGAACAGCTTCAAAAAGCCGATGCCGTGCTTCATGAAGCCGGTGACGATCACCGCCAGGATCACCAGCGAGGCCAGCGCGAAGGTGACCGCGATCTGGCTGGTGATGGTGAAGCTGCCCGGCACCATGCCGAAGAAGTTGGCCAGCAGCACGAAGATGAACAGGGTGAAGACGAAGGGGAAGAATTTCAGTCCGTCCTCCCCCGTGGACGAGTGGATCATGTTGGCGACGAATTCGTAGGACATCTCGGCCATGGACTGGCCGCGGGTCGGCACCAGCCGGTTGGGCTTGACCGCCAGGGTGAGGAACAGGGACGCGGCCAGCACCACGATCACCATCAGCAGCGACTGATTGGTGAACGACACATCGAAGCCGCCAAGGTGCAAAGGCACCAGCGGCTTGATGGTGAACTGGTGCATCGGGTTCAGTTCCACGGACGTTACGTCTCCCTATCGTCCTTCGCCGCAGCCACCTTGGCGGCAATCTCGGCGTTGATCTCGGTCGCTGCGCGCATCACGTTGCGGATGCCCGCGGCTGCGCCCAGCACAAAAAACAGCAACAGAAAGACCGGGCGGGTGTGAAAACCGAAATGGCCGAACAGCCAGTCGATGCCCCATCCCAGTCCGCCACCGACGACCAGCGCCGCAACCAGTTCGGTTGCGAAACGGCCTGCGATCCCCGCTTGCGACGGGGCTGCGCGTTTGGCGCCGTCCGCTTGCCGCTTCTGGGCTTCGGCGAGGCGCTTGCCCAGGTCGTTGAGCTTGTCGGGGTCTGGAGCCGTCAAAACCGCCTCCCAAAAGTCCGAAAAACCGCACAAAACCGGGCCTTCGGCGCGTCGAAGGCGGGCGGACCATATGGTCGCCCCCGATGGGTGTCAAGAATGTCAGACCGCCACAACACCTTGATAATGCAGCGGAAAAACGCCCTCGCGCATTATGTCGCGCGGAATTTTCCTGACCGCGCCGGGAGTTGCGCCGAATCTCTTATTCCGCGGCGATCTTTTCGGCTTCCGCCAGGGACACCGACACAAGCTGGCTGATGCCGCGCTCGGCCATGGTGACGCCGAACAGCCGGTCCATCCGGCTCATGGTCAGGGCGTGGTGGGTGATGACCAGGAAGCGGGTGCCCGACATCTCGGTCATCTGGGTCAGCATCTTGCAGAAACGCTCGACATTGGCGTCGTCCAGGGGCGCGTCCACTTCGTCCAGAACGCAGACCGGGGCGGGGTTCACCAGGAACACCGCGAAGATCAGCGCCATGGCGGTCAGCGCCTGTTCGCCGCCCGACAGCAGGGCCAGGGATTGCAGCCGCTTGCCCGGCGGGCGGGCGAAGATTTCCAGGCCGGCTTCCAGCGGGTCTTCGGATTCGGTGAAGGTGAGCTTGGCTTCGCCGCCTTCGAACAGCTTGGTGAAAAGCTCCTTGAAGTTGGCGTTGACCTTTTCGAACGAGGCCAGCAGCCGCTCGCGGCCTTCCTTGTTCAGGCTCTGGATGCCGCGGCGCAGGCGATCAATGGCGCCGGTGAGGTCGTCGCGGTCGGCGGTCAGGGTGGTGAGGCGGGTTTCCTGTTCGACTGCTTCTTCCTCGGCGCGCAGATTGACGCCGCCAAGCTGCTCGCGTTCGTTCTTCAGGCGCTCGACCCGCTTTTCCGCCTGGTCCAGCGGCGGCAATTCCTCGCCGTCCTTGATCTCGGCGCGTTCGGCCAGGTCCGACGGCGCGCATTCCAGTTCGTCATGGATGCGGGTCTTCAGTTCTTCGATGCGCTGGGCGGCGGATTCCGACAGGGCCTGGGCGCGGGCACGTTCTTCGCGCGCCGACGACAAGGCGGCATCGGCGGCCTTGGCATGCTTGTCGGCCTCGGTCAGCAAAGTCTCAGCCTGCTGGCGGGCATCGCTGGCTTCATTGCGCGCGGTTTCGGCGGTGGCGATGGCATCCAGCAACGCATTGCGCTTCTGGGCGATCGCCTGCGGCACTTCTTCGGCGGTGGCCAGTTCGCCGGTCAGCTCTTCCTGGCGGCGCACCAATTCTGCGACATGGCTCTGGGCATCGGTCTTGCGCGCGTTCCAGCGCGTCTGTTCATCGGCGATGGTGGCCAGCCGGCGCATCCGTGCTTCGCCTTCGCGGCGCAGGCCTTCCAGCGCGCCGCGCGCTTCGCCGGCCTTGGTGCGGGCATCGGCGGTCTGGCCGCGCACATCCGCGACCTGTTGGTTCAGCGCGGTGCCGTCGCCCAGCTCGGCCAGGCCGGAGGCGGTCTGGCGTCCGGATTCTTCGGCGGCTTCCACCGACTGGGTGAGGCGGCGGATTTCGGATTCCAGCGAGGCAAGCTGTGACGCGCGTTCGGCGGCGGCGCGGGCGGCGCGGTTGGCCTGGTCCTGGGAGCCGATCAGCGCCTGTTCGGCGCCGCGTTCGGAAGCGTCGGCCTGGCGCAAGGCTTCGCGCGCGGCCTCACGGGCATCCTTGGCGGTGGAGTATTCGGCAAAGCGGGCGGCGCGAAGGCTGCGGGCTTCCTCGGCTTCGCTTTCCAGGGCGGTGAGGCGATTGCGCTGCGACAGGCGCATGGCGGATTGCGAGGGCGCATCGGCCGACGCGATGAAACCATCCCAGCGCCACAGATCGCCGCGCGCCGACACCAGGCGCTGGCCCGGCTTGAGCTGGCTTTGCAGGGTTGCGCCCTGATCGGGGAACACCAGGCCGGTCATGGCAAGGCGGCGGTCCAGCGCGGCGGGCGCCTTGACGAAATCGTTCAGCGGCTTGGCGCCGGCAGGCAAAGCCGGATCGAAGTCGCCCTCTTTGAATGTAAACCGGCCCAGGTCGCGCCAATGATGCGGCGAGGAATTGTCCAGCGGCGCTTGCAGATCGTCGCCCAGCGCGGCGGCCAACGCCGCTTCGTAACCGGACTGCACCGTCACGGCATCCACCAGCGGCGGGAACAGGCCTTCGCCTTCGGGATGCAGGAGTTCGCCCAGCGCCTTCACTTCGGCGGACAGGCGCTGGACTTCGTATTCCGCGGCTTCCAGGGGCTCGCGCGCGGCGGCCTCGGCGGCTTCGGCGTCCTGGAATTTGGCGCGGGCGGCGGTGGCGGCGGCGCGGGCGCCTTCGGAGGTGCCGCGAGCACGCTCGGTTTCACTTTCGGCGGCCAGGACGTCGGGCGCGTCCTTGGCGCTTTCCAGCGCGGTGTCGAGGCGCGCCTGGGCGTCGGACAATTGGCTGACGCTGGAATCCAGCAAGGCGGTGGCCAGGCTCTGGCCACGTTCCAGGCTGGCCTTCTTGGCATTCCATTCCGCCAGTTCGGCGGTCAGACGTTCCAGCAGGTTTTCGGTTTCCGCCAGGGTGGCCGACATCTGGTCGGCCAGTTGCTGGGCGGCGGCAAGATCCTCGCTGGCATTGTCGGTGGCGCTGTTGAGAGTGCGCGCTTCCCGGTCGAGATCCGACAGGGCGCTGTCGGCATCATGTTCCAGAAGCTGTTCGCGCTCGGCATCGGCCTGGCCTTGGGCGATCAACTGGCGGATGCGCTGGGCAGCTTCGCGGGCGCGGGTTTCCTCGGCGTCCAACTGCTCGCGCTGCGCGATCAGGCGGTGATGGGCGGCGCCGCGTTCGGCTTCGGCCTGGCGCAGCGGCGGCAGGACGGCGGCGGCATCGCTCTGCACCGTGGAGGCCTTGGCGGCGGCCTCGGTGGCGGTGGCGACGGACGCGGCGGCGGTGGACAATTCCTCGGCGGCGATGGCGGAACGTGCTTCGGCGGCGGTCCAGCGCAGGTAATGCGCCAGCGCCTCGGCCTTGCGGATATGGCCCGAAAGATTGCGATAGCGGGAAGCCTGGCGGGCCTGGCGCTTCAGGCTGGCAAGCTGGCCTTCGACTTCTCGGATGACGTCTTCCAGGCGCGACAGGTTGGTTTCCGCCGCGCGCAGCCGCAGTTCGGCTTCATGGCGGCGCTGGTGCAACCCGCCGATGCCGGCGGCTTCTTCCAGGATGGCGCGGCGCGCCAGCGGCTTTTGCGAGATCAGCAGCCCGATCTGGCCCTGGCGCACAAAGGCGGTGGAGCCGGCGCCGGACGAGGCATCGGCAAAGAAGATCTGCACGTCGCGCTGGCGCACGTCGCGGCCATTGATGCGATAGACGCTGCCGGCCTCGCGCTCGATGCGGCGCGACACTTCGATCGTGTCATGCTCGTTGAACGCAGCGCCGGCGGTGCGGTCGGTGTTGTCGATGAACAGGGTGACTTCCGCGACATTGCGCGCCGGGCGCCCGGCCGAGCCGGAGAAGATCACATCGTCCATCTCGCTGCCGCGCACCGAGGAGGGGCGGGTTTCGCCCATCACCCAGCGCATGGCGTCGAACAGGTTGGACTTGCCGCAGCCATTGGGGCCGATCACGGCGGTAAGGCCGGGCTCGACGAAAAGCTCCGTCGGTTCGACGAAGGACTTGAAACCCGAAAGCCTGAGGCGTGTGAACTTCAACGCTAATGTCCTTGCAAAGCGCCCGCCTATTGCTTGGCGAGCTCGGTATCCAAAAGTTTCGCCATCGTGTCGTACGGGATGTTGCCCGACCCGACATTGACGCCGTTCAAAATGAAGGTCGGCGTGCCGGTGATGCTGTAGCGTGCTTCACCGTCGGCCGACACCTTGTTGATCCGGTCATCCTCAGCTTTGTTCACCATGCACTGGTCAACCTGCTCGCGGCTCATCCCGGCAATGCGCCCCAGCAGGACCAGGCCTTCATGAACCCCTTCGGGTGCCTGGACGCCATATTCCACGTCCCATTTGGGTTGATTCTTGAACAACAGGTCAATGAACGTGAAGTACTTATCCTCAGGCAGGCAGCGGGCGATTTTCTCGGCCTCGCCATCGTCCGAACGCAGCGGGAAGACGCGGAAAACGTAAAACACCTTGCCGGTGTCGATATACTTGGCCTTGATCTGCGGGAATGCCTGTGCGGCGAAGGCGGCGCAGACCGGGCAGGACGGCGCGGCATATTCGATCAGCACGGCCTTGGCGTTGCGGTTGCCCATGGTGCGGTCGCTGGCCACCAGCTCATAGCCCTTGGCGCTGGCGGCGTCGCCGGCGCCGCCGAACAGCCCCATGCTCCAGCCCAGACCGGCGACAACGATCAGGGCGACGAGCCCCACGACGATGAAAAGGTTTTTGCGTGACACCAGAGAATCTCCGCCGGATTTGCCCCTTGTTTTTGGCAGAGAATCCGGCGGCGGTCCAATAAGCTAGGTCGTTGAAAAAGCTTTATTTTCCGGCGATGGCGGCGTCCAGGCGGGCGGTCAGGTTCTCGAATCCGGCCTCCGACTGCCCGTTCACCACAAAGGTGGGGGTGGCGGCGACCTGGTAGCGGGCTACGCCGTCGTCGCCCACCTTGTTGATGGCGGCCTCATCGGCGGTGGAGACGAGGCACCGGTCGGCCTCGGCATTGCTCATGCCCTGTTCGGCGGCCAGCGCCAGCAGTGCGGCATGGACGCCGTCGGGCGAGGGGATGCCGAACTCGTAATCCCACTTGGCCTGGTTGCGGTACAGGCTGTCGGTGAAGGCCATGTACTTTTCCTTGGGTATGCAGCGGGCCAGCTTTTCCGCCGAGCCGTCATCGGGGCCGCGCATGAAGGTGCGATAGACCCAGAACACCTTGCCGGTATCAATGTAATCGCTCTTCACCTTGGGGAACATGTTGATCATGAAATGGGCGCAGACCGGACAGGTGGGCGAGGCATACTCGATCACCACCACCTTGGCCGCAGGGTTGCCCAGGGTGTGGTCGGTGGGCAGCGGGGCATAGTGGGCGCTGGCGGCCATCGCGGCGCCGGAATTGCCCGCGCTCTGCATGCCGCCCTGGTTGAGGAAATAGTAAGCGCCGCCGGCCGCGGCCAAGGCCACGATCACACCGATGATGATCCAGTTGTTGCGTGACATGACGTTCCCTCGTGTTTTTCCGATAGTTCCAGAGTTAGCGCCGCCGCGCCAGCGCCTGTAGCGCTTTCGCCAGGCCTTCGGGCCCCTCATAGCGGCGGCTGGGATCGGCGGGCGGCAGGGGACCGGCAGGCTTTTGCGGCTTGGGCGAAGGGGGGCGGGGCGATAGCGCGCCCTGGCTGAACTTGATCTGCGCCACCGCTTGACGCCCCAGATAGGCATTGATGCGTTCGCACAGTGACCGTTTTTCATGGGCCAGGAACAGCGCCGCGCCGGGCAGCGCCCTTAACGTCAGGGTGCCGCCGGAAGGGCCCTCGGCAAATTTCAGCGGCTGGGCCAGGCGCGCCACTTCGGGTCCGGCGATCTCGCTCCAGCGCAGCACCAGGCTGGGATCGGCAAAGCCGGCGCGGGCAAAAGCTGTGCCCGCGACGGAGCCGGCATCGGCGCCGATTACCCGCGTCCAGTTGTGGCGCTTGGGAGGTGGTTGTGTCTCTTCCGGGGTTCGGGCCATGGTCCAAGTATGCCCGCCGCGCGCAAAACAAAAAAGCCGGACTTGAGCCTGCGTTTGCTTGCCTGGTACGACATTCACCGCCGGGTGCTGCCCTGGCGGGCGCCCGCCGGGAAACGCGCCGATCCCTACCGGGTCTGGCTGTCGGAAATCATGCTGCAGCAAACCACGGTGCAGGCGGTGGGCGCCTATTACCGCAAGTTCCTGGCCCTGTGGCCGGATGTGAAGGCGCTGGCCGCCGCCAAACAGGACGAAGTGTTGGCCGCCTGGGCGGGGCTTGGCTATTACGCCCGCGCCCGCAACCTGCATGCCGCCGCGAAAGTGGTGGCGGGGCAGATGGGCGGCAAGTTCCCCACCACCGCCGAAGCCTTGCGCGCGCTGCCGGGTGTTGGCGGCTACACCGCGGGCGCGATTTCCGCCATCGCCTATGACGAAAGACAGGCGGCGATGGACGCCAATGCCGAACGGGTGATCGCGCGGCTCTATGCCGTGCAAACGCCCATGCCCAAGGCCAAGACGGAATTGCATGCGCTGGGTTCGGCGCTGGTGCCGGATCGTGCGGGCGATTTCGCGCAAGCCTTGATGGATCTGGGCAGCGCCATCTGCACGCCCAAGCGTCCGGCCTGTCCCAATTGCCCGCTGTCGGCGGACTGCAAGGCGCGCAAGTTGGGCATCCAGGAATTGCTGCCGGTGAAAGCGCCCAAGATGCTGCGGCCCTTGAGGCGCGGCGCGGCCTTCGTGGCGCGCGACCGCAGCGGTGCAGTGCTGCTGGTCAAGCGGCCGGACAAGGGATTGCTGGCCTCCATGCTGGAGCCGCCGTTGGGCGAATGGTCGGAAAAATTTCCCTCAACCGCACAGGCGATCAAACAGGCGCCGTTCGAGGCCGAATGGAAAAAGCGCCCCGGCATTGTGCGCCACGGCTTCACGCATTTTGAGCTGGAGACCGAAGTCTATGTCGCGGACTTCGCCAAACGTCCCAAGTTCAAGGGCGAGTGGGTGCCCGCTGAAAAGCTGCGTTCCGTCGCCTTGCCCACCGTGATGCGCAAGATCGTCGAGCATGGCCTGGATGAAGGCGGTCCGCTCTTCAGTTCACGAAGGTCTGCGCGATAACAATTTGTCCAGCACCGTCGACACTTGCTCAGGGGAAGATGAAATGTATTCCCCCCATGCACGATCTTCGCCATGTGGGTAGCCGAGCAGGTGGCCCAAAGAGCCAACAATCGCTGATTTGAAGTCTTCTAGCGGCACAGTTTGGATTGGCCAAGCACGCCAAACTACGCGGACGACATCACGATCAACGCCAAACAGGGTATGAAACTCCCAGTCCGGGAAGAAAGGACCTTCGACTGCGGCGTGCAGACATTCCCCAATTATTCGTTTGGCATCGGCGTCGAGAGGTTCCGCGCTCCACATAACGTCTTAGCTGAGTCCCGACCGTAGCTGCTGGCGCAGCACGTCGATCGGCACCAGGGTGCCGTTCATCTCGAATTGCCAGAACGTCCAGCCGTTGCAAGCTTCCAGCCCCTGCACATGCGCGCCCATCTGGTGGATGGAGCCACTGGCATTGGACGTGACCAAGGTGCCATCGGCGCGGACCTTGGCGGTCTGGGTCTTGCGGGTGCCTTGCAGGACGGTCCCGACCGGCAACAGCCCGCGTTCCACTACCCAGCCAAAGGGAATGCGCGGCTCGGCGCGCTTGGATTTGGTGACTTCAATCACGTCGCTGTCGGCGGGGATGATCTCGGCAATGCGCGCGCGGGCCACATCGGCATAGGTCTTTTCGCGCTCGATGCCGATGAAGCGGCGGCCCAGCCGCTTGGCAACCGCGCCGGTGGTGCCCGAGCCGAAGAACGGATCCAGGATCACATCGCCCGGCTTGGTCGAGGACACGATCACCCGATGCAGCAGGGATTCCGGCTTCTGGGTGGAATGGGCCTTCTGGCCGTCAGCGCCCTTGATGCGTTCATGGCCGGTGCAGATCGGCAGGGTCCAGTCCGAGCGCATCTGCAATTCGTCGTTCAGCGCCTTCATGGCTTCATAGTTGAAGGTGTATTTGGTTTCCTGGTTCTTGCCAGCCCAGATCAAGGTCTCGTGCGCATTGGTGAAGCGGCGGCCCTTGAAGTTGGGCATGGGGTTGGACTTGCGCCACACCACGTCGTTCAGGATCCAGAAGCCCAGGTCCTGCAGGATGGAGCCGACGCGGAAGATGTTGTGATAGGAGCCGATCACCCAGATGGCGCCATTGTCGCTCAGCACATGGCGGGCGGCGCCCAGCCATTCGCGGGTGAACTTGTCATAGGCGGCAAAACTGCCGAACTGGTCCCAGTGATCGTCCACCGCGTCCACCTTGGACTGGTCGGGGCGGTGCAGTTCGCCTTTGAGCTGCATGTTGTATGGCGGGTCGGCGAACACCAGATCGGCGCAGCCGGCGGGCAGGGCGCGCATGCGCTCGACGCAATCGCCCTCGATGATCTGATCCAGCTTCAAAGAACCCATGTACCCGCCCAAACTTATCAACAGCGGGGTCACACTGATTCGGCGGAGTCACCGGGTCAAGAGTCCAGATGAATCAAAGCGTTATGAATTGAGTCCCCGGATTCATGCACCACCACATCTTGTGGGAGCTTTGGGGATTATTCGCCGGCCAGCAGTTGGGGCTCTTCATAGGCGGATGGATCGCGCCCCGACAGCAGGTTGCGGATGGGCCCGAAACTGCGGCGGTGATGGTCGGTGACGCCATGCAGGCGCAAGCCGCTGTAATGGTCGGGGGTGCCGTAACCCTTGTTGCTCTTCCAGTTGTAGCCGGGATGATCGTCATGCAGCCGCGCCATCAGCCGGTCGCGCGTCACCTTGGCGATGATCGAGGCCGCGGCGATCGAGACACTGCGGGCATCGCCGCTTATCAGGGTGTCGCATTTGCAGGGCAGGGCCGGCGCATCATTGCCGTCCACCAGCGCGAATTCCGCGGCGATGGACAGCGCCCGCACCGCCCGCGCCATGGCCAGGTGTGTGGCCTGGCGGATATTGACCAAATCAATCTCGCCGACGCTGGCTTCGCCGACGCCGACGGCAATCGCCATCTGCATGATGCGGGGGAAAAGTTCTTCGCGGCTTTCCTCGCAAAGCTGCTTGGAGTCGTTCAGCCCCTTGGGAATGCGCCCGCGTTCCAGAATGACCGCCGCCGCTACCACGGGACCTGCCAGCGGCCCGCGCCCGGCTTCGTCCACGCCGCAGATGCGCAAGGGGTCCGGACCCAGATGGGCCTTCAACAGCCGGGACTCATAGATGTAATGCGGCATGACCCTGTTTAAGACAGCAAAAGTCGGTCGCCAATGGGGAGCGGCTGTTCTATCCTCAAGCCCGCGAGGCCACGTCCTCCCCCGCCTTGGCGGGCACAAGTCCGGGACGGCCCGGTCCTTTGGAAAGGACCCGGCCATGGCCTGGATATTCCTGATTGTCGCCGGACTGCTGGAAGTGGTCTGGGCATACGCCATGAAACAGTCGCAAGGCTTCACAAAGCTTGTGCCCAGCCTTGTGACCGTCGGCGCTGCGGCCGCCAGCTTCGGCCTGCTGGCGCTGTCAATGCGCAGCCTGCCGCTGGGCACCGCCTATACGATCTGGACCGGGATCGGCGCGGTGGGGGCCTTTGTGCTGGGCGTGGTGATGCTGGGCGAGGCCGCGAACCCTGCGCGCCTGGTCGCTGCCACGATGATCGTGAGCGGGCTGGTGCTGATGAAGTTGGGCTAGAGCAGCGAGAGCTGGTCGCCCAGCCGGGACGGGCGCTTGAACTTGTGGACGGCCAGCGGCGCGGTGGGCCGGTTCAGCCCCAGCCGCTTCACCGCCATGTGGAAACGGCGCGCCATCACCTGGGCGTAAGGCCCGGTGCCGGTCATGCGGGTGTTCCAGTTGGCATCGTAATCCTTGCCGCCGCGCATCTGGCGCACCAGGGTCATGACGTGCTTGGCGCGGTCGGGCACGTTCACGTCCAGCCATTCGCGGAACAGGTCCTTGATCTCCAGCGGCAGGCGCAGCAGCACATAACCGGCGCTGCGCGCGCCATAGCCGGCCGCAGCGCTCAGCACCGCTTCCATCTCATGATCGTTCAGCGCCGGAATGGCGGGGGCGAACATGACGCCGGCGGGCACGCCGGCATCGGTCAGTCCCTGGATGGCCTGCAGCCGCCGCTGCGGCGTACCGGCGCGCGGCTCCATCGCCCGCGCCAGCTTGCGGTCCAAGGTGGTGATGGACAGCGCCGCCTTGGCCAGGCCCATCGCGGCCATGTCGGACAGGATATCGGCATCGCGCAGGATCAGCGGCGACTTGGTGACGATGGCCACCGGATGGCGAAAGTCGCGCAGCACCTCCAGGATGCTGCGCGTGATGCGCATCTTCTTTTCCAGCGGCTGGTAGGGATCGGTGTTGGTGCCCATGGCGATCACTTTTGGCACGTAACCGGGCGCGCTCAGTTCCTTGGCCAGCAGGGACGCGGCATTGGGCTTGGCGAACAGGCGGGATTCAAAATCCACTCCCGGCGACATGCCGAGATAGGCGTGGGACGGCCGGGCGAAGCAATAGATGCAGCCATGCTCACAGCCGCGATAGGGATTGATCGACTGGTCGAAGGAAATGTCCGGTGACTTGTTGCGGGCGATGATCGTGCGGGTGGCGTCGTGGATGACCTCGGTGCGCAAGGGGGCAGGGGTATTGTCATCGGCCCGCCAGCCATCGTCCCAACCGTCATCCAGCAGCACGCGGGTCTGCTTTTCAAAGCGCCCCACCGCATTGGAGACGGCGCCGCGGCCATGCAGCACTTCCGGGCGGATGGTGGTGTTGAGGACGATTGTCATGCCTGGGACTATAGTTCCAAAAGAGAACAAAACAAGTACAAAAGACCGAGGGGTGGTTTCTTACTTGTACGAGAGCGTGTACGGGCTTCGAACCTGGAAATCGGTCGCTCCAGCCTCGATCGCCAAGGCGGCGGCCCTGTATATGGCGATAATGGCGGTTTCAGCGAGCAGGGACATGGGCTCCCGCGCCTCGCCAGCGCGTCCGAAAAGCGTGATTTTTGAAGTGCCCCAAGTTCCCCATGACACCGTAAACACGAAATTCCGAGAAAGGTTCCATATCGTACGGGGCTAATTCCTCAGGGTTTGGGGCCATTCTGTGGGGGCGTAACCTGTCCAAGGCTGCGCGCTTGGCCTGCTCGACGAGCCTCTCCAGTGCGATGGCACCGGCCTATATTTTCGGGTTTGTCATCACACAAGATCACAGCGGCGGCGCATTTCCTGTCGGGTGTTGTGTCCGGTCCGTTTTCTGCTCAACGGTGGTTTGCAACGCGACGCGCGGCTGGTTCGCAATTTTGTCGGTTGATGCGCAAGTGCCTGGGACCGCTGATTTCAAATCCATTTGCAGGACGAAGGGCTTTGAAAACGCCTAAGGAATAGTCAGTTCCCGGAGTTTTAACCCTGAACATTTGACGCATGTGCCGCAAAGTTTTTGCGCATCCGCGCGTGACAGGCCATGATGGGGCATGATCAGCGTCGTCATTCCCACTTCCAATTCCGAACGCCTGCTGCCGCGCTGTTTCGACAGCCTGATCACCGCGGCGGTGCGCGGAGTGGTGCGCGAAGTGATTGTCAGCGATGCCGGCTCCGGCGATGCGACACTCGAGATTGCCGACGCGGCGGGCGCCCACATCGTTCATGCCAAGAAGGGCCGCAGCATCCAGCTCGCCGATGGCGCCGCCATCGCGCGCAGCGACTGGCTGTTGTTCCTGCATCCGGAAACCGCGCTGGAGCCCGGCTGGGAAGTGGAAGCGGAATCCTTCATGGAACAGGCGGTGATGGAACAGCCGCGCGCCGCTGCCTTCCGTTTCGCGCTGGAGGATTTTTCCGGCGAAGCCCGCCGCGCCGAGACCAAGGCCAATTGGCGCACCGCGCTGTTCGCGCTGCCGTATGGCGACCAGGGGCTGCTGATCCCCAAGCGGCTTTACCAGAAGATCGGCGGCTATCGCGCTCTGGCCGACATGGAAGATGCCGATATCGTCCGCCGCATCGGGCGGCGGCGGTTGGTGTCTTTGCGCTCACGCGCGGTGAATGTCTCGCGGGCGCCCAAAAGCGCGCTGAGCGGCTTTGCGCTGATCGTTCTGCATGCGCTGCGCGTGCCGTCGCGCCTGATGGCGCATCTCTAGTTCGGCGAACTTGTCCTGAGGCCATCGGCAGTGGCAGCCGCCCGGGCTTGCGCCGGCCGATAGGTCGGCCAGGCGCCGCTGGCGGTTTCCTGCAAGCTGTTGGCGTCCTGGCCGAAGCGGCGGCGATACAGCCAGTGATAGACCATCAGCCGTTTGACGTAGGAGCGCGTCTCCGCCACCGGAATGCTTTCCACGAACAGCAACGGATCGTTGCCGCCGGCCTTGGTGCTGCGCCAGCGGTCCACCGATCCCGGCCCGGCATTATAGGCGCCGCCAAGCTGCAGCAGGTTGCCGTCCAGCCGTCCCAGAAGCTGCTCGATGTAACGCTGGCCCACCGACAGGGCGACACCCGGATCATACAGCGTGTCGGGATCGGTGACACCAAGCCTGGCGGCGGTGGCGGGCATCACCTGCATCAACCCGCGCGCCCCCACCGGCGAGGTGGCCTGGGCTTGGAAGCGGCTTTCGATGCGGGCAAAGGCAAGCACTAGCGATGAATCAATGCGATAGCCGCCATCGGGCTTGTAGGGCGGCACCGGGAACAGGCCGGTCAGGATGATGCCGCGCGCCGCGCTGGCCTCGCTGGCGCGCAACTCGACATTGGGCACGCCGATGGCCCGCGCCAGCGCCGCCATGCCCGGATCCAGCCGTTCATTGTTGTTGACGAAGGCGCGGTTGAGTTCGGGGCCGACGAATTCGCTTTCGCCAATCTGCCACAGCGCCACGGCGCGGCGCGCCGCCGGCACCGCCATCAGGTCGCGGAAATCGCCTTCATTGAGGATGGCGTCGGCAAAGCCGGTCTGGGTGTCGATGCCCAGCATGCGCTCGGAGATCAGGCCGTAGAAGCTGGGCTGCTTGGCGGCGGCGAAGTTCAGCAGGGTGATCACCTTCAAGGGGTCGCCGGACTGCATATGGGCGCGCGCCGCCCAGAAGGCTCCTTGCGCGCGCAAGGAGTAGGGGCTGTCGCGATTTTCCGCCAGCTTTTCCAGCCACAGTTTGGCATTGGCCCAGTCGCCCAGCCGGTAGGCGGCAAAGCCCGCATCCCACTGCAACTGCGGCATGCCGCCATCGGGCACCGAGGTCGCCAGCCTGTAGGCATCGGCATCGCGGCTTTCGGCGCGATAGGAAGCGGCGATGCGGTGCGCCATTACCGACACGTCGGACGGCGTGCTCTGCGCCTGCACCGTTTGCATCAGCGCCAGGGCTTCATCGGGGTTGCCGGCCTTGATGGCGGCCAGGATGCCCGGCATCACGCCGCGCGCGGTTTCGGCCGCCGGTACCGGCTCGGGCATTTCCTGGTCTTCATAGCCGCCGGTGCGGCGGCCCACGCCGGTGGGCGCGGGGATGTTGGTAACCACCGCCACGATCACGGTCTTGCGATGGCGGCGCACTTTCTTGGTCGAACGCGCCACCGCCAGGCGATAGATGCGGTCGGCCACCGGCAGGTCGCGATATTGCTCCAGCCATTCTACCAAGGGCTGGATGGTCAGGCTTTTGGGCGGGGCCGACAGGAAATGCTGCGCCTCGGCATAGCCGACCAGCGAGGTATCGCTGAGCTTGGCGACCAGGCTCTTGGCGCGGGCGTATTTGCCGTCGCGCTCCGCCGCCATGATCTCTTTATACAGCGCCACGTCATCGGGGCTGAGGATGGTGGGCGATGCGGGGCCGGATACCGGTGGGGGCGGCGGCGCCGTCACCGGGACGGCAGGCTGCGCCCATGCCGGCAAGGCAGCCAGCAACAGACAGGCTAAGGCAACAGATGTGCGAATGGTCAAAAGCCTTCGAAGCGGAAGATTCTAGTTAGACTGCGTCGCGCTTTGCGGCAACCCGAGCGCCTTCATTTTCTCTCGCACCGCCTGCAGGTCGCGCCAGGCCAGCTCCTTGTGCGCCGGTTGGCGCAGCAGATAAGCGGGATGCAAGGTCGGCATCAGCGGCACCATGCGCTCGCCCACGCGATATTCCAGCCAGCGGCCGCGCAATTTCATGATGCCGTCGGAAATCCCCACCACATGCCGCGCCGCCACCGCGCCGAGCAGGATGATGACTTCCGGATCGGCCAGCTCGATATGGCGGCGCAGGAAGGGCAGGCAGGCGGCCGCTTCCTCCGGCGTGGGATCGCGATTGTCCGGCGGGCGCCAGTTGATGACGTTGGTGATGTAGGCGTTGGTCTTCCGGTCCAGCCCGATCGAGGCCAGCATCTTGTCCAGCAACTGCCCGGCCTTGCCGACGAAGGGCTTGCCGACGCGGTCTTCGTCCCGGCCGGGGGCTTCGCCGATCAACAGGATGCGTCCCGACACAACGCCATCGGCGAACACGGTGTTGGTGGCGGTGCGCTTGAGGGCGCAGCCATCGAACGCTTCCAGCGCCGCCTGAAGTTCCGCCAAGTTGGTTGCCGCCGCCGCGCTTGCCATGGCGCCGCCGACGGCATCATCTTCTATGATCGGCGCAGGCGCGCGGGCAGGGGCCGGGCGCGGCGCCTGCAAAGGCTGGACGGCGGCTTTCGCCGCCAGCCGGTTGACCGGTTCCTCGGCCACCGCCTCATCGGCGCCGGCTTCCACCAGCCAGTTCAGGGTTGATAACGTATCGTTCATCGCCCGATCTTAGGCTTTCGGGGAGCCCTCAGGCCAGTTAGAAAAGAAGCCAATAACAAGGCGATTCATGGCCGACGCTGAAACCCCGACCCGCGAAAGCATGGACTATGACGTTGTCATCGTCGGCGGCGGTCCCGCGGGCCTGGCCGCGGCCATCCGGCTGAAGCAGTTGTCGTCCGAGATCAGTGTCTGCGTCCTCGAAAAAGGCTCGGAGATCGGGGCGCATATCCTGTCGGGCGCGGTGATCGATCCCAAGGCGCTGACCGAGCTGATCCCCGACTGGAAAGACACGGGCGCGCCGCTGGACACACAGGTCAGCGATGACCGCTTTTGCTTTTTCACCAGGGCGGGCGCGCTCACCATCCCGCATCTGCTGTTTCCACCGCTGATGAGCAATCGCGGCAACTACATCGTCAGCCTGTCCAACCTGTGCAAATGGCTGGGCCAGCAGGCCGAAAGCCTGGGGGTGGAAATCTATCCCGGCTTTCCGGCGCATGAGTTGATCCTGGAGGACGGCGCGGTCAAAGGCGTGATCACCGGCGACCTGGGCGTCGCCAAGGACGGTCATCATAAAGATAGCTACACGCTGGGCATGGAACTGCGCGGCAAGTACACTTTGTTCGCCGAAGGCGCGCGCGGCTCATTGTCAAAACAGCTTTGCGCCAAGTTCGACCTGCACAAGGATCGCGAGCCGCAAAAATTCGGCATCGGCTTGAAGGAATTGTGGGAGCTTCCCGCCACCCAGCATAAGCGCGGCCTGGTGCTGCACGGCATGGGCTGGCCGCTGGACAGCCAGACCGGCGGCGGCCTCTTCATGTATCACTGGGGCGACAATCTTTGCTCCATCGGCTTTGTGGTGCATCTCAATTACAAGAACCCCTGGCTGGATCCGTTCGGCGAATTCCAGCGCGCCAAGACCCATCCTGCCATTGCGAAGATTCTCGAAGGCGGCAAGCGCATCGGCTATGGCGCGCGCGCCATCACCGAGGGCGGCACCCAGTCGGTGCCGCAGCTTTCCCTCCCCGGCGGGGCGCTGATCGGTTGCAGCGCCGGTTTCGTCAACCTGCCGCGCATCAAGGGCAGCCACAACGCCATGAAGACCGGCATGCTGGCCGCCGAAGCCGCCGCCGCAGCATTGAAGGCGGGCAGGGCGCATGACCGGCTGGCCGATTACGACGACGCTTACGCCCAAAGCTGGGTGGCCAAGGACTTGAAGATGGTGCGCAACGCCAAGCCGCTCTGGTCGCGCCTGGGCACTCTGCTGGCGCTGCCTTTCATCGGGTTGGACCTCTGGACCAACCAACTGTTCGGCATTTCCCTGTTTGGAACCCTGGGCCATGGGGAACCGGATTTCGCCGGCCTGCACAAAGCCGCCGACAGCCCCAGGATCGTCTATCCCAAGCCTGACGGGCGGTTGACCTTCGACCGGCTGTCCAGCGTGTTCCTGTCCGCCACCAACCATGAAGAAGACCAGCCGGTTCATCTGGTGCTGAAGAATCCGGCCATTCCCATTTCGGTCAATTTGCCCGAATATGCCGAACCGGCGCAGCGCTACTGCCCGGCGGGCGTTTATGAAGTGGTAGAAGACAGTTCCGGGCCAAGGTTCCAGATCAACGCCCAGAATTGCGTGCACTGCAAAACCTGCGACATCAAGGATCCGTCGCAGAACATCACCTGGGCCACCCCCGAAGGCGGCGGCGGACCCAATTATGCGAATATGTAGGACAAGTATGCGCCGCGCCCTGCCTCTTATCGCCTTGACTGGGATCGCCCTCTTGCTGAGCGGATGCGCCGCCCAGCAGCCTTCGCCGTCGCAAGTGGAGTCCGAGCGGTCGTCGCAGGCCTTCTCCACCTATCTGTCGGCCCGCTTCGCCGCCAATGAACATGACCTGCCGCAGGCTGCCCGCTATTACAGCCAGTCCCTGTCCAACGATCCGGGCAATTCCTCGCTGCTGGCGCTGTCCTTCTTTTATTCCACCACCTCGGGCGATTTCGACGCCGCCGGCAAATATGCCCAGGCCGTGGTCGTGACGACGCCGGACGACCGCGCGGCGCGCCTGGCGCTGGCGGTGATCGGCTTCAAGCACAAAGACTATGCCGAGGTGCGCAAGCAATTGTCGCTGTCGGCCAAGGGGCCCTTTACCGCCCTGACGCTTTCCCTGTTCGACGCCTGGGCGGCGGCGGCCGAGCGCGATACGGCCGGCATGCAAAAGGACTTGTCGGCGCTGACCGAGCAGAAGGGCGCCGAAGGCATGGCGGCGTTCCACACCGCGCTGCTGCAGGACTATCTGAACAACGCCGCGCCCGCCGACGCCGCCTACAAGAAGGCGCTGGGCTCCACCGCGCCGACGCCGCGCGTGCTGGAATCCTATGGCCGTTTCCTGGAACGGCAGGGCCGCGGCGAGGAAGCCGCCAAGCTCTACCAATCCCACATCAATGAAGGCGGCCTGGCCAGCGTCACCCGTCCCGGACTGGCGCGCATCGCCGCCGGGCAAAAGCCGGACGGCATGATCCGCACGCCCGCCGACGGCGCCGCCGAGGCGCTGTTCGGCATCGCCGCTTCGCTGACCGACGCGCAAAGCGCCGAAGTCTCGATCCTGTATCTGCGCATGGCGCTGTATCTGCGCTCCGATCTGGGCCTGGCCCAGGTGCTGATGGCCGACCGGTTCGAGACTTTGCGCAAATATGAATCCGCCATCGCCATCTATCGCAGCATTGAGCCGTCATCGCCTTACTTCCGCATGGCCCAGGTGCAGGCCTCGCTCGATCTGCAGCGGATGGGCAAGAATGACGAAGCCATTGCCGGCTTGCGCAAGCTGGTGACGGCCGATCCCAATGATTCCGAAAGCTGGGTGGCGCTAGGCGACACCTATCGCGCGTCTGAAAAATTCGCTGAAAGCGTGGACGCCTACAACCAGGCGGAAAAAATCATCGCCAAGCCGGCGCGGCGCGACTGGCCGATGTTCTATGCCCGCGCCATGGCCAAGGAAAAGCTCAAGCGGCTGGATGAATCGGAGGCCGATATCCAGACGGCGCTGAAGCTGTCGCCCGAGCAGCCCGAACTGCTGAACTATCTGGGCTATAGCTGGGTGGACCGCGGCCGCAACATCCCCAGCGCCCTGACCATGCTGGAAAAGGCGCGCAGCTTGCGGCCCTATGACGGCTATATCGTGGACAGCGTGGGCTGGGCCTATTATCAGCTCGGCCGCTACCAAGACGCCGCCAAGACTTTGGAGGCGGCGGTGCTGCTGGTGCCGGGTGATCCCACCATCAACGATCACCTGGGCGATGCCTTGTGGCGCGCAGGCCGCCGCATCGAAGCGCGCTTCCAGTGGAACCATGCCCTGACGTTCAGCGACGACGACACCGACAAGACGGCGATCGAGCGCAAGCTGAAGACGGGCCTGAGCGAAAAGCCCGCCTGAGTGATTTGCGCGGAGCAGCGACCAGGAGCGGCGCGGAGCAACTGTGAGCGATAGCGAAGAAGTGCGGAGCGCCGCTCCGTCCGGGCGTGCGACCATCAAAGAAGCCGCGCCTGCCAAGATCAACCTGTTCCTGCATGTCGGTGACAAGCGCGCCGACGGGTTTCATCCGTTGCAGAGCCTGGCGGTGTTCACTGGCTTGGGCGATTTTCTGGCGATCGAAACGGCATCCGGCCTGTCCCTGACCCTGGAAGGCCCTTTCGCCAAAGGACTGGAAGCGGAAAGCGACAATCTGGTGCTGCGCGCGGCGCGCGCGCTGGGAGGGAAGGGCGCCAAGCTCACCCTGACCAAGAACCTGCCGGTGGCGTCGGGCATCGGCGGCGGCTCGGCCGATGCGGCGGCGGCGCTGCGCGGGCTCAACAGTTTGTGGAATTGCGGCAAGGATTCTACGGCGCAGTGTGAGATCGCGGCGGTCCTGGGTTCGGACATTCCCGTCTGCGTTCTTTCCACACCCTGTTTCATGGAAGGGCGGGGTGAGATTTTGCGCGCCCCTGAATCCATGCCGCGCGTGCCCATGCTGCTGGTCAATCCGCGCGTGGCGGTGCCGACCAAAGACGTTTTTGCCGCGCTTCAGACCCGCAGCGGCGTGGACATGACATTGCCGCGCGGCCGCTTCCGCGACACCGCCGACCTGCTGCGCTTCCTGGAAACCACCCGCAACGACCTGGAAGCGCCGGCGCTGGCGCTCCAGCCGGTGATCGGCGAGGTTCTGGCGGCCATCGCTGGTCTGCCGGGGGCGCTTTTCACCCGCATGTCGGGCAGCGGCGCTACTTGTTTTGGCATTTTCGCCGATGACGAGTCTTGCGCCCGCGCCGCCCAGGTCCTGAAAGACGCCGCACCCGGCTGGTGGGTGGCGCCGACTTTTGTGCCCGAAACGGGCATCGCCCGTGAGGTTCTGGGCCGGGACATCGGCCCCACGCCGGACGGCCTTTAGGCCCGACATAAAGATCTTTAAGACGATTTTAACCGTCACGGCCAATCCTCGGCGCAACCGTTCGAGGATCCGCCCATGGCCAGCCAGCCCAAAACCCCTGCCATCCAGTTTGTGGACAATCCCAGCTCGCCCGAAATCTATGCTTCGGGCGCCACCGGATTTTTCGTGTCCAACGGCATCATCTCCATCACCCTGGAATCCATCCGTGCCGACCATGGCGAAAAGCCTGGTCCCCTGAGCCGCGTGGTGGTGGGGCGGCTGACCATGCCGGCGGCGGGCGCGCAGGGGCTCGCCATCGGGCTGTTCGATTTCCTGGAGAAGCAGGGCTTCAAGTACGACAAGCCCAAGGGCGGTTAATAGGCCCGCTCGACGCAGAAGTCGGCGATATCCGCCAGGGCGCGCTTGATTTCGCTGTCCGGCATTACGTTCAGCGCCGTCTTGGCCAAATCAGCATAGCTGCGCGCCCGCGCCATGGTTTCCTGCATCGCGCCGGTCTGCTCGATCAGGGTGATGGCGCGGTCCAGGTCACTTTCGGTCTGGTTGCCGGTCTCGATCACCCTTTTCCAAAATGGGCGATCGCCATCAGCAGCACGGGCATAGGCCAGGATAATCGGCAAAGTCATCTTGGCTTCGCGGAAATCGTCGCCCACCGTCTTGCCCATCAGTGCCTGGCGCCCGGAATAATCCAGCGCGTCATCCACAAGCTGGAAGGCGATGCCGAGATTTTCGCCATAGGCCTTGACGCCGGAAACGAAATCATCGCCCTGGCCTGACAGCAGCGCACCGGAATGGGCGGCGGCCGAGAACAAGGCGGCAGTCTTGGCCGACACGACCTTGAAATAATGCTCCTGCGTCACCGACAGGTTGTTCGACGACTTGAGCTGCATCACTTCGCCTTCGGCGATGATGGCGGACGCTCCGGCCAGGATGTCGAGCACCGCCAGATTGTCGGTCTCCACCATCAACTGGAAGGCGCGGGAGAACAGGAAATCGCCCACCAGCACCGAAGGCTTGTTGCCCCACATCAGGTTGGCCGAAACCTTGCCCCTGCGCAGGGCGCTTTCGTCCACCACATCGTCATGCAGCAGGGTGGCGGTATGGATGAACTCCACCGCCGCGGCCAGCCGCACATGATGGTCGCCGGCATAGCCGCCGGCCTGGGCGGCAGCCAGGGTCAGCATGGGGCGCAACCGCTTGCCGCCGGAATCGATCAGGTGCTTGGCAAGGTCCGGGATCAGCGCCACGCCCGACGTCATGCGGACATGGATCAGCTTGTCGGTGGCGGCCATGTCGGCGGACACCAGGGCATGCAGCCGCTCCACCGGGGAAACACCGGAATTCGCAGTCTTGTTTTCCTTGAGGTCTTGCCCGCCCATCAGGCCCCCAGAATACCCGGCCCTCGGGGTGCCGCCAAGCGCCCCACATTTCATAATTGGAACACTGGCGGCGACAGAACGGCGCGGCTTGACTATAACAGGGCCATGCGCGCCGTGCTGAAAACCACCGATCCGGTGGTGCTGGATTATGCCGCCAATGTCCTGTCGCAGGAGGGCATTGAATCTGTCGTATTCGACGCCCATGCCAGTGTCATGGACGGCAGCATGGGCTTTCTGCCGCGCCGGCTGATGGTGCTGGACGAGGATTTTGCCCGCGCCGATACGCTTTTGCGCAGCGCCGTGCCGGACGCCATGTGACGGATACCTTTCTCGATGGCCGTGTGAAGGTGGCGCAGCTTGAGAGCGGTTTCCGCTCCGGGCTCGATGCGGTGATGCTGGCGGCGGCTGTTCCGGCGCAGGATAGCGACAGCGCTTTGGAGCTTGGCGCGGGCAGCGGCGCCGCCGGCCTGTGCCTGGAGGCGCGGGTGCCTCACATAAATATTACCGGTGTGGAACGGGACGCTGAATTGGCGGCGCTGGCCAACCGGAATGCGGCCGCCAATGGCGCCAAGGCGCGCTTTGTCTGTGCCGACATCTTCGATCTGCCGCAGGACCTGAAGCGCGACTTCGACCATGTCTTCGTCAATCCGCCTTTCCATGGCGAAGGCCAGGCATCGCCCGATGCTGCCCGCGCCGCCGCGCTGATGGATGACGGGCGCTTGGCCGGCTGGCTGGCGCTGGGGCTGCAGCGCACGGTTTCCGGCGGCTTCTTCACCGCCATCCTGCGCGCCGACCGGCTGAACCAGGCCTTGGCCGCGCTGCCCGAAAAAGGCCTGTGCGTCTTTCCGCTCATGCCGCGTACCGGCGAGGCGCCCAAGCGGGTGATCGTGCAGGCCCGCAAGGGTTCCAGGGCGCCTTTTGCCCTGTTATCGGGGCTGGTTTTGCACCAATCGGACGGCGCCTGGACCCCTGAAGCAGACGCAGTGCTGCGGCGCGGCACCGCGCTTGCCCTGTCTGGGGCCCGTCTGTAGGTTCCGGCCATCTCCCACAGGCGGAATCGGTGGCCAAAGCCCGCACATTTCAGGACCTTATTCTCACCCTGCAAAGCTATTGGGCGGCCCAGGGCTGCCTGATCCTGCAGCCCTATGACGACCAGATGGGCGCCGGCACCTTTCATCCCGCCACCACCTTGCGCGCGCTGGGGCCGCGTCCCTGGAATGCCGCCTTTGTGCAGCCCAGCCGCCGCCCGTCTGATGGCCGCTATGGCGAGAACCCCAACCGGCTGCAGCACTATTACCAGTATCAGGTGATCCTGAAGCCGGCGCCGGAGAATGTGCAGGAACTGTATCTCGGTTCCATCCGCGCCATCGGCCTGGATCCCGACCTGCACGACATCCGCTTTGTCGAAGACGATTGGGAAAGCCCCACGCTTGGCGCCGCCGGTCTTGGCTGGGAAGTCTGGTGCGACGGGATGGAGATCACCCAGTTCACTTACTTCCAGCAGGTGGGCGGCATCGAATGCGATCCGGTCTGCGCCGAGATCACTTACGGCCTCGAGCGGCTGGCCATGTATGTGCAGAATGTCGAATTCGTCTACGACCTGGCGTTCAACGAGACGTTTCGCTACGGCGAAGTGTTCCACCAGAATGAACAGGAATTCTCGGCTTTCAATTTTGAGCGCGCCGATACCGACATCCTGTTCCAGCATTTCAAGGATGCCGAGAAACAGTGCCGCGAATTGCTGACCGGCAAGAAATTGCCGCTGCCGGCCTATGACCAGTGCATCAAGGCCAGCCATGCCTTCAATTTGCTGGATGCGCGGGGCGTGATTTCGGTGACCGAACGCGCCGCCTATATCGGCCGGGTGCGCGCGCTGGCACAGGCCTGCTGTGAAGCCTGGCTGGAAACGCCGATGGGCGCCTACAAGCCGAGGTTCGGATAATGCCGGATCTGCTGCTGGAACTGTTCTCGGAAGAAATTCCCGCCCGCATGCAGGCGGGCGCGGCGCGCGATCTCGAGCGCTTGATGGTCGGCGCGCTGACCGATCGCGGCTTTCTGTTTGAAGGCGCCAAGGCGTTCGCCGGCCCGCGCCGTCTGACCCTGGCGATTGCCGGGCTGCCCGCCAAGCAAAGCGATGTGCGCGAAGAGCTGAAAGGCCCCAAGACCGATGCGCCGCCCGCCGCGCTGGAAGGCTTTCTGAAAAAGACCGGCCTGACCAAGGACCAGCTCAAGGTCGAAACCACGCCCAAGGGCGACGTCTATATGGCGCTGATCGAGCGGGCAGGGCGCGAAACGCCCCAGGTGCTGGCCGAGATCATTCCCGAAGTGATGGCCAAGCTGCCCTGGCCCAAATCCATGCGCTGGAAGCCGGGCTCAGCCGTGCGCTGGGTGCGGCCGCTGCATTCCATTCTTTGCACCTTCGATGGCGAACTGGTGCCGTTCAGCTTTGCCGGGATTTCGACCGGCCTGCACACGCGCGGCCATCGCTTCCTGTCGGAAGGCAAGATTGAGGCGCGGCGCTTCGACGACTACGCCCAGAAGCTGAAAGCCAATCACGTTGTGCTGGAAGCCGAGGAGCGTTCCGCCATCATCTTTGAAGGCATCAAGCAGGCCGCCTTTGTGCACGGCCTGGAAATGATCCCGGACGAGGGGCTTCTGGCGGAAGTCTGCGGCCTGGCGGAATGGCCCACCGTCTATGTCGGCACCATCCAGGATGAGTTCATGGATGTGCCGGCCGAAATTCTTCAGACCTCGATGCGCACGCATCAGAAATACTTCTCCTTGCGCGATCCCAAGACCGGCAAGATGGCCAATCGCTTCGCCCTGGTCGCCAACATGGTGGCCAAGGATGGCGGCAAGGAAATCGTCGCCGGCAATGAGCGGGTGCTGCGCGCCCGCCTGTCGGACGCCAAGTTCTTCTGGGACGAGGATCGCAAGCACACGCTGGAAAGCCGGGTCGAGAAGCTGAAAGGGATCGTATTTCACGCCAAGCTTGGCACGCAAGCCGAGCGCGTCGCGCGCATCGAAAAGCTGGCGGGCGAGATCGCTGCCAAGATCGGCGCCGATGTGAAGCTGGCGCAGCGCGCCGCGCGCCTGGCCAAGGCGGACCTGACCACCGGCGTGGTGGGCGAATTCCCCGAACTGCAAGGCGTGATGGGACGCTACTACGCGCTGCATGACAAGGAAGAAGCCGCCGTGGCGGATGCCGCGCGCGATCACTACAAGCCGGTCGGCCCCTCAGATGCTGTGCCGACAGACAAGGTCGCCATCTCCGTGGCGCTGGCCGACAAGCTGGATGCGTTGACCGGTTTTTTTGCCGCGGGCGAGAAGCCCACCGGTTCGGGCGATCCCTTTGCCTTGCGTCGGGCCGCGCTGGGCGTGATCCGTATCCTGCTGGAAAACAAGCTGCGTTATCCGCTCAAGCTGGAAAGCGATCTTCTGTCCTTCTTCGCAGACCGCCTGAAAGTGGCTCTCAAAGAAAAAGGCATTCGCCACGACCTGATCGACGCCGTGTTCAGCCTGGGCAATGAAGACGATTTGGTGCGTTTGGTCGCCCGCGTCGAGGCGCTGCAGGCGTTCCTGAAGTCCGATGACGGCACCAATCTTCTGGCCGGTTACAAGCGGGCCGCCAATATCCTCAAGGCCGAGGAAAAGAAGGACGGCAAGACTTTCACCAGCGAAGTGCTAGAAAACAAGCTGGCCGAACCCGCCGAGAAGGCGCTGTTTGCTGCCCTGACCAAAGCCCGCGCCGCCATCACCGCCGCCCTGGACAAGGAAGATTTCGCCGCCGCCATGCAGCAGATGTCTTCGCTGCGCGTTCCGGTGGATGGCTTCTTTGAAGGCGTGAAGGTCAATGCCGACGACAAACAGGTGCGCGAGAACCGGTTGAACCTGCTGGCGTCGTTGCGCGCCACGCTGCACCAGGTCGCTGATTTTTCGAAAATAGAAGGCTAGTGAAATGACGAAGTGGGTCTATGCGTTCGGCGACGGCAAGGCCGAGGGCAAAGCCGACATGAAGAACCTGCTGGGTGGCAAAGGCGCCAACCTGGCGGAGATGAGCAACCTGGCCCTGCCGGTGCCGCCGGGCCTGACCATCACCACCGAGGTCTGCACTTATTACTATGCCAACAAGGAAAGCTATCCGCCGGAGCTGAAGGAGCAGGTCGACATCGCCCTGCGCGAGGTCGGCTACCAGGCCAAGGGCAATTTCGGCGATACCGACAAGCCCCTGCTGCTCAGTGTGCGCTCGGGCGCGCGGGTTTCCATGCCCGGCATGATGGACACGGTGCTGAACCTTGGCCTGAACGCCGCCACCGCCGAAGGCCTGGCCCGGCTGACCGGCGACGAGCGCTTTGCCTATGACAGCTATCGCCGCTTCATCCAGATGTATTCCGACGTGGTCTTGGGCGTGGACCATGCCGTCTTCGAGGAAATCCTGGACGACGAAAAAGACGCCAAGGGCGTGGAGCTGGATACCGATCTCAACGCCGATGATCTCAAGCGCATCGCCGGCCTCTACAAGGCGCGTGTGGAAAAGGAACTGGGCAAGCCGTTCCCGGAAGACGTGCAGGAACAGTTGTGGGGCGCCATCGGCGCGGTGTTCGGAAGCTGGCATTCCCCCCGCGCCAACACCTATCGCCGCCTCAACAACATCCCGGAGGATTGGGGCACGGCGGTGACGGTGCAGGCCATGGTGTTCGGCAATCGCGGCGAAAGCAGCGCGACCGGCGTTGCCTTCACCCGCGATCCGGCCACCGGCGAGAAGCTGCTCTATGGCGAATTCCTGATCAACGCCCAGGGCGAGGACGTGGTGGCGGGCATCCGCACGCCGCAGCCCATCTCAAAAGCGGTGCGCGAGCGGCTGGGCATCCGCAAGGCCAGCATGGAAGAAGCCATGCCCAAGGCTTACGAGGAATTGCGCGCCATCGGCGAACAGCTCGAACAGCATTACCGCGACATGCAGGACGTGGAATTCACGGTGCAGGAAGGCAAGCTGTTCATGCTGCAGACCCGCTCCGGCAAGCGCACGGCCGAAGCCGCGCTGAAGGCCGCCGTGGACATGGAGAGGGAAGGGTTGATCGACAAGAAGCTCGCCGTCACCCGGGTGGAGCCGGAAGCCCTGAACCAGCTTCTGCATCCCACCCTGGACCCCGATGCGCCGCGCGAGCAGATCGCCATCGGCCTGGGCGCCTCGCCGGGCGCCGCCACCGGCGAAGTCGCCTTCACCGCGGAAGAAGCTGAGAAGCTGGCCGCCGATCACCGCGACGTGATCCTGGTGCGCACTGAAACCAGCCCGGAAGACATTCACGGCATGCATGCGGCGCGCGGCATCCTGACGGCGCGGGGCGGCATGACCAGCCACGCGGCCGTGGTGGCGCGCGGCATGGGACGCCCCTGCGTCTCGGGCGCCGGCATGCTGAAGATCGACGCCGTGCGGGGCGAGATGGTGGCGGGCAATGTCACCATCGCGCGCGGCGATATCATCACCATAGACGGCGCCACCGGCCAGGTGTTCAAGGGCAAGGTGGGTTTGCGCCAGCCGGAAATGACCGGCGATTTCGGCACCCTGATGGGTTGGGCCGACGAAGTGCGCACCTTGAAAATCCGCACCAATGCCGACACGCCGCAGGACGCCGCCACGGCGCGCAAGTTCGGCGCCGAGGGCATCGGCCTTTGCCGCACCGAGCACATGTTCTTCGAGGCCGACCGCATCATCGCGGTGCGCCAGATGATCCTGGCCGACGCGGAAGACGAGCGCAAAGCCGCGCTGGCGAAACTTCTGCCCATGCAGCGCAGCGACTTTGAAGCGATCTTCAAGGAGATGGCGGGATTGCCTGTCACCATCCGTTTGCTCGATCCGCCGCTGCACGAATTTTTGCCGCACAAGGAAGAAGAGTTCGAGGAAGTGGCCGCCGCCGCCGGCACCAATGCGCGCAAGCTGCGCGCCCGCGCCATTGCCCTGCATGAAGCCAATCCCATGCTGGGCCATCGCGGCTGCCGGCTGGGCATCACCTATCCGGAAATCTATGAGATGCAGGCCCGCGCCATCCTGGAAGCGGCACTGGCGGTGGAAGAGGGCGGCGGAAAGAAGGTCGAACTGGAAATCATGATCCCGCTGGTGGCCTTCAAGTCCGAACTGGACATGCTGGCGGCGCGGATCGCCGGTGTCGCCGATGCCATCAAGCAGGAACGCGGAAAAGTCCCGGATTACCTGATCGGAACGATGATCGAATTGCCCCGCGCTGCACTGAAGGCCGGCGAGATCGCGGAGACGGCGCAGTTCTTCTCTTTCGGCACCAACGATCTGACGCAGACAACCTTGGGCGTGTCGCGCGATGACGCCGGCATGTTCCTCAGCGACTATCTGGCCAAGGGCGTGATCGCGCGCGATCCGTTTGTCTCGCTGGATATAGAGGGTGTCGGTGAACTGATCTCAATTGCGGCAGAAAGAGGGCGAAAAACCCGCGCCAAATTGAAGCTCGGCATCTGTGGAGAACATGGCGGCGATCCCGATTCCATCCGCTTCTGTCACGACTCAGGACTGGATTATGTCTCCTGTTCGCCCTTCAGAGTTCCAATTGCGCGACTTGCGGCGGCCCAGGCAGCCTTGAAAAAGAGTCGCAGCGACGTTTAATCCGTGTACGGACAGCACAGGAAAAGCCTGTATTTTTGCGGGTTAATTGACGATCTGTCACGTTAATATAATTTTTTGTTTGACGATTCGTTTTTTGGCGGGCACAAGCCGCGTCATTACGAGGGTGCTGGGAACCATTCGGAACTATTTGGGGTTACGCGAAATCGAAACAGCCTGATTGAAATAGCCACTGCGAACGAACCGCCAGAAGCGGGTACGCAAAAGCGAAATAGACCAAGCCGATAGACCAAGCGAAATTCAACGAACCGAAAAGAGTTACAGAGCCTGATGTCCAAGAAAACCAATGACGCTATTTCGCGTTCCGATCGCGTGCTGGTAGCCGCGATGATGATCATCCTCGCCACCGCCAGCGCCGCAATCGGCGCCTCGCTGAGCTACACTCCGTCTACGGACAAAGCCGTGGCGATCAAGCCCGTGGTGACCGTGGTCGAGGCCCCCAAGCCCGCCGCCGACACCGTGATGACCCAGCTTCTGGCCGAGCATAAATGCCTGGCCGAAGTGCTCTATTACGAAGCCCGGGGCGAAGGCGCCGGCGGCCAGAAGGCCATTGCCGAAGTGGTGTTTCACCGCATGAACCATGGCGATTACGGCCATTCCATCTGCGCCGTGGTCTATGAAGGCTCCACCCGTTCCGGCTGCCAGTTCTCCTTCACCTGCAACGGCGACATGAAGCGCCCCCGGCAGCCTGGCGCTTGGCGCAATGCCGAGGCCCTGGCGGCCTCGATCCTCACCGGCCAGGTGCCGCTGCGGAACGCCACCGGCGGCGCCCTGAACTTCCATGCCATTTCGGTTTCGCCGGATTGGGCCGACACGATGGATCGCACCACCCAGATCGGCAATCACGTCTTCTACCGCAACGCGCCGCGCACCCGCGCCAGCTAGAAGTCGAGCCCTATATCCAGGTTCGGCGCGCTGTGGGTAATGGCGCCTGAACTGATATAGTCCACGCCGGTTTCGGCGATGGCGCGCACGCTTTGCAGCGTGACATTGCCCGACGCTTCCAGCACCGCCTTGCCTTTTGCCAGCATCACGGCGCGGCGAAGATCAGCTTCAGACATGTTGTCCAGCAGGATGCGGTCCACACCCAGGCTCAGCGCTTCCTCAAGCTGCTCCAGCCGGTCCACCTCCACCTCGATCCGCACCATATGGCCCAAGCCCGCGCGCAACCGCGCCACGGCCGGGCCGATGCCGCCGGACGCCTGGACATGGTTGTCCTTGACCATGGCGGCGTCATCCAGCCCGAAACGGTGATTGAAGCCGCCGCCGCAGCGCACGGCATATTTCTGCAAGGCGCGCAGGCCGGGCAGGGTCTTGCGGGTGCAGACGATGCGTGCCGCTGTGCCTTCCACGGCTTTGACCAGCGCCGCTGTCGCCGTGGCGGTGCCTGATAGCGGCCCCAGAAAATTCAGCGCCACCCGTTCGGCGGTGAGAATGCTGCGGGCCGGGCCGGAGACGGTGGCCAGCACCGCGCCCGCCGTTGCATCCGAGCCGTCCGGCAGCGCCACGGTGAATTTCACCGAGGGGTCCACCAGCCGGAACGCTGCTTCGGCGCAGATCAATCCGGCGATGCGCCCCGGCTTGCGCGCGACGAATTTCGCGCTGGCCTGTTTGTCGGCAGGGATGGTGAGCTGGCTGGTGATGTCGCCGGCGCGGCCCAGGTCTTCTTCCAGGGCTGCGCGCACTTGCGGCTCGAACAGCAGCGCCGAAGGCGGCCGCGTGAAGTTCAGGGCCAATGTCATTTGCGGGCGCGGGCAGGCAGGGGCTGGCCGGCGGCGGCGATCTTGTCAGCATCGGCCAATGTCATGAAGGTCCGGCTGGCGGTCTTGGAGACCAGCGGGAAATCGCCGCGCCAATGGCCGCCGCGCGATTCATGCCGCATCAGGGCCGCTGCCGTGACCAGCTTGGCCGCCGCCGTCATGTTGAGCAAGGCGGGCTCGTGGCTGGTGGTTTCCAGGCGGGTGATGACGTCCAGCGCGGCGCGCAAGCCCGCTTCGTCGCGCTCGACCCCCACGCCGCCGGTCATGGCGTTGCGCAGCACATGCGGCGGCGACGGCGAGGCGAAGCGCTGCGGCGCGGGCGGGGCGCCGCGCAAGGCGCCGGCGGCAAGCTGGCCGCGCACGTCATCGGCGACGCGGGCGCCGAACACCAGCCCTTCCAGAAGGGAGTTGGAGGCCAGGCGATTGGCCCCATGCAGTCCGGTCGAGGCGCATTCGCCCACCACCCACAGGCCGGGCAGAGAGGAGCGGCCGGCGGCATCGGACGCAATGCCGCCCATGTGATAATGCGCCGCCGGCGCTACCGGGATCATGGCGGTGACGGGATCGATCCCCGCCGACATGCAGGCGGCATAGACGGTGGGAAAGTGCCGCGGAAAGTCCGCACCGATGGCGCTGCGGCAATCCAGAAAGACTTTTGAACCCGCGGTGATCTGGCGGTGAATGGCGCGGGCCACGATGTCGCGCGGCGCCAACTCGGCATCGTTGTGGAGCGCGGTCATGAAACGCTCGCCGCTGGTGTTGACCAGGATGGCGCCTTCGCCGCGCAGCGCTTCGGTGGCGAGCGGCGCGGGGTCGCGGCCCACGGCGATAGCGGTGGGATGGAACTGCACGAATTCCGGATCGGCGACAACCACGCCGGCGCGTGCCGCCATGCCCAAGCCTTCGCCGCGCGATTCCAGCGGATTGGTGGTGACGGCGTACAACGCGCCCAGCCCGCCGGTGGCCAGGATCACGGCGCGGGCGCGAAACAGGATCAACCGCGCGCCCGGGCCGATACCGGAGCGGGCGAAGATGCCGGTGACCCGGCCATTTTCCATCGCCAGCTCGACGGCGTGAAAGCCTTCCAGCAGCGTGATGCAATCGGCTTCATTGGCGCGCGCCGCCAGGGTGGCGGAAATCGCCGCGCCGGCGCCGTCGCCTTTGACATGCACGATGCGGGGCATGGAATGGGCGGCTTCGCGGCCGACCGCCAGGCTGCCGTCGCCATTGCGGTCGAAGGGCGCGCCGAACGTCACCAGGTCTTCGATGCGCGCCGGGGCTTCGCGCGCCACCAGGTCCACGATCCTGGGATCGCACAGGCCCGCGCCCGCCACCATCGTGTCATGGGCATGGGACTGCCAGGTGTCGCCTTCGCCCACCGCGGCGGCGATGCCGCCTTGCGCCCAGGCGCTGGAGCCCGACAGGCCGGGCCGTGTGCCCGCCAGCACGATGCTGGGCATGGGCGCCAGCTTCAGGGCGGTGAACAGCCCGGCGATGCCGGCGCCCAAGATCAGCGCGCCGTCGGTCTCAACGATGTTGTCGATGCGGGTCATTGAATTGCCAGCATCCGGTCGATCGGAACGCGGGCCCGCGCCGCCACGTCGGCCGGCACCGTGACTTCGTAGGTCATGGTCCGCAAGGATTGCAGGATGCCGTCCAGGGTGATGCGCTTCATGTGCGGGCACAGGTTACAGGGCCGCACGAACTCCACATCGGGATGCTCCACCGCGACATTGTCGCTCATCGAGCATTCGGTCACCATCACCACCCGCCGGGGCTTGTTGTCGCCAACATAGCGGATCATCGCGGCGGTCGAGCCGGCGAAATCCGATTCCGCCACCACTTCGGGCGGGCATTCCGGATGGGCCAGCACCACGATGCCAGGATGGGCGGTGCGATAGTCGCGGATCTCCTGGGCGGTGAAGCGCTCATGCACTTCGCAGGCGCCTTCCCAGGTGATGACTTTGACGCCGGTCTGGGCCGCGACATTGCGGGCCAGATACTTGTCCGGGATCATGATCACGGTATCGACGCCGAAGTCCTTGGCGATCGTCTCCACCACCTTCACGGCATTGCCGCTGGTGCAGCAGATATCGCTTTCCGCCTTCACGTCGGCGGAAGTGTTCACATAGGTCACCACCGGCAGGCCGGGATATTTCTGACGCAGCAGCCGCACGTCGGCGCCTGTGATGGAGGAGGCGAGGGAGCAGCCGGCTTCCATGCTGGGGATCAGCACGGTCTTGTCCGGCGACAGGATCTTGGAGGTCTCGGCCATGAAGTGCACACCGGCCTGCACGATGATCTTGGCATCGGTGCGCGCCGCCTCGCGGGCCAGCGCCAGGCTGTCGCCCACGAAATCGCCCACGCAGTGGAAGATCTCCGGCGTCATGTAATTGTGCGCCAGGATGACGGCGCCTTTTTCCTTCTTCAGCCGGTTGATCTCGGCGATCACCGGCGCATAGGCGGGCCATTCCACCTTGGGGATGACGCTAGAGACCTTGGCGTAAAGGCTCTCGGTGGCGCGGGCCACGTCGTCGCTGTAAGCCAGTTCCAGTCCCATTCGTCCTCCGACCGGCATAATACTCATTTCGAGTATATATGTGGTGCAAAAAACCCGGCCTTCAAGGAGCCGGTTGAAGCTTTATGCTACACACGAGCATTAAGGGGTCAAGAGTCAGAACGGCCACAATCACACTAGTGTTGCAGGCTTATGACGCTTTGCTGCGCCGCACACCCAGCCGCAAGCCGGGCGCCGGGCGTTCGCGCAGCACATCCCGGCGGAAGCGGAACAGCTCGGCGGGGCGTCCGCGGGCCGGGGCGGAGAACTTGCCGGTGCCTTCCACCAGCCCCTGTTCGGCCACCAGCCGGCGGAAATTCTGCTTATGCAGGCGAAGTCCCGCCAGCGCCTCCACCGTCCGCTGCAGCTCTAGCAACGTGAAAGTAGGGGCCATCAGCTCGAACACCACGGGACGGTATTTCAGCTTGCCGCGCAGCCGGGCGATGGCGGTGGCCAGGATGCGGCGATGGTCGAACAGCATCGCGGTGCCGAGACTCGCGCCCTTGTTCGCCTTGCCGCTGTCGCGCCAGAATTCCTCCACCAGGCCGGCTTCATACAAAAGCTCGTAACGTTCCAGCACCCGCTCTTCGTCCCAGCCTTCGCCGAAGCACACATTCAACCGCTCGCGCCGCAGTTCGGCGGTTTCGGCATTGGGCGCGTCCTTCACGAATTTCTTCAGCGCCGGAAGGATGGCGCTTTCGATCATGGCGGGCTTGGAGTCGCGCCAGTCTTCCCAGGGAAAATAGTGATACCAACTGCGCCACTCGGTCTCCGGCGCTTCCTTGCCCTGGCGGGTCAAGGCGAGATAGCCCACCGATACCACGCGTGTGCTGCTACCGTGCCCGCCCGCGCTGTGCCGGCCCTTGTCGCCAAAAGTGTAGAGCTGTTCGGTATAGCCCAGGTCGAACCGGGTCTGTTCGCCCACCCATTTGCGCAAGCCCGATTCCAATGTGCGCTGCTGTGCCGGATCGAATGGCCCGAAGGGCAGTGCGTCATCCTTGCCCTGATGCGCCACCACCAGCACCGAAGGGCGCTCACCCTCCACCGCCACAATGGCGGCTGACAGGCCGATGGAAACATTCTCCTTGCTCACAGGCCCACCAGCGGAAAGTTGGTGGTGACGCCTTCCTCCACGATCAAGGGTGGGCCCATGCTGTTCAGGGCCGCGATCATCTTGCCCTTCCGCCCCAGCGCATCATCGGCGTGCTGCACCAAAAGCCGGTTGGGCTGGGCATGCGGTGCGCGCTGGCGCATGGCGCGGGCAATCTCGATTTCGCGGTCCGGCCCCAGCCGGTCGCACAGAATGGTGAAGGCAGACGCCATCGAGCGCGAGATGCCGGCCCAGCAATGAATCAGCAGCGGCTGGCGGGCATCCCAACCGCGAGAAAATTCCAGAAGTTCGTCGATATGCTTGCGCGCCGGCGGGGCGGTGCCGGCAGCGGGATCGACAATGTCGTTGACGCCAAGCCTTAGATGCATGGCGGCGGGAAAGCCGTCGGGCGTGGCGATCATGTGCTCGGGCGACAGCAGGCTGACCAGATGCGAGGGGGCATGATGGGCCAGGGCGTCGGTGAGGCTCGACAGGGGCGCGACCAGGAGGCGGGGCATGGCCCCTTTTAACAGCTATTGAGCATAAAGCCTTTTGAATCTGCCCAGGAACAGGTCCTGCGCCTCGGCCGTGGCCTGGGGGGCCAGCCGGGGCGTTTTCAGCGCCTTGGGCGGGGCCCCGAACAGGCGGCGGGCTTCCGCCTCCTCGAAGCCGGCAAGCTGGGTGGCCTCGTAATAGGCCGAGATATGGTCGGCCCGCTTGAACAGGGTCTTGAGGGCGGCCGGGATATGGGCGGGCAGGCCGAACCGCAGATGGATGGCCGCCTGAAGTCTTTCCTCCAAGGCCTTGTAATTGATGCCGACTGCCGCTTTGAAGGGGCTGATGAGGTCGCCGACAACATACTCGGGGGCGTCATGCAGCAGGGCCATCAGCCGGGCTTCGCGCGACAGCCGGGGCGACAGCTCCGCTACCAGCCGTTCCACCAAGACGCTGTGCTGGGCGACCGAGAAGGCATGCGCCCCCTTGGTCTGGCCATTCCAGCGCGCCACCCGGGCCAGGCCATGGGCGATGTCGGTGATCTCGATATCCAGCGGGCTGGGCTCCAGCAGGTCCAGCCGCCGGCCGCTCAGCATGCGCTGCCAGGCGCGTGGGGGAAGTCCGCCCCCTCTTTTTTTGATGAGGTCAGGCACTGAGCAACCGAAGCGCGACGACAGTTAGGGTCACCGCCAGCACGATGCGCAGCGCCCGGTCGGGCAACCGCGGCGCAAACAGGCTGGCCAGCATGACGCCGGGAAGGGAGCCGCACAGCAGCGCCACCAGCACGGTGGCATCCACCCCGCCCGTCGCCAGGTGGCCCATCCCCGCCACCAGGGTCAGCGGCACGGCATGGGCGATATCGGAGCCGGCGATGCGGACAACGGGCAATTCGGGATACAGCAACAACAAGGCGGTCACGCCGAGCGCGCCCGCGCCCACCGAGGAAATGGTCACCATCACGCCCAGCACAACGCCCACGCCTATGGTGTAAAGCCGGGTCTGGCTGTCGCTGAGGATGCCCATGCGGCGCGAATAGGTCGCCAGCAAGCGGCGGCGGAACAGAAGCGCTGCTGCGGTAAAGATCAGCGCCACGCCCAGGACCTTGGTGACCAGCGCGCTATAGGCGGCCTTGTCCACATCCAGCAGCCACAGCGCACCCATGGTCAGCAGCGCGGCGGGCAGGCTTCCCGACGCCAGCCGCCGCACGATGCGCCAGTCGATCGTCTTGTTGAAGCCATGCACCAGGCTGCCGCCGGTCTTGGTGACGCTGGCATAAATCAGGTCGGTGCCCACCGCCGTTACCGGATGGACCTGAAACAACAGGATCAGCAATGGCGTCATTAGCGAGCCGCCGCCCACCCCGGTCATGCCGACCAGGAAACCGACGGCGAAACCGGACAGGACGAAAAGCGGGTCGATGGTCGCGAACAGGGCCATTTTCTTGTTCTGGGCGGAATATTTTTGGCGGGGGCGCAATCAATCACAAAGTGCGCTTTGGAACAATCACCCGGTGGTTTGCATGTTTGATAGGCAAGGACGGCGCCAAAATCGCGCGAATTTAACCGCAACTGTACCAAGATTGACAAAGGCTGAAGAAACCGGCGGCGCGGCCGTCCGGCCGCGCGCCTAAGCTCAACTGGACATTCATATTTTCTCGCTAAACCGGGCGTTGAAACAGGCCAGATACGCCGCACCAATGCCTTTGACCGATCCCATGGACAATCCGGGACGGAGCCGCTCGCCCGGCTTCGCGGTAGCGCTTGCCGTTTTCGTGGCCGGCCTTGTCGTCGGCCTGGGCTTCTCCGCTCATCTCGGTGTCCAGTATATTGCGGGCCTGGTGATCGTGGCGGTGCTCAGCTTCGTGCTGTCGCTGCTGCAGCGAATTGCCGCTGACACGCACAAGCGCGTCACCGCCGGCGAGTCCAGCTATCGCGCCTTCTTCGATCACGCCGTGGAAGGCATTTTCCGCACCACGGCCGAAGGCCATTACCTGGCGGTGAACCAGGCGCTGGCCGATATCTATGGCTACCAGACGCCCGAGGCCCTGATCACCGGCCTGACCGACATCAGCGCCCAGCTTTATGTGGACCAGCGCCGGCGCGATGAATTCCGCACCCAGATGCAGACCAACGACGTGGTGACCGACTTTGTTTCGGAAATCTATCACCGTTCGGGACGCCGCATCTGGATTTCGGAAAATGCCCGCGCGGTGCGCGACTGGTCCGGCGAACTGCTTTGCTATGAAGGCACGGTCGAGGACGTCACCGAGAAATTCGAGCAGGACCGCGCCCTGCGCGTGGCGCTGCGCCAGGCCGAGATCGCCAACAAGATGAAGGCCGCCTTCCTGGCGGCGATGAGCCATGAACTCAAGACCCCGCTGAACGCTGTGCTGGGCTTTTCCGAGATCATCCGCGACGAGATCCTGGGCCCCGTCGGGCATGAAGCCTATCGCGACTATGCCGGCGACATTCACAAGAGCGGCTCGCGCCTTCTCACCGTCATCAACGATGTGCTGGATGTTTCGCGGCTGGAAGGCGGCTTGCTGACCATCGAGGCGCGTCCCGAAAGCGTGGCGGATGTGGGCGACGCCGCCATCGCCATGGCGCGCACCCTGACCCAGGACGAGCGTCGCATCCAGATCGACGTGCCCGCCGACATGCCGACCCTGCATGTGGACCCGCGCCGCCTGTCCCAGGCGCTGGGCAACCTTCTGGCCAATGCCCTCAAATTCACGCCGGAGAACGGCCAAGTGCGCTTCATTGTCCGTCAGCAGCCGGATGGCAGTGTACTGCTCCAAGTGCAGGACACCGGCATCGGCATGGCCGAGGAAACCATTGCCGCCGCGCTGGAGCCGTTCCGCCAGTTGGACGGGAGTCTGGCGCGGCGCTTCGAAGGCGCGGGGCTGGGGCTTTCCATCTCCAAGGCGCTGGCCGAACTGCATGGCGGCGCCCTGAGCCTGGCCAGTGCGGTGGGCGAGGGCACCACCGTCACCATCATGCTGCCCGCTTCCCGCGTGGGCACGCGGGCCGCCAAGGTCGCCTGATTTCCTTTCAGCGCGGACCGGGGTAAACACCCAGCCATGACCTCTTCCGCATTGGTGCTGTTTTCGGGCGGCCAGGATTCCACGGTTTGCCTGGCCTGGGCGCTGGCGCGCTTTGCGCGCGTGGAGACGGTGGGCTTCGACTATGGCCAGCGCCATGCCGCCGAACTGGCGGCGCGCCCCGTCATCCTGGAAAAGCTGCGCGGCGATTTTCCGCAATGGATGGACAGACTGGGCGCCGATCATCTCCTACCGCTGGACACGTTGAAGGCGATCGGCGGCAGCGCCCTCATCGATGCGGTGAGCATCGAGATGGGCAAGGATGGCCTTCCCACTACCTTCGTGCCCGGCCGCAATGTCATGTTCCTGACCGCGGCGGCGGCGCTGGGCTATCGGCGCGGCATTTCCGATCTGGTCGGCGGCATGTGCGAGACCGATTTTTCCGGCTATCCCGATTGCCGCAATGACACCGTGCAGGCCATAGCGAGGGCGCTGAGCCTGGGCCTGGCGCGCGACGTAACCGTGCACACGCCCCTGATGTGGATCGACAAGGCGGCGACCTGGAAATTGGCGGAAGAATTGGGCGGCGCCAAACTGGTGGAGCTGATCGTGGCGGAAACCGTCACCTGCTATCAGGGCGATCCCAGCCCGCATGACTGGGGCCGGGGCTGCGGCAAGTGCCCGTCTTGCGAACTGCGCGCCAGCGGTTACCAGAAGTACCGCGCCGCATGACCTATTCGGTGAAGGAAATCTATTACACCTTGCAGGGCGAGGGGGCGCAGACCGGCCGCGCCGCCGTGTTCCTGCGCTTTGCCGGCTGCAATCTGTGGAGCGGGTTGGAAAAGGATCGCGGTGAGGCAGTCTGCCAATTCTGTGACACGGACTTTATTGGAACAGACGGTCCCGGTGGCGGCAAGTTCGCCGATGCGGCGGCACTGGCCCGCGCCGTGTTTGCGCAATGGCCCGCCCAGGCCAAAGCCAAGCCCTATGTGGTGTGCACCGGCGGCGAGCCGTTGCTGCAACTGGACCGGGAAGCGATTGACGCGCTCCATGAGAAGGGTTTCGAAATCGGCATCGAAACCAACGGCACCTTGCTGCCACCGCCCGGCATTGACTGGATCTGCGTCAGCCCCAAGGCGGATTCCGAACAGAAACTGATGCGCGGCGACGAACTGAAACTGGTCTATCCCCAGGACGGCGCCCCGCCGGAACGCTTCGCCGGCCAGGACTTCCGCAATTTCTTCCTGCAGCCGATGGACAATGCAACCCGCGCCGCCAATACCGAGGCGGCCACGCAATACTGCCTGGACCATCCGCAGTGGCGGTTATCGCTGCAAACCCATAAGCTGATCGGTATTCGCTAACAGGGGGATTTATGAAAAAGCTTCTTCTCTCGTCTGCCTGCCTTGCGCTGATGACGGGCGCGCCCGCACTGGCGCAGGGCCAGCGGTCCAATCTTCCCTCCATCCCGACCTACGAGGTGCATCGCGCCAAGGCTGCGCCCCGCATTGACGGCAAACTCGACGATGCCGCGTGGGCTGCGGCCAAGCCGGTGACGTTCGTCTTTCCCTGGACCGACCAGACCGGCAAGAAGCAGAAGACCGTGGCTCGGCTGACCTGGGACAATGACAATCTCTATGTCGCCTATGAATGCGAGGACAGCGACCTCACCGCGGTGCAGGCCCGGCATGACGATCCCACCTACAAGGACGATGCCGTTGAAATCTTCATCGCGCCGCCCGGCGTCAAGAACCTGTATATCGGCCTTGAAATGAACGCCCGCGCCGTCCTGTTCGATTATCTCTATCCATTTCCCCAGCGCATCATCAAGAATTACAACCTGCCGGGCGCGCGGGTGGCGGTTACGAGCAAGGGCTCGCTCAACAACAGCAGCGACCAGGACCAGGGCTGGAACCTGGAAGTGTCGATTCCCTGGCGCTCCTTTGCCGACCTGGCGGACAACCCGGTGCCGAAGACCGGCGACCGCTGGATCGCCAACCTGAATCGCTGGGATGGCACCGAACCCAACCGCCGGCTTTCGCAATGGTCGGATTCAGGGCAGGTGAAGGCGGATCCGCATTATCCCGATCGTTTCGGCAAGCTGGTGTTCGTGGACTAGAAACGCGAGACGATCTTGTCCATCTCCGGGCGTGGGCGTTCTTCCAGCTCGTCCTTGGCGGTGCCGATATAGATGAAGCCGGCGACGCGTTCGCCGGGTTTCAAGCCCAGCTTTTCCTTCACCACGGGATGATAGGCATACCATTCGGTCAGCCAGTTGCCGACAAAGCTCAGCGCTGTCGCCGCCACCAGGATGTTCTGGCACACCGCGCCGGCTGACAGTTCCTGTTCCCACAGCGGAATCTTGTGCAGTTCGCGCGCCGTGGAAATCACGCCGATCACCAGCGGTGCGCGCAGAAAGCGGGCGCGCTCTTCTTCCACCTGCTTGGCGCGCTCGCCTTCGGCTTCCATCACCTCCGCCAGTATGTCGCCGGCGCGGTCCCGCGCCTTGCCCTCGAACACGATGAAGCGCCAGGGAAACAGCTTGCCGTGATCGGGCGCCCGCGCGCCCGCCTGCAGGATCTGCGCGAGCTGCTTGGAAGAGGGCCCGGGCGCCTTCATCGCCTTGGCCGAGCCGGAGCGGCGGGTCAGCAGCAAATCCAGCGCCTTTGGGGCGGGATGGTTGAAGGCGGGCTGTTTCGACATGGGGGACCTTAAAAAACGGGGAAAGCCTGCCCATCTTAGCGATTGCCGGGAAAAAAGCCCGGTTTTGAGCGTTTTGAAATTCTACAAACTTTCGTGGTAAAAGCACGGCCCTTAAGGAAACATCATGGCGACCCCGCGCGAAAAAGTAGCTTCCGTTGACCCGATCTGGACCGACCTGCGCCAGCAGGCCGAAGCCATGGCGGCGCGCGAACCCACCTTGGCGGGCTTTGTCCATGCCACCATCCTGCAGCATGACCGGCTGGAGCAGGCGCTGTCCTATCACCTGGCGCGCAAGCTGGGCGGCGAAGACCTTAGCCCGCTGGCCATCCGCGAGATGTTCGACCAGGTGGCGCAGGAAGACGGCTTCGGCCAGGCGCTGCGCGCCGACCTGTCGGCGGTGTTCGAGCGCGATCCGGCCTGCCATTCCTATCTGGACGCCTTCCTGTTCTACAAAGGCTTTCATGCGCTGGAGAGCTATCGCATCGCCCATTGGATGTGGGGGCACGGCCGCACCGCCATGGCGCTGTTCCTGCAGAGCCGCATCTCCCAGCTTTTTGCCGTGGACGTGCATCCCGCCGCCAAAATCGGCCGCGGCATCATGTTCGACCATGGCACCGGCATCGTGATCGGCGAGACCGCGGTGGTGGAAGATGATGTCTCCATCATGCAGGACGTCACCCTGGGCGGCACCGGCAAGGAAAGCGGCGACCGCCATCCCAAGATCCGCCGCGGCGTGCTGCTGTCGCTGGGCGCCAAGATCCTGGGCAATATCGAAGTGGGCGAATATAGCCGCGTCGGCGCCGGCTCGGTGGTGCTCAAATCTGTGCCGGCCCACTGCACCGCCGTGGGCGTGCCTGCCAAGCTGATCAACTGCGATTGCGGGGAAAACCCGTCACAGCAGATGAATCATTTTATCGAGGAACTGCCGGACGGTACTGGGTGAGGCGCGTCCCGCGCAGCGGGTGAGCAGGTCCAGTGGACCTGCGAAAGCGCCGAACGCTGCAGCGGCGCGCGTCCAAGCGCGACGCGAGGCCGGGACGAGCTTCTTGACCGGGGTGGCGCTTCATGCGACTTCAGGCCGTCCAACTGATGAGGAATTGGCCGTGACCCGCAGCGAAATCTGGCGCCTGGAAAAATACCTGCGCAACCTGTTCCGGCTCGACACCATCACCATCGTGGAACGTCCCAAGCAGCCGGACTCGGTCGAGATGCATATCAGCGGCGAGTTTGTCGGCGTGCTGTTCAAGGACGAGGAAGACGGCGAAGTCTCCTATGCCTTCAACATGGCGATCCTGGAAATGGACCTGCCCGAGGCGCCCGCTACCCGCGGTTAGGGTTTGCGAAATTTCGTGATCAACACGTCCACGCCGGCACTGAGTTCCTGCCAGCGCGCCAGATAGGCGCGCTTGAAGCGGTAGGAGAAGCTCAGATTCGTCGCCAGCGACCGGTCAATGGCCAGGCAATTGGGGCTGGGCAGATCGGCCGACACCCGCTCGCACAACAGCAGCACCAGCCCTTTGCCGCCCTGGCCGGCGAACAGGTCGTTGCGCTCATAGCCGGAGTCCCTGGCGAAGCGGTACTGGGTCAGGCCGAACGGGCCGGCGGCGCCTTTGCGATTGGCGATGTAGGGCATGTAGATGCGCTGCAGCCGCGCCTCTTCGTCCAGATTGTTGGGATCGCCGCGCAGCGACAGGCGGATGACAGGCGAGTCCGGGGCATTGCCGGTGAACAGCCTGGCATCGCCGTCCGAATAGCCGCGCCAGGAGGGAAACAGCACCGACAGGACCAGGGAATCCAGCTCGCCACCGGCGCGCGCCGCGGAGCTTTCCATGTAGTTGGCGGGAATGGTGAAGGCGGTGCCGCGCACGCTGACCTGCACCATGGTGGAGCGGCCGGTGGGGGCGGCGGGGGCCTTGGGGCCGGGCCGCAGGTACCAGCCCAGGAACAGGCCCGACAGCAGCAGGATGACCAGGAAAAAGCCGGCCGGGATCAGCCAGCCGGAATGGCGGTGAATTTCCTCGCTGTCGCCGGTGCCGCTCATGGTTCTCCCACCCGATCCTAACACCGGCCAAACCGGGGCGTGGGGGTGGGCCGCCCCGGTTTGCCCAATTCTTGCGATGCGTCACCCGGAAACACCATTTCGCGTCATTTCGGTACATGTCACATATTTTCAAAGCCGGGACGGCGTTTGTCCTCGTCGCCCTGATCACCGGCACCATGCCGCCCCTGAGCCCGCATTGGCGGGCCGTGGCGGCCGATATTCATCAGGCCAAGCCCCAGGCCAAGGTGAAAGCGGCCGTCCTATCGCTCATACGCGGGAAAGGCTGACCGGACCGGGGCCATGCAAAATCTATTGTTGTTGTTGTTCTCGCTGGCGGGAGGCCTGACCCTGTCCGGCATCGTGGCGAATATCTATCGCCTGCTGGCGAAGACGAAGCCGCAAACCCGCGCCGCGACTTACGCCTATTATGGCGTGATGCTGTTTGCGGGGCCCAGCGTGCTCTTGAACAATTCCACCCGGTCGTTCCGCAAGAAGGAATGCGGCCGCGCGGCGTATGGCTTTGCGCTGAGCCTGGCGGCCTATTGGTCCTTCATGCTCGGTGCGGTCCTGCTCAAAGTGGCCATCTGAAAAAGCGCAGGCGGCTCACCGCCCGCGCCTTTCTGTTTCAGAGCACCGTCAGCATGGACGCGACCAGGGGATGGCGGACAATGTCGCCTTCCGCCAGCCGCACCACCGGAATGTCCGGCAGCCGTTCCAGCCTTTCGGCGATGTCGGCCAGGCCTGAAATGCCGGGCAACAGGTCGGTCTGGTCCGGATCGCCGGTCAGCACCATGGTCGAGCGCCAGCCCAGCCGCGTCAGCAGCATCTTGATCTGGGTGTAGGTGCAGTTCTGCGCCTCGTCGATCACCACAAAACATTCACTGAGGGTACGGCCGCGCATATAGGCCACCGGCGCGATTTCGATGATGCCATCGGCCAGCATCTGCTTCAGCCGCTTGGTGCCCAGCCTTTCGGTGAGGGCGTCGTAAAGCGGGCGCAAGTAAGGCGCCAGCTTCTCCTGCAGGTCGCCGGGCAGGAAGCCCAGGCTCTCGCCCGCTTCCACCGCCGGCCGCGACAGCACGATGCGGGTGACTTTTCCGGCTTCGAGCGCTTCCACCGCCTTGGCAATGGCCAGATAGGTCTTGCCGGTGCCGGCCGGACCCAGCGCCAGCACCACGCTCTGGTTGTCCACGGCATCCATGAACTGCTGCTGCGCCGGGCTCATCGCCCGGATGTTTTTTACGTATTTGCGGTCTCGGAATTGGCCATCGGGATCATGCGGCGTCCAGCTCGAACGGCCCGGAAAAAGCGGGTGCACATTTTGCTGGGCATAGGCAGAGTCACGCGACTTCGAACGCATGGAGCGCTTGGCCATAGATACTCCCGATGATGTGAACTTTGGGTTGAACGAAGGGGAGGGGCTGCCCGGCGCACCGGCCCTGAATTTCGGTTGGCGAACGCAGTGCGAGATGCACCAGTGCCGTTTTCCCCCATAAAACAGGCGAATCAAATCGCCTGACTTCAGGGTATCGTTTTTCGTGGACAGGTGTATGAATTTCTCACGACGAGAAACACACGGATAAAAGACGATGCCGATTTACACCCTGGATGGCGCCGCGCCCGAGATCGCCGATGGTTGCTGGATCGCACCGGATGCAGCGGTGATCGGAAAGGTGCGTCTGCTGAAAGGTGCGAGCATCTGGTTCGGCGCGGTGCTGCGCGGCGACAAGGAATGGATCACAATCGGGCCGGACTCGAACGTGCAGGACAATAGCATCATTCACGCCGATCCGGGAGAGCCCGTGACCATTGGGCGGGGCGTCACCATCGGCCACCGCGTCATTGTGCACAGCGCGCATGTCGGCGATGGTTCCCTGATCGGCATGGGCGCGATCCTGCTCAACCGCGCGCGCATCGGAACCAAAAGCCTGGTGGGCGCGGGCGCGCTGGTGACCGAGGGCAAGGTGTTCGAGGACGGAAAGCTGATCCTGGGAGTGCCGGCGAAGGCGGTGCGGGATCTGACGGCGGAGCAGATGCAGGGGCTGGAAACCTCGGCGGCAACGTATGTCGCCAATGCCCAGCGTTATGCCCGGAACCTCAGGCCCGCCTGACGGTCCGCTTTTCCGCGCCCTGATGTTCGACGGGACGGCTCCACATCTTGCGGATGCGGGTATCGGTCTCGGGGCCGAAATTGAACCAGGCGGCCTTGTCGTGGGCGGCATCGACGATGAACAGGGTGTCGATCTTGCCCAGCTTCTGCACCAGCGCGTTGCGGATGGTGTTGATCGAGGCTTCGCTGGACAGGACCCAGGATTGCGGTCCGAAGCGATGCGCCTGGCCCAGGGTGAAAATTTCTTCTTCCAGACCGGCGATGGAGCGCGACTTCATGTCGGCGACGATGACGAAATGGGCCGGGCCGTCGGTCTCGGTCTCGCGGCTGGCGCCGAAGCGGTGCGGCTGCGCGGGTTCGACGGAAGGTTCAGGTTCGGCGGCGGCGCCGGCCGGCTGGAACAGCAGCGCCAGTTCCGGATCCTCGGAGGCGGCATGGAATTGTTCTTCACCCGCGCGCGCGACCAGGGAATGGTCCGCCAGCCGGTTCTCGGCATGGAAGCCTTGCATCTGTTCCAGGCTGTAGGGGCCGTAGACGCGGCCACCAACGCTGATTGTCCAGGATTCGGCCATGACACCAAGCTGAGGGTTTGCCGGGCCAGACTAGCGGGTCAATGGTTACTCAAATCTTGCGGCGAAGCTGAAAACCCCGTCATTTCCGGGGATTTCTACAGGAATTCCCACTCGCCATCGTGCCTCTGGCACACTGTGCCGTCGCGGTCGAACTCCCGCCCCCGGCGATAGACCACCTGGGTAAAGTCGCGGCACAGGCGCGGGCCCCGGTAGTATTCGCGGTTGGTGACGATAAAGCCGCGATTGCGGCCGCGGCGCCATTCGTAACGGCGGCCGACCTGGCCGTGGAAGCTGTCGTTATAAGAGCGGGCGGCATAGGGCCGGTCCTCGCAGTCCATGTCGCGGGAAATGGCGTTGCCCGCCAGCCCGCCCACCAGCGCGCCGCCGATGATACCCGCGCCATTGCCCTTGGTGAAAACGCCGCCCAACAAGCCGCCCAGCAACCCGCCGGCGACGGTGCCGCCGGTGTGATCGCGGCCGCTGCAGGCATCGGCAAAGGCGCTATTGGCGCCGGCACACAGGACAAGCAAGGCGGTGACGATGGCAAGCTTCATGCGCTCTCCTGCCGCTCAGCTTATGGCGTAATCCGTGACCACCCAGCCGCCATTCTCGAAGGCAAGGGTAATGGTTTCCATCGCCGCCGCCTTATGGGCGAAAACTGAATCATACTTGATGACAGCGATATTGCTTTTGCTGAGGTCTATGGATTTCAGGTTGCGGCTGGCCACCGCGCCCAGGGGCCCGCGGCGCTTGCCCGCATCCACGGCCCATGCCTCGGTCTTTTGCCTGTTCTGGAAAGCCTTGCCGGCCTCGCTCCAGCTCTGGGCGTAATTCTTGTCATCCACCAGCACCAGCCATTGCTTGGCCCGGTCGTCGGGCGCGGGCATGGCGGCGGTGACGGTGGTTTTCTTGACGGGCGCCGCAGCGGGCTTGGTGCCGGGACCTGCGCCCTGGGCAAGCGCGCCGGTGGAAACCAGCAGGGCGATCAGGAAGGGGCGAAGGAACATGGCGGCCTCAAATATGCGCAATCTATCGCAGAGATAACGCGGCAGGCGGCGCGCGGTTCACGCCTCGGGCTTAATAAGTCCGCGCTTTCGGCTTGATATATTCGATGTCGCTGGTGAGCGTGTAGGTGTGCACCGGGCGGTAGTCGATCCGGGTCTTGCCGCTCTCCACGTCCAGCCAGGTGAGGGTGTGCTTCATCCAGTTTTCGTCGTCGCGATTGGAATAATCCTCGCGGGCATGGGCGCCGCGGCTTTCCAGCCGGTTGACCGCGCCGGCCACCGTTACAACGGCCTGCTGTATCAGGTTGTCGAATTCCAGGGTCTCCACCAGGTCGGTGTTCCAGATCAGGGAGCGGTCGGTGATGCCGATATCGCCGCGCTGGGCATAGATGTCGCTGACGCGCTTCAGGCCCTGTGACAGGGTATCGCCGGTGCGGAACACCGCGGCGTCTTCCTGCATCGCTTTCTGCATGGCCAGGCGCATCACCGCCGTGGGCGTGCCGCCCTTGGCGTTGCGCAGGCGGTCAAAGCGCGCCATGGCGTCGTCGCCGGCATTCTTCTGCAGTTCCCGGTGCGTCCGATCGCCTTGCAGGGATTTGGCCGCCTGCACGCCGGCCGCCTTGCCGAACACCACAAGGTCGATCAGGGAGTTTGAGCCCAACCGGTTGGCGCCATGCACCGACACGCAGGCAGCTTCGCCCACGGCCATCAGGCCCGGCACCACGGTATCGGGATTGCCGCCGGACAGGGTCAGCGCCTCGCCGGTATAGGCGCACGGGATGCCGCCCATGTTGTAATGCACGGTGGGCAGCACCGGGATCGGCTCTTTCGTCACGTCCACGCCGGCGAAGATGCGCGCCGATTCCGAAATGCCGGGCAGGCGCTCATGGATGATCTTGGGATCCAGGTGCGACAGGTGCAGGTGAATATGGTCCTTGCCGGGGCCGACGCCGCGGCCTTCGCGGATTTCGATGGTCATGGCGCGCGAAACAACGTCGCGCGAAGCCAGATCCTTGGCATTGGGAGCATAGCGCTCCATGAAGCGCTCGCCTTCCGAATTGGTCAGATAGCCGCCTTCGCCGCGCACGCCTTCGGTGATCAGCACGCCGGCGCCGAAGATGCCGGTGGGATGGAATTGCACGAACTCCATGTCCTGCAAGGGCAGGCCGGCGCGCAGCACCATGGCGTTGCCGTCGCCGGTCTGGGTATGGGCGCCGGTGCAGCTCAGATATGAGCGGCCATAGCCGCCGGTGGCCAGGATCACCTGGTGGGCGCGGAAGCGGTGCATGACGCCATCGTCCAGGTTCCAGGCCATCACGCCGCGGCAGGCGCCATTTTCCATGATCAGGTCGAGGGCGAAATACTCGATGAAGAAATTGACTTCATGCTTCACGCACTGGCCGTACAAAGTGTGCAGCATGGCATGGCCGGTGCGGTCGGCGGCGGCGCAGGTGCGCTGCACGATCCCCTGGCCGTAATTGGCGGTCATGCCGCCAAAGGCGCGCTGGTAGATCTTGCCTTCATCGGTGCGGCTGAAGGGCATGCCGAAATGCTCCAGCTCGTACACCGCTTCAGCGGCGTTCTTGCAGAGATATTCGATGGAATCCTGGTCGCCCAGCCAGTCCGAACCCTTGACGGTGTCGTACATGTGCCAGCGCCAATTGTCCTCGCCCATGTTGCCCAGCGACGCGGCGACTCCGCCTTGCGCCGCCACCGTGTGGCTGCGGGTGGGAAACACCTTGGTGATGCAAGCGGTCTTGAGGCCTTGCTGGGCGCATTCCAGGGTGGCGCGCAGTCCCGCGCCGCCCGCCCCGACAACGACGACATCGAATGTGTGATCAACGATGGTATAGGCGGGCATGAGACTTAACCTTCGGAAGTGGGCCTATAAGGCGGCGATGCGGACGATCGCAAACAGGCAGGTTGCGGTAACCGCAATGACGGAAAAACGGATCGCCAGCATCAGGAAAATCTTGGCGCCGGCGGTGTGGACGTAATCGTCCACCACCACCTGCAGTCCCAGATAGGCGTGCCACAGCGAGAAGCAGACAAAGGCGCCCATCAGGATCGCGTTCCAGGGGTGGGCGAGGAATTGCAGCGCGGTGACTTCGTTGGTGCCGGCCAGGCCCAGCATGGCGTAGCCGAACCACAGCGACAGCGGGATCAGCGCCACAGAGCTGACGCGCTCATGCCAGAAATGGCCGGTGCCCGAATGGGACGAGCCCATGCCCCGGACCTTGTGCAACGGTGTCTCGGCGGAGTTCATCGCAGATATCCTCCATGGCCGGTCCAGGCGAGGGCGAAGAGGGCCACCGCGATCACAACCGATGCCACCAGGATCATCATGCTGTTGCGTTCGGCCAGGTTCTTCTCAAAGCCGTAGCCCAGGTCCCAGGCCAGGTGCCGGACGCCGTTGAGAAAGTGATAGACCAGCGACCAGGTCAGGCCGAGCACCACCAGAAGGCCGATGGGCGTGTCGGAATAGGCATGGAAGTTTTGCCAGCCCTCCGGGCCGTTGGAGATGGACACCAGCCACCAGGCCAGGATCACCGCGCCGACCGACAGGCCCGTACCCGTGATGCGGTGGGTGATGGATGTCGCCATCGTGACCGGCCAGCGATAGATGGTGAGATGCGGGGAGGTCGGCCGCGTGACCGCGACCGGTTTTTGCGGATTGTCCGCCATGCTGAGCCTTCCGGAAATCAACGAGGTTGGGCCGGAGTTTAGGGGTGCGGAACTTCCAGTCAACCGCGCTTTGAACGCCCCGCCGCTCGCTTTGGACCAAGGCTTGCGGCAAATTCTCCGCCACGGGGGCCAATGCGCGAATCAACGGTACGGACAAGGACTTGGCTGCGAAGCGGACTGGCCATGCCGGTCGAGAACGCTGCTGCCCAGGCCGTTGGGATGGCGATCCTCAGCCTGATGTTCCTGTCGGCGGCGATCTGGAACGGCTTTCCCCTGATTTTCTACGACACCGGCGCCTACATACTGGAAGGGCTGGGCCACATCTTCCTGGTCGAGCGCGCCCCGGTCTATGCCGAGCTGCTGTTCCTGGCGGGTGGGAATTTCAGCCTGTGGCCCGTCGTGACGCTGCAGGCTTTGATGACCAGCTTCATCATCCTGGAAGTGGGCCGCGCCGAGGTGCCCGGCCTCACCCTGCGCGGCCTGATCCTGATCGGGGCTGCTCTCACCCTGCTCACCGGCATCGCCTGGTATGCCGGCCAGGTCGAGCCCGACATCTTCACCCCCGTCGTCATCCTGGGAAGCTGGCTGCTGCTGTTCCGCGCCGGGCGGTTGAGCAAGGCGCGGCTGTACTGGATCACAGGGCTGACCGGGCTGGCGGTGGCCTGTCATCCCTCGCATCTGGGCCTGCTGGGCGGCATCCTGATCTGCGCCGCGCTGCTGCGGCTTGGTGCGCGCTGGCGATTGCCCAGGCCGGACATGCGGCGCGGGCTGATCAGCCTGGCCACCGCGCTCGGCCTGATCGTGGTGGGCAATTTCGTGCTGACCGGCAGTATCTTCATCAGCAAGTCGGGCTCCGTGTTTGTTTTCGCCCGCCTGATGCAGGACGGCATCGTCAAGCGGTTGCTGGACGATACCTGTCCGCCAAAAGGCGACATTCCCTGGCGGCTCTGCGAATACAAGAACCGCTTGGCCACCACCGCCAATGGCTGGCTGTGGGGCGCGGGCAGCGGCTTTCAGGCCATAGGCGGCTTTACCAGCCAGTCGCAGCAACAGGAGGCCGGCCGCATCATCGTGGAAAGCCTCAAGCGCTATCCGATGATGCATCTGCGCGCCGCAACCTATGACTCGCTGCTGCAATTCACCCAGTTCAAGACCGGCGACGGCATCGAGCCGCAGATTTGGATTGTTGAACCGGACTTGCGCCGCGTGATCCCCGAGCAGATCCCCGCCTACCGCAAGGCGCGCCAGCAGCGCGGATTGATCCGCTTCAAGACTCTGAACCTGATCCATGTGCCGGTGGGGGCGATGACGGTGCTGGGGATCCTGCTGCTGCTCCAGCATGCCGCCCTGCGCCACGCCTGGGACCGGGCCAGCCTGCCGGCGCTGGTGCTGCTGGGGCTGGTGGGCAATGCCATCATCTGCGGCACCTTTGCCAACCCTCATGACCGCTACCAGTCCCGGGTGATCTGGCTGCCCGCCCTGGTGCTGCTGCTGGCGGTGGCGCGAAACCGCCGGGCCTTGCAGCCGGTAGCTGAATCCGGCACTTAACCCCATGGCCCAGCCCGTCCGCATCGCGCCGTCCATCCTCTCCGCCGACTTTTCCAGGTTAGGGGCGGAAATCGAGGCCATTGAGGCGGCGGGCGCCGACTGGATTCACGTGGACGTGATGGATGGCCACTTCGTCCCCAACATCACCATCGGCCCGGCGGTGGTGAAGGCGCTTCGGCCTCATGCCAAGAAGCCTTTCGACGTGCATCTGATGATCGCGCCGGTGGACCCCTATGTGGAGGCCTTCGCCAATGCGGGCGCCGACGGGCTGACAGTGCATCCCGAGGCCGGGCCGCATGTCCATCGCACCCTTCAGCACATCCGCAAGCTGGGCAAGAAGGCGGGGGTGGTGCTCAATCCCGGCACGCCGGTGGACGCGCTCGACAATCTGATGGACCTGGTGGACCTGATCCTGGTGATGAGCGTCAATCCGGGCTTTGGCGGCCAGAGCTTCATCGAAAGCCAGCTCGACAAGATCGCCGCCGCACGCAAGCGCATTGACGCAACCGGCCGCGACATCGCGCTGGAGGTGGATGGCGGCATCACGCCGGAGACGGCCAAGCGCGCCATCGCCGCGGGCGCCACGGTGTTGGTGGCCGGCACGTCGGTGTTCCAGGGCGGGCCGTCGAAGTATGCATCCAACATTGCCGCATTGAGAGGCTGACGTGCAGGGGCGCGAGATCCTGCCGCTCCTGCCCGAACTGATACGGGCGGGCTTTTCCCGCGCGTTAGCGCCCTTGCGGGTGTGGTGGCGCAGGAACTGGTTCTATCGCCGCCTGCTCAAAGGCCCGCTGGCCGATCATGTCGTGTTCCATCCCTGGGATGCGGCGCCGCGCAAGCTGGAAGAAGCCGACAGCCTGCTGCGCGGGCGCTTCCGTTTTTACGGCGTGTCGGTGGATGTGCCCGATGGCGTGTCGGTGTTCGATCTCAAGCCGCCGAACGCGGCGTGGGAAATGGCGCTGCACAGTTTTGCCTGGCTGCCGGCCTTGTCCAATGCCGGCGGCGACAATGCGCGCAAGCTGGCCACCAACCTGATCGGCCAATGGGTCAAACGCCACGGCGCCTATTCCGAGCCCGCCTGGCTGCCGCACGTCATGGCGCGGCGGCTGGCCGCCCTCTTCACCCATGGGCGGCTGGTGATCCTGAATTCCGAGATGATGTGGCGCTCGCGCCTGTTCGTTTCCTTGCGCGAACAATGCCGGATGCTGGAGCGCATTTCCCGCGAGGCGCCGGACGGCCTGCCGCGGCTGGAAGCCGCCGCGATCCTGGCGCTGTCGGGCCTGTGCCTGGACGACAGTCCCAAGCGGCGCGAAACGGGCTTGGCCCGTTTGGAAGAGGAGATTGAGCGCCAGATATTGCCCGATGGCGGCCATGTCAGCCGCTCGCCCGAACAATTGCTATCGGCCTATCGCCACATCATCATGATCCTGGAATCTCTCAGCGCGGTGGGCGAGGAGCCGCCGCACGCCCTGCGCAACGCCCATGACCGCATGGCGCCGATGCTGCGCTTCTTCCGCCATGGCGATGGCGCGCTCAGCCTGTTCAATGGCGGGGCGGAAGGCGATCCGCGCATGATCGCCGGCCTGCTGGCGCGCGACGATGTGCGCGGCCAGCCTTTTCATCATGCCCGCCACAGCGCCTATCAGCGCCTGACGGCGGGACGCACCCTGTGCCTGCTCGATTGCGGCAAGACCCCGGACGGGGCCTTTGCGCTGGAGGCCCATGCGGGGGCCTGCGCCTTCGAACTGTCCAGCGGCAGCGACCGCATCGTGGTCAATTGCGGCGCCGGCGGGCTGACGCACCAGACCTGGAACTGGGCGCTGCGCGCCACCGCCGCCCATTCCACCCTGATCCTGGCCGACACCTCCAGCGCCCAGGTTCTGCCGGTTGGGCTGCCGCGCGACCTGCTGGGGCCGCGCCTGACCGGCGGACCCAAGGCGCCCTTGTCGCGCCGGGTGGAAACCGCCCAGGGCTGGACGGTCGAAGCCATGCACGACGCCTATGTCGCCGCCTTCGGCGTGCGCCATGAGCGCCAGATCACCCTGTCGCCGCAGGGCCTGATGGTGACGGGCCGCGACCGGCTGGTGCCGGTGGACGGGACGGCGAGCGGCGCGAGCTTCGCGGTGCGCTTTCATATCCATCCCGATGTGCGGGTGTCGCGGCTGGACGGCGGCGGCATCCTGCTCAAGCTGCCGGGCGGGGAGGGCTGGCGCTTCCGCTGCGGCGGCGGGGTGCTGGATGTGGAGGAAAGCGTCTATCTGGGCGGGCCGGTAGTGCGCCGGGCCGAACAGCTTGTCATCAGCGGCACCATGAAGGACGCCCCTGCCGAAATCGCATGGGTGTTTGAGCAAATAGTCGCGTAGCCAAGGGTTGTTCCCGCCCGCCCGCGCTGGCAATCTGGCATTCAAATCACTTCGCCAATCACTGGCAAATCACCCGCCTTCAGGAGCCTTTCATGGTCGAGATCATGCTGCCCAAGAACAGCCGGGTGAAAAAGGGCAAGGTGTGGCCGGCCGACAAAAGCGCCAATGGCAAGAAGCCCAAGCGCACCAAGGAATTCAAGGTCTATCGCTACAGTCCCGACACGGGAGAAAATCCATCGGTGGACACCTATTCGGTGGACCTGGATTCCTGCGGCCCCATGGTCCTGGACGCGCTGATCAAGATCAAGAACGAGATCGATCCCACCTTGTCCTTCCGCCGCTCCTGCCGCGAAGGCGTGTGCGGCTCCTGCGCGATGAACATCGCCGGCGGCAACACCTTGGCCTGCACCAAGGCGATCAATGATTGCTCCGGCGCGGTCGCCGTCTATCCCTTGCCGCATATGCCGGTGGTTAGAGACCTGGTGCCGGACCTGACCAATTTCTATGCCCAATATGCCTCCATCCAGCCTTTCCTGCGCACCCAGACGGCGGAGCCGGAAAAGGAATGGAAACAGACGCCGGAAGACCGCGCCAAGCTGGACGGCCTCTATGAGTGCATCCTGTGCGCCAGTTGCTCGGCTTCGTGCCCCAGCTATTGGTGGAATTCCGAACGCTATCTGGGACCGGCGGCGCTGCTGCAATCCTATCGTTGGCTGATCGACAGCCGCGACGAGGAAACCGGCGAGCGGCTGGACAATCTGGAAGATCCCTTCCGCCTCTATCGCTGCCACACCATCATGAATTGCGCCAACACCTGTCCCAAGGGCCTGAATCCGGCCCAGGCGATCGGCGAAATCAAGCAGATGATGGTCAAGCGGAAAGCCTGAACCCGACATGCTTCCTGAACGGCTGACCAAGGGCTATCGCGCCTTCCTGGAAGGGCGGTTCGCGGTGGAACGCGGCCGCTACCAGACGCTTGCCGGCACGGGCCAAAGCCCCACCATCATGGTGATCGGCTGCGTCGACAGCCGGGTGTCGCCCGAAGTGATCTTCGACGCCGCGCCGGGCGAGATATTGGTGGCGCGCAATGTCGCCAACCTGGTGCCGCGCTATGAGCCGCCATCGGAGGAAGACCCCAGCCACCAGCATGGCACCAGCGCGGCGCTGGAATTCGCGGTGCGGGCGCTGAAGGTGCGGCACATCGTGGTGCTGGGCCATGCTTTCTGCGGCGGCATCCGCGCCTTTGTCAGCGAGGATGCGCCTTTGTCCTCATCGGACTTTATCGGCCGCTGGATGAGCCAGATCGCGCCGGCGGCGGAGGCGGTGACGGAGCCCAAGGGCGAGACCGACACCTATCTGCGGCAACTGGAATTCGCGTCGGTGGAACTGAGTCTCAAGAACCTGATGACCTTCCCCTTCGTGAAGGGGGCAGTGGAAAAGGGTGAGCTGTCGCTCCATGGCGCCTTTTTCGGGGTCGCCTCGGGCAAGCTGCTGGTCAGGAATACCCAGACCGGCGCGTTCGAGCCGGTGGACTAGGCGGATTTCGCCGCCAGGCGGCGCCACAGCAGGGCGCCGGCCAGGTTGGCCAGCCAGCCATGGGGGTCGGCCCCCACCACCTTGATCACCATCTGCACCAGCTTCTGGACATGATGACGGTGGTAAACCGTCATGCTGGCCTGGCCGGCGAGGCGGGAATATTTCCTGCGCTTGTAGGGGGTTATCGCCTCTTTCTCAGGCGGAACGTTAGCGCAGTAATAGGAATAGGCGAGCTCGTCATCGTCGCTTTCGCGCACCCGCCCCAGGGCAATCCAGAGCTTTTTCCAGAAGCTGATGTCCGGCTCGGCCTGGGCGTTCAGCGTGTCATAGAACAGCTTGTAATGGCGGTACTCGTCGGCGGCGATGCGCCCGGCGATTTCCTTCAGCACCGGCTCTTCCGAGGCATCGCGGATGGCCGAGTAATAGGAGGAGGTGCCCGATTCCACCACGCAGCGGGCGATCATCTCGCCCCGGCGCGAGCCGCGCACCGAACCATCCGCCTCGGCGAAATGGGCGGGGGTATAGCCCTTGCGGAAGCGGGCAAAGGCGTCTTCCAGGTTGAAGCTGGGATCGGCGATTTCGGCCCAGCGCCCCAAAGCGCGGCCATGCTGGGCTTCTTCGCGGCCCCATTGCTCCAGCGAGGCCATGGTTTCTTCGCCGGCGCCGGCAAACACCCGCTTGAGATAGGTGACGTAATCGGGGGCGTTATATTCCACCAGGGCGGCCGCCTTGACGGCAGCCAGCATCGTCGGCTCGACCTTGGAGGGGTCGAACAGCGACCAATGGACATCGTCCATGGTCCAGCCCTGCTTGTAGACGGGTGCGACCGTCATGACGTCCAAACTCCCCGGTAAAGCCCGGTCCCCCCGTGCTTCGTGACGGAATTATAGCAAATGCCGGGCGGGCGCCAAAGCGCGAGGATCGTCCGCCTACGACCGAAAAGCGGGTCAGAGTTCCTTAGAACGCGGCCCGGACAAGCTTCAAATCATCCACCATCTGCCCCGCCTTCTGGCGGTCGGCATCGGTTTTGGCGGCGATTTCGTCTTCCTGGGCGTCGGAAATGCGCTGGTCCAGCACCGCCAGGTCCATTTCGGTCATGGGGATGGCTTCCTCGGCCAGGACCGTGATCTTGGTGGGGCTGATCTCGGCAAAGCCGCCGCGGATGAAATAGCGGTCATCCTTGCCGTCCACCAGCACGTCGATCATGCCGGCGCGCAGGGTGGAGACGAGGGGGCTGTGGCCCGCCATCACGCCCATATAGCCTTCGGTGCCGGGCACGGTGACCATGTCGGCCTGGGCCGATAGCAACAGCCGCTCCGGCGAGACCAGGTCGAAGGCGATCTTCTCGGCCATGCTTAAGCGGCCTTCGAGGTTTCGGACGCCATCTTCGCCGCCTTGGCCACGACTTCCTCGATCGGGCCGACCATGTAGAAGGCCTGCTCGGGCAGGTGGTCATACTCGCCGTCCACGATCGCCTTGAAGCTGCGGATGGTGTCGGCCAGTTCGACGAACTTGCCGGGCGTGTTGGTGAACTGCTCGGCCACGAAGAAGGGCTGGCTGAAGAAGCGGCTGATCTTGCGGGCGCGCGCCACGGTCAGCTTGTCGTCTTCCGACAGTTCGTCCATGCCCAGAATGGCGATGATGTCCTTCAGCGCCTTGTAGGACTGCAGCACTTCCTGGACGCGGCGGGCGACGGTGTAGTGCTCCTCGCCGATCACCTGGGGATCGAGAATACGCGAGGTGGAGTCCAGCGGGTCAATTGCCGGGAAAATCGCCTGGGCGGCGATGTCGCGCGACAGCACGGTGGTGGCGTCCAAATGGGCGAAGGAGGCCGCGGGCGCCGGGTCGGTCAAGTCGTCGGCCGGCACGTAAATCGCCTGCACCGAGGTGATCGAACCCTTGGTGGTGGAGGTGATGCGTTCCTGCAGGTTGCCCATCTCGGTGGCCAGGGTCGGCTGGTAACCCACCGCCGACGGGATACGGCCCAGCAGCGCGGACACTTCCGAACCCGCCTGGGTGAAGCGGAAAATATTGTCGATGAACAGCAGCACGTCCTTGCCTTCGACGTCGCGGAAATATTCGGCGACGGAAAGGCCGGTCAGCGCCACGCGGGCGCGGGCGCCCGGCGGCTCATTCATCTGGCCATAGACCAGGGCGCACTTGGAGCCTTCGGCCGAACCGTTCTTCTTGGGGTCCACGTTCACGTTGGACTCGATCATCTCGTGATAGAGGTCGTTGCCCTCGCGGGTACGCTCGCCCACGCCGGCCAGCACCGAGTAGCCGCCATAAGCCTTGGCGATGTTGTTGATCAGTTCCTGCATGGTCACGGTCTTGCCGACGCCGGCGCCGCCGAACAGGCCGATCTTGCCGCCCTTGGTGTAGGGGCAGAGCAGGTCGATGACCTTGATGCCGGTGACCAGGATTTCGGTGGCGCCCGCCTGTTCGGAGAAGGTCGGGGCTTCGCGGTGGATCGAGGCCATGTTGGTCTGGTCAATCGGGCCGGCTTCGTCGATCGGCTCGCCGATCACGTTCATGATGCGGCCCAGGGTGGCCGGACCGACGGGCACGCGGATGGGGGTGCCGGTGTCGATCACTTCCTGGCCGCGGGTCAGGCCCTCGGTGGTGTCCATGGCGATGGCGCGCACGGCGTTCTCGCCCAGATGCTGGGCGACTTCGAACACCAGGCGGACTTCCTTGCCCGTCTTGGCGTCGATGTTCTTGGTCTCCAGCGCGTTCAGGATCGCCGGCAGCTCGCCATTCTCAAACGAGACGTCGACGACGGCGCCGATCACCTGGAGGAGTTTGCCCTTGGCATTGGTCTTGGTGCTCATGGTGTT
>CANJJD010000006.1 GCA_947474645.1 Alphaproteobacteria bacterium | reverse complement strand
GAAACCCGGCTCTACTCTGGATTCGACCAAGCCGCTGACCCTCAAGCAGGGCCAGCATGTCACGCTCATTTCCGAAACCGGTTCGACCCTGAAGCTGGATGGACCATATGACCGCCCCCCGGTGGCAACTGGGGGTGCGGCCGGCGTGGGGCTCAACCAGACCCTTGCCGCGCTGGTCACCCAGCGCCAAGCGCGCGCTGGCGAGTTCGGTGTCACCCGCGGCACCGTGCTGGCCGACCTGCCCGAGCCCTGGGTTCTGGATGCCACCCACAGCGGCAATGTCTGTGTTCTGGAGAATGGCACGCCGGTGTTCTGGCGCCCCGATTCCAAGGCCGTCGTCGAACTCAGCGTGGCGCCGGTCGACCGTAGCTGGACCGCTAAGGCGCAATGGCCAGCGGGGTCGGACCGTATCCAGATCACCTCCGACGTGCCGATGCGCGCTGGCGAGGCCTATGTGGTGACCTTCAACAGCAATGAATCGGCGGTGACGATGGTGCAGGTGCCCGCTACCCTGACCAATGTTGAGATGCGCGCCGGCTGGATGGCCGCCCGCCGCTGCGAACAGCAGGCCCAGGCGTTACTGAAGACCGCCACCCCGTGAAGGCATTCCTCGCAGGCCTGGGCGCGGAACGGCGCAAGGCCCTGTGGTCGACCTTCATCTTTGTCTCTGTTTTTCTGGTCAGTGCGATGTTCTCGCTGCTGCTGGTGGACAATTTCTCGTTCATGACGCGCCTGAATCAGTTCGTGCAGGACTGGGAGATCTCCTCGGTTTTCGCGCCGCGCGAAGAACAGGATCCCAAGATCGTCATCGTGGCTGTGGACGAGGTGACCCTGGCGCAATTTCCCTATCGCTCGCCGGTGGATCGCGCTTTTCTCTCCACCCTGATCCGGCAGATAGCCTCCCATCACCCCGCCGCCATCGCGTCCGACTTTCTGCTCGACCAGCCGACGGAGGAGGCTAAGGACAAGTCTTTGGCCGCCACCTTGCGCGAAACCAAAGTGCCGCTGGTCATCAGCTATATCGCCACCCATGACATCGTCACGCCGGAGCAGAAGGCGTTCGAGGACGCCATGGTGCCGCCGCGCTTGCGGGCACTTGCCAATCTGCCCACCGACCAGTTCGACACCGCCCGCGAGGTTTTCCCAGGCGCCGAGGTGGGTGGCCATTACATTCCCGGCTTCGCGCGCGCCGTGGCGGCCAAGGTTGGGGTGGAGACATCGGAGAAAAACGTGGCGATCGTCTGGCGCGGACGTCCCGCGCCCACGGAAATTGATCCCCGCCCCAAACCCTTTGTGCAGTACTCCGCCGCCATGGTCGCAAACCCGGCGCTGTCGGCGGTATTCGACGCTTGGTTCAAGGACAAGATCGTTCTGATCGGATCGGACGTGACCCTGGTGGACCGCCACCGCACGCCCTTTTCGGTGGTCTATGCCGGCGAAGACGGTCAATTGCCGGGCATTGTGATCCAGGCCCATGCCCTGTCGCAGCTGATCCATCACAAGAAATCGCCCATTGCCGGCTGGCAGCTCAATTTTATTGTCACCCTGGTACTGGCGCTGCTGGGCGCTGGCCTGGCGGTCGTCAACGCCTCGCTCTGGATACGGGCGACCGGTGTGCTGCTGCTGTTGCCGTTATTTGGGGCAGGCGGCGTAGCGCTCTACCATTATGCCAATGTGATCCTCTCCCTGATGGCGCCATCCCTGTCCCTGGTGGTCTCCTTCTTCAGCATGGAAGCCCTGAGCGGCCGCGAGGCGCGCCAGCAAAAAGCCTTCATTCAGGGCGCTTTCTCCTGTTACGTCTCGCCCGCCATCGTGGAGCGGATGGTGGCCGATCCCTCCAGCATGAACCTGGAAGGCGAGCGCCGAGAAATGACCTTCCTATTCTCGGACATCGCCAATTTCACCACCATGTCCGAGCAGATCGACGCTATCCAGCTGGCCCATGTGCTGAACAATTACCTGGACGGCATGACCAACCTGGTGATGAAGCATGGCGGCATGGTGGACAAGTTCATCGGCGATGCGGTGTTTGCCATTTTCAATGCGCCGCTGGACCTTGCAGACCATCAGTCAAAGGCGGTGCGTTGCATGCTAGACATGGACACGTTCAGCGAGGAATACCGCAAGAAGCAGAATGCCGAGGGGGTGCCCCTGGGCGTGACCCGCATCGGCGTCCATACCGGCGTGGCGGTGGTGGGAAATTTCGGCAGCCATGCCCGCTTTACCTATACAGCGTCCGGGGACGCTGTGAACACCGCGGCGCGGCTGGAGGGCATCAACAAGTATTTCGGCACCCGGCTATGCGTCAGTGGTTTTACCCGCGCCGCCTGCACTGACATTCCCTTCCGCCCCATCATCTCGGCCATCGTCAAGGGCAAGACCACGGCGCTGGATCTGTGGGAGCCACTGCATGGGGGGCTCTGGGAAAAGATTTTCTTGCAACGCTATCAGCGGGCCTATGACAGCATGACAGCCGGCGATGGCGCGCTGTTCGGCGAGCTGGACACTTCGGGGTCCGACGATTACCTGGTGAAGCTGCATGTTGGGCGCCTGAAAAATGGAGAAACCGGTACCGAATTGAAGATGACGGAAAAATAGGCTTCGACGCAGTTTTTCCTGTATGAACCCCCGCCATGAACGTTTTGCGCGACCGATTGCAGGACCAGTTCGACCATACTGACTGGACCACTCAGTGGGGGCCGGTCAGTACCGGTGGCCGCCGAATACAAGGTCAAGCTGGCGCTGCATCCTCATGATCCGGGTGTGCCGCCGTCCGGCTATCGCTGCATCCGGTGGGTGCTGGGCACGGTGGAGGGCGTCAAGCGCTTTGTTGCCATCCACGAAAATCCCTATCACGGGTTAAACTTTTGCCAGGGCACTATGTCGGAAATGCTGCAAGAGCCGGCCAAGGAAATCTTCGATGTCATCCGCTATTTTGGTAGCCGTGGGAAAATCTTTAACGTCTATTTCCGCAACATTCGCGGCAAGCGCGATAATTTTGTCGAGACGTTTCCTGATGAAGGCGATGTGGATTTCGTGAAAACCGTGAAGGTCTATCGCGAAGTCGGCTATGACGGGTTGTTGATGCCCGACCATGCCCCGCGCTTCAAGGACAGTCCCAACGGGCCCAACGAAAGCTATGCTTTCGATTTCGGCTATATCCGCGCCCTGCTGCAGGCCGAAGCCCACATTATCTAGCAGCGGCGGCCATCTTGGCCGCCAGCAGGAAAGCCTGGGTCATGGCTTCGGCATTGGCCTTGCCCTGCCCCACTATATCGAAGGCCGTGCCGTGGGCCGGAGTGGTGATCGGCAGCGGCAGGCCGCCGGCCACTGTCACGCCGCGCTCGAAGCCCAGCAGTTTGACCGCCACCTGGCCCTGATCGTGATACATGGTGACGACACTGTCCAAAAGGCCATCGCGCGCCTTCAGGAAAATTGTGTCGGCCGGGAAGGGGCCCAGGATGGGCAGACCTTCGTCATTCAATTCTTTGGCCGCCGGTTCAATGATGTCGATCTCCTCGCGGCCGCAGGTGCCACCATCGCCGCCATGGGGATTAAGCGCCGCCAGCGCAACCCGCGGCTGGGAAAAACCGGCGCGCTTCAGGGTCTGGAAGGTCAACTGCGCCGCCGCCTTGATGCGGTCCTTGGTGACATATTTGGGAATGTCGGCCAGCGGGATATGGCTGGAAATGCGCGAGGTCCACAGCGTTCCCAGCGTGTTGAACTCGCAGAAATAGCCGGTGACGCCCAGGTGATCGGCGAAGAAATGCTGTTCGTCTTCGAACGCCATGCCACCTTTCTTCATCGCCTGCTTGTTGAGGGGCGCAAAGCAGACGGCATCGATGTCGCCGCGCACGGCGGCATCCAGGCAGGCGGTGAGGACCATGCGCGCGCCGTGACCCGCCGCCGCCGTGACCTGGCCCTGAACGATATCGGTCTGCGCGACCGTCTGCATTTCCAGCAGCATCGGCGTGCCGTCGCCGCGGCGGGCTGCGGACCAGTCCTTGATGACGTTGACCGCCGGCGAGACGCCGGCGATTTTCTGGCCTTGCGCCCATACCCAGGCATCGCCCACCAGGACGATCTGTGCCGCCGAGATTTCGGAACGGGCCAGCAATTTCGCCGCCAGTTCCGGCCCAATGCCCGAAGCATCGCCCAATGTCACAGCCACCACGGGTTTCGTCATCATTTCACCGACAGCGATGCGGTATAGGCGGCGAGATTGACGATATCGGCGGCGGTCAGATTTTCCACGACCGGCTGCATCGCCGCCGCCATCTCGCCATGCCGGTCGCCCTGCTGGAAGTCGTACAATTGCCGCGCCAGATAACTGGGCGAACGGCCGGCGATGCCCGGCGCATCAGCGCCTTTCAGGTCCTCACCGTGGCAACCGGCGCAGCCCAGCTTGGCTGCCAGGCGCTTGCCCTTGGCCGGTGCCCCCCTTGGGACATAGGCGATGAAACCGGCATGGGGATCGCGCAACTGTTCGCGGTCCACGTCGGCCGGCGTCTCGATCACCCGCATGCCGATAGGCTCGCGCGCGCCGCTTTCATGGGGCAGCCACATGCCTTCCTGGCTGCGCATCTTGGGCACCGTTGCGGTCTGCACCACCTTGATCGGCACGGTGGGCGGCAGGGCGGCGTAATAGCCCGCCGCTTCCGTGATCTCGGCCTCGGTCATCGCGTGCGCGAAGTCCACCATCTGCTGCGCGTTTTTCTTGCGCGGTTCGGCGCTGTGGCGTAGGCCCGATTTCATCTCCCGCAACTGGCGGGCGAGATAGTCAGCATTCAGTCCGGCGATATTGGCGTTCTGCGGCCGGCCCTTGCCATTGGGATAGTGACAGCCCGCGCAGGCGGTGATGCCGCGCCCCGGATCGCCGGCCGCGATAATCTTCGACATGGGCGGATGATCGTTCGGATACCAGTCGGCGGGCGGGGTGCGGTTTGCGCCGCCCGCCTGGCCGCGGGTGAAGGGGCCGGCGGCGCCGGGCAGGGTGTATTTGGTGCCGTCGTCGCGCGGCGCGGTCGCCTCATTCTCAGGTGTCGGCACGCCATATGCCCATTCCGGATAGCTGGACGGCGCTGCCGCCGCCGCGCTGATGCCCAAAAGGAAGAAAGCGATCGCCGTCTTCATGCCGGCACATCCACCCAGGCGCGGGATTCGTGGCTGGCCAGTTCAGCGTCCAGGATTTTCATCTGCCGCAGGCCATCGACGAATTGCGGGTAGTCCGGCTTGGCGCTGAGATCAGCGATGGAGGCATAGAAGCGCCGGTAAAGCTGCTTGTGGGTATCGGGATAGCCTTCGGCATGGCCGCCGGGATAATCGGCAAAGGCGGCAGCGTGTCTGTCCAGCAAGGACGGGTCTTTCATCAACACCTGGTTGGGCGCATCGCGATGGCCCAGCCACAATTCCTCCGGCGCTTCCTGCCGCCAGCTTGCGCCGCCCTTGGTGCCGTAGATTTCCAGTACCAGTCCGTTCTTGCGCCCCGCCGAAACCTGGCTGGCGGTCATAGCCCCGCGCGCTTTGCCCATGTGAAACAGGGTTGTGCCGAAATCTTCGGTAACGATCTTGGTATCGATGGTTTCGCCGACCGTCTTGCCGGAAAAGGTCTCGCCGCCGCCTTTTGGCTGCTTGCGGGTCGGCCAGAAAATCTGCAGGTCGCTGCACACCGCCGATACTTTCAAGCCGGTGACATGCTCGGCCATGTCGAAAAAGTGCGAACCGATATCGGCCATCACCCGCGACGGGCCGCTCACCTTGGGATCGACGCGCCAATTCCAGTCGGTCTCGTACAGCATCCAGTCCTGGGAATAGGTGCCCTGGACCACCAGAATTTCGCCGAAAGCGCCGGCCTCGCGCATAGCCCGCATCTGCTGCACCATGGGATAGAAGCGCAAATTATGGCACAGCGCGTTGCGCAGCTTTTTCGCCGCTGCCAGGTCGGTCAGCGCCTGCGCTTGCGCGCTCGACATGGCCAGCGGTTTTTCGCACAGCACATGTTTGCCCGCTTCCAGCGCAGCCTTGGCGATGGGGAAATGGGAATCATTGGGCGTGGCGATATGCACCGCGTCGATGGACGGATCGCGCATCACGTCCTGCCAGTCACCGGTGGCGTTCAGCACATTGTATCCCGCCGCGGCGGCACGCGCTTTCTCCGCGCTGGTGGCGGCCACTTCCACCACATCGACATGCTCGATGCGGCGCAGCGCCTCCAGATGCACACGGCCCATGAAGCCGGTGCCGATCACCGCGGTGCGGATACGCTCCATCACACCCACCAGGCCGCCGCGGGTTTTTCCTTGATGATGACCTGGGCGAGCAGCGCTGCGGCCTTGCTCAACCCCTCATCGGGCGACATCAGACTGTCTTCGTGCTCGATGGACAGGACATCGTCATAGCCGTACATGCGCAAGGTGGAGATAAACTCGCTCCACCATTCGGCGCTATGGCCATAGCCCACGGTGCGGAAGATCCAGGAGCGGTTGCGCTCATCGGTATAGGACTTGGTGTCCAAGACGCCGTTGCGCGTCACATTGGTGGGGAAAAGCTGGGTGTCCTTGGCATGGACATAATGGATGGCCTCGCCCAGCTCGCGCACCGCCACGATGGGATCGATGCCCTGCCAGAACAGGTGGCTGGGATCTAGGTTGGCGCCCACCGACGGGCCGGCGATGACGCGCAGGCGCAGCATGGTCTCAGGATTATAGACCACGAAACCAGGATGCATCTCGATGGCGACTTTCACGCCATGGTCGGCGGCGAACTTGCCATGCGCCTTCCAGTAAGGCGTCACCACTTTGTCCCATTGCCAGTTCAGGATCTCCAGATACTCCGGCGGCCAGGAACAGGTGACCCAGTTAGGAAATTTGGCGCCGAAGGAATCGCCGGGGCATCCCGAAAAATCCACCACCGTATTCACCCCCAGCTTCTCGGCCAGGAGAATGGTCTTCTTGCTGGTCTCAGCATATTTGGCGGCTACGCCCGCGTCGGGATGCAGCGGATTGCCGTGGCTGGACAGGGCCGAGATGGTGAAGCCGGCATCGGCGATCTTGCTTTTGAAGGTCGCCAGCTCGGCCGGATTGTCCAGCATGGACAGCTTGGCATGGGCGTCGCCGGGATAGTTGCCGGTACCGAACTCCACCGTGTCGATGTCCAGGGATTTGAGCTTTTTCAGCACCTGGTCCAGCGGCAGAGCCGACAGCAAGGGCGTGAACACACCGACTTTCATGACGTCCTCCAGATGCCCCTTTCCCGGGGCTTAAGGTTTGATTTCAGACCATCGGCGAAGCGAGCGCAACAGGCGGCGGCGGCGGGGTCCCTGTCCATTACCGTTGTAATCAACAGGAGTGCAGCCATGTCTCTGTCCAAGAAGACGGACGAACATGCCGGCAGCGGCCTCGACAAGCCCAGCCCAAAGGGTATCGTCGAAAAGGTGGTGGACAAGGTGAAGCCAGCCACCCAGCCGGGGCCGGCGGTCCCGCCAAAGGACAAGCCTGCGTCCTGATAGCCTAGTTGGGCGTCAGCTTCAGCAACGCCTTCTGCTCGGTCAGGACATAGACCGCACCGTCCGGCCCCACCCGCACGTCACGGATGCGGGCCTTGAGGTCGGTGAGCAGCGGCTCCTCCGCCACAACCTCGCCGTTCTTCATCTCCAGGCGATAAAGGCCGATCCCGCGCAACGCGCCCGCCAGTAGATTTCCGTTCCATTTGGGAAACAGCTTGCCGCTGTACCAGGCCAGACCGGACGGCGCGATCACCGGGTCCCAGTAATAGACCGGCTGTTCCATCCCGTCCCTGGCCGACAGGCCTTCGGCGATGGGGCCGCCGGGATAATCCACGCCATGGGTGATGATGGGCCAGCCGTAATTCTTGCCGCGCTGGATGCGGTTCAGCTCATCGCCGCCGCGCGGGCCATGCTCGGTCTCCCACAAGGTGCCGTCCGGCGCCAATGTGAAGCCTTGTGGACTGCGTATGCCATAGGCCCAGATCTCGGGGCGCACACCAGGCGTTTTCAAAAAGGGATTGTCGGGCGCCGGCATGCCGTCGGCGGTAAGATGGATGATCTTGCCCACATCATTGTCCAGCTTCTGCGCCAGTTGATGGTCGTAATCGGCTTTGCGGTTGCCGTCGCGGTCGCCCACCGTCATGAACAAGGTGCCGTCCCTGGCAAATACGATGCGCCCGCCCTGCTTCATGGAGAAATTCTCCTCCGGCAGTTCCGGTACGCCGCGATAGATCACGGTGACGTCATACACCGCGTTCTTGGCCTGGTCCAGCACGGCATGGGCCAGATAGGTGTTGCTGTTGCCCTTGGGCAAAGTGTCGAAGAAGGAAAAATAGATGCGCCGGCTTTTTCGGAAGTCTGGCGCCAGCGCCACGTCCAGCAGGCCCAGGGTGCGGGCCGTCGCCAAACCGCCCAGGCCGGTGAGCGGCTCGGTCATGCTGCCGTCGGCACTGACGATGCGGAAGTGGGCGGGGAATTTCTCGGTCACCAGCATCTTGCCTTCGGGTAGGAAGGCGATGGACCAGGGCAGGCGCAACTTGTCGGTGATGGTGGTGACTTTATAGTCGTGCACCTTGCGATAGGGCGCGCGGGTCTGCTGGGGGAATAAAGGCTGATCGCCGGCCTTTTCCGGCTGCCGCGCATCCCAATACTGGCCCTCGACCAGACGTGGCGGCGGGAATTCGCGGCTGTCGCCTACCGTGCGCGGCGGGGCGGGCGGCGCGTCCCCCCCCGCCGCCGCCGCAACCGGCAGCAGCAGCATCAGGCCCAGCATCATACGTTTCATCTTGTTTTCCTTTATCAGCCGCTGTTACGCAAACCCGCCGCGGCGCCGTTGATCGACATGTGAATGCCGGCATGGATATCGGCGCCGGCATCGCCCTCGCGCCGCCGCCGCAGCAGATCCACCTGCAGGTGATTGAGCGCATCCACATACGGCAAGCGACTGCGGATGGAGTCCGCCAGCTTGGGGCTCTGGGCCAGGAGTTCCGACTGCCCGTTGATCGCCAGCACCGCCGCGTGGGTGCTTTCCCATTCCGCCTCGATCCGCGCCACGACGGTCTGCGCAAAGCCGCGGTCTTCCACCAGTTCGCTGTAGCGCCGGGCGATGGGCATACTGGACTTGGCCAGCACCATCTTCATGTTCGCCAGCATGGTGCGGAAAAAGGCCGACTTCTTATACAGGGGCTTCAGTTGCTCCACGCCTACGGCATTGGCGGCCGTGCCGAAGCCGAACCAGCCGGGCAGCATCACCCGCGCCTGGGACCAGGAGAAGACCCAGGGAATGGAGCGCAGATCCTCGATCTTGGGGGGCTTGGTGCGCGAGGCGGGACGGCTGCCGATCTTGAGGTCGGCGATTTCCAGCAGCGGCGTGGCCTGGCGGGGGATTCTGGGGGGTTCGGTCATCGCTTTGCCGGTGGCGGGGTGGGCGGGTGCCGGTTACACTAGCCGCAAATGGGGCGTGGGAAATAGCGCCGCCGGGGGTTTTGCGCGTGAATTCCACACTAGAAATGTTGCCGCTCGACTATGTCGAGTTTTTCGTCTTCCTTGCGGCGCTGTGCGTGGTGGGCGTGATCTCGGGGCGGGGCGAGCGCGGCTCCTCCAGCGACTACTTCCTGGCCGGGCGGAAGCTGCCCTGGTACGTGGTGGGCGGCTCTTATATCGCCGCAAACGTCTCCACCGAGCATTTCATCGGCCTGATCGGCGCCAGCTACCTCCTGGGCATGCCGACCGCCCTGGCCCAGTGGCAGACCACCCTGGCCGAAGTCATCATCGTCTTCCTGTTCGTGCCCTTCCTGATCCGCGCCCGCATCACCACCGTGCCGGAATACCTGGCCAAGCGCTTCGGGCCGGGGGTGCGGCTGGCCTTTGCGCTGCTCACCATATTCGCCAACATCACCATCTTCATGGCGGCGGTGATGTATGCCGGCGGGCTGGCGCTGTCCGGCTTCTTCGGCTGGCCGCTGATGTGGTGCATCATCGGCACCGGCATCTTCGCCGGCGGCTGGGCGGTCTATGGCGGCCTCAACACCGTGGCCTGGACCGGCGTGCTCACCGCCATCGTCAAGATCGGCGGCGTCACGCTGCTGACCATCCTGGCGCTGAAGGCCATGACGCCTACCGGCGGCATCATCGACGGCTTTAATTATGTGATCGACAAGAATGTCGCCGCGGACGGCATCTGGCACCAGGCGCTGAACGCCAGTACGCCGCATCTCACCCAATATGGCGCCTACAATCGCATGACCGTGTTCCAGCCGCCGGATCATCCGCTGGTGCCATGGACCGGCACCTTCTTCGGCTTCCTGGCGGTGGGTGTTTGGTACGGGGTGATGAACCAGTTCATCGTCCAGCGCGTGCTGGGCGCGCGCGACATCTGGCATGCCCGCATGGGCATGGTGATGGCCGGTTATGCCAAGCTGTTTCTGCCGCTGATCATCGTGTTGCCGGGCCTGATCCTGTTCGCCCGCCATCCCGAATTCATGCTGGAGGACTGGGGCACGGCCAACCATCGGGCCGATGGCGGCTTTGTCGTGCTGGTGCGGGAATTCTTTCCCGCCGGCCTGCGCGGACTTCTTCTGGCGGTGCTGATCTGCGCCGTGCAGGCCACCGTCTCTTCGGTGGTCAACGCCACCGGCGCGATTTTGACCTTCGACATCTATGCGGCGCTGATCAACAAGAAGGCGACGGAAAAACAGAAAGTCCGCTTCGGCATCTGGGCGTCGATGGGCTCCATCATCGCCGGCATCGCCATGGCCATCGCCATCAGCCGGATGGACGCGGGCATCTATCAGTATATGCAGACCATCAATGCCCTGGTGGCGCCGCCCTTTGCCGCCATCCTGTGGGTGGGACTGCTGTGGAAGCGGACCAATGGGGCGGGCGCCATCGCCGCCATCATCACCGGCTTCGGCGTTGGCCTTGCGTTGAAGGTGGCCGCCTGGACCTGGCCGGCGCCGCTCCTGCCGGGCTGGTTCTATCCCTTCGGCAACCAGGCGCCGGTCTGCCTGGCCTTGTCCATTTTGGCCTGTGTCCTGGGGACCCTGGCCCATCCGGCCCCCACCCCGGGCACGGAGCCTGACCCGGTGACCTTCTGGAATTCCGGGGAAACCCTGCGCGAGGGCCTGGGCAAGAAATGGTACAGCAGCGTGGTGCTGTGGTCCGGCCTGTCATTGGTGCTGACCTTGGCCGCGATGGTGGTATTCTCCCAGCTCTTCTTCCCCACAGGAACACTGCCATGAACAAGAAAAATCTCGCCGATCTGGTGATCCGGCAATCGGAGTTCAAAGGCGAAATCGGCGTCGCCAAGGCCGATATCACCCCGCCCGACGGCATCTATTCGCGCTCCTGGGGCAGCGCCAAGCATGACGCCGCCGAAGGCATTCATCGGCCGCTCTATGTCACCAGCATGTTCATCCGCGGGGGCGATCCCAAGATCGAGTTGTACCTGGTCTGCTTCGACCTGGGCTGGTGGTACGACAACGCCCATGAGATGGAGATCCGCGAGCGCATCCTGAAGGGTTCGGGCATCCGCAACGACCAGCTCATCACCCATATGGGCCATACCCATTCGGGCCCGATCACCAACCTGCAGAACCTGCACCGCCAGGGCGGCGACCTGATCCCGCCCTATCGCGACAAGATCGTGGAAGGCGCCGTCAAGGTCATCCTGGAATCCAAGGCCAATGTCGGGCCTGCCGTGGCGTCCTGGGCCAGCGGCCGCTGCGACCTGGCGCGCAACCGCGACCTGGTGCTGGACAGCGAGACCTTCCTTTGCAGCGTCAATCCCGAAGGCCCCAGCGACGACACCGTGCTGGTGGGCCGCGTCACCGATGCCAAGGGCAAGATCATCGCCACCATGGTCAACTATGCCTGCCATCCGGTTTCACTGGGCGGCGGCAACAAGATGATCTCGCCGGACTATTACGGCGCCATGCGCGAAGTGGTGGAACGCGACACGGACGGCGCGCCCTGTTTCTTCCTGCACGGTGCGTCGGGCGACATGACGCCCCTACGCAGTTACGAGAGCGATACCGCCATCGCCGACCAGAATGGCCGCCAGCTTGGCTATGCGGCGCTGTCCACCCTGACCGGCATGCTGCCGCCCGAGCAGGAAATCGCCTTCGACCGCATCGAGGATTCCGGCGCCCGGCTGGGCCGCTGGAGCCTGCGCCCCAAGCCCGCCAGCACCGCGCTGAAGATCACCCGTTCAAACACCGAGCTGCCTTACGTCAACCTGCCGACCGAAGCCGAACTGCTGGCGCAAATAAAAGACTGCACCGACCGTCCGCTGAAGGAACGGCTGGAGCGGCGGCTGATGGTGCGCCGGGACGTGGGCGAGGGAAAATCGCGCAACGTTTCGACCACCCTGGTGCAGATGGGCGATGCCTTCCTGGTCGGCGCCCCCGCCGAGCCCTACAGCGCCTATCAGAAGGAAATTCGCGCCCGCTTCCCCGGTCATGCCGTGATGGTGCTCAACATCGTCAACGGCAATGTCGGATATCTCGCGCCGGCCGACACCTATGAAAAGCCCGGCCTCTACCAGATCAAGATTTCCCTGTTCCAGCCCGGTTGCATGGAACAGGTGATCGACGACACCACCACATCTCTCAGGAAACTAGAAGACGCCCATGGATAAGCCCTCCGCAGAAAGTGTGCTGCAGCACAACCGCCGCTACATTCCCGGCGGCATCTCCTCGGTAAACCGCGCCATCGATCCGGCCATCACCTTCTTGAAGGCCGAAGGCGCCTATCTGTGGGACACCGAAGGCAAGCGCTATATCGACTACCATGCCGGCTTTGCGCCCTATTTCCTGGGCCACAATTTCAAGACCGTGAACATGGCCGCGGCCGCGGCGTTGAACACCGGCGAGAGCCTCTTCGGCGCGGGACCATCCGTCTCCGAAGGCCGTCTCGCGGAACTGATCTGCGAGAATGTTCCGGCGGTGGACAAGATCACCTTGATGAACACCGGCAGCGAGGCGACCTCGCTCGCCATTCGCATCGGCCGCGCCATCACCGGCCGCCAGCACATTATCGTGATGCAGGGCGGCTATAACGGCAATCACGACGAGCTGGCGACCAATGTGTTCAACACGCCTGCCGAGATCGGGCCACGCGTGTCGCCGGGCGAATATCCCTTAAGGCCGCTGGGGGCAGGGACGACACTGACCCACAACCGCTTCACCCATGCGGTGAATTACAACGACCTGGAATCGGTGCGCTATGTCTGCCGTCGTTATCCCGTCGCCGCCCTGATCACCGAGCCCTTGTTGCAGAATATCGGGGTGGTGAAACCCAAGCCCGGTTACCTGGAAGGCCTGCGCGATCTCGCCGACGAGTTCGGCTTTCTTTTGGTGTTCGATGAAGTGAAGACCGGTTTCCGCCATGCCGTTGGCGGCTACAGCGAGATCAGCGGCGTGCGCCCCGATCTGGTCGTCTATGGCAAGGCGGTGGCCAACGGTTTTCCGCTCGCCGTGGTGGGCGGCAAGGCCGAATATATGGACTCCATCATTGATCCCGATCCCGCGCGCCGTCCCTTCGTGGCGGGCACCTATAACGGCCATCCGGTGGCGGTGGCCGCCGCCATCGAGACGGTGCGCTACCTGGTTGCCACCAAGGACTCGCTTTATCCGCGCATGGAAAAGATGGGCGCCGCCATGGAAGCGGGCATCCTGGATATTTTCGCCCGCAAGGGTATCAAGGCCTGCGTGGCGCGCCAGGGCTCGGCTTTCTCTTTCTATCTGATGGAAAAACCGCCGGCCGACTTGCACGACATCGTGGAAGGTCACGACTTCGCCAAGGATGTGGCGCTGCGCCGCGCCCTGATCCAGCGCGGCGTGTTCTTCGTGCCCATCGCCACCAAGCAGTGTTCGCTGTCGGCGGCGCATAGCGATGCCGATGTCCAGTTCACCCTGGAACAGTTTGAAAGCGCCGTTGCCGAGGTGTGGTAAGGCGCTATAGTCGCCGCAAAATAAGCGATTTGGGAGATTTCCATGAAGCGTATCCTGCTGGCCGCGTTGGCCTCGTCCGTGATCGCAGGCGGCTTGTGCGTCGCCGCCTTGGCCCAGCCCGGCGTACAACAGAAAGCCACCGCCGCGCCGGCCGAGCCGCTGAACATCCCCGCCCGCAAGCAGCAGGCGCCGGTGCCGGCCTTGCTGCAATCGCGCGCCAATGAAATCTTCAACACCACCTGTGCCGGGTGCCACGGCAATGCCGCCACGGCCGGTCCAAGCGCGCGGGCGCTGCTGTCGAACGATTTCCTGGCCAGCCACACCGATGCCCAGATCGTCCAGGCGCTGACCGACGGCGTGCCGGGCACGCCCAACCACAGCTTCAAGACCTTGTTCTTTCCGGACGAGATCGCCCAGATGCCCGCCCTGATGCGCATCCGCGGCGGCATCGTCAACCGCAAGGTCGGGCCGGTGCCGGACATCAACGGCAAGGTCTTCACCAGCCAGAAGGGCAACTTCAAGGTTGAGACCCTGGTTCGCGGTCTGAACCAGCCCTGGGGCCTGGCCTTTCTGCCCGACGGCCGGCTGATCTTCACCGAACGCTCCGGCGCGCTGCGCTTCATGGACAAGAGCGGCAACGCCTCGGCGCCGGTCAAGGGCACGCCGGCGGTGTTCGAACGCCAGGATGGCGGCATGTTCGACGTGGCGCTGCATCCCAACTTCGCCAAGAACGGCTGGATATACCTGTCCTACTCCACCGTGATGCCGGGCTATGCCGTGCAGCCGGGCGACGATCAGGCCCCCAACATGGCGCCGCTGACCATGACCTGGGTGGTGCGTGGCAAGGTGAACGCCAACAATGAATGGGTCGACCAGCAGGTGCTGTTCAACCCGCCGGCCGATTCCTATCGCGTCGCCGCCGACCATTACGGCTCGCGCTTTCTGTTCGACGGCAAGGGTCACTTCTTCTGGTCCATGGGCGAGCGCCATGACATGCAGATGTCGCAGAACCTGGCTTCGCCGCTGGGCAAGATCCATCGCCTGAATGACGACGGCAGCATCCCGAAGGACAATCCCTTTGTCCGCACCCCGGGCGCGCTGGGCAGCATCTGGAGCTATGGCCACCGCAATCCCGAAGGTCTCGGCTTCGATCCCGCCACCGGCATCTTCTGGGAGACCGAGCATGGTCCGGTTGGCGGCGACGAGGTCAACATCATCGAGCCGGGCAAGAATTACGGCTGGGGCATGGCGACCTACGGCATTGAGCCGGGCATCGGCCGCCTGCATGCCACCGGCGTCACCGATCCCATCACCCACTACAATCCTTCCATCGGTCCGGCGGGCATCACCTTTTATACGGGCGACAAATTCCCCGCCTGGAAGGGCAACCTCTTCGCCACCGCGATGGTCGGCCAGAAGCTGATCCGCATGGAGATCAGGGGCCGCGAAATCGTCTCCCAGGAAACGCTGATCGCCGATCACGGCCGGGTGCGCGACGTCAAGGTCGGGCCGGACGGCTTTCTCTATGTGCTGCTGCAAAACATGAATGGTGACGCCAAGGGCGGCTCCATCATCCGTCTGGTGCCCGCCAACTAAGGGCGTTAGGCTCCCCTGAAACGCCCGAAAGCGGCGATCAGGGGAGAGCAGCATGAAGCGGCGTGATTTCGTGACCGGCGCGGCGGCTATGGCCGCAGGCGCCTTGACCTTGCCGACGCTGGGCTGGGCCCAGGAGAAATCCAAGCTCAAGATCACCGGTGTCCGGCTGGTCAAGCTGACGCCGAAAAATCCGCCGCCCGTCTACACCCCGGCGGCCGGCTCCTGGTCCACGCAAGGCGTGGAAGTTTCCGCACCTCCCAACATCTATCCGGAATTCCGTCCCACCCGCAGCCTGTTCGCGGCCCAGAACGTGCCGGGCTTCACGGTGGAAATCACCACCGACAAGGGCATTGTGGGTTATGGCGAAGGCGGCGCCGGCGGCGGCGCGCTGGTGATGGGGCACCTGGCCCCGCTGATGATGGGCCGCGACCCCTTCGACATCGAGCGCAACTGGGACATCGGCTTTCGGGTGATGGAGTCCTATGGCACCGAAGGCGTGACGATGAACGCCCTTTCCGGCTTCGACAATGCGCTGTGGGACATTGTCGGCAAGGCGCTGGGCGAGCCGGTGTACCGGCTGCTGGGCGGCGAAGTAAAGCCGCGTATTCCCGCCTATTGCACCGGCAACGACATCGAGCAGCATGTCGCCTTCGGCTACAAGCGGCTGAAACTGGCGATGCCGGCCGGTCCGATCCGCGGCGAGGAAGGCAAGCGCGAGAATGTCGCGCTGGTGGCGCGCGCCCGCAAGGCGGTGGGCCCGGACGGCGATGTGATGTGCGACTGCTGGATGTCGTGGGACGAGCAATACACCATCGAGATGTGCAAGCTGATGGAGCCCTATCGCGTCAAATGGGTGGAGGAGGTTCTTCCGCCCTACGAGTTCGCGGGCTTCGGACGGCTGCGCAAGAAGATCACCTCCACCAACATCGCCACCGGCGAGCATGTCTATGGCCGTTACGGTTTCCGCAAGCTGCTGGATGCCGACGGCGCTTCGATCTGGCAGCCGGATGTCAACTGGTGCGGCGGCATGAGCGAGCTGCGCAAGATCGGCGCCCTGGCCGAAGCCTATGACATTGACGTCATTCCCCATGGCGGCGGCCTGAACGGCGCGGTGCACTGGTCCATCTCCCACGTCAATGCGCCCTGGGCCGAACTGTTCATGCCCCCGCCGGGCGGACCCAAAAAGGCCTATGACATGTTCGAGCAGCAATATGAGATCAGTCGCGGGCCCGAAGGCATCTATATGCATCCCAGCCGCACGCCGGGCTGGGGCTGGGACCACAACGCCACGCCGATCTAGCCCATGAAAAAGCTTCTCGCCGTCCTGGCTGTTGTGTTCGCGGTAACCGCGCTGTGGCACGTGAGCTCACGCGCCCTTGCGCAGGAGCCTTTCGCGGCGGCCAAGGATGATTTCGAGAAGAACTGCGCCGTCTGTCACGGATCGGGCGGCGGCGGCGGCGACCGGGCGCCGGCGCTTGCCGACAATCCCGACCTGCGCCGCCTGGATGCGGCCGGCATCGCCGCCATTATCCGGCGCGGCATGCCCGGCGGCATGCCGTCCTTCACCAGCCTGCCGCAGGAACAGGTGACGCGCATCGCCACCTGGCTGAAGTCGATGAACGATTCCGCGCTGGGCAACGCGCCGCCGCAGCAAGTGGCGGCGGGCGAGGCCTTCTTCTTCGGCGAAGGCGGCTGCAGCGGCTGCCACATGGTCAAGGGCCGCGGCGGTAGCAATGGCCCGGACCTGTCCGGCATCGGGGCGCGCTCCACCATCAAGGAAATCAATACCTGGCTGGACAATCCCACCGGGCAGATGGGCAAGAAGACGCTTGGCGTCTGTCCCTTCTGGGCCTTCTGCCCGGATTTCTCCTGGGCCGTCGCGAATGTGACCTTGAAGGACGGCGGCACCTTGCGCGGTTTCCTGCGCGGCCAGACCGAACATGAAGCCCAGGTCCAGACCCTGGATGGCAAGCTGCATCTGCTGGACGAGTCGAAATACACCGCGGTGACGCGCGAGAAGCAATCCATCATGCCGGTGCTGAAGGCCACCGCCGATCAGCGCCGCGACCTGCTCGCCTATTTCTCGAGTCTCGCCGGTGTCGAAGAAGGCCCCCTGACCACCGCAAGTGCGCCGGTGACGCAAGCCGATATCGACCAGATTATGAAGCCGCGGCGCGGTGACTGGCCCGGTTATAATGGCGGCTTTGACGGCAACCGTTTTTCATCGCTGGACCAGATCACCCCCGCCAATGTGAAACAGCTTGTGCCGCAATTCATTTTCGCGCCGGGCGGTTCGGGGCTGGAAGGCACGCCCATCGTCATCGGCGACATGATGTATGTCACCGGCGGCACACGCGTCTGCGCCCTCAACGCCCGGACCGGCGCGCCCTTGTGGTGCGTGCCGCGCAACAATGGCGTGGCGTCCACGCCCAAGAGCGCGTCCCCGCCGGTCGGTCCCAATCGCGGCGTGGCGGTGCTGGGCGACCGCGTCTTCTATATCTCCGACGATGCCTATCTGGTCTGCCTCAACCGGCTGACGGGCGCGGTGATGTGGAGCGTGTGGCTGCCGGAGAAGGGCGCCAAGGGCAAGTTCTACAGCTCCATGGCGCCGATGGTGGTGAACGACATGATCGTGGCCGGCATCGCGGGCGGGGATTCGCCGATGCGCGGTTTCCTGGCGGCGTACCGGCCCGACAACGGCAAGCTTAACTGGCGCTTCTATACCATCCCCAAGCCGGGCGAGATGCCGCTGTCCAAGACCTGGATCGGGCGGGCGCTGGAAACCGGCGGCGGCGCCACCTGGCACACCGGCTCGTATGATGCGCAGACCGGCACGCTCTATTGGGCGGTGGGCAATCCCTATCCCGATACCGATCCGGATGAGCGCGGCGGGCGCAATCTCTACACCAATTCGGTGATCGCGCTGGATGTGAAGACCGGCAAGTTCAAGTGGCACTTCCAGTTCACGCCCTATGACACTCATGACTGGGATGCCACCCAATCCATGGTGCTGGTGGATGCGGTGTGGAAGGGCAGGCCGCGCAAGCTGCTGCTGTCGGCCCAGCGCAGCGGCATCTTCTATGTGATCGACCGCACCAACGGCGCCTTCCTGCTGGCCAAGCCGTTCGTGCAGAAGATGACCTGGGCCAAGGGTTTCGAAAAAGACGGCACGCCGATCCTGAACGAAGGCAACACACCCACGCATGACGGTGTTGTGACTTGTCCGGGGGTGCGCGGCGCCACCAACTGGTACGCGCCGTCCTACGATCCGCAGACCCGGCTATTCTATGTGATGGCGGCGGAAGATTGCGGCATCTATCGCAAGAGCGGCAAGATCTTCGGGCCCAATCCCGATCCCTCCAATGTCGGCACCCGCCTGGTGCGGGCGCTGAACATCGAGACCGGCGACCTGGTGTGGGAAAAGCTGCTGACCGGCCCGCAGGAGACCAATTATACCGGCGTGCTGAGCACGGCCGGCGGCATCCTGTTCCATGGCGAGACCGGCGGCGACTTCGCGGCGGTGGATGCCAAAACCGGCAAGACCCTGTGGAGCTTCCGCGCCAATGACAGTTGGCGGGCCTCGCCCATGACCTACATGCTGGACGGCAAGCAGTATGTCGCGGCGATGGTTTCCACCAACCTGATCAGCTTCGCGCTGCCGGATTGATCAGGCCTGCGCTGTGGCGGGAGGGTGCTTGATGTTCCAGGTGCGCCATTCGTTCAGCACCAGCAGCAGGGTGACGGTGTCCAGCAGCGAAAGGCCCAGCAGCAAGTTGGACCATTTGTTGGCCATCTCCAGGCACATATAGCCGATGAAGCCGGCCAGGACGATCGCGGCAAAGGGGAACACCCACACGCCGCGATGGCGCAAAAGTGTGCCGGTGATCGCCATCTTCAAGGCGCCATGCACCAGCAGGTAAAAGATCACAAAGTGGCCCTGCGACTCCGCCAGCGCCGCGGCGCCCTGGCGGATAAACTCGGCGGTGTGCGATTGGCCGCCCTGGTAAAGCTCCGGGTTGGTCCATTGCAGCGCCAGCGAATAAAGCCGCTGCGGCCCGGTGATGGCGATGATCAGCCCGGCCGTGACTTCCAGCAGGCCGAAGAATCCCTTGATCAGGATCGTGACCAGAAAGGCGATGTGGGCAAGCGATTGTTTGGACAGGGTGCGGGTCCTTGGGAAATGGGACCAGGGCCCCAGAGTGTTTTTAGGACCTCTCATGCGACCACGGCAATTCCGTGGCCGCGCTTGGCATAGATCAGCATCGCGTCCACCAGTTGCGGATCGCGCTTCCATTTAAACCAGGGCCTTGGGTCCGGGGTGTCGCCAGCACCGCGCTATGGCCGATGCGGACAGAGGGCCAAGGGTGATCACCGCCCGGGGCACGGGCGGGTGAAGCCCTTCGGGGGTATTGCACAGCAGTTGGCGAAACCCAGCCATCCCTCAGCAACGTCCCAGCCCGACAGTGGTTCGGATGGAGCTGTCCACAGGATAAGTCATTGGAAGGCATGGAATGTGTCCCCATGGCCACAGAAGGTGAGATTGAAGTTGCAAGTCACTTGCAAATATGGGGTCGCTGTGTTTGATAGCGCCTCGCAAGTGAGGGAACTGCATGCCGGGGAAACCCGTCAAACGGCCGATTTCTGCCAACCCAATCAAGCGGATCGCGGTCAGCGATCTGATGGCCGGGGGACGCGAAGCGGTCCCGCTGCATGACGGGGATGAATACCGTCTGCGCCTTACGAGCAACGGCAAGCTGATCCTCACCAAGTGAGACAGCCCGCCGTCCTGAAGTCGCTTACCAAGCCAGCCCCTCCGCAAGCACGCGGACCACAGGAAGCCAGCCAGGTCGAATGAAACCAATGCTGATCTTGAAGGGGTTCTTATAATGTCTCATCGCAAGTCTCTCGCGCTCTCGGGCGCGTCTCTCACCGTACTGACCACGCTGATGCTGGCCGGTCCGGTTGCCGCGCAGCCGGTCGTACTCGGTCCCGTCACCGTCCAGGACCAGAGCGACAAGAACGCGCTGAACCACGCGCCGCCGGTCGCCAACATGCCCTTCTCCAGCCTGCAGGATACGCCCCAGGCCGTCACCGTGGTGAGCGCTGCGACCATGCGGGCGCAGGCCACCAGCACCCTGGGCGATGCGCTGCGCAACGTGCCGGGCATCACCATCGCCATCGGCGAAGGCGGCACCCTGGCCGGCGACCAGTTCAAGATCCGCGGCTTTGACGCCAAGGACGATGTCTATCTCGACGGCCTGCGCGACTTCGCCGCCTATACCCGCGACAGCTTCAACTATGAAGAAGTCCAGGTGCTGAAAGGCCCGTCCGGCCTGATGTTCGGCCGCGGCACCACCGGCGGCGCCATCAACACCGTCTCCAAGACGCCGTACCTGGATACCAAGGTGATCGGCCATCTCGAAGGCGGCAACGGCAGCCATGTCCGCGCCACCGCCGACGCCAACTACCAGCTCTCCGACACCGCCGCGGTGCGCATCAACCTGATGTACACCGACACCGGCGTGGTGGACCGCGACCTGGTCCATAACAGCCGCTGGGGCATCGCGCCCTCCATCTCGCTGGGCCTGGGCACCGAGACGACATTCACTGCCGGCTATATCCACCAGGAGTCGACAGGCCGGCCCGATTACGGCGTTCCCGTCATCGTGCCGCCCACCAGCGTCTATGCCCTGCCGGCGACGGAAAACGGCGTGCCGCGCAACAATTTCCTGCAGTTCCACACTGACCGCGACCGCAACAAGGCCGACCTGGTCACCGCCAAGATCGTTCATACCGCCAATGACTGGCTGACGATCCAGAACGATACCCGCGTCGCTTCCTATTCGCGCTATTTCCAGTACACCACCATTGACCGCTGCGATAACGCGGTGGGCACCAGCAACTGCGCCGGTACCTTCTTCGGCGCCAACCCGCAGGCTACCCTGGCGGGCGCCGGCGGCGGCGGACCCTACCAGCAGGACAGCTGGGGCGCGCAGAACATCTTCACCGCCACCATCAACGCTCCCATCGGCGGCCTGCGCAACACCATGATCGCGGGCTTCGACGCCTCCTATCAGAACGCCGACCGCACCATCTATGCCTACGAACTGCCTCTTCCCTCGACGTTCACCTACCGGCTGGGCGACCGTACGCGTAATCGCCAGAATATCGGCTTCTCGCTGTTCACGCCGAACAACACGCCGCCGGCCGGCTACAATGTCGTGCTGCCCACCGCCGCCAACAGCACCGGCCTGGCCGCGAGCACGACCAACGCCACCGGCACCACCATCGTGACCTCCAAGGGCCAGGCGACGGATCTGGCCTTTTTCGTCACCGACCGGTTGTGGCTGAATGAAGCCTGGTCGGTGATCGGCGGCGTACGCATCGACCGTTACAACGCCGTTTTCGACGCGGTGACCGTGGCGGGTACGCCGTCCAAGCTCAAGTCGCCTTCCACCATCGTCAATCCGCGTGGCGCGATCGTGTATGAGCCCAACCGCAACACGACCTTCTATGTCTCCTATGGCAAGTCGGCGGTGCCGCAGGGCACCTCCGTGGTCGGCCTGCCCACGCCCATCACTGCCGCCAACCAGGCGCTGGACCCCGAACTGAGCGAGACCTTCGAAGTGGGCGCCAAGTACAGCCTGTTCGATGGCGCGCTGGGCTTGTCCGGCTCGGTGTTCAAGGTGCTGAAGGCCAATGCCGTGATCACCGATCCCGTCAGCGGCAACATCCAGCTTCAGTCTGGCCAGAAGCAGCGGGTGCAGGGCTTCGAGCTGGCGGCCACCGGCCGGGTCATGGAAGACCTCAACATCACCGCCGCCTATACCTACCTGGACCCGATCACGACCTTTGATCTGTCCTGCAGCACCACCGCGCCCATCTCCTGCAAGCCCAATCCCTTTACCATCGGCAAGCAGATCTTCTTCGTCCCGAAGAATGCGGCCTCGATCTGGGTGGATTACAGCGCCAAGAGCTGGCTGGAAGGCCTGACCCTGGGCGGCGGCTTGGTCTATCAGAGCAAGCTGTTCAACGCGATCACCACCAACGGTACCGCGCCCAATCCCACCAGCGTCCAGCGCATCACCACCATTCCGGAGACGATCGAGCTTGACGCGGTGGCGGCCTATGATTTCGGCGGCGCCTATCGCATCCAGCTCAATGTCAACAACATCACCGACCGGCTGAACTATTCCCAGTCGTTCGGCAATCGTGGCACGCCGTCGCCGGGCCGCACCTTCATCGTTTCGGTGGAGGCCGCGCTCTAGCCATGCTGGTCCATGTTCCCAATCTGCTTTCCGGCGAACAGGTCGCGCATATGCGCGGCATACTGTCGGGAACAGATTGGGTGGACGGCAAGGTCACGGCGGGGGCGCAGTCGGCCGGCACCAAGCATAACCTGCAGGTGCCGGAGAATGCGCCCGCCGCCCGCGCCCTGGGCGATATCATCCTCACCGCCCTGGGCCAGAATGAGCGCTTTACCTCCTCGACATTGGCGCTGCGGGTCTTTCCGCCTTTGTTCAACCGCTACGACCAGGGCATGAACTTCGGCGCCCATATCGATAACGCCATCCGCTTTGTGAAGGGCGCGTCCGCGCCCATCCGGGTGCGCACCGACCTGTCGGCCACCCTGTTCCTCACCGATCCCGCCGATTATGACGGCGGCGAGCTGGTGGTCGAGGACACGTTCGGCAACCACAAAGTCAAGCTGCCGGCGGGCGACCTGGTGGTCTATTCCGCCACCAGCCGCCATCACGTCACCCCGGTGACGCGCGGCAGCCGCTGGTCTTCCTTCTTCTGGATCCAGAGCATGGTGCGCGATGAATCCGCCCGCACCATGCTGTTCGAACTCGACAGCGCCATCCAGGGATTGCGCAAGCAGCTTGGCGACAATGAACAGGTCGTCAGCCTGACCGGGCTTTATCACAACCTTGTCCGCCGCTGGGCGGATGCATGAGGATGACACGATGACCTTCGCCAAAATCCGCAGCGCCATGTTCCAGATTCATATGTGGGTCGGGCTTATCCTGGGTGTTCTGCTTGTGATGATCAGTCTGTCCGGCTCCATCCTGGTCTATGACGACAAGCTGGCCGAGCTGTTCAACGCCGCGCCCCAGGCGACCACCGCGGGCATGCGCATGCCGCTGACCATGATCGCCGACCGGGCGCGCGAGGCCGCCGGCGATGCCGGACGCGGCCAGGTCCAGATCGTGCTGCCGCAAGAGCCGCTCGACGCAGCGATCGTGCGCTTCACGCGCCCGGCCGGTGGCGGCGAAGGCATGCGTGGCATGGCGCGCAGTGAAGGCGCCCGTCCGGCCGGTCCTCCGGGCCAGGGCGGCGGCATCCAGGTTTATGTCGATCCGGTTTCCGGCGAAGTGCTGGGCACGCGCAAGCCCGGCCTGCCGCCGGCTTTCGCCTTCCTGCACCAGCTTCATGGCAGCCTGGCGTTGGGCCGCGATTTCGGTCGTCCGCTGGTCGGCTGGATGGGTGTTGCCATGCTGGCCTTGGGGCTAAGCGGCCTGATCCTGTGGTGGCCCAAGCGCGGGCAATGGAAATACGCCTTCAAGGTGCGCGCCACCGCCACGGGCCTGCGCTTCCATCGCGAGCTTCATGCCGCCACCGGCATCTGGATCTTCGTGGTCTTCATGGCCGTCAGCTTTTCGGGTGTCGCCATCACCTTTCCCCAGACCATCCGCAGCATGGTCACGCTGGGCGCGCCCGCGCCCAAGCCGGCCTTCGATTTGCGCCAGGGCCCCAAGGTCGAGCCGGTGGAAAATGTCCGCCGGCTGGGCGCCGATCACGCCCTGGTAATCGCGCAAAAGGCGATGCCGGGCATGGAGGTGCGCAGCGTCACCGTGCCGGCTCGCCCGACCCAGGCGCTCAGCGTCGCCATGGCCTCGCGCTTCGGCACCACCGCCACGGTCTATATCAATCCCTATACCGGCGCGGTGATCGGCGCCCGCGATCCGGCCAATGCCGGCGGCGCCGACAGCTTCATGGCGCTGCAGCGCCCGATGCATGACGGCCAGGGCAATCTGGGACCCATCTGGGAATTCCTGGTGTTCCTGTCGGGCCTGGCGCCGCTGCTGTTCGTCATCACCGGCACCATCATGTGGCTGAAGAAGCGCAAGCGCCGCATTCCGATGTCCACCATGACCGAGGACGTGGCGGAGGAAGCGGAAGCCGCATGACCGTTCCGTTCCCGCTGGACGCCTTCGACCATGCCCATGCGGTGCGCCCCAAGGCGCACCGTAGGCTGGACCGCGCCAAGCTGGTCAGCATCACCATCACCATCGCCATCCATGCCCTGATCCTGGTGGGGGCGATGACCCTGGTGCAGGTGTCCCATACCAAGGTGATGCAGGAATTGTCGGTGCATATCGCGCCCACCAAGATCGAGCCCGCCAAAGAGATCGCCGCCCCGCCGCCCAAGCTGCTCCAGCCCACGGTGATCACCGTGCCGCTGCCGGAGGTTTCCATCCAGACCGCGCCGCCGCCCATTACAGCGCAGCAATCTGTGGCGCCCGCGCCGCCGGTGCCGCCCGCCGCCGCCCCCAATGGGGTGGGCGAGGGGCGCGACAGCTTCCTGGGCCGCCTGCTCGCCCAGCTCAACCGCTTCAAGCAATATCCGCGCACCGCCAAAAAGGCGGGAATCGAGGGCGTGGTGATGCTGCATTTTGTGATGGACGCCCAAGGCAAGGTTCTCAGTTATGAGATCGCCAAGAGCAGCGGTCGCCCCATCCTGGATTCCGAGGCCCTGGCGCTGATTCAGCGGGCCCAGCCCTTGCCCGCGCTGCCGGCGGATTATCCCACCCGGACCCTGGATGCGATTGTCCCGATCGAGTTCTCGCTGAACCGCTAGGCCGCAGGAAACCCACGCTTTTCCGCCTTTTACCCCCTCGACCCTTGCGGTGGGGCTGTGATTAGATGCCCCCCGCGAAGGCGCTTGCCTGGCGCCAAAAACACGATGGGGACCCAATGGAAAAGAAATCACGCCGCGGCCTGTTGACCAAAGGCGCCACAGTGGCCGCCGCGGCCGCCGGAGCAACTCTGCTGGCCAAGGGCGCCGAGGCCCAGCCCGCCAAGCTGGAAAAGCGTTCGCCCTATCCGCCGCGCGATCCCGCCGCCGGCAAGCCGATGTTCAGCCGCGGCGTCGCGTACGGCAACATGATCTTCATTTCCGGCATCGGCTATCACAAGGAAGGCGATATCAAGGTCCACACCAAGGGTGTGCTGGACGAACTGTCCCAGGCCCTGGTCGATGCGGGTTCCTCTTTGCAGAAATGCCTGAAGGTCAGCGTCTTCCTCGCCGATCTGAAGGATTATGCGGCCATGAACGAAGTTTACAGGAGCTATGACTGGGGCATGGTCCCGCCGGTCCGCACCACCACGGCCGCCGCGGGCGTGCCGGGCAATTCACTCGTGGAAATCGACGTCATCGCCTACATCTAGGCGCACATATCATAAGGGGTTAGACTATGGGTCTGTTCGGCAAGTGGTCGCGTCGCGACCTTCTCAAGAGTTCGGGTGCAGTGGCGGGTGTCGCTGCGGCGCCGGCCGCCGCCATGGCGGCGGCGCCCAAGCGCGACATGGTGGTAAATACCGGCACGGCGACGGACAATCTGTTCACCCGCGTCGGCGTGCGGCCGATCCTGAACGCGCGCGGCACCTACACCATCTTGTCGGGCTCGCGCTCGCTGCCCCAGGTCAAGCAGGCCATGTTCGAAGCCTCGCATTATTACGTTCAGATGGACGAGATGATGGAAGGCGTGGGCAAGGAATTGGCGCGTCTGAATGGCTGCGAAGCGGCCATGGCCACCACCGGCTGCGAAGCCGCCATCATGCTGGCCACTATCGCCTGCATCGCCGGCTCCAATGTCGAGAAGTGCCAGGCCTTGCCTTACGTCAAGGCCAAGGACCAGGTCATCATCCCGAAGCATTCGCGCAATCCCTATGACGTGGGTGCGCGCATGGTGGGTGCCGAGGTGATCGAGGTCGAAACCCCGGACCAGCTGCGGGCGAAGATTTCGTCGCGCACCGCGATGATCTATGTGACGTCCGATCCCCAGGAAGCCAAGAGCGTCCTGCCGATTCCCGCCATCATCGCCATCGCCAAGGAAAAGAACATTCCGGTGTTCGTGGATGCGGCGGCCGAAGAGCCGATGAGCCCGAACGTCTATATGCAGCAGGGCGCCAGCTTTGTCGGCTATTCTGGCGGCAAGTGTCTGCGCGCGCCGCAATCCTCCGGCATGCTCTTGGGCAAGGCGGACCTGATCAAGGCGGCCTGGTTCCAGGCCTCGCCGCACCACAATTACGGCCGCGCCGTGAAGTGCTCCAAGGAAGAGACCATGGGCCTCCTGGCTGCGGTGCGCGAATGGTACAAGCGCGACCATGACGGCGAGCAGCGCATGTGGCGCGCCTGGATGCAGCACGTGGAAGCGCGGCTGAAGCCGATCAAGGGCCTGAGCTTCGAATATCTGGAACCGCAGGGCCTTTCCAACCGCGCCACGCGGCTGCGCATCCGCTGGGATGCCACCGAAGTGGGCATCACCGGCAATGAGCTGGAAAAGCGCCTGAACGACGGCACCCCCCGCATCATGACCGAGCCGACCACCGGGCAGCGTCCCGACATGATGGCCTCCAGCATCACCCTGATGCCCTACATGATGGATGCGGGCGACGAGAAGGTCCTGGCCGAGGCGATGTTCAAGATCCTCAGCAATCCCGGCAGCTATCCCAATCCGGCCCTGCCCACAGGCACCCCGGCTTCGGTGGGCGGCACTTGGGCGGTCACCATCCAATATACCTGCGGCATGGGCGAACAGCGTTTCACCCTGAAGCAGGATGGCGGCGCGGTCACCGGCGATCACAAGGGCGAAATCTACAATGCCAGCCTGAAGGGCGCGGTCCATGGCGACCATATCAAGCTGCAAAGCACCATGCCGGTGGGCGGCAACGCCATTCACTGGACGTTCGAGGGTTCGGTGCGCGGCAATTCCATGTCGGGCAATGTGAGCATGGGCGAATACGGCCCAGCGACTTTCACGGCGGTACGCGCGTAGCAATATAAAGGGGTTCGGGGATGAAGAAGCTGATGGCCTGCAGCGTCGTGGCGCTGCTGACGGCGGCAGGCGCCAATGCCCAGCCTGGGCCCGCCTATGACCTGCTGCTGCGTGGCGGGCATGTGATCGACGCCAAGAACCATATCGATGCGGTGATGGATGTCGCCATCAAGGACGGAAAGATCGCCAGGGTGGCGGCGGGGCTGAAGGCCGCCGACGCCGTCAAGGCGATCGACGTGCGGGGCCTGTATGTCACGCCCGGCCTGATCGATCTTCACACCCACAACTATTTCGGCACCGGCGAAAAGAATTCCTATGCCGGCGATCTCAGCGTGGTGCCGGACGGCTTTACCTTCCGCACCGGCGTCACCACCGTGGTGGATGCCGGCTGCGCGGGCTGGCGCAATTTCGAGGATTTCAAGGACAAGGTCATTGACCGGTCCAAGACGCGGATCCTGGCCATGCTCAACATCGTGGGCAAGGGCATGCGCTCGGGCAATATCCAGCAGGATATGACCGACATGGATGGCGAGGAGACCGCCAAGATGGCGCTGCGCTATCCCAAGGTGATCGTCGGCATCAAGACCGCCCATTTCAACGGCCCGGAATGGCTTCCGGTGGAGCAGGCGGTGATCGCCGGCATCAAGGCCAATATCCCGGTGATGGTGGATTTCGGCGCCGACCGTCCCACCCGCCCGCTCTATGACCTTCTGACCAAGAAGCTGCGGCCCGGCGACATCTATACCCACATGTTCTCGGGCCTACGCCAGGAGCAGGACCCCGTCACCAAGGGCCCGCAAAAGGGCCTGATCGAAGGCCGCGCCCGCGGCGTCTATTTCGATGCCGGCACCGGCGGCGGCAGTTTCAAATGGTCGCTGGCCGTGCCTTTCATCCAGCAGGGCTTCAAGCCGGATTCGCTGTCCACCGATCTGCACGTGGACAGCATGAACAGCTCCACCAAGGACCTGTTGAACGTGGCCAGCAAGTTCATGGCCATGGGCCTGTCCGTGTCGGAAGTTGTGGCCGAAATGACCGCTCATCCGGCGAAGGAAATTCGCCGCGAAGACCTGGGCAACCTGTCGGTGGGATCGGTGGCCGATGTCGCGGTGCTGCGCGTGCAGAAGGGCAAGTTCGGCTTCACCGACATGGTCAATTCCCGCATGGACGGCAACAGCAAGCTGGTAGACGAGATGACCATCAAGGACGGCAAGATCGTCTATGACCTGAACGGCATGGAAGCCTTGCCCTGGACCGCGCCGCAGGGCGACATCTCCCAGGACAGGCGCTGGACCAGCTGGCCGCGGCCCAAGCCCCGTCCCGATGACGGCGTGAAGCTGCACTAGGATGGCATTTCCGAAGATCAAGCATGTCCGCGCATTCGTGGTGCGCGGCGGCGGCGCCGATTATCACGATCAGGGCGGCGGCCACTGGATCGACGACCATATCGCCACGCCCATGTCGCGCTATCCCGAATACCGTCAGAGCCGGCAGAGCTTCGGCATCAATGTGCTGGGCACCTTGGTGGTGGAGATCGAGGCGGAAAACGGCGTCACCGGTTTTGCCGTGACCACGGGCGGTGAGCCCGCCTGTTTCATCGTGGAAAAGCACCTGGCGCGTTTCCTGGAAGGCCGCGATCCATCCCAGACCGAGAAGATCTGGGACCAGATGTATTTCTCCACCCAGTATTACGGGCGCAAGGGCCTGGTGATCAACGCCATCTCGGGCGTGGACCTGGCGCTGTGGGACCTGTTGGGCAAGCTGCGCGATGAGCCGGTGCATCAGCTCTTGGGCGGCGCGGTGCGTGACGAATTGATTTTCTACGCCACCGGCGCGCGCCCCGACCTGGCCAAGGACATGGGCTTCATCGGCGGCAAGATGCCGTTGCATCACGGCCCGGCCGAAGGCGAAGAGGGGATGAAGAAAGCCCTGGCCGAAATCGCAGCCATGCGTGACAAGGTCGGCCCGGATTTCTGGCTGATGCTGGATTGCTGGATGGCGCTGGACCTGAACTATGCCACCAAGCTGGCGACCCGGGCCTGGGAACAGTCCGGCCTGAAATGGATCGAGGAGGCGCTGAGCCCCGACGACTACTGGGGCTACCGCGATCTCAAGAAAGCGGTGCCGCCCGGTATGTTGGTCACCACCGGCGAACACGACGCTACGCGTTGGGGTTTCCGCATGCTGCTGGAAATGGATTGCTGCGACATCATCCAGCCCGATGTCGGCTGGTGCGGCGGCGTCACCGAGCTGATCAAGATCGCCAACCTGGCCGAAAGCCATGGCAAGCTGATGGTGCCGCATGGCTCATCGGTCTACAGCTATCACTTCGTCATCACCCGCCATAACAGCCCTTTCTCGGAATTCCTGATGATGGCGCCCAAGGCCGACAGGATCGTGCCGATGTTCGCGCCGCAATTGCTGGGCGAGCCGGTGCCGCAGAATGGCCGCATCAAGCTGTCGGAGCTGGACAAGCCCGGCTTCGGGGTGGAGCTGAACCGCGAGGTCAAGCTGCACCGTCCTTATCCCCGCTGATGCTGGACGGCGACTATGATTACATCGTGGTGGGGGCAGGGTCCGCCGGCTGCGTCGTCGCCAACCGCCTGTCCGCCGATCCCAAAAACCGCGTGCTGTTGCTGGAAGCCGGCGGCCAGGATGACTGGATCTGGTTTCACATTCCGGTCGGCTATCTCTACCTGATCGGCAATCCGCGCAGCGACTGGATGTTCGAGACCGAGGCCGATCCGGGGCTGAACGGGCGCAAGCTCAACTATCCGCGCGGCAAGGCGTTGGGTGGCTCGTCCTCGATCAATGCCATGCTGTCCATGCGCGGCCAGGCCGGCGATTACGACCATTGGCGGCAGCTCGGCCTGATGGGCTGGGGCTGGGATGATGTGAAGCCCGTGTTCCGCCAGCTGGACCGGCATTTCCTGGGCGACTCTGAGCATCATCGCGCCGATGGCGAACTGTCGGTGGAACAGCCGCGGGTGCGCTGGGAAATCCTGGACCGCATCATTGACGCCGCCGAAGAGGCCGGCATTCCCCGCTGCGCCGATCCCAACACCGGCGACAATGAGGGCAGTTATTATTTCCACGTCAACCAGAAGCGCGGCCGGCGCTGGTCGGCGGCGCGGGGATTTCTCCATCCGGTGCTGGACCGCGCCAATTTGCGGCTGGAAACCGATGTCGCGGTGGACAAGGTGTTGTTTGACGGCAAGCGCGCCAGCGGTGTGCGGTTCCGGCGCGGCAGTGAATGGGTTGAAGCGCGCGCCAAGGGCGAAGTGATCCTGTGCGCCGGCGCCATCGGCTCGGTGCAGATTCTGCAGCGATCGGGGATCGGGCCCGCCGCCTGGCTGGGCGAGCTGGGCGTGCCGGTGGTGCACGCCGCCGAGGGCGTGGGCCGCAACCTGCAGGATCATTTGCAACTGCGCGCCATGTATCGCGTCCAGGGCGTGAAAACCCTGAACGAAATCTATTACTCGGCGCTGGGCCGTCCGCTGATGGGGCTGCAATATGCCTTGGCTCGCCGCGGGCCCATGACCATGGCGGCGTCGCAGCTCTGCATCGTCACCAAGTCTGATCCGTCACAGGAACGCGCCAATATCCAGTTCCATGTCCAGCCCTTGTCGCTGGACCGTTTCGGCACCCCGCTGCACCGCTTTCCGGCCGTCACCGTCAGTCCCTGCAACCTGCGCCCCACCTCGCGCGGCACAGTAAGGCTGACCTCCACCGACCTGGCGGCGAAACCCAGCATCGCGCCCAACTACCTGTCCACCGACGAAGATCGCCGCATCGCCGCCCAGGCGCTGCGCCTGACCCGCACCTTGATGCGGCAGCCTGCGCTGGAAAAGTATCACCCGGAGGAATTCCGCCCCGGTCCCGGCGTGCCGGACAGCGATGCTGATCTGATCCACGCAGCCGGCGACATCGGCACCACAATCTTCCATCCCGTCGGCACGGCCAAAATGGGCTTGACCAGCGATCCGCTGGCGGTGGTGGACGAACGCTTGCGTGTTCGGGGCTTGCAAAATCTGCGGGTGATCGACGCTTCGGTGATGCCGACCATCACCTCCGGCAACACCAACACCCCCACCATCATGATCGCGGCCAAGGGCGCGGCGATGGTGCTGGAAGACGCTAGGTAACAGGCGCCGGATTGAACAAGGTCAGGTCGTTGTGCAGGCCCCAGCGGTCGGCCCACACCTGTTTCCTGCCGCTGGCCACGTCCAGCATCAACTGGAACAGCTCCCAGCCCACCTGTTCGATGGTCTTTTCGCCGGTGGCGATGGGACCGGCATCCAGGTCAATCAGGTCGTTCCAGCGCTTTGCCAACTCGCTGCGGGTCGAAACCTTGATCACCGGCACCGCGGCCAGGCCGTAAGGCGTACCGCGCCCGGTGGTGAAGACATGCAGGTTCATGCCCGAGGCCATCTGCAAGGTGCCGCAGACAAAATCGCTGGCCGGTGTGGCGGCGAACACCAGGCCGCGGCTGCGCACTTTTTCGCCCGGCGCCAGCACGGCATTGATGGCGCTGGTGCCGGACTTGGCGACCGAACCCAGCGACTTTTCGATGATGTTGGACAGGCCGCCCTTCTTGTTGCCGGGGGTGGTGTTGGCGCCGCGGTCCACTTCGCCCTTGGCGAGATAATCGTCATACCAGCGCATCTCGCGCACCAGCGCGTCGGCGACTTCCCTGGTCGCGGCGCGGGGCGTCAACAGATGGATGGCGTCGCGCACCTCGGTGACTTCCGAAAACATCACCGTGGCGCCGGCCCGCACCAACAGATCGGCGCAATAGCCCAGCGCCGGGTTGGCGGTCAGGCCCGAAAAAGCATCGCTTCCGCCGCATTGCATGCCGACAATCAGCTCGGCCGCCGGCACCGTTTCGCGCCTGCGCTTGTCCAATATTTTCAGGCGTTCCTCAACGCGTTCCATGATGCCGTCGATCATGGCGCCGAAGCCGACATAGGCTTCGTCCTGCAGCCGCAGGGTGCCGGTTTCCTGGCCCTTGGGAAGAAGACGTTCCGGCGCCAGCTTTTCGCAGCCCAGACCCACCACCAGCACTTCGCCGCCGAAATTGGGATTGCCCGCCAGGTTCTGCAGGGTGCGGATGGGCACGATGGCGGCCGGCGCGTTGATCGCCACGCCGCAGCCATAGGCATGGGTCAGCGCAACCACGTCATCCACATTGGGGTACTTGGGCAGCAGCTCGGCCTTGATGCGCTTAAGGGCGAATTCCATCGTCCCCGACACGCATTGGACACTGGTGGATACGGCCAGGATATTCTTGGTCCCCACGGTACCGTCGGCGTTGCGATAGCCTTCAAACGTGTGGCCGGTGAGCGGTTCGGGCTTGGCAGGCGGGCGGGTCGCCATCTCCAACTGGTCCAGCGGCGGGGCGGAGCCCATCACCACATTGTCTTCGTTCACCCAGTCGCCGCGCCGGATCGCGCCCTTGGCGGTGCCGATCACTTCGCTGTAACGGATGATGTCGCCGCCATCGGCGATATCGGCCAGCGCCACCTTGTGGCCTTGCGGCACGAAATGGTTCAGCACCAGCCCGTCGGGAAAGGTGCTGCCGGCGGGCAGGCCCAGGCCGTTGACGATGATCGCGACATTGTCGCCCGGCGCCACCTGGATGCGGCGAGGGTTCTCATGCGGCGGCTTGGCCTGGACGTTCATGGCCGGACTATAGCACTCGCTAGCGAACCAGGCAGGGCCGTTTGGGGTCGAATTTCCAGCCCGGAATCAGGAATTGCATGGCGGCGGCATCGTCGCGGGCGCCATCGCCCAGCGTTTTATAGGCCGCATGCGCCTTCTCGACTTCGGCCATGTCGAGTTCCACGCCCAGCCCGCCACGCTTGGGTACCTGGACCAAGCCGCCCTTGATCTGGAACGGCTCGCGCGTCAGGCGCTGGCCATCCTGCCAGATCCAGTGCGTATCAATGGCGGTGATGTTGCCCGGCGCCGCGGCGGCAACATGGGTGAACATGGCCAGCGAGACGTCGAAATGATTGTTGGAATGCGATCCCCAGCGCAGTCCCCGGTCAGCGCACATCTGCGCGACGCGCACGCTGCCCGCCATGGTCCAGAAATGCGGATCGGCCAGGGGAATGTCCACCGAGCCCAGATCCATGGCATGCACCATCTGGCGGAAATCGGTGGCGATCATGTTGGTGGCGGTGGGCAGGCTGGTGGCGCGGCGAAACTCCGCCATGATCTCGCGCCCGGAATAACCGCCTTCGGCGCCGCAAGGATCTTCGGCATAGGCCAGCACATCGCCGCGCCCCTTGCACAGGCCGATCGCTTCTTTCAGTGACCAGGCACCGTTGGGATCCAGCGTGATGCGCGCCTTGGGGAAGCGCTTGGCCAGCGCCTCGACCGCCTTCATCTCTTCGCGGCCTTCCAGCACGCCGCCCTTCAGCTTGAAGTCGTTAAAGCCATAGCGGGCATAGGCCGCTTCCGCCGTCGCCACGATGGCGTCCGGGGTCAGGGCTTCCTCGTCGCGGATGTGAATCCAGTTATCGCCCTTCTGGTCATGGCGATAGGGCAGGCTGGTTTTCTTGCGGTCGCCGATGAAGAAGAGATAGCCCAGCATCTCCACTTGTTCGCGCTGCTGGCCATCGCCCAGCAGCGCCGCCACCGGCACCTCCAGATGCTGGCCCAGCAGGTCGAGCAGGGCGCATTCCAGCGCCGCCTGGCAATGAATGGTGACGCGCAGGTCGAAGGTTTGCAGGCCCCGGCCGCCGGCATCGCGGTCGGCAAAACGCTGCCCCACCTCGCTCAGCACATTTTTCCAGGCACCCAACCCCTGGCCGACCACCAGGTCGCGGGCATCTTCCAGGGTCTGGCGAATTTTCTCGCCGCCCGGCACTTCGCCCACCCCGGTGTTGCCGGCGCTGTCGCTCAGGATCACCAGGTTGCGGGTGAAGAAGGGGCCATGCGCGCCCGACAGGTTCAGCAGCATGCTGTCCTGCCCCGCCACGGGCACAACCTTCATCTCCGTCACGCGCGGCGCGCCGGTCTTGTCCTTGCTCATAGAACGTCCTCAGGCTGGCTTCAGCACCACGCGCTTGATCTCGCCGGCGACCACGCCATAGCCGATCATGGCGACGATGGAATGGGCGAACAGGAACACCAGCGCCAGATTCCAGTCATTGCCGGTGGCCTTCAGGATGTAGCCGATCACGATGGGGGTGAAGATGCCCGCCGCATTGCCGAACAGGTTGAACACGCTGCCCGCCAACCCGGTGGCTTCGCGCGGCGCGGCATCGCTCATCACCGCCCAGCCCAGCGCCGCCACGCCCTTGCCGAAGAAGGCGATGGACATGAACAGCATGATCATGGCCTGGCTGTCGGTATAGTTGCAGGCCAGGATGGCGCAGGAGATCACCAGCCCGATCAGAATCGGGATCTTGCGCGCCGGCGACGGCGCTACGCCGCGCTTGAGCAGCATGTCCGACAGGACGCCCCCCAGCACGCCGCCCACAAAACCGGCGATAGCGGGACCAGCCGACATCAGGCCCGCCTTGGCCACGCCCATATGCCGGGCCTCCATAAGATAGATGGCGAACCAGGTGGAATAGAAATAGGTCAGCGCGGTGATGCAGTATTGCGCCAGATAGATGCCCCACAGCATGCGGTTGGACAAAAGCTGGCTGAGAATGCCCCAGCGGATCGGCTGGGCCGCGGTGGCCGGCCGGTCCAGATTCACCAGCGCGCCGCCTTCCTCGATATAGGCATACTCGCGCTTGGAGATGCGCTTGTGGCGGGCGGGCGCATGCACCACCAGGGCGAAGATCACCGCCCCGGCAAAGCCGATCACGCCCATCCAGAAGAACACCGATTGCCAGCCGTGATATTGCGCCAGCCAGCCCATCAGGGGATTGAAGGCGACCACCGAGAAATACTGCGAGGCATTGAAGATGGCGCTGGCGGTGCCGCGCTCAGCCTTGGGAAACCAGTTGGCGACGATGCGGGCATTGGCGGGAAAGCTGGGCGCTTCGGCAAAGCCCAGCGCCAGGCGCAGGATGAACAGGCTGATCGTCACCGGCACGAAGGTCAGATAGGGCGCGAACGCCTGCAGGCCGGTGAAGAACGCCCATAAGACGATCGCCCAGAGATAGACGGGCCGCGAGCCATAACGGTCCAGCAGCGCGCCGCCGGGAATTTGCGCGATGGCATAGGACCAGGCGAAAGCCGAGAACAGGTAACCCAGTTGCACCGGGTCCAGATGGAATTCGGCCGCCAGCGGCTTGCCCGCCATCTGCAAGGTGGCGCGGCTGGCATAGGCGATGGAGGAAATCATGAACAGGACCGCGACGATCCAGAAGCGGATATGACTGTTGCGTTCGCCAGCCTGGGCCGTGCTCATGGTCGCTTCCCTGATTTCCCGGCTTCTGCGGGGTTGGCCCAAATGGGCGTGCGCCAAGCTTGGCCGGTCCAAGCCAAAGGTTCAAGCGATCAATGGGAATGCTGCAGCAGCGTTCTTAAACCGGCTTGGTGGCGTCGATCAGCTTTTTCAGCCGCGCCGCCTGATCCGCTGTCAGATCGGTCAGGGGCATGCGCACCGGGCCGGCGCCACGGCCGATGGCCGTCATGCCCGCCTTGACGATGGATACGGCATAGCCCTTGTTCTCATTGCGGATGGCGATATAGGGCAGCACAAATTCCTTCAGCCCCTTCATCACCTTGGCATGGTCCTTGGCGCGCACCGCGTCATAGAAGGACAGCGCCCATTCCGGCATGAAATTGTAGATCGCCGAGGAATAGGTGGTCACGCCCATTTCCAGATAGGGCAGGGCGAAGGTTTCCGCGGTCGGCAAGCCGCCGATATAGGTCAGGCGGTCGCCCATCTTGGAATAGACCCGCATCATCAATTCGATATCGCCCACGCCGTCCTTGAAGCCGACCAGATTGGCATTGCGGTCGCACAGTTTGGCCAGGCTGTCTTCGGTCAACACGGCATTGTCGCGATTGTAGACGATGACGCCGATCTTCACGGCTTTGCACACCGCCTCGATATGCGCCATCAACCCTTCCTGGTTCGGCACCATCAGGTAAGGCGGCAGCAGCAGCAACCCGTCGGCGCCGGCATTCTCGGCCGACTTGGCCAGCTCGACGGCGATGGCGGTGCCATAGCCGCAGCCGGCGATCACCGGGGTCTGGCCCTTGGTTTCCTTCACCGCGGCGGTGACCACGGTTTCCACTTCGGCGGGGGTCAGGGAAAAGAACTCGCCGGTGCCGCCGGCGGCGAACAGGCCGGTCAGGCGCTTGAAGCTCAGAAGCCAGGCGCAATGTTCGCGATAGGGACCTTCCTGGAACTGGAAGTCCTTGCCGAAATGGGTGACCGGGAAAGACAACAGGCCCTTGGCCAGGACTTGTCCCATTTCGCTGGGCGACATATTGCTCATGACTTCAAATCCTTTGTGTACTGCAACAAAGCGTGCGGGTTTTTAGCGGGTCTTTTTCACGCCGCCAAGCCAAACCGGTGCGATTTGTGAAGGACCGTGCTAGCGTCCGGCCAACGAAAAACGGGGAAACGGGATGAACCGCAGGGACATGCTGACAGGGGCAGCCGCCATGATCGCGACACCAGCCATAGCCGTTACGGGCAACTGGAACACCGCCAAGCTGAATGAGGCCGCCAAGCTGATGGACGGCTGGATTGCCGACGGCCGGGTGCAGGGCGCCTCTATCCTGGTGACGCAAGGGCCGCGCCGCTTCGTCCGCAATTTCGGTACCGCCAAGGGGACTGAGCCGGTATTCCTGCTGGCTTCCATCACCAAGCCCATGACGGCGGCGGCGGTGATGACGTTGGTGGACGAAGGCAAGCTGAGCCTGGACGACAAGGTGGCGAAGTTCTTTCCGGCCTTCACCGGCGAGGGGCGCGAGACCATCACCCTGCGCCATTGCCTGACCCATACCGGCGGGCTGCCGGACATGCTGGGTGATGACGAGGCTTTGCGCGAACGTCACGCGCCGCTGCCCGACTATCGCGAAGGCGCCATCCGGGCGCCGCTGAAGTTCCCGCCGGGCAGCAAATACGCCTATTCCAGCATGGGCATTCTCCTGTCGGCGGAAATCGCCCAGAAGATCACCGGCAAGCCGATCGCCGACATCATGGACGAGCGCGTCTTCCGCAAGCTGGCCATGGGCCATACCGGCTTTGGCCTGCGCGGGCGGGCGAACAGCATGACGGTGCCAAGCCAGGGCGCCCCCGCCATGACCGAGGCCGGCAAGAAAAGCTGGAATAGCTGGAACTGGAACAGCGAGTATTGGCGCAACCTGGGTGCGCCCTGGGGCGGGGCGCTGGGCAGTGCCGCAGATGTCGTGCGTTTCTATGAGGAATTCCTCGACCAGCGCGGCCGAATCCTGAAGCCCGCGACCGAAGCGCTGATGATCACCAACCAGTCGCCGCCGGGCGTGAAAGCCAGCGGCTTGGGTTTCGACCTGCCGCCCAGCGTCGGTTCACCGGCCTGTGGTCCCAGGACCTTCGGCCATAATGGTTCGACCGGCACCTTGAGCTGGGCCGATCCGGACACCGGCACCATCTGCGTGGTGCTGACCAGCCTGTATGAAGCCGCCGTAAAGCCCCATCCCATCCGTCTGGTGAGCGACCTGGTGGCGCAGGCGGTGGCGAAAGCCTGATTATTTCTTTGCCGCTTTGGCCCGCAGGTCCAGATATTCCTGGATGGCGGCGTGGGCGACCGGCAGCTTATCGATATTGTCCTTCATCCATTGGCTGAAGTCGGCTTCGATTTCCGGCGTCCAGTCGCGGTCGATCTGGCCGGCGGTGTATTTCTGTTCCTTCAGTCGCAGATGCCCGAAAATGTCGCGCAGCCTGGTGCGCTCGGATTCCTGCACCACCGTCACCGCCAGTTGCGGCGGAATGAAAATCACCCCGCCGTCGCGGCCCAACACGACATCGCCCGGCATCGCGGCGGCATGGCCGATGCGGGTGGGACTGTTGATGGCGGTCATCGTGGAATTGATGGGCCGGCCCTCATCGCCGATGCGGCCATAATGATGCGAAGGATCATAGCTGCGGACAAAGGCGATGAAGTTGGGCAGCTCTTTCAATCCATTGATGTCGCGCACCGCGCCGTCATAGACGATGCCGTTGCCGGAGCGGGCATAGATGGCGTTGCCGACATTGTCGCCGATGGAAGGCCCGTTCACTTTCAAGCCGAAGTGATCGCTGACATAGACGTCGCGCGGCTGCAGCATGTCCACCGGCCAGGCATTGGGGCCGCCCTTGCGCCCCTCCGCCTTGCCGTCGGCTTCGATCACCTTTTGCAAATCCAGCCGCCCGGGAATCCAGCTTGAGGTGAGGGCGCGGCCTACCAGGATCTTGTCGGGAAACAAGGTGAGCCAGCCGTCTTCATATTGCTGCTCATAGCCGGCATTGCGCAGCGTGGCCCAGGCTTCCTCCAGGGTGACGCTTTTCATCCGATCCAGGATCGCGTCCGGCACCTTGGGCCGGCCATCGGCGAAACGCTCACCCTTCCATTCCGGCGTGTTATGGATGACTTCGGCGGGACGGAGGAAACCTTGGTGCGCCAAAGCCGGTGTTGCATTTGCGAAGGCCAGCAAAGCCGCGCACGCCAGATTTTTCATCGCCATCGCCCCAGAAGCCCCGCGCCGAATAATCACCCGGCTCCGGCAGGGCGCAAGCGAAATCCTCGGCGGCCGTCTTAGCAGGTCCCTCCGGTCGCGCTGCCGCTGAAGCTGCGCACCCCGAAGTTTATCGGCAGCTCGCCTTCGACCCGGTCGGTGTGCATGCGATCTGGAATCGGCGGCAAGGGCTGGGCCTTGCGCAGGATATCGATGGCGGCCTTGTCGAGTTCCGCATCGCCGGAGGACTTGCCGACCTGCAGCCGGTCTATCTTGCCGTCGCGGCGCACCACGAAATGCACCATCACCAGGCCCGTCCGATGCACGGCCAGGGCGCCGCTCGGGTAGTAAAAGAACTGGCTCACCCGCTCGGACACGGCGCGCATCCAGGCCCGGTCAAAGCAGCCTGATAGTGCGCCACCATTGCCCCCCGTGCCGTTGCCCGAAGCCGCCTGGCCCATCGGCCCGTTGCCGGCGGTGCCGCCCAGCAGGGGCGAGGTTTTTGCCGCCGACGCCGCAAGCGGCGCGGGTGCCTGGGGCGGTGCACCGGACGCGATGGTGAACACCGGCAGCGCCGGCTGTTCGGCGCGCGGCCGGATCAGATGGGCCAGGAATGGCGGCAACGGCTCGACGACGCGTTTGGTGGGAGCATCCGGCAACAAGGTCGCGGTGATTTCCGTCAATTTGGCGGGCACCGGTGCGTGACTGGAATACCAGGCCAGCAGCGCGAAAAAGGCATACAGAACGCCGGTCAGCAGTCCCGCCACGATCCGGCTTTTACTGTCGATGCGCGCCGGCCCGTGAGGATGGGAAAATTCCGACAACGGGGCGGCGGGCTTCATGGCGGCGCCGGCATCGAGAATTGCGGGTCGTGCAACGCCTTGTACCAGGCCCAATAGCTGCCCCGGGCACAGGCGATGGCCGCTAGGTTTCGATCCGATACTTTGGGATCGCGGCGGCACGAAATATCGTTCGGGTCACCGGGCGCATCATCCCCGGGCGCGGCGTTCGAAGGCGCGCGGGCGGCCCGCTCCAGCGCCGGACCCGCTGCTGCGAGGCTTGCCACGATGGTGCTTTGCACACACAGCTCACCGCCAAGCTGCCGGGCGAGCGCATCCAGCTCCGGCGGCTGACAGATCATGTAGCTGGTAAAGGCGGGTACGGCCTCGCCGATCGGATCCGCCGACTCGATCCGGGCTTTTTCCGCAATCAGGAATTCGGCGACAATGGTGGGCTCGCGATCCTCCTCCGCCCGTTTGAAGCTGGCTGCTATGACGACATTCCGTCCCGTCACCATCTGCGCGGCATCGGCGGGGTTGCTGAATTGGATATTGACCAGCGCGTTGTCATGGCCGGACCGGCCGCAGTCCATCTCCTCCACCATGATCAAGCGTGGCGAGACCACGCGGCCGCTTATTTTTCTGTAAGTGCATCTGCGCGGGTTAAGTGGGTTGAGCGAGCTGAACCGGCCGCTGATGCTCTGCAGGGGGACGGGAATGCCCGTCACCTGCGGAAAGGCAACCTGGGCCGGCGCAGGGCAGGCAAGCAAAAGCAGCACGCCGAGGGCGAGAAGGAACCTCATGCAAGTGTAACGATAATAAGCCTGCTTGCGATCCGTGCCGGTTCCCGCAGGGGCTATGCGGCGCCCTTTTGCTGGGCCAGGTCGAAGATCTTGGCCATCGGAACCCATTTCTGCCCCGGCGCGGCATGGGGCAGGGCCTTCTGGAAGCCCCACATCAGGGTCTCCCACTCATCATGCTTGGCCGGGATATCGCGGGCGCGGGGATAGTCGTCGGCCACGGTGGCGATCATCACCATGCGGTCGCCGGTGCGCCAGATTTCCATGCCTTCGATCCCCTGGGCGCGGATGTCGTCCACGATTGCGGGCCACACCCCGCCGGGGGCGTGGAAACGCTCATATTCGGCGATTTTGGCCGCGTCGTTGACCAGGTCCAGCGCGAAGCACAGGCGGCGGCTCATTTTGTTATTCTCCGGAGCAAGGCTTGGACTATAAGAGCCTCCTTCTCATCCGGGAGCAATCATGGCGTCTTACCTGCGGCTTCATCCGACCGACAATGTCGTGGTGGCGGTGGCCGGCCTGTCGCCCGGCGACATCGTGGATGATGTGAAGTTCACGCGGCGCATTCCGCCCGGCCACAAGGCGGCGGTGCGCCCCATCAAGAAGGACGAGCCGGCGCTGAAGTTCGGCCAGATCATCGGCTTCGCCACCCAGGATATCGTGCCGGGCGATTGGGTGCATGAGCACAATATTGGGTTCCATTCCGTGGACCGCGACTATCAGTTCGAAGTGGATGCGCGCGATCCGGAGCCCGCCAACCCGCAGGCCACCTTCCAGGGCTTTCGCCGCGCCAATGGCAAGTTCGGCACCCGCAATTATCTCGGCATCCTCACCAGCGTGAACTGTTCGGCCACGGTGGCGCGGCTGATCGCCCGCGAAGTGGAAAAGAGCGGCATGCTGGATGACTATCCGGACGTGGACGGCATCATCCCGCTGGTGCATGGCCATGGCTGCGGCATGGACAGCAAGGGCGAAGGCTATGAGGTGCTCAAGCGCACCCAATGGGGCTATGCCGCCAATCCCAATATGGGCGCGGTGCTGATGGTGGGCCTGGGCTGCGAGACCTTCCAGATCCCGCGCTGGAAGAAGGCCTACAACATCGCCGAAAGCGATACCTTCCGCTCCCTCACCATCCAGGACACCGGCGGGACGCAAAAGGCGATCGAGGCCGGCATTGCCGCGGTGCGCGACATGCTGCCGGCGGCGGGCGCGGTCCGCCGCGAAACCGCGCCGGCGTCCGAATTGATGCTGGCGCTGCAATGCGGCGGCAGCGATGGCTATTCCGGCATCACCGCCAATCCGTCCTTGGGCGCGGCGGTGGACCTGCTGGTGGCCCATGGCGGCACCGCCATCCTGTCCGAGACACCTGAGATCTATGGCGCCGAACATCTGCTGACCCGGCGCGCCAGTCCCGAAGTCGGCAAGAAGTTGCTGGAGCGCATCCGCTGGTGGGAGGATTACACCCGCCGCAATGACGGCAGCATGAACAACAATCCCTCGCCCGGGAACAAGGCGGGCGGGTTGACCACGATTTTGGAAAAATCGCTGGGAGCCGCGGCCAAGGGCGGCACCACGCGGCTGAAGGACGTGGTGGAATATGCCGAGCCTGTCACCACCAAGGGTTTTGTCTTTATGGATACGCCCGGCTACGACCCGGTCTCGGCGACGGGGCAGGTGGCGGGCGGCGCCAATATCTTGTGCTTCACCACCGGACGCGGCTCGGCCTATGGCTGCAAGCCTACGCCGTCCATCAAGCTCGCCACCAACACGCCGGTCTATGAACGCATGACCGACGACATGGACATCAATTGCGGCGATGTGCTGGACGGGGTTTCCATCCAGGACAAGGGCAAGGAAATCTTCGAGCACATCTTGATGATCGCCTCTGGCACCCGTTCCAAGTCTGAGAAACTGGGCTATGGCGATGCCGAATTCGTGCCCTGGCAGATCGGCGCCACCATGTAGCGTGCGTCCCCTTTTTCCGCTTAACTGGCGGGCATAAGAGCGGGGGGAAGCATGAGCAAGTTGCCGGTTGTCGAGCGGCGTTATGTGGTCGCCTTTGCGCTGACCGCGACCCTGTTCTTCGCCTGGGGCCTGGCCTCGCAATTCAACGACCTGTTGCTGCATCATTTCCAGAAGGCGCTGGACATCAGCCGCACTCGCGCCAGCCTGACCCAGTTTGCGTTCTACATCGCCTATTTCTGCGCGCCTCTGCCGGCCGCGATGATCATCCGCCGCATCGGCTACAAGAAGACCATGGTGCTGGGGCTGGCGATGTACGCTGTCGGCGCCTTCCTGTTCGTGCCGGCGGCGCAGATGCGGGTCTATGGGGTCTTCCTGGCGGCGCTTTACATCATCGCGTTCGGTGCCGCCTTCCTGGAGACCAGCGCCAATCCCTACATCACCATCATGGGCGATCCCAAGACGGCCTCGCCGCGGCTGAACTTCGCCCAGGCCTTTAACGGCGTCGCCACCGTGCTGGGCCCGCTGGTCGGCGGCTATGTGATTTTCTCCGGTGTGGAGTACAGCCCGGACCAGATCGCCGCCATGACACCGCAGGCGGTGGATGCCTGGCGCGCGTCCGAAGCAGCCACGGTGGGGCCGCCTTATCTGGTGCTGGGCGTGCTGATGGTGGTGATCGCCTCGGCCATCGCCCTGACAAAGTATCCGCCTTTGCGCGGTGACGTGACGCCGGAAGGCTCGACTTCGGTATTCCATGTGCTGCGCCACAAGCGCGTTCGCTATGCCGTGCTGGCGCAATTCTTCTATGTCGGCGCCCAGGTGGGTACCTGGAGCCTGCTGGTGGATTTCGCCCATGAGGCGGCCAATGTGCCTGAGCGGGTGGGCGCGCAGGTCTACTTGGAAGCCACCATGATTGCTTTTTGCGTCGGGCGTTTCTTCGGCGCCTGGCTGCAACGCTATATCGATCCGGCGCGGCAGTTGATGCTCTATTGCGCCTGCAACGTGGTGCTGTGCACCGCCGCCGCGACCTTGGGCGGCCAGGCGTCGCTGATCGCGCTGGTGGCGACCAGCTTCTTCATGTCGGTGATGTTCCCCACCATCTTCGCGCTGGGGCTGGAAAGGCTGGGGCATGAAACCGAGTTCGCCTCCTCCTTCATCGTGATGGCGATTTCCGGCGCCGCGATAGTGCCGCCCCTGATGACGTTCATCGCCGATCACACCGGCGCGTTGCACTGGAGCATGTTCCTGCTGGTGGCCTGCTACCTGGTGGTGCTGGGCTTTGCCTGGATGGCGCCAAAGCTGGGGCATGCCGAAACGTGACGTTTCCGCTTCGTTCATTGGGTAAGACCGGCCTGTCCGTCACCGAGCTGGGTTTCGGCACCGCGCCGCTGGGCAATCTGTTCAAGCCGCTGCCGGACGAGAGCGCGCGAGAAACGCTTGCGGCGGCGGAAGCAGCCGGATTCGGCTATTACGACACCGCGCCTTTTTATGGCTTCGGCCTGTCGGAGCGGCGGCTGGGGGATGTGCTGCGGGGCCGCAAGAATATCGTGCTGTCCACCAAGGTGGGCCGGCTGCTGAAGCCAATGCCCGGCCCGGTGGATGAAAACATCCTGCGCCACGGCTATGCCACGCCCATGCCGTTCGAGCCGGTCTATGACTATTCCTATGACGCGGTTATGCGGTCCTTTGAAGAAAGCCTGCAGCGGTTGGGCTTATCGCGCATAGATCTTCTTTATATCCATGATATTGGCCGGCTGACTCATGGCGACGCCAACGCCGCCCGCATGGCTGAGCTGACCAGGGACGGTGGCCTGAAGGCGCTGGAAGAATTGCGCGCCGCCAAGATGATTTCCGGTTTCGGCATGGGCGTGAATGAAGTGCCGGCCTGCCTGGAGGTGATGGACCATGCGCGGCTGGACGTCATCCTGCTGGCAGGGCGCTATACGTTGCTGGAGCAGACGCCGCTGGACGATCTGTTCCCGGCTTGCGCGGCGGCGGGCACCGCCATCGTGGTGGGCGGGCCCTACAATTCCGGCATCCTGGCCGTGGGCACCAAAAGCGCTGCACCACTTTATTATGATTATGAGCCCGCCCCGCAAAGCGTGATCGAAAAGGTCCGCAAGATCGAAACGCTGTGCGAGCGTCACGGCGTGCCACTGGCCGCGGCGGCGCTGCAATTCCCACTAGCCCATCCCTTGGTCGCCAGCGTCATTCCCGGACTGGATTCCGCTGGCCGCGTGGAACAGACCGTGACGCTCTATCGTCACAAGATTCCCGCCGCCCTGTGGCAGGATCTGCGGGCCGAAAACCTCATTCGCACGGACGCGCCAATTCCATGATCGTTGACGCGCATCAGCATTTCTGGGATCCGGCGCGCGGCGATTATGGCTGGTTGGCGCCGGACAATCCCATCCATCGCGTGTTCGGCACCGCCGATCTCAGGCCGCTGTTGGTCGAGACCGGAGTTGACGCCACTATCCTGGTGCAGGCCGCGCCCACGGTGGCCGAGACGGATTACATGCTGGGCATCGCGCGCAAGACGCCCTTTGTGCTGGGCGTGGTGGGCTGGGTGGATCTGCTGGCGCCGGACGCCGGCGATGAGCTACGCCGCCGCGCCGCTGATCTCCTGTTCCTGGGAGTGCGGCCGATGTTGCAGGACATTGCCGATCCCAACTGGATCCTGCAGCCCGCGCTGACGCCGGCCTTGAACACCATCGCCGCCGAAGGACTGGTATTCGACGCCCTGATCCTGTCCCACCAGCTCGGCGTCGTCACCGAACTGGCGCAGCGCCATCCGCAGCTTTCCATTGTGCTGGACCATGCCGCCAAGCCGAAACTGGGCGAGGGCGATGCCTTGGACGCCTGGGCGCGCGGCATCGAAGCCTTGGCCGCGCAGCCCAATGTCACCTGCAAGGTCAGCGGTCTTCTCACCGAATTGGGCGCGCATGGCACGCGCGACGATATCGTACGCGCCGTCGGCCTGCTGTTCGACCATTTTGGCCCCGGTCGCCTGATCTGGGGCAGCGACTGGCCGGTGCTGACCTTGGCAGGTAACTACCAGGACTGGTTCGACCTGACGCGCGAGGCGGTGGCGGCCCGGGAGCCCAGCGCGGTGCGCGCGGCGATGGGCGACAATGCGGTGCGCATCTACCGTCCCGACAAATCGCGCCTGGGCCGCCATATCCGCGCCTGATTCTGTCGCAAAGCTGCGGCCTCCGCGTTACTGTTTCGCCGGATGGAGCTTCTGATTTGAACCGGCGCTGGCTGGCGGCAATTTTGCTGGGTGTGGTGGCGATCCTGCTGGCGCTGTGGCTGGCGCGCGCCATGATCGCGGCCCGCTATGCCCGCGCCTATTTCCGCCAGCATGGCGTGGAATCCCAGGTTGAGATCGGGACGCTGGGCCTGTCCGGCGTCTCCGGCCGTTTTGCGCTGGGGCGCGCCGATGCGCCCGACGTGGCGGCCGAGCGGATCGAGCTTTATTTCGATCCCCTGCGCTGGCTGCCCTATGTCGTGGAAGTGCGGCTGGTGAACCCGGTGGTGCGGGTGCGGCTGGATGAAAACGGCAAGCCCAACCTGGGATCGCTGCAGGACTGGATCGACTCCCTGAAGCGGGAGCAGGGCAAGTCGCAATTTGTCTCCGACGATCTGGCCGTGTCGCTCACCGGCTTGCGCCTTCTGCTCACCACGCCGGGCGGCGCGCTGGATGTGCGTGGCGACGTCAAGTTGGTGAAGAACCTGCCGGTGACGGCAACCCTGCGCGCCCAGCCGACCACGATCACCTGGCAAGGCACGCGGGTGGGGTTGCGCGCCGCCGATCTGGCCTTCGACAACGCCACCGGCCACCTGGCCGTGCATGTCCAGGGCGCGGTGGACAAGGGCGGACTGAGCGTGCCGGACCTGGATGCGCGGCTGGTTGCGGAAAAGTTGAACTGGTGGTCGGCGGATGGGCGCATCTCGGTCACCGCGCCTTCGGCCCATTTGCAGCTTTCCACGCAAGCGCTGGCAGGCCTGTCCGCGCCCAGGCTGGATGCGACTGTCAGCAATTTCAGCGCCACGGTGGCGAACGGCGATGTCCAGGCGCAAGGCGATGTGAAAGCCACGGGCGATGCCGGGATTGTCGCGGATCTGCGGGCGCTGCGCGCCGTTGATCCGGCGCTGGCCTCGGTCCTCACGCGAAATCTGGCGCATCTGCAGGTCAACTTCGCCGGGCATATCGTCCAGCGCGGCAAGGCCAGCAGCTTTTCGCTCACCGCGCCGCTGATCGTGACCGGCGCGCGCGGCGCCAGGCTTACCGTTCCGGTGCTGAATGTGTCGGGCGCGTCCAGCGGCCTGACCACGGCGCTGGAGGCTTCGCTGTCCGGCGCCGGCCTGCCGGCGGCGCGCCTGACGGCCAGCAACCTGGTGTGGAGCGGCGGCGGCTTGACCGGCGATGCATCGCTGAAGACGCATTTCAACTTTGCCATGCTGCGCGGGGCTGACCTTACCGCCCGCGGCACCGTTTCCTATCAAGCGGGCCATTATGCCTTTACCCCTTCCGGCTGTGCGCAGGTGTCGCTGTCAGCTTTTCATCCCGGCGCCACGGACCTGGCCAAGGATGTGCGCGCCCAGCTCTGCGGCGCATCGGGCAGGCCGCTTCTGACCGGCGAGGGCCTGGACTGGAAACTGTCCGGTGCGGTGCGCGGTGCCTCCGCCAACCTGCCGCTGGGCAATGTGCGGGTGGAAAAGGCCGCCGGCCGTCTGAATTTCGAAGGGCAGGGCGCACCGCGCAGGGGCACGATTACCCTCACATCGGCCGAGGTTTCCGATCGCACCGTTCCGCTGCGCTTCAGGCCCCTGTTGGGCAGCGGCACGGTCGCGCTGGAGGGCGGGGTGTGGCGCGGCCGGATCGCAGCCACCGACGCGCAGAAAAATACCCTGGGCGAAACCCAATTTTCCCACACCATGGCCACGGGCAATGGCGCCGCCCATATCGCCGCGCCGGGCCTGGTGTTCGCGCCGGGCAAGCTGCAGCCGGAAAGCCTGTCACCGCTGCTGGCGGCGTTCCGCCGCGCCGAAGGCACCGCCTCTTTCAGCGGTGACATCACCTGGGACAAAAACCAGATCACCAGCCAGGGCACGCTCGCCATCGCGGCGCTGGATTTCATGACCGTGCTGGGCAAGGCCCATGCCGTCAAAAGCGAAATCCACTTCACCTCGCTGTTGCCGCCGGTCACCGCGCCGGGCCAGGGCCTTTCCATCGCGCGCATCGACTGGACCCTGCCGTTCAGTTCGGTGGATGTGCGCTTCGGCTTCAGCCCCACCGCCATCCAGATCGCAAAGGCCGACACCGATATCGCCCAGGGCCATGTCTCTTTGGGCGCCATCACTTTGTCACTGGCCAACCCCAAGGACGTGGCGGGCGCGGCCCAGATCAAGTCCATCGCCCTGGACTCGCTGGTTTCGGCTTCCAACCTGGGCGCCAAGGTCAAGTTGGAGGGCAAGGTGTCGGGCAATATTCCCTTCACCCTGAGCGCGGAGGGCTTTCGCATCGCCAACGGCAAGATCACGGCCGACGGGCCCGGGCGGCTGTCCATCAGCCGGTCGCTATGGGCACAAGGCGAGGCGGCCATCAGCACCAACGCGGTGCAGGATTTCGCCTATCAGGCGTTGGAGTATCTGGCCTTCGACCAGATGTCGGCCGAACTCAATTCGGTGGAGAATGGGCGCCTGAAAATCCTGTTCCACATCAAGGGCAAGAGCGATCCACCCCAGCGCCAGGTGGCCGAGGTCGCCATCACCGACATCATCAACGGGACCGCACTTTACAAGCCTATCCCCTTGCCCAGCGGCACGCCCATCGACCTGACCCTGGATACCTCCCTTAATTTTGACGAACTCTTGAAGTCTTATACCGAAGCATGGTCAAACAGCCTTCGTCCGGAGGGGCCACCGGATACCATTGGAGCAGCAAAGCCATGAAGAAAATGCTTTTCGCGAGCGTTGCGCTGACCATGCTGGGCGCCTGTACGCCGACCATCCGGGTCGAAGTGGCGCCGATCAATATCTACGCCAAGCTGGATGCCGATGTGCGGGTGCGGCTGGACAAGGAAGTCCAGAACGCGATCGCCAAGAACCCCGACCTCTTTTAATCTGAAGGACGCCATCTCATGAGCAACTTCAAGAATTTCTTCGCCGCCGCCGCCCTGCTGCTGTTGGCGACACCGGCCTTCGCCGATCTGGCCAGCGACAAGGCGGCGGTTGATGCCGCCAAGGCCGCGGGCATCGTTGGTGAACAGGCCGACGGTTATCTCGGCCTGGTCACGGGCTCGGCAGACGCCGCCGTCACGGCCGCCGTGAATGAGATCAACAATGGCCGCCGCGGCGTCTATAGCCAAACCGCTTCCAGCACCGGCACCACGCCCGACGCGGCGGGCCAGGCCACCGGCGCGCAACTGATCGCCAAGGTGCCGGGCGGCCAGTTCATCAAGCCGCTGGGTGGCGGCTGGACCAAGAAGTAAGCCTTCTAGTCAAAACGGCTTGAAGCCTTTTGCCGCCCAGGCCGCCTTGGCCTCGGGGCGGGTGAGGAACTTGATGAAGTCGGCGGCCTCCTTCGGATGCGTCGAGCGTGACGACACCGCCAGCACCGCGTCGATACGGCCGCCCAGTTCCACCGGCAGCGGCGCCACAACTTCAATCTCGGGCTTGTTCAGGATTTCCTGCACCAGTTGAACCGCCATGTCGCCTTCGCCGCGCGCCAGGGCGGAGGCGCCTTCGCCCTTACTGGACGGCACGACATGCGCGCCCGCGAATTCGGCGCGCTTGAGAATGCCGTCGATCATCACGCCCTGCATGGTGCCACCCTTGGGATCATTGACCATCACGGTCCGGCCATTCATCGCCTGGGCCAGCTTGGCGACCGTGGAGATATCCGGTTTCGCTGCTCCCTTCTTCACCGCCAAGGCCAACTCGCCACGTCCCAGCGGCGTATAGCTCGCGCCGACAATGCCGCCGTCCAGGTACAACGTGTTCATCAGGTCCGGCGGCAGGCCGATAACATCGGCGGGCGGTGTGTCGGACTTGGCCTGGCCGATGATCTTGTCCATCGTGCCGCGCACGATGATGGCGGTGTTGCCGCTCTTCTTGTTGTAATCCTCCACCAGCTCGTTCAGCGCCGCATTGTAGACGATGCCGGGGCTGATGATGCGCAGTTCGACCGCCGTGGCGGGGGAGACGACCATAATGGCAAGCAGGACGGAAAGCATGAGGCGCATGGGATTGTCCTATTTGTAGAGAAGAATCTTGTTCCAGAAGCCGCACTTGTGGGCGGCGGTGAATTCGGCATTGGTCTGAGACGTCCAACCGGCATCTTGCACCAGATAAGCGGCGCCGTCTTTCTTCCAGCGCGGCCAGGGGGCGTCGCTCGTGCCATTGGGATTGCCGGTACGCGCGAAATTCGCCCAGGCATCCACCAGCCGATCCGACAATTTGGCCTGCGCCGGGGTCAGGGTGATGGGCAGCCCTTGCGGCCCGCCATGATAGCCGGTGAAGAGGTAGGGAATGTCGGCGGTGTGATAGGCCAGTGGCTGATAGCCCGGCATTTTCGGGAAATAGCTCTGCGCCGTGCGGTCCTTGAACAGATACATAAAGAGCGGCGCGCGGCCCGCGATGGCCGGCGCGGTATACTGCCCGCGGCAGGCCTGCGCATCGCTATGGGCGCTGTCCCACGCCATCTGCGCCCCCGCCTTGGTCACCGGATACTGCGCCAACACGGCTTCGACCGTGGTCTTGGGGTAAGCAGGCAAGCCGCCGCCCGGTCCGGCATTGCCGCCATAAGTCCGCTGCAGATAGCCGCGATAGTCCGCCTCGGTCAGGGCGGCGCGGCCCGGCTTGAAATACTGGGTGATGCCGGCGTTGAAATTGCCCTCATCGGCGGTGGTGCCCATCATCATCGGCACCTGGTTGAAAGCGCCGCTCTGGAAGGCGGTGATCAGTTGGCGCGGAAGGATGGTGCCGTCCAGCATCGGGCCGCCGACAAAGGGGCTGGTGGCGCTGGCGGTGCCGGCCAGGCCGGCGATCTTCGCGGCGGGCAGGGCGCGCAGGCATTTGGCGATGTCGCCCGTGGTGCAGCCGGCCGAGGTCGCGAATTTCTGGCCGCGCGCTTCGGCGGTGGCTTTGCCGGCGAAGGGCGTATAGCCGCCCGACTGGAAGATGGCGCGGTGGATCAATCCCGTGGAAGCCGGCGACACCACGATGGCGGTGGAGGCCCCCGCGCCGGCCGACTGGCCGCCTACTGTGACGTTATTGGGATCGCCGCCGAACGAAGCGGCATTGCGCTTCACCCATTGCAGCGCCGCCTGCATGTCCATGATGCCATAATTGCCGAAAGCATGGCCCTCGGCGTCAATAGCGGGATGGGCCATGAAGCCGAACAGGTTGAGGCGATAGTTGAAGGTCACCACCACCAGCTTGCCGCGCGTCACCAGCTTGGCGGCGTCATAGTCATTGGAGGCGCCGTCGAAATAGCCGCCGCCGTGAATCCATACCAGTACGGGGCGCTTGGCTTTTAGGTCGCCGGTGAAGACATTCAGATAAAGACAGTCTTCATTGCTGTTGGGCGGCCCGGCAAAGGGCCCCAACGTCGTCACCTGGGCGCAGGTGGGTCCGAACTGGCCCGCCTTGCGCGCGGCTGTCCATTTCGCCACCGGTTGCGGCGGCATCCAGCGCAGATCGCCGACCGGCGGCTTGGCATACGGTATCCCCAGGAAGCGGATGACGCCCTGATTGGCAACGCCTTCCACGGGGCCTTCCGTGGTGGCGACCGGCGCGGCCAATGCCGGGCCGCACAGCAACAGTGCCGCAAACAGGATTTTGCGAAATGCCATGCCCATCCCCGCCTCTGATCGGGAAAGGTTAGGGCTGGGGCTGGGGCCGTGCAAGGACGCGCAAATTGGCCTACAAGAAACAAAAAGATTCCGGAGGAAATGATGGGACGGATCGAAGCTTTGGTTTGCTGCACTGCAATGGCGCTGTTGGCGCTTGGCGGCGCGCATGCCGGGGTGATGAACCCCATTGCCGGCGATCCCATCACCATCGAAAGCGGCAAGCTGTCCGGCACCTTGCTGGACTCCGGCGTGAAAGCCTATCTGGGCGTTCCTTTCGCTGCGCCGCCGGTGCGCGAGCTGCGCTGGCATGAGCCCATGCCGGTCAAGCCGTGGAAGGGCATCTACAACGCCGACAGCAAGATCACCAACTGCTACATCCCGCTGCGCGCCTCGACGCTGAATCATTATTTCGGCGAGATCAAATCCAGCGAAGACTGTCTCAACGTCAATATCTGGACGCCGCCGGGCGCCAAGGCCGGCGACAAGCTGCCGGTGGTGGTGTGGATTCACGGCGGCGGCTTCCAGGAAGGATCGATCAACTTCGACATTTATGGCGGCGAGCCCCTGGCGAAGAAGGGGGTGATCTTCATGGGCATCTCCTACCGGGTGAACATCTTCGGCAACCTGGCGCATCCGGAACTGACCAAAGAATCGGGCCACAACGCCTCGGGCAATTACGGGCTGATGGACCAGATCGCCGGCCTGAAATGGATCCAGCGCAACATCGCCGCGTTCGGCGGCGATCCCGCCAATGTCACCGTCCTCGGCCAGTCCGCGGGCGCGCAGGCGGTGGACGATCTTACTGTCTCACCGCTGGCCAAGGGGCTGTTCGCCAAGCTGATCGGCATGTCGGGATCGTTCCACGGCCCCTTTGCGCCGCAAAACGGAACGCTGGCCGGGACCGAGGCGCTTGGCGTGAAGCTTCAGGAGGCGATGAAGGCCAGGGACATTGCCCATATGCGCACCATTCCCGCCGACCAGATCGTGGAGGCCGCCCGCGCCGCCAAGATCGTTTTTCCCGGTCCCAATATCGACGGTTACGTCGTGCCCGAAACGCCGGAGCAGGCCTATGCCGCCGGCCGGCAGATGGACGTTCCCATGTTGTTGTCGTCCGTGGGCACCGACGGCAACAGCCACAATGCCGTGACCGATGCCACCACCCTGGCGGATTACCGAAATGGCGCGGAAAAACTCTATGGCGCCGACGCGCCGGCATTCCTCAAACTGTTCCCGGCCAAAAACGATGCTGAAGCCGTGCACCAGGCCAAGGAGGTAGCGCGCATCACCGGCTATGGCATCATCGAGCGCGACTGGGCCAAGGCGGCTTCCGCTACCGCCAAGTCGCCGCTCTGGGTGGTGCAATTCAACCACCCCCATCCCTATCCGCCTGGGGTGGTGATTAGCGACATGGATGTGAAGACCGCGGGCGTCTACCATAATTCCGATCTGCCCTTCTGGTTCGGAACCCTGGATTCGCTGAACCTCTATCGCAATACGCGCGCCTGGACGCCGTATGACTACAAACTGTCGAACCAGATGCAGGATGTGCTGGTCGCCTTTGCGCGCACGGGCAGCCCGGTGACGGCCGAGGCCAAGGTTCCGCGCTACAATCCCAGGCGCGAGCAGCGCCTGGTGTTCGGCGATGACGGCCTTGCCGTCGAAACGCTGAATTCAAAACAGGTCGACTTTATCCAAACCCATCCGCTGAAGAATTAACGCAGGAGTTCGTTATGACCAATCGCCGCAATTTCCTCATGGGTGCCGCCGCACTCGCCGCCACCGGCGGTCCCGCCTTCGCGCAACGCCATCTGCCGCTGGGCCTGCAGCTCTATACGGTGCGCGCCGACCTGGCCAAAGACTTTGAAGGCACCCTCAAGCTGGTAAAGGCCGCCGGCGTGCGCGAGGTGCAGGCCAACCTCACCCAGTCGGGCAAGACCTCCGCCGAGCAGCGCAAGCTGTACAACGCGCTGGGCCTGACCTGGCAAAGCATCCATGCCGGTGGCGATGCACTGCGCAACGCGCCCGAGGCCACCATCGCGCAAGCCAAGGCCGTTGGGATCAAGAACATCACCTGTTCCTTCCCGCTCTATCCGGTAGACCGAGCCGCCATCATGGCCGGTCCCGGGATAGATGGCTGGAAACAGAACGCCGCCGCCTTCAACAAGATCGGTGCCTTGTGCAAGGCATCCGGCCTGACGTTCAGCTACCACAATCACAATCTGGAATTCCGCAAAGTCGGTGAAGTGATCCCCTACGACTTGCTGTTGAAGGAAACCGATCCGGCGCTGGTGAGCATGGAAATGGATATCGGCTGGGTGATTGCCGGCGGCGCCGATCCGGTCGCCTATCTTACAAAGCAGCCGTCGCGCTTCACGGCAGTCCATATCAAGGATCTAAAGAAAGACGGCATTCCCAACACCGACGGCAAGATGATCAGCGCCATCATCGGCCAAGGCATTGCCGACTGGTCCAAGTTGCTGCCCGCGATCAAGAAGTCCGCGGTCAAGAGAGCCTTTATGGAGATCGAGGAACCCTACGATCCTTCGCCCATCGGCATGGTCCAGGCGAGCGCGGCTTACCTGAAAGGCAAGCTCTAGCTTTTCGCCGGATGGCGCACGCAATGGTTTCACGCGGGAACTTTTCCTCGCGCGCGGCTGGTCAGTTTGCCGCGCTTGGGAACCGCCGAAACTTTTGTTGCGGCGCAAAATTTCTGCCATAGTCATCGCACACACGAGTCTTGCGGATACGTCCGGGGGCGGACGCGCAAGGGCTCGCAAAACGGGCTGTCGCGATGAAACTTGTATCAAACCGGTTGGTGAGTTTTTGTGCCGCGATCTTCGTGATCGCTGGATCCACGTCGGCCATGGCCGAGCGTTATACCATGCCGGAGATGGTACCGGTGCTGGAGCAATCCGAAGATGCAGGCTCCTTCTGCTTGGACAGCATGGAAACGGTGCCGTTCCACGATGAGCTAATGCCCATTCCGGTGTCGGCGGACGGCGGCTGCAACCTGCCGGAAGGCCCTATCCACACCTGAGACGCGGTAGACGCGGTCACAGATTCCTTCTCACGCGTGGCCGGTGAGCAGCCACAGCAGGAGGATGATGGGAATTGGCACACCCAGAAGCCAAAGACAGCCCGATCGCATGACGATTTCCTTATAGCTTTTCCACACAACGCTCCGGCGCGCCCTGAGTTCCGGCTCAGGAACCTTAGCGCTGCACAGCCGTTACCGCGCTAACCCAAAAAGAGAAGGGGCATGCGCGCATGACCACCACCGTACTGTCGGACGACACCGCCACCATCGTCAGTGACGGCACCGCAAACCGCTTCAACTGGGGCGCGGTTCTCGCCGGTGCGACGGTTGCGGTCGCTACGGGATTCTTTCTCACCATCCTGGGTGCGGGCTTCGGCCTCACCCTGATGCCGCGCGGCGGCAGTACGACCTTCCTGAGCCTGGGCGCGATCTGGGTGCTGGCGGCGCAGGCCTTCGGCTTCGCGGCCGGCGGCCATGTCACCGGCCGGCTGATCGGCCAGGCAGTCGAGACGAAAAAGGAAGAAGAAATCCGCGCCGGCGCCCATGGCCTTGTGGTGTGGGCGGTGACCGTGGCCGGCAGCCTGGCGCTTCTGGCTATCGTGGCGGCGAGTGGCGCGGCACAGTTGCATGGCGATAGCCCGCGCAGCCAAAGCAGCATTTCCGCCTATTGGGCCGACATCCTGCTGCATCCGATGGGGCCGCATGACACGGTGCGCGGCGAAGACCTGGCGCAGGACAAGCTGGAAGCCGGCCGCGTGCTGGCGGCTGACCTGCATCCGGGCAACACCGCCCATAGCTACAACCGCGACGATCTGGTCCGCCTGACCATGAAGAATGCCGGAGGCTCTGTGGCCCAGGCCGAGAACCGCGTCGACTATGTGACGGGCGAGATGCGCCGCGAACTGGACATGGCGCAAAAGGCCGCCGGCTTCGCCGCGCTCTGGACCGCCCTGGCGCTGCTGTTCGGCGCGGTGCTGGCCGTGGCCGCCGCCATCTCGGCGCGGTGGGAAGACGACAAGATCGGCTTCAGCATGAAGCGCCGTTATTGAATTCGCATTTCGAAAGGAACCCGTCATGGGCACGGAACAGGCTTTTCTCACCGATGTAAAAACCCTGCGTGAGCGCGCACGCAAGAATCTCGACGACGGCGCTCTCGGCAGCAATTATATCGGCAATGTCGACAAGACCGTCGACATCCTGCAATCGGTGCTCGCCACCGAGATCGTCTGTTCGCTGCGCTACACCCAGCATGCCATCGCCGCCCATGGCCTCTCCAGCGAAAGCGCCAAGGCGGAGTTCGCCGAGCATGCCAAGGAAGAATGGGAACATGTGCTGCAGGTGGCCGAACGCATCAGCCAGCTCGGCGGCGAGCCCAACTTCAATCCTGAGGGCCTTCTCACCCGCTCGGCCTCGCAATATTCGCAAGGCGGCAACCTGGTGGAGCTGATCAAGGAAAACCTGATCGCCGAACGCATCGCGGTGGACCATTACCGCGAACTGATCCGCTATTTCGGCAATGACGATCCGGGCACCCGCACCATGATCGAGGGCATCCTGGTTGTGGAAGAAGAGCATGCCGACGACATGCACGACCTGCTGGTCGCGCATGAAGGCAAGCCGATGCTGAAATAAGTACCGGGAACCGCTGCAACCAAGCCGCTCCGTTGCCTGTTATTCATGCAACACAGGAGATGGCCATGAAACCCATTGCCATATTTGTAGTTGTTGCCGCAATTTCGTTCGCCGTTGTTTCGGCGACCGCCAAAACCGTCACCATGCCGGCCAAGAATCCCAATGAACAGTCGGTGAATGGGGTGGCAGGCCCGACCCCCAAGAGGGTCGCGGACGCTGACAAGTCTTCAGCCCAGCCGAGCAAGGCCGCGCTGAAGAAGAGCAAGATCAAAACCCCGCCGCCGCTGCACGATCCCAATTAGTGCAGCGCAGCGTAAGTTTGACACGGCCCGGGCGCCTTCGCACTTGAAAGTGTGGGAGCTTCGCACCCGGACCGCTTTGCTATATAGAGTTCCCCGCTAAGCTTGGCGCCGTTGAGAGCGCGGGCTTGATGGGGAGGATCTCATGAAGGCGTATCTGGCGGCGACGGCCGCGGTTTCCTTGTTGTTCAGCACGCTGTCGGCGTCCGCGCAGGTCGCGGCCACGGCCTATGCCAGCGCGCCCGACCTCGCCTATGAGGCGGTGCCGGGCTTTTTCCATGGCATTCCCGCCGGCGATTACATGGGCGAGCTGCAAGGCGTCGCCACCAATTCCAAGGGCCACATCTTCGCCTTCTTCCGCGGTCCCAACACCCGACTGTGGGAGTTCGACCAGAACGGCAAGTTCATCAAGGAAATCGGCAAGGATTTCTACGGCTTCATGTTCGCCCATTCGGTGCGGATCGACCGTCACGACAATATCTGGACGGTGGACGAGGGCACCAACGTCGTCACCAAGTTCAATCCCAGCGGCACCAAGGTGCTGATGGTGATCGGCCGTCATCCGGACGCCGCTTTGGGGCCGATCGCTTCGCCCAAGGGCCCTAACGCGCCGGCCGAGAAATATACTTTGTGCCGCCCCACCGATGTCGCCTGGGACCAGCAGGACAACATCTTTATCGGTGACGGCTACTGCAACAACCGCGTGGTCAAGTATGACCGCAATGGCCGCTTCCTGGCCCAGAATGGCGGAGAGAAGGTCGGCAAGGGCGAGAATGAATACAACCTGCCGCACGGATTGCAGGTGGATCATGCCGGCAACGTCTATGTCGCCGATCGCGGCAATGCCCGCTACGTGGTGCTGGACAACAACCTGAAATGGAAAACGAGCTACAACAATGTCGGCAGCGCCTGGTCGGCCTGCATCTCCGAAGGCCCGCACCAGTATCTGTTCGCGACCAACTCCAATCCCAACGGCAATCCGCCGGGAAGCTGGAAGATCGGCGGCCAGATCTACAAGATGGAACTGGACGGCACGGTGGTCGGCAAGTTCGGCCGCGCCGGCAAGCTGGAGCCCGGCTTCCAGGTGGTCCACATGATGGATTGCCGCAATCCCAACCAGATCATCGCCGGCGAGATTGAATCCTGGCGCATGCAGAAGTTCGTCCTGAAGGGGGGCAAGTAACATGAAGCGTCTCGCAACCTTGCTGCTCGCCGCGGCCGCCTGCCTGGCGGTTCCCGCCGCTGCCCAGGAAATCAATTATACCGCGGCTGAAACGCTGCAATTGCCGCGCGACACCTTCTTTGGCGCCGTGGCTGGTGTCGCCACCAACTCCAAGGGTCACGTCTTTGTTTATTCGCGCACCGGCACGCCGGTGGCGACGTTGGGCGGTGCGCGTCCCTTCGTGCGCGGCGGTTCGGTGCTGACCGAGTTCGACGGAAACGGAAAATATGTCCGCTCGGTGGGCAAGAACCTGTATGGCGCGCTGGCCGCCGCCGCGGTGCGGGTGGACAGGAACGACAATGTCTGGATCGTGGATGCCTATAGCGGCATGGTGATCAAGTTCGATCCCCAGTTGCGCATCCTGCTGATGCTGGGTCGCAAGCCGGAATCGGTGGAAGTGCCGGCCCAGCCCAATATGGGCCGGGCGCCTGCTGGTGCGCCCCCAGCTTCGGGCATGCAGGCCGACCTGTTCGAAGGGCCGACCGATGTGGCCTGGGACAATGACGGCAATATCTTCGTCGCCGACGGCACCGGCAATGCCCGCGTCGCCAAGTTCACCCGCGACGGCGTGTTCGTGAAAAGCTGGGGCTCGCGCGGCAGCGCCGAGGGCCAGTTCAAGGCGGCGCAAAGCATTGCGCTGGATGCGGCCGGCAATGTCTATGTCGCCGACCGGGGCAACAATCGCATCCAGGTATTCGACAATAACGGCGCTTTCAAAAGCAGCATCACCACCGCCGGCAATCCCCAGGCGATCTGCATTTCGCCGGGCGCGCACCAGTATCTCTTTGCCTCCAACTCCAACCCGGCCAACGACATCGATGCGGGCGGGGAAATCTATCGCCTGGAACTGAACGGCACCGTGACGGGCCGGTTCGGCCGGGCCGGGCTGCCGATCCGGGAATTCAATGGCGTGAACGCCATCGACTGCCGTACCGCCAACCAGCTCTATGTCGCCGAGATGGGCAACTGGCGGGTGCAGAAGGTTACGCTGCACTAGCAGGCAGCGCAGGGCTTTCCGGGCGGGCGCGGCAGCGATGGTTGCCGCGCCCGTTTTCAAATTGCTGCTATTGCGAAGAAAGCCGGTTTTGCGTCCGGGGCAAAGCCCGCTAGGATCGCCGCAAAACAAGTCCTGTATTTGGGGGAGGGGCCGTTGACTCAAAGACATTCCACGCGGGGCGCGTGGCTGATCATGCTGGCATCGCTGATCACCATCGCCATCTGCGTCTATGATTATTACACGCCCAAAACGGGCCTGATCGGCACCGGCGGTGTCATCCTGGTAGCTGGGGCCGCGGCCCTGATGCTTCTGGCCTCGCTGGCCATGGCCATGGTGCCCAACCGCTCCTGTTTCCTGCAGGGCTTTCTGGTCGTGTCCATTCTGCTGGACATTATCGGCTCGTCCGTCGCCGGCTATTTCCTGGAAAGCCCCGTCATCATGGCCGCCCAGGCCCTGGCGTTGATCGGCTGGCTGATGAATGTGATCGCCGATGCCGCCGATCGCAGTGTTGAGATTGATGAGGTCGAAGATGAAGATTAAAGCTTTCATCCTTGGCGCTGCGGGCCTCGCGGCCGCGCTCGCCGCCGTCACCCTGATGCCGGCCCAGCGCGCCACCGCGCAGGGTCCCAACAACGATCCCCCCCAGGTGTGGGACGCGTTCGGCGGCAACCAGCAGGCGCAGAAATATTCCACCGCCACCCAGATCACGCCCGAAAACGTGAAGAACCTGAAGATGGCCTGGGAAATGCACACCGGCGATGTGTCCAGCGGCGAACGCTCGACCACCTGGGGCGCCACGCCCTTGTTCGTCAACAACACCGTCTATGTCGGCACGCCCTGGTACCGCATCGTCGCGGTCGAGCCGGACACCGGCAAGACCAAGTGGACCTATGCCAGCAATGGCGGCGAAGGCCCGCCCGAAAACCAGGGCCTGAAGAATCGCGGCGTCGCCTATTGGGCGGCATCCGCCCCCACCGCCGGCCCCTGCCAAAAGATCGTCTATGTCGGCACCATGACCGGCACGCTGCATGGCGTGGATGCCGACAGCGGCAAGCCCTGCGCCGGCTTCGGCAAGAACGGCGTGGTGGACGTCAATGCCTGGGCGCCCAAGAACTCCAAGTGGAAGATCGGGTTGCTGCAGCCGCCCGCGGTCTACAAGGACACGCTGATCCTGGGCTGGGCCGGCAATGACTGGGTCTACAAGACCGAGAATCCCGGCACTGTCTATGGCATCGATGCCCGCACCGGCGCGCTGAAATGGACCTTCAACATCATTCCGCCGGAGATGGAGAACCAGACCGGCACCGCCAATGTCTGGGCCGGCATTTCGGTGGACCCCGAAACGGGCCTGGCCTTCCTGCCGACCTCTTCGCCCAGCCCGAACTATTATGGCGGCGACCGGTTGACGGAGATGCCTTATGCCACCGCCACCGTGGCGGTGAATGCCGAGACCGGCGAAGTGAAATGGTCGCGTCAGCTTGTGCATCACGACATCTGGGACGTGGACATCAACTCCGCACCGACACTGCTCGACATCAAGAAGGACGGCCAGGTCATTCCGGCGCTGATCCAGGCCAACAAGATGGGCCTGATGGTGGTCCTGAACCGCAACACCGGCGAGCCGGTCTGGCCCATCGTGGAGCGGGCCTATCCGGCCTCCGACATCAAGGGCGAGGTCGCCACCAAGACCCAGCCCTTCGTGCCGTATCCCGAACCCCTGATCGCCGAACATATGCCGCCGGTTTCCAAGCTGGCCGATATTGTCAGCTTCGGGGAATGCAGCCGCTGGAAGGCGCGCATCCGTGACGAGGGCCGCTATACGCCGCCGTCGGTGCGGGGCTCGATTTCCTGGCCCGCGACCCTGGGCGGCGTGGAATGGGGCGGCGGCGCGCTGGATCCCACCACCAATACCTATGTGGTGAACTCTAACATCGTGCCGCAGATCTATTCCCTGGTGCCGCGTGCCGACGCCGACAAGAAATACGGCAGCGCGCTTCGGGACAAGGATGGCTATGCCGCGCAGCAGGGCTCGGCCTATGGCTTCAAGCTGGAGAACTTCCTCAACATGTGGGGCATGCCCTGCTGGACGCCGCCTTACGGTACCTTGTCCAGCTACGACATGAATTCCGGCAAGCTGCTTTGGAAGAAGCCCTTCGGCCAGGTCCAGAAGTGGGGCTTCTACATGCCTGAAAGCTGGGGCTCGATCACCATCGGCGCTCCGGCCATCACCAAGGCCGGCCTCGTCTTCATCGGCGCCTCGATGGATTCACGCGTGCGCGCCATCGACCTCAAGACCGGCAACACCTTGTGGAGGCACATTGTGGATGCGCCGGCCGTGTCGCAGCCCGCCATCTATACCTACAAGGGCAAGCAGTATGTGGTGTTCGCCGTCGGCGGCAACGGCATCCTGACGCCGCGCCTGTCCGATCAGTTGGTGGCCTTCTCGCTGCCCAACTGATGCAGAACTAGTCGACAATCAAAAGGGCGCTCACCATCAGTGGGCGCCCTTATTTCTTGGGAGCAAGTCATGATCATAGGCAAACGCGAATTCCTGACGGGCATCGCAATGGCCGGCGCCACCGGTGCGCTGGCGCAAGGCTATCCCAAGGGCAAGAACCTGGGCGCGGTGGCGCCGCAGAAGAGCAAGAACGTGCCCCACCGCAAGGTGACGACCAGAAACCTGTTCAAGGTGCCGGAGGGTTATCCCAATGGCGTTGCGGTGGTGCCCGAAGGCGTCTGGGTCTGCGAGCAGAAGGCCGCCGGTTACGGCCAGAGCGGCAAGCATGAGAAGGAAGCCGCCTGGCTGTTCGACTGGAACGGCAAGAAGCTCAGGACGGTGATGACCGATTCCTACAACACGTCTGGTCTGGCTTTTGGCAACGGTCACGTCTGGATGGGCGCCAATGGCGGGCCCGAAGGCGTCTATGAAGTGGACATGAACGGCCGCACGGTCAGCCATCGCCAGATCCCGCTGGGCCCGGCCGACAATGGCGGCGGCTGTCACGGGTTGTTGTTCCATGCGGGCAAGCTGTGGATCGTGGCCAACCGCATCAAGGGCATCCTGCGGGTTGACCCCAAGACCTTTGCGCCGGAGTTCATGATCCCCATCACCACCGCGCGCTGGCACGGCATCGCCTGGGACGACCGCCATCCCGGCGGCGCCATCTGGATGGTGACCGGCTCGTCGGACGTCAATCGCTATGTGATGCAGAACGGCAAGCTGCACCACACCACCACCTGCGGGTTGATGAAATACTCCGCCACCACCGGCCAGTTGCTGGAGACCGCCGAATTCCTGGACGGCACCGCCGACGCCCATGGCCTGGCCATGCACAATGGCAAGCTGATCTCCTGCGATGCCGGGGTGGGCCCGCCCGGTTTCGAAGGCACCGGAAGTCCCAGTGCCGGCTATGTTTTTGAGATAAACTTCATCTGAATCCAGCCGCCCAAGGGCCGGGCGCCTTGCCAATTCTTGGAGCGGTCCCCATTGTCCGGCTGGAAGGGTTGGGCAGATGGCAAGTCCCCGCGAAAAGGACGCCGGTACCGGGCTGGACGAATGGTCGCCGCGGCTTTTGAAGTCGCGCCTGTACCACCGGCTCCTGGTCGACATCATCATCGGCGCCTTGGCCCCCGGCGAACAACTGGATGAGAATCTGCTGGCGCGCCGTTACGGCGGCGGGTTGGCCGGCATCCGCGAGGCCCTGGCGCGGCTGGCGCTGGAAGGCCTGGTGGTGCGCCGCGCCCGCGTCGGCACCTCGGTGGCGCCGCTGGATTTGATGGGCGCGCGCGAAGCCTTTGAGGCGCGCTGCCTTATTGAAGTTCATTGCGCCGGCTTGGCGGCCCAGCATGCCAGCGACGCCGAAATCGCCGCCATCCACGCCACCCTCGAAGACGGTGAGGCCGCGGTGCGTGACAATGACCAGGCCGCACTGGCGGCGATGGACGAGGCTTTCGATGTCGCCGTGGCCACCGCCAGCCACAACCGCGCCCTGGCCAAGATGGTGGTGACCTTGCATCACCAGACGGCGCGCTACTGGCTCTATGTCATGCGCGGATCACCTGCCCATGGCGATATGGCCTCCGATGACGGCACCGCCGCGCTGAACGAGCATCGCGGGTTGGCGCGCGCCATTGCCAGCCGCGATGTAACCCGCGCCCGCGCCGAGATGCTGAAGGTGCTGGGAGACTTTCCCGCCGAAATGAAACGCACGTTGGAAGGCCGTTAAAAAAGCGATGAGTGCACCTGAAGGGCGCGCCTGGCTGACGCTGGGACTGATGAGCGCCCTGTTCTTCATCCTCACCGCCACAACCTATGCCTCGCTGGGGCTGGCCTTGCCCGCGATGGTTGCCGAGCTGCACTGGAGCTGGACGGAAGCCGGCACCGGCTTTGGCCTGCTCGGCCTGTTCAACGGCATCACCAGCGCCATCCCCGCCACGATGGTCCGCCGCTTCGGTGTGCGCGCCACCCTTCTCACCGGATCGGCGGTGATGGGACTGGCGTTCCTGTGCCTGGCCCGCACCGATGGATTGGTGATGTATTTCGCCGGCGCCTCCCTGGCCGGGCTGGGCTTCACCCTGCTGGATTCGGTGCCCGGCACTTATCTGTTGTCGCGCCTGTTCGCGCGGCCGTCCTTTCCCATCGGGTTGTTCTTCACGGTGGGCGGACTGGGCGGCGTGGCGGGGCCGCTGCTGTACCTGCTGGTGACGGGCGAAACGTCCGGCTGGCGCGATTACTGGATGGTGGCCGGCCTGCTGGTGGTGTTGACCGGCATCGCCGCGGCGTTCCTGGTGGATGCCGCGACCAATGTCGGCGCGACGGCGGAAGCCGATCCGGACATTTCCACCGAAAGCTGGACCTTGCGCGATGCGCTGCAGACGCGGCAGTTCTGGATCATCGCCGCCGCTTACGCCGCCTTTCTGTTCTGCGGCATCACCGCCAACAGCGTCTCGGTGGCGCATCTGACCCAGCAGGGCGTGGGAGCGGCCATCGCCATCTCCATGCTCAGCGTGGAAGGGTTGCTCAATTCCGTCGCGCGGCTGGCCGGCGGCATCCTCACCCGGTATGTCAATGCCCGCATCTTGCTGGTGGTGGGGCTGGGCTTTTTGATCGTCGGCCTGCTGGCGCTGGGCGCGGCGCGCGATGTGCCGATGATGCTGGTCTATGCCGCAGGCATCGGCATCGGCTATGGCCTGACCTTCTTTGCCGCCACCATCCTGCTCCTGGATTATTTCGGGCGCGGGCCGTATCTGGAGCTGTTCTCCACCGTCAATCTCATTGCCACCACCGGGGCCGTCGCGCCGACACTGGCGGGCCTGACCCGCGACCAGACCGGCGGGTTCATGCCGTTCTTTGTGGTGCTGGCGGTTGCGGTGGCGCTGGTCCTGCTGGCGGTGGCGACCATGCGTGCGCCGCACCGGGGCAGGGCATGAAGGAATTCGGCGTCTTCCTGCCCATAGCAAATGGTGGGTGGATCGTCAGCCGCAACACGCCGGTGCTGGACGGCGGCTGGGCGCAGAACCGCGAGGCGGCGCTGCTGGCGGAAGCCGAAGGCCTGGATTTCGTGATGGCGATGGGCAAGTGGCGCGGCTTTGGCGGTGACACCGGTCATTGGGGCCACAGCCTGGAAGCCGTCACCATGCTGGCGGGGATCGCCGCGGTGACCAGCCGCGTGAAGGTGTGGGCGACGCTGCACGCCATCCTGCACAATCCGGCGGTGGCGGCGAAGATGATCGCCACCCTGGACCATATCTCCGGCGGCCGTGCCGGGCTCAACATCGTGGCCGGCGCCTATCGCGGCGAGTTCGAGCAGATGGATGCCTGGGACGAAAGTCTCGATCATGACGCGCGCTACGACCTGACCGAGGAATGGACCGAAATCGTCAAGCGCCTCTGGGCCGAGCCCAAGGTCACCTTCAAGGGTAAGTATTTCGATTTCCGCGATTGCGTCAGCGAGCCCAAGCCGCTGAAGCCGCCCTTCCTGATCTGCGCCGGCCAGTCCCAGCGCGGTTTTGAATTTTCCGTGCGCCAGGCCGATGGCTGTTTTATCGGTGGCCGCGACGAGGCGGAGATTGCGGCCGCCTCGCGCCGGGCCAAGGCGCTGGCGGAGGAACTGGGAAAGCCCATACGCACTTATTGTATGATGACCGTGATTACCGCCCCCACCGATGCCGAGGCCGAAGCGCGTGCGCAAAAGTACAGAGAAGGCTTGGACGAGGGCGCCGTGCTGGGCATGCTGCAAAGCTATGGCGTGGAAGGGAATGCGATGACGGCGCGGGCCCAAGGCGCCTTCATGACGCAAGTCGCGGTGGGCGCCCCCGCCACTTGCGCGGCCAAGATCGAAGCCTTCCTGCGCGACTGCGAAATAGACGGGCTGATGTTCATCTTCGATGACTATGCGCAAGGCTTGCGCGTCACCGGGCGCGAGATCCTGCCGGCGCTGCGCAAGGCCTTCGCATGAAAGCTGATTGGGTCGCACCAAACCGAACCGCGCTGGTGGTGATCGACTGCCAGGTGGATTTCGGCAGCCCCGATGGCGAGATGGCGCGGCGGGGCAAGGACATGACGGCGCCGCAAGCCGCGCTGGTACAGTGCGAAAGCCTGGTGGCGGCGGCGCGCTGGGCGGGCGTGAAAATTGTCTTCGTGCGCCTGCTTACCCATTCCGGCGGGGAGAACCGCATTGTCCGCGGGGCCAAGCAGCGCAGCGGCGACGACGAACCCGGCCTGTGCGTGGAAGGCACACGCGGCGCCGACTTCATCGGGCCCAAGCCGAGCCCCGGCGATGTCGTGGTGACCAAGACGCATTTCAGCGCCTTTGCCCGCACTGGGCTGGCCGATCAGTTGCATGCTGGCGGCGTGGACACACTGGTGCTGGCGGGGCTGACCACCGAATGCTGCGTGGCGTCTTCGGCCTGGGACGGCTTTGAGCAGGACTTTCACATCTTCATCGCCGCCGATGCCTGCGCCGCCTATGAGGAAGAACTGCACCGGGGCGCCCTCAAGGCGCTGGAAATGAGCGGCGCCACCTTGGCTAGAAGCGCCGACCTGGCCGCCGCCTGGAATAAACCTTTTTAAAACAATATCTTAAGTACTGAGGCGGTGCGGCATGGCCGCGCTTGGGAAATATGACGTAAAATGTTTCGAGGCCGTTCACCAGGAACGACTAAGTAGGGGCGATGAAGAGGGGCTTGGTTCTTTTGGCGGGTCTGCTGGCCGCCGCTGGTCCGGCATGGGCGCAAGGGGTGGAGTCTGTCACCGTGACCGGCGATCCCGTGCACCTGCTCCAGGCCGGCGCCAACACGGCCGCCTTCGGGCTGGACAAGCCGCTGATCGAAACCCCGCGCGCCGTCACCCTGGTCAGCGACACCATGGTGGCGCGCTATGGCATCACCGGCGTCAACGACCTCACCGCCATCACGCCATCCGCCTATACCGCCAGCTATTACGGCGTCGAAGGCGCAGTCAGCTTGCGCGGCACCCTGGCGGAAAACTACTTTCGCGGTTTCAAGCGGGCGGAAAACCGCGGCACCTATTCCACCCCGCTCAGCGACGCGGCGGGAATCGAAATCCTGCGCGGGCCGCCATCGCCGATCTATGGCGCGGGCAAAGTGGGCGGGCTGGTCAACTTCATCCCCAAATCCGCCGCCGCCGGTGATGCATTCGGCGGGGAAGCCACCGTCACATATGGCAGCTACTCCAAGCGCAACGCCACGGCGCAGCTCAGCGCCCCGATCGCCATCGGCAACGCGGCCGGCGGGGTGCATGTCTATGGCGAGCTGGACGACAGTTTCAGCTTTTATCGCGGCATCCATCCCAGCCATCAACTGGTCGAACTGTCCGGCAACCTGGCGCAGGGCAACTGGTCCTTCGCCGCCGATTACATGTACTACCACTCCAGCGGCGATGTGCAGACGCCGGGTTGGAACCGGCTCACGCAAGGCTTGATCGACAGCGGCAGCTACATCACCGGGCGCAACACCTCGCTGCGCGATGGCGACGGCAATGGCCGGCTGACCCTGAACGAACTGGGCGGCAATCCCTACTTCTTCGATCCCAACTTCAAGCCCCTGGCCTGCGCCGGCTGCAACGATGCGGCGCATAGGCTGGACAGCGGTGTGGGCACCACCAGCCTGGACCCGCGCACCGCCTATCTTGCCAAGGGTGTGGATTTTTCCAACACGGTCACCCACACCGCCTTCCTGGAAGTGATGGACGATCTGGGCGACGGCCAGACGCTGCGCCTGCAACTGTTCGGCGACACGTTGCAGAATGACCGCTTTGTCTCCTACGGCTTTCCTGGCTCCTACCGCACCCAGATCGGCGAGGCGCGGCTGCGCTATGACCTCAAGCGCGACTTCGGCCTGCTCAAGACCCAGACCGTGGCAGGCGCCTCGTACCGCGCTGTCCATGCCATTGGAAAAGAAAGCTTCAACAGCGGCGTCATCGCCCTGGACCGGCGCGACATCTCACAAGGCCCCGCCGCCAACGACATCATCGACTCGCCTTTCACGGCCGATCCGACGGGCACGTTGGGCCTGGGCTGGGAAAACGACGTGCGCAGCAACAGTTCTGATGCGGGGCTGTTCGTCACCAGCGACCTTGTCTGGGATGACAGCCTGGATCTGACATTGGGCGGGCGTTACGACGATTACACCGTGCGCTCGGTGGATGTGGGCGTTCTGGCCTATGCACCGGGAACCGGGCGCGGCCATGACGGGCGTTTCACCTGGTCGGCATCGCTGTCTTACAAAACGCCCTGGGGCCTGGTGCCCTACATTACCAGCGCCAAATCCTCGGCGTTGGAGATCGGCCAGGCCAGCCAGGTGTCCACCAGCCTGCTGGCAAGCGGCGGCTGGCTGTCGAACAGTTTTCTGAAAGAGGCGGGCGTGAAGTTCACCGCCCTGGATGATCACCTGCAGGGCAGCGTGGACTGGTACGTCCAGAACCGGACCCAGTTGGTGCAGGGCGGCGGCGTCACCACGGTGCGCGGCACCCGCGCCAAGGGCGCCGAGCTGGAATTGCGCTATGTCGCCACCCCCAATCTCAGCCTGACCCTGGCGGCGTCGCTGCAGCACACCACCGTCAAGGGCCCGGACCGCAGCTTTTCCTATGTGCCGGCGCGGACTTATGGCGTGACGCCGCAGAACGGCTTTGGCGGCAGCTATATCGTGTTCGATTTCTCCACCCTGCCGGGGCGCGGCGGCGACTATGAAGACACGCTGGTGCCCCATGCGGTGATCAGCCCCTATCTCACCTGGACCAGCGATCCCGAAGGTTGGGGCGTTTGGGGCGCCACCTTCGGCGGCACGTATGTCGGCCGCACCCGGCAGACCGTGCCGGGCCCCATCGTGTATCCGTCCTACGTCACCCTGAATGCCAGCGGCTTTGCCCAATGGGACGTGTGGGAAGCCGATGTGAACGTGAACAATCTGGGCGATGAACGCTATTTCACGCCCGGGGCCGACACTTATGCCAATCTCAGCGCCCTGCCGGGGATTGGCCGCTTCTGGAAAGTCACATTGAAGCGATTGTTCTAGCGCTACGGCCCCGGCTAGGCTCGCTGCCATGAAAGCGCGCGTGCTCCTGGCTTTGCTGTGGCTTCTGCCGATTCCGGCACAGGCCGCCGACAGCGCCTGGGTGCAGGCCACCGCCAGCGGTTTTGAAGCGCGGCTGGTCACCGACCAGGCGACCTGTCCGGCCTTGCACACCGCCGGCGGCGATGTGGCCATGACGGTGCGCGCCCCCGCCAACGGCAATTTCCCGCTGGTTTGCGCCGCCGCGATTCCATCGGGCACCACCACCGCCACGGTGGCGGACATCGCCCTGCCGCTGCCGGTGGCCGATCCGCAGCGCATATTGGTGTTGGGCGATACCGGTTGCCGCATCAAGGGCGCGGCGCTGCAGGCCTGCAACGATCCGGCGCAATGGCCTTTCCCGCAACTGGCCGCCGCCGCCGCCAGCCTAAAGCCTGACCTGGTGATCCATGTCGGCGATTATCTCTACCGCGAAAGCGCCTGTCCGCCCGGCAATGCCGGCTGCGCCGGCTCGCCCTGGGGCGATAACTGGGTAACCTGGCAGGCGGATTTCTACACCCCCGCCGCGCCGCTGCTGGCCGCCGCCCCCATCGTGCTGGTGCGCGGCAATCATGAGGATTGCAGCCGTGCCGGTCCGGGCTGGGAGCGGCTGCAGGGTCCGGGTGTGGCCGAACCCTGCACCGTGCATGACCCGCTCTACACCGTGGCGCTGGGCGGGCTGACCCTGGCGGTGCTGGATGACGCGGTGTCCAACGAAACCGAACTCGACCGCGCCACCGCCCGCATCTATGCCGAAGAGCTGGCGGGCCTGGCCAAGGCGCCGTCGCCTGCCAATGCACCAATATGGCTGCTCCATCACCGCCCCACCTGGGCGGCGATCACTGGGCCCTTGGGGATTCCCGTCGGCGGCAACCTCACCCTGATGCAAGCCTCCGCCATCAATGCCGCCCGGGGCGCGCCCCTGATCCCCCGCAATGTCGCGCTGATGCTGTCGGGACATATCCATAGTTTCGAAAGCATCAACTACACCAAGGGCGTGCCGCCCCAGATCGTGGCCGGCAATGGCGGCGACGATCTGCTGGTCACCCCGAAGAACCTGCGCGGCACCCAGTTCATCGGCCATGCCGGCGTCAAGGTGACGGATGGGCTGTCGGTCGGCGGCTTCGGTTTCCTGCTGATGACCCGCGAGGGCACCGGTTGGACCATTGACCTCTATGATTCGGCGGGCGGCAAAACCCGCACTTGCCGCTTCACCGCGGGCAAACCTGGGCGCCTGGACTGCCCGGCGTAAATTATTTTCGCGCATCCGATTCTACTCACCGCTTTGTCACGGTCTCGCCGCGATTCGCGCGCCTGCTTGCACTAGGCTTCTTTCGCTAGAATCCCGGGGCTCCCATGAGCAAGAACCAGCGGCTTTTGCTCATCATCGGGGGCGGGGTTGCAGCCGTCCTGTCGGTGCTCCTGGTCACCGCTTATCTCCTCGGGGGGCGCGGCGCACAGGATGCCGGCGTGCTGGCCCGGCTGCAAAGCGGGTTCAGCACCGTCACCGGCGGGTTGACCGGCGCACCGTCCGATGAAGCCCGTGATTTCGGCTTCCGCCGCCTGGATGTGGACGTCTCCAAGTCCCAGGCCGAGGCCTGCCTGGTCTTTACCCGCGCCCTGGATGCCAGCGGCCGCACCCATTACGAGGATTACCTGTCCGTCGATCCGGCCCTGCGCCTGGCGGTGCGGGTGGTGGACACCCGCCTGTGCCTGGCCGGCATGGCGTTCGACAAGACCTACAACGTCACCCTGAAAACCGGACTGCCCTCGGCCGGCGGCGACAAGCTGGCATCGGACGAGACCGTGCCGGTGGAGCTGCGCGACAAGCCGGCGCTGGTGCGCTTTTCCGGCGGCATCATCCTGCCGCGCGACAATGCGGCGGGTGTGCCCGTCACCACGGTGAACATCGACAGCCTTGCGCTGAAGGTCATCCGGGTGGGCGACCGGCTGCTGTCGCAGATCGAGACCGGCACGGTGGACAACACCACCTTGTATGGCTGGGACGCCAAGCAGCTCCAGGACAACCAGGGCAAGCTGATATTCCAGGGCACCTTGAAGATCGATAACGTCAAGAATGACAGCGTCGTCACGCTGATCCCCATCCATGACCTGCTCAAGGGCCAGAAGCCCGGCGCCTATGTGATCGTGGCGCAGGACAATGCCAAGAAGCCCGACAATGACGACGACAATTCGGGCGAACTGGCCATGCAGTGGGTGGTGGACAGCGACATCTCGCTCACCACCTTCACCAGCGCCAATGCCGCCACCGGCTCGGGCCTGACGGTGTTCGCCCGTTCCTACAACCGCGCCACGCCGCTGGGCAGCGTGAAGCTGACTCTTGTTGCCCATAACAATAACGAACTGGCGTCGGTCACCACCGATCGCAATGGCCGCGCCGATTTCGATGCCGGCCTGTTCAAGGCCACCGGGGGCGACGAACCGGTGATGGTGATGGCCTATGGCCCGGGCGGGGATTTCTCGTTCCTGGACCTGCGGCGCTCGGCCTTCGACCTCACCGACCGCGGCGTGGGCGGCCGTTCGCCGCCCGGCCCGGTGGATTCCTGGCTGTACACCGAACGCGGCATCTATCGCCCCGGCGAAACGGTGCAGGCCGTGGCCATGCTGCGCGACCGCATCGGCGCCGCCATCACCGCGCCGCTGACCCTGGTGGCGCAGCGTCCCGATGGCTTGGAAGTGGGTCGCATCACCGTGCCGGGCGACAAGCTGGCCGCGGGCAGCGCCGCCTGGAGCCTGAAACTGTCGCAAAGCGCGCCGCATGGCCGCTGGCAGATTGCCGCCTTCATCGATCCCAAGGCGCCCGCCGTGGGCCGGGTGCAGTTCGACGTCGCCGACTTCGTTCCCCAGCGCCTGAAAGTGAACCTGACCGCGCTGGACAAGAGCATCAAGCCGGGCGGGGATTTCCATGTTCGGGTGGAGGCGCGCTTCCTTTATGGCGCGCCGGCCGGCGCGCTGTCCGGCGATGGCGAGGCGACCATCTCCGCCGACACCGATCCCTATCCGCAACATCACGGCTTCCAGTTCGGCCGGGTGGACGACAGTTTCGCCGAGACCAAGGTGGACCTGGCCGTGCCGGCCACCGACGCGGCCGGCATCACCAATGTCACCGGCAATACCGGCGCGTTGGCCGACACCACCTTGCCGCTGAAGGCCAGCATCCGCATCTCCATCCATGAGCCGGGCGGGCGCACCACCGACAAGTCCACCGTCATTCCCATCCGCACCCATGACGCGGCGATCGGCATCCGTCCGCTGTTCGAAGGCGGCCAGGTGTCGGAAAATGCCCGCGCCGGGTTTGAAGTCATCGCGGTGGATGCTGACGGCAAGCGCATCGCCCTGAATGGGTTGACCTATAGCTGGGTGCGCGAAGACACCACCTATCAGTGGTTTCAGGCCAATGGCGAATGGAAATACCAGCCCACCACCCGCGACCGGTTGATCACCAGCGGCGGCTTGGGCATAGGCGCCGGCGCCTCGGCGCGGCTGGACCAGGCGATGCCCCAGGGCACCTATCGCCTCACCATCAGCGATTCCAAGACGGGTGCAGCTTCGTCGTATCGCTTCTATTCGGGCTGGGCCGCATCCAGCGCCGGCGACCGACCCGACCGCATTCCGGTTGCCGCCGACAAGCCCAGCTACGCGCCCGGCGCGGTGGCGCATGTGCGCATCAAGCCCGACGGCAACGGCAAGGCGCTGGTGGTGGTGGCGGGCGACCGCGTCTTTTCTTCCAGGCTGATCGATGCCCCGGCCGGCGGCACCAGCGTTGATATTCCGGTGTCCGCCGAATGGGGCGCCGGCGCCTATGTGCTGGTGACCAATTACCGCCCATTGGCGGGCGTGAAGGGCCGCGAGCCGGTGCGCAGCATCGGCGTGGCCTGGCTTGGTGTGGACAATGGCCCGCGCACCTTGAACGTGTCCATCGGCGGCGCGCCCAAGGTGCTGCCGCGCCAGAAGGTGACCATTCCCGTGACGGTGCAGGGCGCCAGCGGCGAGGCGTACGTCACATTGGCGGCGGTGGACGAAGGCATCTTGCAGCTCACCGATTTCAAGTCGCCCGATCCGGTAGCCTATTATTTCGGCAAGCGGCGCCTGGGCGTGTTGATGCGCGACGATTACGGCCGCCTGATACGAGTGGAAAAAGGTGCGTTGGGCGCGCTGCGTGAGGGCGGCGACGGTTTCGGCGGCCGCGGGCTGGCGGTGGTGCCGCAGAGAACCGTGGCGCTGTTCAGCGGGCTGGTGAAATTGGGCGCCGGCGGCGTCGCCAACATCACCTTCGACGTGCCGGACTTTAACGGCTCGCTGCGTCTGATGGCGGTGGCCTGGAGCGCGAACAAGCTGGGTCATGCCGACCGCATGTTGATCGTGCGCGATCCGGTGATCGCCGACCTGGTGCTGCCGCGCTTCCTGTCGCCCGGCGATTCCATCGGCGCGGCCCTGAACCTGGACAATGTCGAGGGCGGAGCGGGCGCCTATGTCGCCACCATCCAGACCCGCGGGCCGGTGTCGCTGGCCGGCGGAGCGCAGAGTGTGGTGAACCAGACTCTCCGGCGCGGCCAGCGCGTCCTGATACCCGTGCAATTGCGCGGGGCAGGGTTGGGCATTGCCGGCATCACATTGGATGTCAAAGGCCCGAACGGCTTTCATGTCACGCATGGCTGGCCGATCCAGGTGCGGGCGGCCCAACTGGACGTGGCGCGGGAAGAAGAACTGCCGCTGCCGGCGGGCGGAACTTACGTCGCCAATCGCAGCCTGATCTCCGACCTGGTCGGCTCCACCGCCAACGTCACCATCAGCGTGTCGGCGGCGCATGGCTATAACAATGTCGCCGGGCTTCTGAAGTGGCTGGACAAGTATCCCTATGGCTGCCTCGAGCAGACCACCAGCCGCGCCCAGCCGCTTTTGCTGTTCAACAACGTCGCCGACCTCGCCGGCCTGCCGCGCGACAACGCGCTGCGCCCCCGCATCCAGCAGGCGGTGGACCAGGTGCTGGACATGCAGAATTACGGCGGCGATTTCGGCATGTGGGGTCCGGGCAGCGAGGCTGATCCTTTCCTCAGCGTCTATGCCCTGGATTTCCTCTACCAGGCCAAGGCCAAGGGCTTTGTCGTGCCGAACGACGCCATCAAGCGCGGCACCAACTGGCTGAAGACCAGCGGCGCCTCGGGCGGCGATGACTTGTCGCGCGCCTATGCCTTTTATGTGCTGGCGGCCAACGGCCAGGCCAATGTCTCGGACTTGCGCTACTTCAGCGACACCAAGACAGCCGCGATGAAGTCGGGCCTGGCGGCGGCGCTGACCGGCGCGGCGGCCTCACTGACCGGCGACCGGGCGCGGGCGGAGTATGGTTTCGGCCGCGCGCGCGACATCATCGTCAGCGCCGATCCGGCCACCTATCCGCATGACACTTATGGCTCGCTGTTGCGCGATCTGTCCGGTGCGCTGGCGCTGGCGGCGGAAAACGGCAAGGCCGATCTGGTGCCGCAATTGCTGGACAAGGTGAAGGCGCTGAACACCCGCATCCAGGACACCACCACCCAGGAAAAGGGCTGGATGCTGCGCGCCGCCTATGCGCTCACCCGCCAGAAGCTGCCGCTCAACATCACCGTCAATGGCGCACCGGCCGCGCCCCGTGACGGCGCGGTGCGGCTGACGCCGACCCTGGCGCAACTGGATGCCGGTGTGACCATCGGCAACCGGGGCGATGCCGGCGTGTGGCGCTCCACCGCCGCCAGCGGCACGCCCAATGCGGCGCTGCCTGCCACCGCCGACGGGCTCAGCCTGAGCAAAAGCATCTGGACCATGTCGGGCACGCCGGCCGACATGGGATCGCTGCGCCAGAATGACCGGGTGATCGTGGTGATCAGTGGCCAGATGCCCAACAATCTCTATCACCAGATGGGGGTGATCGACCTGTTGCCCGCGGGACTGGAGATCGAGCAACCCCTGAAGGGCGAGGACGCCAAGGCCTATGCCTTTGTCGGCGCTCTGACCGACACCAACATGCAGGATGCCCGCGATGACCGCTTTGTCGCGGCCTTCGACATCGGCGAGCGTTACCGGCCGCCCAATCGCAAGGGGCCGGAGCCGACGCCGTCCTTCCATGTCGCCTATATCGCCCGCGCCGTGTCGGTGGGTCACTTCGCGCTGCCCGCGGCCTGGGCCGAGGACATGTATGCCCCCGCCATCCGGGCGCGCACCGCGATGGGCGAGCTGAATATCGCGCAATGAACGATGAGGTGCCGCGCTGGTTGTTTCGCTTGCGCGTGGCGGCGGGGCTGGTCGGCCTGCTGACTCTGGCCGATCTTGTCTTTCCGCCAGACATGACCCGCGCCAACACAGTGTCGCCGGAAGTGACGGCGAAAGACGGCAGCCTGTTGCGCGCCTTCCTGAGCGCGGACGGCGCCTGGCGCATCAAGACCATGCCGGACCAGGTGGGACCGCGCTACCTGGCGATGCTCAAGGCCTATGAAGACAAGCGCTTTGCGCGCCATTGGGGCGTGGACCCACCCGCCATGCTGCGCGCCGCGTTCCAGTTCGTCCAGGCCGGGCACATCGTCTCGGGCGGCTCGACCCTGACCATGCAGGTGGCGCGGCTGCTGGAGCCGCACGGCCATGGGCTGTGGGGCAAGTTCGTCCAGGTCGTGCGCGCCGTGCAGTTGGAGGAGCGTTACTCCAAGGACGAAATTCTTTCGCTCTATCTGACCCTGGCGCCGATGGGCGGCAACCTGGAAGGGGTGCGCGCCGCCTCGCTGTCCTATTTCGGCAAGGAGCCGGCAAACCTTGATCTGGCCGAAAGCGCGCTGCTGGTGGCGCTGCCGCAATCGCCGGTCAAGCAGCGCCCCGACCGCCATGCCAAGCGCGCTTTGGCCGGCCGCGACAAGGTGCTGCGGCGGATGGTGGAGGAAGAGGTGATCACCGCCGGCGACGCCGCCACCGCCATGAAGGAAGGCGTGCCTTTCGCGCGCCAGCCCATGCCGATGGGCGCGCCGCACTTGGCGCAGCGCCTGGTGCTGAAGCACAAGGCGACGCGTATCGTCACGACATTGGATGCCGGCATCCAGGGCGCGGCCGAACGGTTGGCGAAACAGGAGCGCGCCTATTACGACGACGGCGCCGACATTTCATTGGTGGTGGTGGAAAACAAAAGCCGCAACGTGGTGGCCTATGTCGGCGGCACCGATTACTGGGGCCGGGCGGGACAGGTGGATCTGGCGGCGCGGGCCCGCTCGCCCGGCTCGGCGCTCAAGCCTTTCATCTATGGCTTGGCGTTCGACAGCCTGGTCCTGCATCCCGCCAGCCGGATGGAAGACGCCCCCACCACCTTCGGCGATTACGCGCCCAAGGACTTCGATGGCCAGTTCCAGGGCGCGGTGACGGCGCGCGATGCGCTGCGGATGTCGCTGAACATTCCCGCCGTGGCGGTGCTGGACCGGGTGGGGCCGCTGGCCTTCACTTTGTCGTTGCAGAATGCCGGCGCCCGCCTGGCCTTTCCCACCCGCGATGCGCCCAGCCTGCCGGTGGCGCTAGGGGGCTTGGGCATCTCGCTGTCGGACATCGCCATGCTCTATGTCGGGATTGCCGAAGGCGGCACGGCGCAAGGCCTGCGCTTTGTCCAGGGCACGCCGGATGCGGCCAGACACCGATTGTTCGGGCCGGTAGCCGCCTGGTACCTGCGCGAAGTGCTGGACGGTGTCGCCTTGCCCGACGGCTGGGCGATGGGGCAGGGGCTGCTCCGGAAACGCACCATCGGTTTCAAGACCGGCACCTCTTACGGTTTCCGCGACGCCTGGGCGGTGGGCTTTTCCAATGATTACACCGTGGCCGTATGGGTGGGGCGCGCCGACGGCACACCGCGTCCCGGCCATGTCGGGCGCGAAGCCGGCGCGCCGGTGCTGCTGAAGATGTTCGGGCTGTTGCCGCCCGATCGCCGCCCCGCACCGCAAGTGCCGGCGGGCGCGCTGATGGTACGCGGCACCGACGAACTGCCGCCCAACCTGCGCAACTTCACCCGCGAGGCGGCCCCCGTACAGCAAGTGCAGGTGGCTGAACTGCCGCCGCCGGCCATTGCCTTTCCGCCCAATGGCGCGGTGGTGCCGCTGCCCGAGGCCAGTGCCAAGGACGCGGCGCTGCAATTGAAGGCCGATGGCGGCCGCAGTCCCCTGACCTGGCTGGTCAATGGCGCCCCCCTGGGCAGCTTCGACCGTTTCGCGCCGGCGCTGTACACGCCGCAAGGTGAAGGCCTGGCGCGAGTGACGGTGGTGGATGCCGATGGCCGCAGCGATAGCAGCACGGTGCGCTTCAAGAAGCTCCGCTAGCCCTCATGCTTCGACAAGCTCAGCATGAGGAATTCCTCACCCTGGTCGCACGACGCTGTCGCTAGCGACTGTCGAAGGGTGAGGCTTAAGGCTGCTGTGCCGCATCCTTTTCCAGCGCCATCAGCAGCGCGGCGGTGGCGAAGCCGTCGGCGGCCATGGATCTGGACTTCTGGTATTGGCGCAGCGCGGCGCGCGTCTTGCGGCCCAGCAGCCCGTCGGGCAGGCCCGGATCAAAGCCCAGCCTGGCCAGATCCTGCTGGAAGCTGAAGCGTTCGTTGCGCGACAGCGGCCGCTCGGCGCGCGGCCATGTGTGCACAACCGGATCGGCGCCCGCCATGCGGTCGGCCAACAGCGCTACCGCCAGGGCATAGCTGGCGGCATTGTTGTATTTCAGGATGACGTTGAAATTGGGAAACAGCAGAAAGGCCGGACCATTCGCCCCGGCCGGTAGATAGATCGCCGCGCTGTCGGCGCCCGCGGGCAAGGCCGCGCCGCCGATCCTTTTGACGCCCCGCGCGCGCCAGTCGCTCAGCGGCTTCTGGGTATCGGTGTCAGCATCCTCATAAGCAAAGCCGGCGGGCAGCCGCACTTCAAAGCCCCAGGCCTGGCCCTTGTTCCAGCCCTGCTCGGCGAGCAGCCGCGCCGCCGATGCCAGCGCGTCCGCCACCGACTGCCACAGATCGATTTTTCCGTCGCCATCGCCATCAACGGCGTATTTCAGGAAGGTGGTGGGCGTGAACTGGGTTTGGCCGAAGGCGCCGGCCCAACTGGCGCGCATCTCGCTCAGCGCGTAACGCTGCTCCTGGTAGATCTTCAGCGCCGCGAAGAATTCCGCCCGGGCATATTCGGCGCGCGGCCCGTCATAGGCGAGCGTCGCCAGCGCCGCGAAGATATTGGTCCCGCCATTGCCGGCGCCGTAATCGGTCTCCATGCCCCAGACGGAGACCAGAATCTCCTTGGGCACGCCGTACGCGGCTTCGATCCTGGCCAGCACATCGCCATGGCGCGCCAGCATCAGCTTGGCGTCCTTGATGCGCCGCGCCGACACCGCCGAATCCAGGTAGCTCCACACCGGCTTGGAAAATTCCGGCTGGTTGGCATTGGCGGCAACGATGCTGGGAATGGGCGCGAGCCCCGCCGTGGCGCTGTCGAAGGTAGCTGCTGTGATTCCCTGGCCCAGGGCGGTGATGCGGGCGGCCTGCAAAAAGGCGTCGAACTTGGCATCGCCCGAGGTCGGCCGGACCGGCAGGGGGGCAATGGGGATGGAAACCGCGGGCGGGACCGGGGGCGTCGGCTTGGGCGCGGTGGCGGCGCAGGCCACCGCCAGCAGGGCGCCGCACAGGGCGGCCAGCCGCTGCAGGCTGGTCAGAGAGCGGCCGGTTCGGGAACGGGGGCGCGTCATCCCCAAAGGCTACACCGATTTGCAGCGATTTTTGGCGGAAAACCGCCCTTTTGGCCTCGATTTGTCGGGTTGACAGGGTGGGGGCCCCCGCATAGTTTCCGCGCCTCTCGCGGAAGACGGCCTTTTGGGCCGATTTGGCTCGAAAAAGGCAGTGTCATGAAGGTTCGCAACTCCCTCCGGTCGCTCAAGAAGCGTGACAAGGACTGCCGCGTCATCCGCCGCAAGGGCCGCGTTTACGTGATCAACAAGAAGAATCCGCGGTTCAAAGCCCGCCAGGGTTAAGCGATACTGCGCCCCGAAAGACAGGCGCATGCTTCTTCCTCCGACCGATTCCAAGATAGTCGCCCGCCGCGCCGAAATCGTTTCGGCGCTGCAAGCCATCGTGCCCGATGGCGTGGTGGCAGATAAATCGGGCCTCGCCACCTTCGATTCCGATGCGCTCAGCGCCTATCACCAGACGCCATTGGTCTGCGTGCTGCCGTCCAATCGCGAGCAGGTCAGCGAGATCTTGAAATATGCGCAGGCCGAGGGCGTGCCCATCGTGCCGCGCGGCGCCGGCACCTCGCTCTCCGGCGGCGCGCTGCCGCGCCAGGACGGCATCCTGATCGGCATGGGGCGCATGAAGCGCATCCTCGACATCGATTGCGAAAATGGCTGCGTGGTGGTCGAGCCCGGCGTCACCAACCTCAACATCACCAAGGCGGTGGAAGCCAACGGCTTCTATTACGCGCCCGATCCCTCCAGCCAGGTCGCCTGCACCATCGGCGGCAATGTGGCGGAAAATTCCGGCGGGCTGCATTGCCTGAAATATGGCCTGACCACCAACAACCTGCTGGGCGTCACCTTGGTGCTGCCGGGTGGCGAGATCGTCACCATCGGCGGCAAGTCGGGCGCGCAGGGCGGTCTCGATCTTCTTGGCCTGGTTACCGGCTCTGAAGGCCTGCTGGGCATCGTGGTGGAAGTGGTGGTGAAGATTCTGCGGAAAGCCCCGGTCACCCGCACCCTGATGGCCAGTTTCGACACGGTGAGTGAAGCGGGCGCCTGCGTCGCCGCCATCATCGCCGACGGGGTGGTGCCGGCCGCGATGGAATTCATGGACGGCCGCGCCGCCGAAGCGATCGAAAGCTACAACCAGCCCGGCTATCCCAAGGGCGCCGAGGCCATCCTGATCATCGACGCCGATGGGGTGGAGGCCGATGTCTCCCACGCCATCAGCCGCGTCATCACCATCGTCGCCGAATGTGGCGGCAAGACGGTGGAAGCCACCGACGAAAAACAGCGCACCCGCATCTGGTCGGGCCGCAAGGCGGCTTTCGCCGCCATGGGCAAACTGGCGCCCGACATGATCTGCATGGATGGCACCATTCCGCGCCATGCCTTGCCGTATGTTCTGGATGAGATCGCCAAGCTGTCAGAGCATTATGGCCTGGGCTTCTGCAACGTGTTTCATGCCGGCGACGGCAACCTGCATCCCCTGATCATCTTCGACATCATGAAGCCGGGCGAGTTCGAGCGCGCCGAGGAATTCGGCGCCGACATATTGCGCCTGTGCGTCAAGGTGGGCGGCGTGCTGTCGGGCGAGCATGGCGTGGGCGTGGAAAAGCGCGACCTGATGGTGGACATGTTCACCACGGCCGAGCTGGAACAGCAGGGCCGGGTGAAATGCGCCTTTGACACAAAGGGCCTGTTCAATCCGGGCAAGGTGTTTCCCACCTTGTCGGCCTGCGTCGAGCAGGGCCATATTCATGTCCATGGCGCCCAACTGCCGCATCCGCATTTGCCGCGCTACTGATGAGCAAAGTGGTCAATCCCGAACAGGTGACGGACTTCGTGCGCGCCGCGCGCGAGGCCAAATCGCCGTTCGAGATCGTGGCCGGCGGCACCCGCCGCAGCGTGGGCAAGCCCATGAACGACCTGCCCCAACTCGATGTGTCGGGCCTGTCGGGCATCATCAAGTATGAGCCGGAAGAACTGATCGTCACCGCCCAGCCTTCGACATCGTTGGCCGAGATCACGGCCGTGCTGGCGCAAAAAAACCAGCGGCTGGGCTTTGATCCCGCCGACTGGTCACGGCTTTTGGGCTCCAATGGCGTTGCCACCCTGGCGGGCGCGGCATCGTGTGACGCCTCCGGATCGGGGCGACTGCGCCATGGCAGTGCGCGGGATTCGCTGCTGGCCTTCCAGGCGGTGAACGGCCTGGGCGAGCATTTCCGCGGCGGCGCCAAGGTGGTCAAGAACGTCACCGGCTTTGACCTGCCCAAGCTGGTCTGCGGCGCCCACGGCACCTTGTGCGTGCTGACCGAGATGACCTTCCGCGTCTTTCCCAAGCCGCAATTCGCCGCCACCCTCTGCCTGTCCGATGTGACGCCGGAAATCGGCTTCGCCGCCTTGCGCAAGATCGCGCTCAGCGCGCTGGAGCCGGCGGGGCTGGCCTATCTGCCGGCCGCGATGATGCCGAATGCCGGACAGGGCGCCGCGCTGATCAAGCTGGAAGGCGCGGCCAAGCCGCTGGAAGAAAAGCTGGCCATGGCGCATGGGTTGTTGGGCAACACTGCCAGCCGCATAGACGAAGACCCCTTTGCTTCCATCGGCAACGGTGAAAAGTTCGCCGATCTGCCGGGGCATGTGTGGCGGGTGATGATCGCCCCGTCCGATGCGCCGCGCGTGGCGAAGGAATTGAATTTGCAGCACTGGCTGGGCGATTGGGCCGGCGGGGTGATCTGGCTGGCGGCGTCGCCGTCCGACGCCTCCCGCATCCGCGCCATCGCCGCTTCGTTCAAGGGCCAGGCCATGCTGCTGCGCGCCGGGTCCGATGCCCGCGCCGCGCTTGGCCTTTATGCGCCGCAAGCGCCCGCGCTGGCCGCGCTGGGCCGCGCCGTGAAAGCCGCCTTTGATCCTTTGTCCCTGTTCAATCCGGGCCGCCTATAAAATGAACAAAGCGCCATGAGATACAATTTTACCGCCGAACAACTGGCCGATCCGCAGGTGGGCCCCGCCGCCAAGGCGGTACGGTCCTGCGTGCATTGCGGCATCTGCACCGCCACCTGTCCCACTTATGTGCTGCTGGGCGATGAACGCGACAGCCCGCGTGGCCGCATCGTGCTGATGAAGGAGATGCTGGAAAAGGGCGGCGCCCCGACCAAGGAACAGGTGCATCACATCGACCGCTGCCTGTCCTGCCTGAACTGCAAGACGGCCTGCCCCTCCAGCGTCAATTACCAGCGGCTGGTGGACCAGGCGCGGACCCATATCCAGGATCATTACACCCGCCCGCTGGGCGAGCGGATCCTGCGCTGGACCATCGCCAAGGTGATGACCCGGCCGGCGCTGGTGCGCATCGGCCTACTGCTGGCGAAGATCGGCGCGCCCGTCGTGATGCTGATGCCCGGCCGGCTGGGTGCCATGGCGCGCATCGGCCTTTCCGCCAGGCCGCAAGGCCCGGAGCCGATTCATTTCCCCAAGCCCGCGGTGGTGAAACAGCGCATCGCCATCATGCCCGGCTGTGTGCAGGGCGCGCTGGCGCCGCAGATTGACGGCGCAGTGGGCCGGGTGCTGGCGCGGCGCGGCATCGAGCTGGTGGCGCTGGATGGGGCAGGCTGCTGCGGCGCGCTGCCCCATCACATGGGCCGCGAGCATGACGCGCGCGAATGGGCCAAGCAGGCGATTATCGCTTACGAACAGGGCCAGTATGACGGCGTGTTGATCACCGCCACCGGCTGTTCCTCGCAATTGAAGGACTATGCCCACCAATTCGCCGGCGATCCCGTCTGGGAGCCGCGCGCTGCCCGGTTCGCCGCCGCAGCCTACGACTTTGCCGAACTGTGCACCCCTGTGACCGTGACACCGCCGCAGGCCTTGCGCGTCGCCTATCATCCCGCCTGCTCGTTGCAGAACAGCCTGAAGCTGAACGGGGTGGGCGAGGCGATGCTGGAAGCGGCAGGCTTCATCGTCACGCCCTTTGCCGAGAGCCATCTGTGCTGCGGCTCGGCCGGCACCTATTCCATCCTGCAGCCCGAACTGTCCGGCCAGTTGCGGGCGCGCAAGCTCGGCAACATCGCCGCCGCGGAACCCGATGTGCTCGTGTCGGGCAATATCGGCTGCCTGCAGCATCTGGCGGCGGGGGCGGGCAGGCTGCAACCCATCCTGCATCTGGCGGAACTGCTGGATTGGGCAGAGGGCGGAGGAGCGGCGCCTTGGGAGAATCCCAAGGCGTGAGCAGGTCCGGTGGACCTGCGAAAGGTCCTTAGCGGCAGCGTATGGACAACGGCCGCGTTCGGCCAGCAAAAGCTCCACTGGAGCTTTTGCTTATCGGCCTCACGGCGAACGGCGGACAGGTCTTTCCGCCTGCTCTAATCTGGAATTGGCCACAAAGTCGCATTAGGCTGGCCCTATGCGATCCGCGCTTGTCCTGTCTCTGCTGCTTTTTTCCGGTGCCGCCCTGGCGGCGCCGCCGGCACCCAGCGCGGCCAGCGAGGGTCAGCTTTTCGCGCAGTTGAAGAAGGCCGAGCGCGCCGAGGACGCCCATCCCATCGAGCAGAAGCTGATCGCCCTGTTCCGCGCTTCGGGCAGTCCCAGCGTGGACCTGCTGATGATGCGTGCTAGCGCGGCCCTGGCTGTTTCCGACCAGAAGACCGCCAAGAAGTTGCTGGAGGCGGTCACCGCCATCGCCCCCAATTATGCCGAAGGTTGGCATGCCCGTGCCGGGATGGAGCGGGCGGCGGGCGACGACACCGCCGCGCTGGTCAGCTTGCAAAAGGTGGTGCTGCTCAATCCGCGCCATTTCAACGCCCTGAACGAATTGGGCGACATGTTGCAGGAGTATGGCGACAAGGCAGGCGCCTTGAAGCTCTATCGCCGCGCCCTGGAAGTGGACCCGCAACTGGAAGGCGCCGATCACAAGATTCGCGAACTAACCCAGAGCGTCGAGGGGCGGGATATCTGAGGATGCGCTGGCTGCTAGCCGCCTTCCTGCTCATGGCGGCACACGCGCAAGCGGCGCCGTCCTACATGGTCGGCACCTGGTTCGGGCATGGCCAGCCGGACGACAAATCCGCCATGTATATCGACCGCATGCGCGCCGACGGCACCTGGCGCGGCGAATACCGCGTCTGTCTCAAGGGCAAACCGTCGGACAACATCCAGGAAGGGCGCTGGAAGCTGAGCGGCGACATTCTGACGTTGGGCGTGGAAACGGTGGGCGGCCAGTTCTGGCCCCGCACCGATCTTTACAAGATGTTGGCGCATGACACGCGCAGCCAGAAATATCTCAGCATCGGCCGCAAGTTCATCTACACGCCGCAGCGGGTGGCCGACGATTTCAAGATGCCGGGCTGCGAACTGACGAGCTAAACGATCTCATGCTTCGACGGGCTCAGCATGAGGAATTGCGTTCTCCTCACCCTGAGCTTGTCGAAGGGTGAGAGCTCAGTTCTCATCCGTCACGAACGCTACCCGCAGCATGTTGGTGGCCCCCGTGGTGCCCAGTGGCACGCCGGCGGTGATGACGATGCGCTCGCCGGCCTGGGCGAAGCCTTCCTGGCGGGCGATCTGGCTGGCGCGCTTCACCATGTCGTCAAAGTCGCGGATATCCTCGGTGATGACGCTGTGGACGCCCCACACCAGGGACAGCCGCCGCGCGGTTTCCAGGCTTGGGGTGGGCGCGATGATCGGCGCGGTGGAGCGTTCGCGCGCCGCGCGCATGGCGGTAAGGCCCGACTTGGTCCAGCACACGATGGCGCGGGCCTCGATGGTCTGGGTCACTTCATGCACCGCCGCCATGATGGCGTCGGGCGTGGTTTTTTCCGGCGCCCCGCGCTGGGCTTCGATGATGGAGTGATAAAGCTCGTCATCCTCCACCGAGCAGGCGATGCGGTCCATGGTCTGCACCGCTTCGACGGGCCAGGAGCCTGACGCCGATTCCGCCGACAGCATCACCGCGTCGGCGCCGTCGAACACTGCCGTAGCCACGTCCGACACTTCGGCGCGGGTGGGCATGGGCGCATTGATCATGGATTCCAGCATCTGGGTTGCCACCACCACCGGCTTGCCGGCGCGGCGGGCGGCGCGGGTAATCTGCTTCTGCAGGCCCGGCACGCGTTCCAGCGGCATTTCCACGCCCAGGTCGCCGCGCGCCACCATCAGCGCGTCGGCCAGCTCGATGATGCCGTCCAGCGAGGCCAGCGCCTTGGGCTTTTCGATCTTGGCCAGGACGCCGGCGCGGCCCTGCACGATCTTCTTCAATTCCGCCACGTCTTCGGGCCGCTGCACGAAGCTCAGCGCGATCCAGTCCACACCCAGTTCCAGCGCCGCGTCCAGGTCGGCGCGGTCCTTGGGCGTCATGGCCGACATGGGCAGCAGGGTGTCGGGCATGTTCACGCCCTTGCGGTCCTTGATCTCGCCCGCCACTTCCACCACCGCCTCGGCAAAGGTATCGGCCTTGCGCAGCAGGCGAAGCCGCACCTTGCCGTCATCGATCAACAGGGCATGCTTCTGCTTGATGGCCTGGAAGATTTCCGGATGCGGGATCGGAATTTCCTCGGGCTTGTCGCTGGTCTCGCCCAGCACCAGCTTGATGCGTTCGCCCTCCACCAGCATGCGCGGGCCGCCGCACAATTTGCCCAGCCGGATCTTGGGGCCCTGCAGGTCGCACAGGATGCCGACCGGCCGGCCCACTTCCTCGCTCAGCGCGCGCAGGTCGCCATGCATCTTGGTCAGCATTTCGTGGCTGGTATGGCTCATATTGATGCGGAAGATGTCCACGCCAGCATCGAACAGCGCCCGCATCATGGCGGGCGTGTTGGAGGCCGGGCCCAGGGTCGCGAGGATTTTTGTTTTTCTGCGGCGGCGCATGGGAAATCCTAGTTAGAGAGAGTCTGTGTCCAGTCGGGCTTCTTGCCCGTATCCACTTCAAAGAAGCCCCTGGTGTCGAAGCCCTGTTTGGCGCAACCGCCGCGTTTTGCCGCGCGGAAGCGTTTTTCGGGGGCGACACAGAAGCGCGTCTTGCCTTCCCAGGTTCCGGCGGCGCCGTCGCTGGCATAGAGATAATAGAAGCGTCCCTGCAGCGGCCCGGTCAGCAGGGCGGTGCAGCTTTTGGGACTAATCGTCCACCAGCCTTCGCTGGTCCAGTTGGTGCCGTCGAAGCGGCCGATGGCGGTGCGTACCGGCTGGCCGGTCTTGTTGCAGACATTGAAAGCGGCATGCGCGGGCCCGGTCAACAAGCCCAAAGTCACCGCCAGGAGAAGGGTCGTGCGACGCATGGTGGTTCCGGTTTGGCCCGAAAGTACTTGGCCGTCAACGCTTCCCGATCCTATATGGCAACCGCATGAGCGAAAACGCCTTTGAGGCTATACCCGGCACGAAAAGCAGCCCGATTTTGCTGCTGTGCGATCATGCCTCCAACGCCCTGCCGCCGGAGGCTGGTTCGCTGGGCCTGGACCAAGGCCTGTTTCAGACCCACATCGCCTATGACATCGGGGCGGCGGCGGTGACGCGCGCCCTGGCCTTGGCCTGGGGCGCGCCGGCCTTGCTGGGGCGCTGGTCGCGGCTCCTGATCGACCTCAACCGGGGGGCGGACGATCCCACCCTGGTGATGAAGCTGTCGGACGGCAGTATCATTCCGGGCAATCGCGACGCCGATGCGGGCGAAGTGGCGCGGCGCATCGCGGCGTATCACGCGCCCTATCATGCCGCCATCGCCGCCGAACTCGACCGCATCGGCCCGCAAGCGGTGATCCTCTCCATGCACAGTTTCACCCCCAGCTGGAAGACGACGCCGCGCATATGGGAAGTGGGCGTACTCTATGACCGCGATGCGCGGCTGGCGGTGCCCCTGATGGCGCGGCTGGAACAGGCCGGTTTCACGGTCGGCGACAATGAGCCCTATACCGGCGCGCTGGACGGCGACACGCTGAATATCCATGGCACATTGCGCGGGTTGCCGCATGTGCTGATTGAAATGCGGCAGGACTTGATCGCCACCGGCGCGGCGGCACAAGACTTTGCGTTGCGCCTGAAAGGCATCATAGATGCGGCACTGGTGGATATGGGCAAATAAGCGTTGCGCCGCTTTGCGCCGCCGCTGTAGGGTCCGCCGCTTTTCACAAAACCCGAGTTCCCCTGATGGCCAAATCCGGCTTTGCCAAAGACCAGCTCAAAACCTTCGTCAACCGCATCGAGCGGCTGGAGGAAGAGCGCGCCGCTTTGTCCGCGGACATTCGCGAAGTCTATTCCGAGGCCAAGGGCACCGGCTTTGACACCAAGATCATGCGCCAGGTGATCCGCATGCGGAAATTGGACAAGGCGGACTTCCAGGAACAGGAAGCCATGCTAGATCTTTATCTCACCGCGATGGATATGCGTTAAGCGCCTGCCCGCGCGCGCCTCAACAACCCGCGCTTAGGCGCAGGCATCGAAAAGAAAAGGCCCCTGCTGCGAAACAAGGGCCTTTTCCGACGATAGAGAAGGTAAATCAGTGCGCGCGCTTGCCGAAGCTTCTTTGTGCGGCGCTGCGTGTCGCCGGCTTGGCGGCATAGGCCTGTGATGCGGGTCGGTCTGGAGCCTGCATCGCATTTTGCGCGACAAAATCGTCGATGGCTGCGTCCGCCGGCCCTGTGCCATAGCGGTTGGTGTCGGGCTCGCTTGGCTGCCAGCACAGGAACATCAAATAGAAGGTGGCGATATTCGCCACGATGACGGTGGCATTGCCGGCAAAGAAACCGCCCAGCAGGCCATCCGGCGCGAAAGTCTGCAGCGCCCATTGCTTGAGGGGGCCTTCGAGAAACGGCTCGATGGCGCTAATGGCGAAGGCGACCGCCGCCGGCGCCGCCGTGCGGCCGGTATCATGCAGCCGCAAAACAGCCGCCGCGAAGCTGGGCAGGTAGCACAGGATCACCAGTTCCTGCAGGATCTGCACCTGGCCGTTCAGCAGGCGGAAGGCCGCGTAATTGACCGCCACGATGATCCAGAATGGCAGCCGGCCCAGCCTGCCAAATTGCGGAAGTTTCCCCGGCGCAATATCGGGCTGCTGCGCTGAAACGGGCGCGGGGCCGTGGCGATTGTCCTGTATCTCGCTCGGCTGCAGCCACAGAAACAGCGTGCGCAAGGTGCCGGCCGCCAGCAACAACCCACAGAGCCACAGCGCGATCATGCCCACCATGCCGGCCTGGGCGGGCATGGCGCTGTCGCCAGTGCGCTGCGCCCACAGCGCGTATTTCAGCATCATCGGCGCGGCGATCGCCTGGACCGTGGTGAAACAGGCAAAGGCAAGAAAGGGCATCCAGGCGTGCCAGCCGCTCTTGCCGACATCATGCAGGCGCAGCCGGCCCATCCATCCCACCGGCAGGCACAGGATCAGCGCGATCATGGGCTTCGTCGGCACCGGCGGCATGGCAATGCCGTCACCCTCCTGCAGCAGCAGGTTCAGCTCTTTGGGCAACAGGGCGATAATCCCCGCCGCGACCAGAAGATTGATGACAGCCAGACGCCAGAAGGCGGCGCGGCCCATGCGCCATGCCATGCGGATTACCCGGCCTTGCGAATACCAGCTTCCTCGATCGCGCCGTCATCTTCGGCGACCTTGGCCATCGGCTCATTCTCAAGATCGACTTCCAGGCCGAATTCCTTGAGCTTGCGGTAAAGGGTGGAGCGGCCGATGCCCAGGCGGCGGGCCACTTCCGACATATGGCCGTCGTAACGGGCGATGGCCATGCGGATGATTTCCGATTCCATTTCCTCGAACTTGCGGATGTGGCCCGCACCGTCCGTGGCGTTGAGGGCATAGGCAGAAGCCGCGGGCAGGGCCGGGGCGCTATGGCCGCCCTGTACCGGCGCGGGCTGGTTCTGGCGCACCACGGTATCCACGCCCATCGCCGCGGCGATCTGCGGGAAGTCGCACACATCCAGCAACTGGCCGTCGCACAGCACGACGGCACGGAAGATGGTGTTTTCCAACTGGCGCACATTGCCCGGCCAGTTGAATTTTTCCAGAAGCTGGCCGGCCTGGGTGGTGAGGCCCGAAACCGCCTTGTTCTCTTCCGCCGCGAAACGCTCGATGAAATGGCGGGCCAGCGGCGCGATGTCGCCGGTGCGGTCGCGCAGGCTGGGCACCAGCACGGGGAACACGTTCAGGCGATAATACAGGTCTTCGCGGAAAGTGCCTTCGCGAGCCATCTGGCCCAGGTCGCGGTTGGTGGCGGCGATGATGCGCACATTCACCTTCACCGGGCGCTTGGAACCGACCGGGTCCACTTCGCCTTCCTGCAGGGCGCGCAGCAGCTTGACCTGCATGTCCAGGCGCAATTCGCCGATCTCGTCCAAAAAGAGCGTGCCGCCATCGGCTTCCTGGAACTTGCCCAGGTGCTTGTCGGAGGCGCCGGTGAACGAGCCCTTCTCATGGCCGAACAGGATGCTTTCGATCAGGTTTTCCGGGATCGCGCCGCAATTGACGGTCACGAAGGGCTTGCCCGAACGGACGGATGTGCCCTGGATGGCGCGGGCGATCAGTTCCTTGCCGGCGCCGCTTTCGCCTTCGATCAGCACGGGAATGTCGGACTGGGCGGCGCGGGTGCCCAGGCGGAACACCTGCTTCATCTCCGGCGAGGAGGCGACCAGGTCGTCAAAGCTCAGCTTGTTGTCCGCCTTCTTCTTCAGCTGCTTCACTTCACCCGACAGGGTGCCGATCTTGAGCTGGTTGCGGATGGAGACGGCGATGCGCTCCGGGCTGGCCGGCTTGACCAGGAAATCGTTGGCGCCCGCGCGCATGGCTTCCACGGCCGAATCGATGCCGCCCTTGGCGGTCAGCACGATCACGGGCAGGTCGGGATTGGTGGGGCGCAGCTTGGCCAGCACGTCCAGGCCGCCCATGTCGGGCATGACCAGGTCCAGCATCATCAAGGTGATCTGGTCGCCGCGCACGCCGTTGATCAGGTCCAGCGCAGGCTGGCCGCCGGGCGCGGTCACGACCGTCATGCCGCTGCGGGTGATTGCCGCTTCCAGCAGGCGCCGCTGCACCGGATCGTCGTCCACCACAAGAATGGTCTGCGCCATGACGGTATGCCTCTCGAAATGAGACGCGACTTTGCGGCAGCACAGGTAAATGTGGCGTTTAAGCCTGTTCCTTTGCGGTACAATAACGGGCGGCGTTTCGATGCTTAATCAAAGCTGAATCGCCCTGATTCCACAGCTTTCGCCGCCGCGGCAAAGCTCCAACCCCCTTGATCGTAAGGCTTAATAAACCAAGTTGCCGCCGCGTGCGCGTTTGCTATAGTCCGGCCACTTTTGCTGCAAATTGGGGGCCTAATGGCGCACGAATCCGACCATCAGCCGGGATCCATGGACATTACCGCGCACAAGAAGGCCTATGCCGGCTTTCTGACCGGTTCCAAATGGACCTTCGGTTTCATCATCCTCTTGATGATCTTCCTCGCCATTTTCCGCACCCACGGTTAAGCGCATCCCATGCGCGTCGCGATCCCGAAGGAAACCCGCCCCGGTGAGACGCGCGTTGCCGCGACCCCGGAATCCATCAAGAAGCTCAAGGGCCTGGGACTGGACATCGTCGTCCAGGCCGGCGCCGGCGCCGGCGCCAAGATCGCCGATGCCGATTACCTGGCGGCGGGCGCGACCATCGCCCCCGATGCCGCCTCTGCCGTGCGGGACGCCGACATCGTCCTGATGGTGCGCGGGCCGCAGGGACCGGAGATCGCCAATATCAGACGCGGCGCCGTCGTGGCGGCGCTTCTTTCGCCCCATACCGAGCAAGACAATATCAACGCGCTGGCCAGCGCCGGCATCACCGCCTTCGCCATGGAATTGCTGCCGCGCATTTCCCGCGCCCAGTCCATGGACGTGCTGTCGTCCCAGGCCAATCTCGCCGGCTACAAGGCGGTGGTGGATGCCGCCGCCACCTTCGGCCGCGCCATGCCCATGATGATGACCGCGGCGGGCACCATTGCCCCGGCGCGCGTGCTGGTGATGGGCGTGGGTGTTGCGGGCCTTCAGGCCATCGCCACCGCCAAGCGCATGGGCGCCATCGTCAGCGCCACCGACGTGCGCCCGGCCACCAAGGAACAGGTGGAATCGCTGGGCGGCACTTTCGTCGCGGTGATGGACGAGGAATTCAAGAACGCCCAGACGGCGGCCGGTTACGCCAAGCCCATGAGCCCGGAATACCAGGCCAAGCAGGCGGCCCTGACGGCCGAGACCATCAAGAAGCAGGACATCGTCATCACCACCGCCCTGATCCCGGGCCGCAAGGCGCCGATCCTGGTGACGGAAGAGATGATCAAGACCATGAAGCCCGGTTCGGTGATCATGGACCTGGCGGCGGGCGCCGGCGGCAACACTCCGCTTTCCAAGCCCGACGAAGTGGTGGAGGCGCATGGCGTCACCATCCTGGGGCCGACCAATTTGCCCGGCGCGCTGGCGGTGGACGCCTCCTCGCTCTATGCCCGCAACCTGTTCAATTTCCTGTCGCTGATCGTGGACAAGAAGACCGGCGCCCTGGCGCTGGACTGGAACGATGAGATCGTCAAGGGCTCGGCCGTCACCAAGGACGGCGCGCCTGTGGCAAGAAGTTAGGGCGGGCTGACCAATGGAAATGATCGATCCTTTCGTGTTTCGCCTCTCCATCTTCGTGCTGGCGATCTTCGTGGGCTATTTCGTGGTGTGGGGCGTGACGCCCGCGCTGCACACGCCGCTGATGGCGGTGACCAACGCGATCTCCTCGGTGATCGTGGTGGGCGCTCTGGTCGCGGTGGCGGTCCCGGTGATCGGCGAGGCCTCGTGGATTTCCAAGGGCCTGGGTTTCTTCGCGCTGGTCATGGCGAGCGTGAACATCTTCGGCGGCTTCCTGGTCACCGCCCGCATGCTGGCGATGTACAAGAAGAAGGCCAAGTGAGATGAACACCGCCGAAATCGCCGCACTTCTCTATCTGGCTTCGGGTGTCCTCTTCATCCTGGCGCTGAAAGGCCTGTCCTCGCCCTCCACCAGCCAGGCGGGCAACCGCAACGGCATGCTGGGCATGGCGCTGGCCATCGCCACCACCCTGTGGCTGTCCAATGTTTCCGACGCCCTGACCATCGGCCTGATTGTCGGCGGCCTCGCCATCGGCGGCGGCATCGGCGCGGTGATGGCCAAGCGCATCGCCATGACCGCCATGCCGCAGCTTGTCGCGGCCTTTCACAGCCTGGTCGGCCTGGCGGCCGTGTTCGCGGCGGGTGCGGCCTTCTATTCGCCGGAGTCCTTCGGCATCTGCCAGTTGGACGCCGACAATGTCTGCAACGGCCTGATCAAGGCGCAGAGCCTGGTCGAGATGAGCCTGGGCGTCGCCATCGGTATCATCACCTTTGCCGGCTCGCTGATCGCCTTCGCCAAGCTGAACGGCAACATGAAGGGCGCGCCGATCATGCTGCCGGGGCGGCATCTGCTGAACCTGGCGCTGTTCGCCGCGATCATCGGCCTGATCGTCTATTTCGTGATGGACCAGCAGGAATGGACCTTCTGGGCGATCACGGGCCTGGCCTTCATCTTCGGCATTACGCTCATCATCCCCATCGGCGGCGCCGACATGCCGGTGGTGGTGTCGATGCTGAACTCCTATTCGGGATGGGCGGCGGCCGGCATCGGCTTCACGCTGGAGAACACCGCCCTGATCATCACCGGCGCGCTGGTGGGTTCCTCGGGCGCCATCCTGTCCTACATCATGTGCAAGGGCATGAACCGCAGCTTCGTCAGTGTCATTGCCGGCGGTTTCGGCGGCGACAGCAGCGCCGCGGCCGCGGGCGCGGTGGAAACCCGCCCCGTCAAGCAGGGTTCGTCGGACGATGCGGCCTTCATCATGAAGAACGCCTCCAGCGTCATCATCGTGCCGGGCTATGGCATGGCGGTGGCCCAGGCCCAGCATGCCTTGCGCGAAATGGCCGACAAGCTGAAGAAGGAAGGCGTCAAAGTCACCTACGCGATCCATCCGGTGGCGGGCCGCATGCCCGGCCATATGAACGTGCTGCTGGCGGAAGCCAATGTGCCGTATGACGAAGTGTTCGAGCTGGAAGACATTAATTCGCAGTTCGCCCAGGCCGACGTGGCTTACGTGATCGGCGCCAACGACGTCACCAATCCCAGCGCCAAGACCGATCCCAAGTCGCCGATCTTCGGCATGCCGGTGCTGGACGTGGAAAAGGCCAAGACCGTGCTGTTCATCAAGCGCGGCATGGGCGCCGGCTATGCCGGGGTGGAGAACGAGCTGTTCTTCCGGGACAACACCATGATGCTGTTCGCCGACGCCAAGAAGATGACGGAAGAAATCGTCAAGGCGCTCGATCACTGACAGAACGCGTCCTCACCCTTCGACAAGCTCAGGGTGAGGATCAAGCTCAATCCTCATGCTGAGCTTGTCGAAGCATGAGTTTTATATGAGCGCTGATCCGATCCGAACTTTTTTTGTCCGTGAAGCACGGCTGCCGCAGGACGAGCCTGCGATCCTGTCCTTCATCACCGGCCTGCAGGATCATGAGGCCGCGTTCGAGCCCAACCGCCGCCGCGATCCTGATTTCGCCGCCGATCACTGGCGCGAGGCGCAGCATCGCTGCGCCGAAAAGCACGGCATCATGCTGATCGCGGAGGAAGGCGGCAAAGCGCTGGGCTGGGCTTTTGCCCATGACCAGAATAGCGAGCTCTTCGTGGTCGAGCCGGAACGCCGCCACGGCGCTATCGCCGAGCTGTATGTGCAGCCTGAGGCGCGGGGCAAGGGGCTGGGCCGCGCCCTGATCCAGGGCTGTGAAGCCTGGGCGCGGGAACGCGGCCACAAGCTGCTGATGATCGGCGTGCTGGCGGGCAACGATACCGCGCTCAACGCCTATCGGGCCGCGGGTTATTCGCCTTATAGTCTGTCGGTGCGGCGTTACTTATAGCCGCGCCTTTTTGCGCCTATTTCCAGATTTCGGGGACGCCATGACATCCATCCGCATCGCCGCCCTGCTGGGCGTTGTCCTGCTGCTGGCGCCGGCCGCCGCCCAGCCGGTGAAGGACTCGCCCTCGGCGGCGCGGATGCGCGCCGACATCGCCAATCTCGCTAGCGACCGGCTGAAAGGCCGCGAGCCCGGCACCCCGGAATTCGACATGGCCGCCGACTATGTTGCTGGCCAGATGAAAAAGATCGGCCTGACCCCCGGCGGCGATAATGGCGGCTATTTCCAGGCGGTGCCTCTCCAGGCCTTCCGGCCCACCGGTCCCGGTGTTTTGACCGTCAAAAGCGCGGCGGGGGCTGTGCCGCTGGTGTTCGGCAAGGATTATATCCCGGGCGACGATCCGGTGACGGCGCACATCAAGCTGGATTTGCCGATGGTGTTCGTCGGCTTCGGCCTGGTGGCGCCCGAGCATGGCCGCGACGATTACGCGGGGCTCAACGTCAAGGGCAAGATCGCGGTGATCCTGACAGGCGCGCCCAAGTCCTGGCAGACCGAGGAGCGCGCCTATTACATGAACGGGCGCAACAAGCGCGCCACCGCCATGGCGCATGGCGCGGCGGCGGTGCTGGCGATCAACAATCTGACCCGTGAGAAAATCTCGCCCTTCGCCAATGCCGTGCGGCAGTATCGCGGTTGGGGCATGACCTGGCGCGGCAAGGACGGCAAGCCCTTTGTCGCCGCGCCCATTCCCTCGCTGGGGCTGGTCAGCGTAGCGGGCGCGTCCAGGCTGCTGGGCGCCGATGCGGCGAAGATCCTGGCATCGGCGGAAACCCCGGACGGCGCGGTGCGCGGCTTCGACTTGAAGCAGTCGTTGAGCGCCACTCTCGACACCGAGATCAAGACGGTGATGAGCAAGAATGTCATCGGCCTGGTGCCCGGGTCCGATCCCAAGTTGAAATCCGAATATGTCGTGTTGTCGGGCCATCTCGACCATATCGGCATCACCCCGCCGGTGAAGGGCGACAGCATCAACAATGGCGCCATGGACAATGCCTCGGGCGTGGCGACCACCTTGGAAGTGGCGCGGCTGATGCAGGCGGGCAAGAAGCCGCGCCGCTCGGCGCTGTTCCTGGTCGTCACCGCCGAGGAAAAGGGCCTGCTGGGCGCGGAATATTTCGCCCGCAATCCCACCGTGCCGCTCAGCGCCATCACCGCCGATGTGGATCTGGACATGCCGCTGCTGACCTACGATTTCACCGATGTGACGGCGTTCGGCGCCGACCGTTCCAGCATCGGCCCGGCGGTCAAGCGCGCCGCCGCCGGCATGAATGTGGCGTTGTCTCCCGATCCGATGCCCGACCAGGGCGTCTTCACCCGTTCCGACCATTACCGGTTCGTCGAGGTTGGGGTGCCGGCGGTGTTCCTGGCCACCGGCTATGCCAATGGCGGCAAGAAGGCGTGGGAGGATTTCTGGGCCAATCACTACCACAAGCCCAGCGACGACATTTCGCTGCCCTTCCGCTACGAGGCGGCGGCCAAATTCGCGGCGCTGAACCTTGCGATCACCTACACCTTGGCCGATGCGGACCAGCGCGCCACCTGGAACAAGGGCGATTTCTTCGCCGCCAAGTTCGCGAAGAAGTGATTATTTAAGTCCGCCCATCCGGCACACTTCTTTCCACTCAGTGGCCGTGACCGGCTGCACAGACAGGCGGAAGCTGTTCACCAGGCTCATCGTCTCCAGCGTGGGATTGAGCTTGCAGTCCGCCAGGGTGACGGGTTTGGGCATGTCCTTCACCGCTTTCACGATTACCAGGCCGAACTGGCCCTTCTCATCCGTGGGATCGGGGCGGTATTCGCCGATCACTTCCACGATGCCCACCACGGCCTTCTCCTCGCCGGAATGATAGAAGAAGCCCAGGTCGCCCTTCTTCATTGCCTTCATGTTCAGCTTGGCGGTGTGATTGCGCACACCGCTCCAGGGCTCGCCCTTGGCGCCCTTCTTCTTCTGCATCGCCCAGGACCAGGTCTCGGGTTCGCTCTTGAACAACCAGTGAGCCATTTTATTTCTCGGCTTTCAGGGGACGGCTCATCAGCCGCAGCATGGCTTCGCCCACCGGCAACGCGCCGCTGAGCAGATCCGCCATGGCTTCGGCGATCGGCATTTCCACACCAGCCGCCTTGGCGCGCGCCACCAGCGCCGGCGCGGTGTCCACGCCTTCGGCCAGCGCCCCGCCCGGTTCGGCGCCTGCGCCCAGCGCCACGCCGAAGGAAAAATTGCGCGATGATTTGCTGGTTGCGGTCAGCACCAGGTCGCCCAGGCCCGACAGGCCCATCAGGGTCTCGCGCTTGGCGCCCAGCGCTTCGCCCAGCCGCGACAGTTCGGCGAAGCTGCGCGCCAGCAGTGCGGCGCGGGCATTCTCGCCCAGCCCCATGCCTTCGACCACGCCGCAGGCGATGGCATAGACATTCTTGGCCGCGCCGCCCAGCGCCACGCCGGTCAAGTCGTCGCTGGCATAGGGACGGAACGCCGGACCGCTGAGCGCGGTTTGCAATTTGGCCGCCAGGTCATCCTTGGCGGCGATGGTGACGGCGGTGGGAAGGCCGCGGCCCACATCGCGCGCGAAGGATGGTCCGGACAGGATCGCCAGCGCCGCGCCCGGCAGCGCCTCGGCGGCCACTTCGGTCACCAGCTTGCCGGTGCCTTTCTCGATTCCCTTGGCACAGATCACCAGAGGCTGGCCGGGGCGCAAGTGCGGGCGCAGCGAATCGGCAAAGCCGTGCAGCACCTGGGCCGGCACCACCAGCAGCAGGGCGTCGGCCTTGGCCGCTTCGGCCAGATCGCCGGTCACGGCCAGGTCCTTGGGAAGCGTTACGCCGGGCAGGAACCGGTTGCCGCGCCCGGCCCTGATGTCGGCCAGCACATCGTCTTCGCGCACCCACAGCGTGGTCTTGCGCCCCGCGGCATGGGCGGCCAGGGCCAGGGCGGTGCCCCAGGCACCGGCGCCCAGGACCGCGATATGGTCAAATGCAGAATCGGACATGAAGCTTGAGGATTCTTGGGGTTGCTTATTGCTTGCCGCGGAATCTATCTTGCCCCTCCATCAGCCGCAAATGGCCTCAATATCTCCATCTTGCCGTGTGAGCTTTGCCGATGCGCCGTTTGTCCCTCTGCCTTGCCGCTGTCCTGTCCGTCGTTCTGCTGGGCGGCGCCGTCATAGCCCCGCCGAAGCGCTTCCGGCACAATTACACCGACGATCAGAAGGCGCTGCTGGACCGGCTCAGTGCCTCCCTCAACGCCGTCCACAGCCTCAAGGCGCGCTTTATCCAGATCGGGCCGAATGGCGGCGTGGACCAGGGCCTGCTCTACATCCAGAAGCCCGGCCAGATCCGCTTTGAGTTCGCCCCGCCAAGCACCTTGCTGATCGTGGCGACCGAAGGCCAAGTCTATGTCAAGAACACCAAGCTCAACACGGTGGACCGCTATGCACTGTCCGACACGCCGCTGGACCTGCTCCTGAACCAGAATCTCGACCTCAAGGATACGCGCGCGGTGATGGACGTCGCCGAACAGAATGGCGCGGTGATCGTGCGGGCGCGCACCACCAATGCCCGCAACACCTCCAACATCAGCCTGATGTTCACTTCACCGGGGCTGGAGCTGCGGCAATGGACGGTGAAGGACGCCCAGGGCGGCAACACCACCGTGGCGCTGCAGACGATCGAGCCCGGGGTGGCGATCGATCCGGCCCTGTTCACGCCGCTGCAAAAGGCGCGGCGCCTAAGCAACGCCCGGTGAAGTGCGTCGGCATTGTCTGCGACCGCCGCATTGGGGACGGGATGGCGGTGCACTAGGCCAATGACGAATACATCACCGCCATCCGCGACGGCGCTGCCGCCCTGCCGCTGCTGATCCCTTCCACCGATGCGCCGCTGGATGCCGCCGCCGTGCTGGCCCGTGTTGACGGGCTGTTGTTCACCGGTTCCCCGTCCAATGTCGCGCCGTCCCGTTACGGCGCCACGGCGCGGCCCGGCACCGCGCTGGACGAGGCGCGCGATGCCACCACCCTGCCGCTGTTTGCTGCCGCCATCGCCGCCGGCAAACCGTTGCTGGCGATCTGCCGCGGTTTCCAGGAACTGAACGTGGCGCTGGGCGGCACGCTCCATCAGCATGTGCACGAGATTGCCGGCCGGCTGGATCATCGCGAACCCAGGGATGTGCCGCTGGACATGGAATATGCGCCCGCCCATGCCATCGCCATCACCCTAGGCGGCGTGCTCAGCCGGCTGTCGGGCCTCAGCCAGGCAAAAGTGAACTCGCTGCACCATCAGGGCATTGACCGGCTGGCGCCGGGACTCAGCGTGGAAGCGGTCGCGCCGGACGGCCAGATCGAGGCGGTGTCACTGCCGGGCGCGAGGGCGTTTGTTCTGGGGGTGCAGTGGCACCCCGAATGGGCCTTTGCGCGGGATCCGCTGAGCAGCGCGATTTTCGCGGAATTCGGTGCGGCGCTGTGATCACGGGACTCGCGTCGGCGGTCCAAAATCCGGTTGATTTGGCCAAAATCCCTTATGACGGAAATAGCACTGTCATTATAATTCTGTCAGGTATTAGAATTTTCTTGAAACCTGTTGCATTCCTGCATAGTTTATATCTCGAAGACGGCCCTGGGCTGTTGGCACTGCCCCCCGCTCGCTTCCAGCCCCCGTCTTCGCTGGGTCACCGGTTCATCCCCTCCCGGTGTCCCTCGCGCATTAAAGCGCATTAGCCCCCGGCCCCCCCCGGCCGGGGGCCTTTTTTTAAGCCCCCGCGCCCGTCAGGGCGCCATCAAACAGAGACCCGCCGCAAGGTCAGGCTGAGCCGCCCACCCCCCGGCACCAGGCGGGAGGTCCCGGGCCGGATGCGGTCAATGCCGTGATAGGCCAGCCGGGCGGTGCCGCCGAAGGCGATCACGTCGCCCGAGGCCAGCACCACGCTGGCGGTCCTGCCGCCCCTGGCAGCGCCCCCGATGCGGAACAGGGCTTCATCCCCCAGCGACACCCCGATCACCGCCGCGCTGACATCCTGTTCGTCGCGGTCCTGGTGCAGGCCCATCCTGGCCCCGGCACGGTAGAGGTTGACCAGGCAGCATTCCGGCGGCGGCGGGGCGTTGATCGCGGCCCACAGCGCCAGCAGGGCAGGGGAAATCGCTGGCCAGGCCTTTGCCGTTACCGGATGAGTCGGCTGGTAGCGGTAGCCCGCTTTGTCCGACACCCAGCCCAGGGACCCGAAATTGCTTTCCTCCACCGAAAAGGGCTTGGCGTTGCCGGGCATCACCGGACGGTAGAGCGGCGCCTGTTCCAGCCGCGCCAGCACATCGTCCAGCAACTGCTTTTGCTGAAGGGGTGAAAAATATTCGCGCCAAAGAAAGACATCCGGCGCAATTGTGATCTTGCCTACCATTGCCTCGGAGAACGCGTGGGCGTGGTGAAGATCGCCGCATAGCTATCGGCCAGGCCATGACTGTCCAGCCAGGCCTTGAGCTTTTCCGGCGTGTAGCTGGCGGCGATCCACTCCGCCAACGGCGCGCCGTTCGCATCTTCGCGCGAGAAATCCACAAACGGCTTCAGCCAGCGCTGATGGGTCTTGGGGAAATGCAGATAGGGAAAGCGGGCGAACTGCGCCATGGCGGCGGGCATGGCGCTCCAGCCACCCTTGTGGATCAGGTAGAGCGCGGCGGCGAAGCTGGTGCGGTCCTGGCCGCCGGAGCATTTGAGCAAAAATGGCCGCGGCGCCGTATCGAAACTATGGATCAACTTCACCAGCATCTCGCGGGTGGGCAGCTTGCGCGAATCCAGCATGGCGTCCAGATGCGCGATGCCGGCGCCTTCGGCGATGGCGGTTTCGTTGCGCCACCAGCCCAGATCCTGGTTGCGGCCGCGCAGGTTGATGATGGCGCGGATGCCGCGGCGCGCCAGAAACGGCGCCAGGCCTCCGGCCCAGGCCTGCATGGCGCGTGCCGCGTCCCCCGGTATCACCCAGTGGAAATTGTAGAGAATGTCTCCGACGCTTCGCATAGTATGGGATTAGCATATCTCAGAGGCGTCATGCGCATCACCCGGCAAATGCTGGTCCGCCGCTGGGCCATTGCTTCCATCCTTGCGGCGCTGGTCTTTGCCGTGCTGGTGGCGCTGGACCTGCGGCTCAAAGCCCTGTCGGGTGTCGGCACCGCCGACCTGCAGACCTTTTCCAGCGGCGCGGACTATCGCATCGCTTTCTGGGCCTGGAGCCGCTCGATGGTTGCCGTGCGCGCCGGCTTCAACTGGGGCCTGGACTACCTGCTGATGCCGCTTTACGCCGCCGCCTTCTTTTATTCCGGCATCCTTGCCCGCGAAGCCTTTGCGCCCCGCCCCGGACGGGCCCGCCGCATTCTCAGCCTTCTGGCGGCGGTGCCGATCGCCGGGGCGTTGCTGGATGCGTGCGAAAACGCAGCGCAATTCTCCATGATGCTGTGGGGCGCCACCGATGCGGGCGCGCGCCTGGCCGCCACCCTTAGCCACGCCAAATGGATGGCGCTTCTGGTGGGGGTGGTCCTGCTGGTCGGAGCCGTGTTGGGGCTGGTCCTGGAACGCCAAAAAAAGCCTTCAAAAACCGGTCCTTGACCGGGGAGCGGCATTGCGTATATTCCGCCGCTCTCCCGGGACTCAAGTTCCAGGAAAAACAATTATTTTCAAAGGTTTAGACCATGTATGCGGTCGTCCGCACCGGCGGAAAACAGTATAAAGTGGCCAAGGACACTGTCCTGAAGGTCGAAACCCTGGCGGGCGATGTCGGCTCCAAGCTCGATCTCGAGGTCCTGCTGCTGGGTGGCGACACCCCCAAGATCGGCGCACCGCTGGTCAAGGGCGCGTCGGTCCAGTGCGAGATCGTCGAGCACGGCCAGGGCGAGAAGGTCATCGCCTTCAAGAAGAAGCGCCGCAAGAACACCCACCGCAAGCGTGGCCATCGCCAGCACTTCACGACCGTGAAGGTGCTGGGCATCACTGCCGGTTAAAGGACTAGTCGTATGGCACACAAAAAAGCAGGCGGTTCTTCGCGCAACGGTCGCGACTCCAACCCCAAGATGCTGGGCGTCAAGCTGTTCGGCGGCGAGAAGGTCGCCGGCGGCAACGTGATCATTCGCCAGCGTGGCACCAAGTTCTATGCGGGCGAAGGCGTCGGCATGGGCAAGGACCACACCCTGTTTGCCCTTCGCAATGGCCATGTCTCGTTCAAGACCGGCTACAAGCGCCGTACCTTCGTGTCCGTGGTCTCGCACGCGAATCCGGCGATGAAGATTGCGGCAGAATAGGCGGCTGAAGACATAGGCCGCCAAGAAATTGGCGGCCCATTGTTGCGAGGGAGATGGTCCGCCATCTCCCTTTTTTATTTCCTCGCATCGAAAGGAACGAGCGGGGAATGACATGTGCATCCTGGAGACAAATAGACTGATCCTGAGGGCGCCTCTGCCTTCGGATATCATCAGCATCACGGCCTGGCTGGGCGATTATGACGTGGCGCGCATGACGGCCCGCGCGCCGCATCCCTATAGCGAGGACGATGCCGAAGCCTTTGTGGCGTCGGGTGAGGCCAACCGCTTTGTGATTGTCCGCAAGGAAGACCGCTTGTTCATGGGCGTGGCGGGGCTGCAGGGCGGGGACGAGTTCGGCTATTGGCTGGGCAAGCCCTTCTGGGGCCTGGGCTATGCCACCGAGGCGGCGCACCGGCTGGTGGCGTACGCCTTTGAGGCGCTGGGGCTGGAAACGGTCCATGCCGGCTGGTTCTACGACAATCCCGCCTCCGGCCATGTCCTTGCCAAGCTGGGGGGCCGCCACAACGGCTCGTATATGCGCAATTGCCGGGCCCGGGGCATGGATGTGCTGTGCCATGACATGCTGTTGACGCGGGCCGATTTCCTGCGAAAACAGGCCGCTTAGGAGCGTCGGCGTGGTCGGTAGCGACAGCGTACCGACGAGCGACCAATAAACAAGGGTTTTGAATGCGTTTTCTCGACGTCGCAAAGGTGTATGCCCAGTCCGGAGCCGGTGGCAACGGATGCATCGCCTTTCGGCGCGAGAAGTTCATCGAATATGGCGGCCCCTATGGCGGCGATGGCGGGCGCGGCGGCGATGTGATCGCCGAAGCGGTGGAGAATCTCAACACCCTGATCGACTTCCGCTTCCAGCAGCATGTGAAGGCCAAGAGCGGCGAGGGCGGCAAGGGCAAGGTGATGACCGGCGCCAATGGCGACGCCGCCATCATGAAGGTGCCGGTCGGAACCGAGATCTACGAGGAAGATGGCGAGACGCTGATCGTGGACATGGCCACGCCCGGCATGCGCTTCCGCCTGCTCAAGGGCGGCAATGGCGGCTTCGGCAATTACCATTTCAAGAGCTCCACCAACCAGGCGCCGGAATTCGCGCTGCCGGGCCTGCCCGCCGAGGAACGCACCTTCATCCTGAAGCTCAAGCTGATCGCCGATGCCGGGCTGATCGGCATGCCCAATGCCGGCAAGTCCACCTTCCTGTCCCGCGTCTCGGCGGCGCGGCCCAAGATCGCCGACTATCCTTTCACCACCCTGGAACCCCAGCTTGGCGTGGTGAAGATCGACGAGACCGATTTCGTGCTGGCCGACCTGCCGGGCCTGATCGAAGGCGCGCATGAAGGCGTCGGGCTGGGCGACCGCTTCCTGGGCCATGCTGAACGTTGCGCGTCGATCCTGCACCTGATCGACGGCACCGGCGATGCGGTAGCCAAGACCTACAAGACCATCCGCGCCGAGCTGGAAGCCTATGGCAACGGGCTGGAAAACAAGCCCGAGATCGTGGCCCTGAACAAGGTGGACGCGATTCCCGAAAAAGACCTGGCGAAGAAGCGGGCCGCGCTGGAGAAAGCCTGCGGCCACAAGGTGCACATGATTTCCGGCGTCAGTGGCGCCGGCATCAGCACCGTGCTGCGCGCCATGGCGCATGAGATCATCCAGCGCCGCATCCGCCAGGCGGAGGAACGCCATTATGCGCAAGGCCCGCGTGCGCCCCGCACCCGCCATGAACGCCAGACGGTGAATTACAAGGCGCCGGTGGTGGCCAAGGCGCGCCTGACGGACGAGCCCAAAAAGCCCGTTGCCAAGACGATCAAGGCCAAAAAGGCCGGCGCCAAGGCGGGCCTGCGCCTTGCCAAGGCGAAGGCCGCCAAGGCGAGGGCGGCCGAGGCTGAGATCAGGCCCGCGGCGAAAACCGCGAAGGCGAAATCCAAAAGGCCCGTCGGCCGGGCCAAGGCCAAGCCCAGGACACTCAGCCGGACGGCCAAGCGCGCCAAGAAGGCGGGCCGGCGATGAGCGATATTTTTTCCGGCGCCAAGCTGGTGGTGGTGAAGGTCGGCTCCGCCTTGTTGGTGGACGGCGCCAAGGGCGAGCTGCGCCGCGAATGGTTGGCCTCGCTGTGCGACGACGTCGCCGCGTTGAAGAAACAGGGCGTGGCAGTGGTGCTGGTGTCGTCCGGCTCCATCGCGCTGGGACGGCGCTTGCTCAAGCTTCCCGCCGGTGAGCTGCGGCTGGAAGAAAGCCAGGCGGCGGCGGCGGCGGGGCAGGTGCGCCTGGCCGAAGCCTATGCGGACATGCTGGCCAGCCGGAACATCGTCGCGGCCCAGGTGCTGCTGACCTTTGGTGACACCGAAGAACGCCGCCGCTATCTCAACGCCCGCGCCACTTTGGGCACTTTGGTCGAACTGGGCGCGGTGCCGGTGATCAATGAAAACGACACCGTGGCCACCGCCGAGATCAAGTTCGGGGACAATGACCGGCTGGGCGCGCGCGTCGCCTCCATGATCGGTGCCGACCGGCTGGTGCTGCTGTCGGACGTGGACGGGCTCTACACCGCCGATCCCGGCAAGGATGCGTCGGCCACGCATATTCCGGAAGTCACCGCCATCACATCCGAGATCGAGGCCATGGCCGGCGGCTCCATCTCGGGCCTGGGTCGCGGCGGCATGACCTCCAAGCTGATCGCCGCCAAGATCGCCATGGGCGCCGGCTGCGACGTCATCCTGGCCAAGGGCGAAAGCCTCAATCCCCTGTCGGCGATTCAGACCGGCGCGCGCCACACCTTCTTCCGCGCCAGCCTCACTCCGGCCGCCGCCAAGAAGCGCTGGATTGCCGGCGTGCTGCGTCCCGAAGGGTCGCTGGTGATTGACGAAGGCGCGGTGCGCGCCCTCAAAGACGGCAAGAGCCTGCTTCCCGCCGGCATCCGCCAGATTGATGGCCGTTTTGAGCGCGGCGACGCGGTGCTGGTGAAAGACCGGGACGGGCGCGAAATTGCCCGCGGTTTGGCGGCCTATAATGCGTCCGATGCAGAGCGGATCGCCGGCAAACGCACGGTCGAAATCGAGGCCATTCTGGGCTATCGTGGGCGGGACGAAATGATCCACCGCGACGACCTGATCCTGACGGGAAACTCTGATTTGGGAAGTGGGCATGACGGTTCATAATTCCAGCGATGCTTTGGCCGCTGAGATGATGGCGGTGGGCGCCGCCGCGCGCGATGCCGCCCGCGCCATGCGCGAAGCCGGCGGCGATGCCAAGACCAAGGCGCTGATCGTGGCCGCCGCCGCTATCCGCTCCAGAGCCGCCGAGATCCTGGCCGCCAACAAGGGCGACATCGAAGCCGCCAAGGCCGCCAACATGCCCGCGCCCATGGTGGACCGGCTGATGCTGAACGATGCCCGCATCGAAGCTATGGCGGCAGGTGTCGAAACCGTCGCCGGCCTGCCCGATCCCGTCGGGCGCGAGTTGGCGCGCTGGTCGCGGCCCAATGGCCTCGACATCGCCCGCGTCGCCACCCCCATCGGCGTGATCGGCATCATCTATGAATCCCGCCCCAATGTGACGGCGGATGCCGGCGCCCTGGCGCTCAAGTCCGGCAATGTCGCAATCCTGCGCGGCGGATCAGATTCCATCCGCTCCTCGCTCGCCATCCAGGCCGCCATGGCCGAAGGCTTGAATGCGGCGGGCTTGCCGCAGACCGCAATCCAGGTGGTCAAATCCACCGACCGCGCCGCCGTCGGCATGATGCTGGAAGGCTTGGGCGGCACGGTGGATCTCATTGTGCCCCGTGGCGGCAAAGGGCTCACCGGCCGCGTCATCAACGAGGCGCGGGTGCCGGTGCTGGCCCATCTGGAAGGGCTTTGCCATGTCTATGTCCATGCCAAGGCCGATCTGGAAAAGGCGCGCAGCATCGCGCTGAACGCCAAGATGCGCCGCACCAGCGTGTGCGGCGCGGCCGAGACCTTGCTGCTGGACAAGGCGGTCCTGACGTCGCATGGCGTTGCCGTGCTGGAAGACCTGGCCAAGGCCGGCTGCGAAATTCGCGGCGACGAAGCGGTGCGCGCCGTCTATCCCGCCGCCAAGCCCGCCACCGAGGAAGACTGGAAGACCGAATATCTCGACGCCATCATCGCCGTCCGCGTGGTGGACGGGCTGGAACAGGCCATCGCCCATATCGAGAAATATGGTTCGCACCACACCGATTCCATCGTCACCGAAGACGCCGCAGCCGCCGAAGCCTTTATGAACTCCGTGGACAGCGCCATTGTGCTGTGGAACGCCTCCACCCAGTTCGCCGATGGCGGCGAATTCGGCATGGGCGCGGAAATCGGCATCGGCACCGGCAAGATGCATGCCCGCGGCCCCGTCGGCGCCGAACAGCTCACCACCTTCAAATATGTGGTGCGCGGTACCGGCCAGACTCGTCCATGAAGCCCAGGCCTTGAGCTGGATCCGGCCGCCCGGCCCCGTCAGCGATGGACTGCGCATCGGCCTGCTGGGCGGCAGCTTCGATCCGGCGCATGGCGGCCATCTTTATGTCAGCGAGATCGCCAGGAAGGCGCTGAAGCTGGATTATGTCTGGTGGCTGGTCTCGCCGGGCAACCCCTTAAAGCCCGCGCCCGATGCGCTGGCGGTGCGCCTGAAGCGGGCGCAGGTCCTGTCGCGGAACACGCGCATCACCGTCACCGGGATCGAGCAGGCGTTGCGAACCCGCTACACCATCGACAGCGTCACCGCGCTGAAGCGCCGCTTTCCGCATGTCACCTTTGTCTGGCTGATGGGCAGCGACAATCTGGAACAATTCTCCCGCTGGCGCCGCTGGCGGGATATCGCCGCTGCGCTGCCCATCGTGGTGGTGCGCCGTCCGGGTTCCGTGCTGGCCTCGCTGCATGCGCCCCTGGCGCGGCGGCTGGGCCTGGCCCGGCACCTAAGTCCGGCGCCTTCTTTGCTGGTGCTGGATGGCCCGCGTTCCCGTGAAAGCTCGACCGAGCTTCGGGCGCAAGCCCTTGGTGCCGCTGCCGAGGCCATGCTAAACCTCACGCCCTGATATAAAGGACCGTTCCCCTGAAAGCCGCCAAGAAGAAGCCTGCCAAAAAAGCCGCCGCCAAAAAGCCGGCCGCCAAGGCGCAAAAAGCCAAAGCCATAAAGAAGGCTCCGGCGAAGAAATCCGCAAAAAAGCCGGTCAAAAAGCCCGTCAAGAAACTCGCGCCCAAAAAGCCTGCGCCCAAAAAGCTCGCGCCCAAAAAGGCCGTAGTGAAGGTGGCCGTGGTCAAGAAGGCGGCCGCGGCCGCGCCGCAGAGCGATCTGCTGCAGCGTATCCTGGTATCGCTGGACGACGACAAGGCCGAAAATATCGTCACCATCAACCTGGAAGGCCGCTCGGCGCTGTGTGACGCCGCGGTGATCGCGTCGGGCCGTTCCTCGCGCCATGTCGGCGCCATGGCCGATCATCTGGCGCGCAAGCTGAAGGAGGCCGGCTATGGCACCCGTCCGATCAGCGGCCAGGGGCAGGGCGACTGGGTGCTGGTGGATGCCGGCGACGTGATCGTGCATCTGTTCCGCCCCGAAGTGCGCGACTATTACGACCTGGAAGGCATGTGGTCGGTCGGCGCGCGTAAATAAATGCGCCTTTGGATTTATGCCATCGGTCACATGCGCGGCACCCCCGAAGGGCTGCTGTGCGACGACTTCTGCGACCGCGCCCGCAAGATGGGCCGCAATATGGGTTTCTCCGCCGTGGCGCTGGAGGAATTGCCTGTTTCAAAGAACCGCGCGCCGGCGCTGCGCATGAAGGACGAGGCCGAGCGGCTGGCGGCGCGGCTGCCGGACGGCGCCCATGTCGTGCTGCTGGATGCGCGCGGCAAGGGCATGACGAGCGAGGATTTCGCCGAGATGCTGGGATCGATGCGCGATGTCGGCACCAAGGATCTGGCGTTCGTGATCGGCGGGCCGGACGGGTTGGCGCCCCTGCCGGGCAAGAAAGCGGGGCGCAGCCTCGCCTTCGGGCCCCAGACCTGGCCGCATCTGCTGGCGCGCGCGCTTCTGACCGAACAGGTCTATCGCGCCCTCACCATCCTGTCAGGCCATCCCTATCATCGGGCTTAGAGGGTCATCGCGCCTGACTTAATTTCTCACCCCCTCCGCCTTCGCATCGCAAGCGATGCTACGGCACCTCCCCCTCTGATGCGCTACGCGCAAGAGGGGGAAAAGAAAAAGGCACAGGCGGCGGTGCCGCATGTGCCTCAGTTAGGCGTAAGCCAGGGGAACGGGCTTACGAATTCGAAGAACAGATATTCTCGTGAATCGAACAGTCGCTGGCGCCGGTGGCCTGGCACTGGTCCATGGCGGTGGCGGTGGCGGTGACCTGGTCGCGGCCCTGCACCAGGAAGGAGGCATTGTGCGCGACGCTGATCGCCAGCGCGCCGCAATTGTCCTTCAAGGTGACCTTGACCACGCAATCCTTGGTGTTCGAGGCCTTGTTGCATTCCGCCAGGCTGCGCTTGTAGGCGGCCAGCGGGTTGGGATAGCCCCAGGCCCCGCCATAGGTCAGCGAGGTGTCCGACATGGCGATGGCGCCATAGGGACCGATTTCCGGTTTGGCGAACAGCTTCCAGTAAGCCACGCCGGCCAGGGTGAGCAACGCCACCACCAGCATAATCGTCAACGATATTCTGCGATCGCCATGCATGGGCAATCCTCTCCTTGGAATGTCGATCATACTCCTTCAAGCCGCATGCCAGCCTGGGCGCGGGTTTTGGGCCGCAAAGCGGCGCAAGAAGGCACGGATAACCCTTCCTTAACCATGATGAGGGATGCTGGTGTGTCGCAGTGGGACAAATCCCATGGAAATCAAAGGACCCGGCCGCGTCGAGACGCAGGCCATCAAGCGCAAGGCGCCTTCGGGCGCTCCTGGTTCAGGCTTTGCCGTGTCGGATGCGCCGGAAAGCCATGGCCAGATCGTGGCCGGACCCGGCCCCATCGCGGCGCTGGATTCCATCTTGATGCTGCAGGGCATGGACGATTCCACGCAAGGCAAAGCCAAGGCCGCCGCCCATGGCGAACAGTTGCTGGATCTGCTGGATTCGGTGCGCGACGGCCTCCTGGCCGGCGGCATTCCCCGCGCCACCTTGAACAAGCTGGCCGCCGCGGTCACCCGCCGCCACGAAGCCTTTGCCGATCCCAAGCTTCAGGACGTGCTCGACCAGATCGAACTGCGCGCGCATGTCGAGCTGGCGAAGCTGGAACAGCTCGACCAGCGCGTCGCCTAGAGCCCCAGGAAGGGCTTGAATCCACCATAGATCATGCGCTTGCCGTCAAACGGCATGTCCTTGTCCATGCCGTGCAGGCGGGGATCTTCCATCACCTTCTTGTTGCAGGAATCGCGAACTTCTTTCGACGGATAGGTGATCCAGGCAAAGACCACCACTTCGTCTTCCTTGGCCTGCACGGCGCGGGGAAACGAGGTGAGTGTGCCATAGGGCACGTCGTCGCCGACGCATTCGACATAATCGAGGGCGCCGAATTCCTTCCAGATGGGCCGGCACTTTTCGCTCATGGCCCTGTAGGCATCGAGCTTGTCTTTCGGAACCGCGATCACAAAACCGTCAACATAGGCCATGGCTATTCTCCCGTGGTTTGTCTCTCAAGGACGATGGAACCCGCCCTGTCCCGACAAGCCTGGCCAATAAAAAAGGCGGCTCGAAGGCCGCCTTTTTGTCAGATTTCGAGCAGCAGGCGCTGCGGGTCTTCCAGGTTGTCCTTGACCTTGACCAGGAAGGTCACCGCCTCGCGGCCGTCCACGATGCGGTGATCATAGGACAGGGCCAGGTACATCATGGGGCGGATTTCGATCTTGTCACCCACCGCCATGGGACGGGGCTGGATCTTGTGCATGCCCAGGATGCCCGACTGGGGCGAATTCAGGATGGGGGTGGACATCAGCGAGCCGAACACCCCGCCATTGGTGATGGAGAAGGTGCCGCCCTGCAGCTCTTCCAGCTTCAGCTTGTTGTCGCGGGCGCGGGTGCCGAAATCATTGATGGCCTTTTCGATGCCGGCCAGCGACAGGTGATCGGCGTCGCGCACCACCGGCACCACCAGCCCGCGCTCGGTCGAGACCGCGATGCCGATGTCGTAGTAATTCTTGTAGACGATGTTGTCGCCTTCGATCTCGGCATTGATGCTGGGCAATTCCTTCAGCGCCGCGACGACGGCCTTGGTGAAGAAGCCCATGAAGCCCATCTTCACGCCATGCTTTTTCTCGAAGGTTTCCTTGTAGGTGGCGCGCAGGCCCATCACCGCCGTCATGTCCACCTCGTTGAAGGTGGTCAGCATGGCCGCGGTGTTCTGGGATTCCTTGAGGCGGAGCGCGATGGTCTTGCGCAGCCGGGTCATGGCGACGCGTTCTTCGCGCGCTTCGTTGCTGCGGGGGCCTGTGGGCGCTGCGGCCGCCGGGGCGGGAGCAGACGCGCGCGAGGCCAGGGCGCCCAGCATGTCGCCCTTGGTGACGCGGCCGTCCTTGCCGGTACCGGCGACGGAGGACACGGCGATGCCGGATTCTTCGGAAATGCGCTTGGCCGAAGGCATGGCGGGGGCATCTGTTTTCGCAGCGGCCGGCGCAGGGGCGGCAGGCTTGGGGGCTTCGGCTTTCGGAGCTGCCGCCTTGGGCGCGGGCGCGGAGCCCGACTTGCCTTCGGCAATGGCGCCCAGCAAGGCGCCGACCGCGACGGTACTTCCGGCCTGGGCGGTGATGGACTCAATGGACCCGTCGGCGGGCGAGGGCACTTCCACCGTCACCTTGTCGGTTTCCAGTTCCAGCAGCGGTTCGTCCCGCTTCACCGATTCACCCTCCTTCTTGAACCATTTGGAGATGGTGGCTTCGGTTACGGACTCGCCCATGGCTGGGACTTTGATTTCGACGGTCATGGCTGGGCTTTCAAAGAGAAAGGGCGTCGTTGAGGAAGGCGGCGAGTTCGGACAAATGCTGCTTCATCAGGCCGGCGGCGGTGGAGGCATATTCGGGACGGCCGGTGTAGCGCGGACGGGCATTGCCGCCCAGCTTGGCCACGGTGTCCTCGATGCGTTCCTTGACGAAGCTCCAGGCGCCCTGGTTCTTCGGCTCTTCCTGGCACCAGACCAGCTCGGCCTTGGGGAAGCGGTTCAGTTCCTGGGCCAGCACATTTTCCGGGAAGGGATAGAGCTGTTCGAGGCGCAGGATCTGGATGCGGTTCTCGCCGCGCTTCTCGCGCTCGTCCATCAGGTCGAAATAGACCTTGCCGGTGCACAGGATCACGCGCTTGATCTCATGGTCGGGCACGAGCTGGATGGTGGTGGCGCCCGGCACGACCTCGGCCTGGTCGCGCAGCACGCGATGGAACGAGGTGCCCGCCGTCATGTCGCTGATGAAGCTGGTGCACTTTTTGTGGCGCAGCAGCGACTTGGGTGTCAGCACGATCAGGGGCTTCCTGAAACTGCGGTGCATCTGGCGGCGCAGGATGTGGAAATAATTGGCCGGGGTGGTGGGCACGCAGACCTGCATATTGTCCTGGGCGCAAAGCTGCAGGTAACGCTCCAGCCGGGCGCTGGAATGTTCCGGGCCCTGGCCTTCATAGCCGTGCGGCAGAAGCAGGGTCAGACCCGACATGCGTAGCCACTTCATTTCGCCCGAGGCGATGAACTGGTCCATCACCACTTGCGCGCCGTTGGCGAAGTCGCCGAACTGGGCTTCCCACAACACCAAAGCCTTGGGCTCGGCGGTGGAATAGCCATATTCAAAACCCAGCACCGCTTCTTCCGACAGCAGGCTGTCGATGATCTCGAAGCAGCCCTGGTCCTTGGAGATGTGCTGCAGCGGGAAATAGCGTTCCTCGGTCTGCTGGTCTACCAGTGCGGCATGGCGCTGGCTGAAGGTGCCGCGCTGGGAATCCTGGCCCGAAAACCGGACATAGAAGCCGTCGTCCAGCAGGGTGCCCAGCGCCAGCGCTTCGCAGGTCGCCCAGTCGAAGCCTTCGCCGGTCTCGAACATCTTGGCCTTTGTTTCCAACAGGCGCGTGATGGTCTTGTGCAGGGTGAAATTGGCGGGCGGCGTGCTCAGGGCCTTGCCGACCAGCCTTAGTTCGTCTTCGCTGACGGATGTTTCGCCGCGCCGGTCGCTGTTCTTGGGGGCCCGTTCCAGGCCCTGCCAGCGTCCATCCAGCCAGTCGGCCCGGTTGGGCAGGTGGCTCTTGGAGGCGTTGAATTCCTCGTCCAGCCGCTTGTTGAACTCGGCCTGCATGCCATCGGCTTCCGCCTGGCTCAAGGTGCCTTCCTTGACCAGCTTGCTGGAATAAAGCTGCAAGACCGGCGGATGGTCCTTGATCACCCGGTACATCTGCGGCTGGGTGAAGCTGGGCTCGTCGCTCTCGTTATGCCCGAACCTGCGATAGCAGATCATGTCGAGCACCACGTCCTTCTTGAACTTCTGGCGGAACTCGATGGCGATGCGGGTGGCATGCACCACAGCCTCGGGATCGTCGCCATTCACATGGAAGATCGGCGCCTGCACCATCAAGGCGATGTCGGTGCAATAAGGCGAGGAGCGCGAGAACATCGGCGCGGTGGTGAAGCCGATCTGGTTGTTGATGACGAAATGCAGGGTGCCGCCGGTGCGGAAGCCCTTGATGCCCGACATGGCAAAGCATTCGGCCACCACGCCCTGGCCCGCGAACGCCGCGTCACCATGGATCAGGATCGGCAGCACGCTGGTGCGGGCGTCGATGTCGCGCAACTGCCACTGCTTGGCGCGCGCCTTGCCCAGTACCACCGGATTGACGATCTCCAGGTGGGAGGGATTGGGGGTCAGCGACAGATGGACCTTCTGGCCGTCGAACTCGCGGTCGGAAGAGGCGCCCAGGTGATACTTGACGTCGCCGGAGCCTTCCACGTCGGAAGGGTTGGCGCTGCCGCCCTGGAATTCATGGAACAACTGGCGATAGGGCTTGCCCATCACATTGACCAGCACGTTCAGGCGGCCGCGATGGGCCATGCCCATCACGATCTCGGACACGCCCAACTGGCCGCCGCGCTTGATGATCTGTTCCAGCGCGGGGATGGTGGCCTCGCCGCCGTCCAGGCCGAAACGCTTGGTGCCGACAAAACGGTTGGAGGAAAATTTCTCAAAGCCTTCCGCCTCGATCAGCTTGTTGAGGATGCCCTTCTTGCCTTCGGGCGTGAAGTTGACGGCATCGCCCTCGATGCGGCGCTGCAGCCAGACTTTCTGCTCCGCATCGTTGATGTGCATGAATTCATAGCCGATGCGGCCGCAATAGATGGCGCGCAGTTTTTCCAGAAGCTGGCGCGGCGTGGCGGTCTGAATCCCCAGGATGCCGTCGACATAGACGGGCACATCGAGCGTGGCGCCTTCGAACTTGTACTGGGCCGGATCCAGGGTCGCTTGCGGCGTCTTGGGCGTGATGCCCAGCGGATCGAGATCGGCTTCCAGATGCCCGATCATGCGATAGGCGCGGATCATCTGGACGGCATGGATGGAATGCTTGGCGGCTTCGGTGGTGTCACCGGCCGGCGGGGCAGCAGCACCCTTGGCGGGCTTGCCCGCCGGAGCCTTCGGCGAAGGCGGGTCCTGGCCGGTGAGGGCGGCGATCAGGTCGCCATTGGCAAATTCGGGTTTGGCATCGCGCTTCCAGGCGGGACCGCGGCCAAGCTGGGTGGGGGACAGGCCCTGTTCGCCAAGCTGCGAGAAATAGTTCTGCCAGCCTTCGTCCACGCTTGAAGGATTGGCCAGCCAGGCGGCGTACATCTGCTCCACAAAAGCGGCGTTGGTGCCGTTGAGGAACGAGGTCGCCTGGAAAATGTCGTTGGAGGCGCGGTTCAGGCGATCAGAGGGAGATTGTTCTGTCATTTCAAACGCTTATGGGGCCGCTTGTTGGGCTTTGCCCCGTCCTGGGTGGCGCCTCGCCTAATGCGTCGGGTGGTAACGCCTTCTCCGAGGCGATTCAACGCAGAATATCGTTAAGATGGGCTCAATTCCCCGCATTTGCACGGCAAAAACAGGGGTGCGGACACGCCAAAGGCGCATGTCCCCAAACAGCCCAAGGATTGGGCAGCTACTTGCCGTTCAGCAGGTCCATCAGGGTGGTGCCCAGCGCGGCCGGGTTGGGCGAGACGCGGATGCCCGCCGCCTTCATCGCCTCGATCTTGCTGTCGGCGCCGCCCTTGCCGCCCGAAATGATGGCGCCGGCATGGCCCATGCGGCGGCCCGGCGGGGCGGTGACGCCGGCGATGAAGCCGACCATGGGCTTTTTCACCTTGGAGCGCTTGACGAACTCGGCGGCGTCTTCCTCGGCGGTGCCGCCGATCTCGCCGATCATGATGATGGACTTGGTTTCCGGATCGGCCAGCAGCATCTCGAGCACTTCCAGATGCTCGGTGCCCTTGACCGGATCGCCGCCGATGCCGACGCAAGTTGTCTGGCCCAGGCCCACTATGGTGGTCTGAAACACGGCCTCATAGGTCAGGGTGCCGGAGCGCGAGACGATGCCGACGCTGCCGCGCTTGTGGATATGGCCGGGCATGATGCCGATCTTGCATTCGCCGGGCGTGATCACGCCGGGGCAGTTGGGCCCGATCAGCCGCGACTTGGAGCCGGAGAGGGCGCGCTTGACCTTGACCATGTCCAGCACCGGGATGCCCTCGGTAATGCAAACGATCAGCGGAATCTCCGCATCGATCGCTTCCAGGATGGCGTCGGCCGCGAAAGGCGGGGGGACATAGATGGCCGATGCGTCGGCGCCGACCTTTTCCTTGGCCTCGCGCACCGTGTCGAACACCGGCAGGCCCAGATGGGTGGAGCCGCCCTTGCCGGGCGTGGTGCCGCCGACCATCTTGGTGCCGTAAGCGATGGCCTGTTCGGAATGGAAGGTGCCCTGGTTGCCGGTGAAGCCCTGGCAGATGACCTTGGTATTCTTGTCGACGAGGATGGACATTACTTGGAACCCTTCACGGCCTTGACCACCTTTTCGGCGGCGTCGGCGAGATTGTCGGCGCTAGTGATCGCCAGGCCCGATTTGGCCAGTATTTCCTTGCCTTTTTCGACGTTGGTGCCTTCCAGCCGCACCACCAGGGGCACCTTCAGCGAAATCTCCTTGGCGGCGGCGACGATGCCATCCGCGATGATGTCGCACTTCATGATGCCGCCGAAGATGTTGACCAGGATGCCCTTCACATTGGGATCGCTGACGATGATCTTGAAGGCCTGGGTTACCTTCTCTTTCGTCGCGCCGCCGCCCACGTCCAGGAAGTTGGCGGGCTCGCTGCCGTAAAGCTTGATGATGTCCATGGTCGCCATGGCGAGCCCTGCGCCATTGACCATGCAGCCGATCTCGCCATCCAGCTTGACGTAGGACAGGTCGGACTTGGACGCTTCCACTTCCGCCGGATCTTCCTCGTCCAGGTCGCGCAGCGCCTGGATGTCCTTGTGGCGGTAGAGCGCGTTGTCGTCGAAGTTCATCTTTGCATCCAGGCAGATGATGTTGCCGTCCTTGGTCACCACCAGTGGATTGATTTCGAGCAAGCTCATGTCCTTGGCCAGGAAGGCGTCATACAGCGCCTTGACCACCTTGCCGATCTGCTTGGCGGCATCGCCCTTCAGGCCCAGCGCCACGGCGATCTCGTTGCCGACGTAAGGGCTGTAACCGGCAGCCGGTTCGACCTGGAAGGTATGGATCTTCTCCGGCGTCTTGTGCGCCACTTCCTCGATGTCCATGCCGCCTTCTGTGGAGACGATGAAGGCGATGCGGCTGGTGGCGCGGTCCACCAGCGCCGACAGGTAAAGCTCGCGTTCGATCGCCGAGCCGTCCTCGATATAGAGACGCTTGACCAGGCGGCCGGCCGGGCCGGTCTGGTGGGTGACCAGGGTCATGCCCAGGATCGCCTCGGCCTGCTTCTTCACATCCGCGATGGATTTGACGACTTTCACGCCGCCGCCCTTGCCGCGGCCGCCGGCATGGATCTGGGCCTTGACCACCCAGACCGGGCCGCCCAGCTCCTGGGCCGCCGCGACGGCTTCTTCCACCGTGAAGGCAGCAATGCCCTTGGGCACCGGCACGCCGAATCCGCGCAATACCTCTTTGGCCTGATATTCGTGGATATTCATGGAGTTAGCCCCTGAGACGGGAGTGGAAATCGCCCGGCACAATAGCAGGGCAAACCCCTTCTGCAACGCGGCGAAAACGCCCCCGGACCAACCATCCCCCACAAACGAAAAGGCGCCCCGCACGCGAGTGCGAGACGCCTTTCCTGACCATCCATCGCCTTGCGGCGGAGGATTCTTGGATTTAGTAGCCGCCGCGGCCGACACCGCCCGACATGCTCATGCCGTTCAGCTGCAGTTCGCGGGCCTTGGCCGCGGCTGCCGCCGCCGCCAGGTTCCGCTGCTCGGCGGTCATCTGGTAGCTGTAGGACGAGCTGACCTGGCTCATGCCGCCCACCATCTCGCGCTTCAGGTCCAGGCAGACCCGCGTGACATAGGTGAAGAACATGTCGCCCGTGCCCCACTTGCGCAGGTTGTCGCGCTCGGTGCAGTCCGCGACCTTGGCGGCGACGGCACACTTCAGCATGCCGTTCTTGGAGTGGCGCACCGCCTGGCCCGGGCCGCAGGTCAGGACCTGGGCGTCTTCCAGCGACACGGCCATGCCTTCGTTGCTCATCATCACCGAACCGACCATCACCTTCAGGGCCGAGCCCGGCAGGCAGCGGGCGACTTCGCCCTCATAGCCGGAGTTGATCCAGGAGTCGGGGGTCATGTGCGCGGCGGGGAACTGGTGGCCATCCGCCGACATGCAGACCGCGTGAATCGCCTTGACGACAGTGGTGTCGACGAAGCGGCACTGGCCGCCCGCCGCCGTGACAACCTGGTTGCCGGCCGCATAACCGCGGCCCTGCGCCACCACCGCGCCGCTGCCCTGGGCAACAACCGTGGGAGCCGCAAGCGGGGGAACCGCACCCGGCAGAACCGGACGGGCATAACCATAGGCGCCATAGTCGCCACCGGGGGCGTAGTAGCCATAGGCACCGGCGGCGCCATTGGCCTGGCCGTAGCCCTGGACCGTGCCCTGGCCGGCGCCGACGCCGTAGCCGCTGTAACCGCCGACCGGACCCTGGCCCGACAGCACCGCATTGCCGCCGGTATAGCCATAGGCCTGGCCAGCACCCTGACCGTAGCCTTGGCCGGAAGCCTGACCATAAGCCTGGCCATACCCTTGGCCATAACCCTGGCCATAACCCTGACCGTAGCCCTGGCCGGAAGCCTGACCATAAGCCTGACCATAAGCCTGGCCGGCGCCCGTCGCGTAGCCGTAGGGCGCGGCGTTGGCGTAGTTCGAATAGGCGGTGGCGAAGTTGTTGTTGTTCGGCGCGTAGAGGTTCTGGTTGGCGTTGAAATTGTTGTTGGCGTTGAAGTTCTGGTTGTTGTTGAAGTTCTGGTTGTTCTGAACCTGGTTGTTGTTGAACTGCTGGTTCTGGTTCTGGTTCTGGTTCTGGTTGTTGTTGTTGGTCTGGTTCTGGTTGTTGTTGAAGAACTGGTTCTGGTTCTGGTTGTTGTTGAACGTCTGGTTCTGGTTCTGATTGTTGTTGTTGACGTTGTTCTGGTTCTGGTTCTGGTTGTTGTTGTTGAAGTTGTTCTGCGTCTGGTTGTTGTTGTTGACGTTGTTATTGTTGTTGACCAGCGCCTGCTGCTGGGCCTGGGCCTGCTGCTGGGCATTGCTGATGTTGAAGGTGTTGTTGCCGGGGGTGCCGGGGGTGCCGGTGCCGCCGCCCGAACCGGTCGCCGTGGCCGCCGCCGCGGCATTCGCCGTCGCGGCGCTGGTGGCCGTGTTGGTGTTGGTATTGGTATTGTTGCTGGTGTTGTTGTTGGTCGCGTTGGCGTTGGCAGTGCCGCCGGTCGCATTGGCGGTGCCGCCCGTGGCGTTGGCGGTGCTGGCGTTGTTGTTGGTGTTGGTCGAGTTGCCGCCGGTCGCGTTGGCGGTGCCGCCGGTCGCGGTCGAGAGCGAGCTGTTGTCCAGGGTGTTGGTATTGGTGGCATTGCCGCCCGCACCGCCGGTGGCGGTCGAGAGGGAGCTGTTGTCCAGCGTATTGGCATTGGTGGCGTTGCCGCCCTGAGCCGTATTGTCGTTGGTGTTGGTGGCATTTCCGCCAAAGCCCGTGCCGCCGGTGGCGGTCGAGTTGCTGGTGACGTCGCCGTTGGTGGCGTTGGCCAGGCCGCCCGTGGCGTTGCCGCCAAAGCCGCCCTGGGCCGAAACGTCGCCCGTGGTCTGGGCCTGCGTCTGGCTGTTGGTGCCGGTGACGTTGCCGTTGGTGGCGGTGCCGCCGGTGGCCGACGAAGTGTTGGTGCCGCCGGTGCCGAAGCCCGTGCCGCCAGTCGCGGAGACATCGCCATTGGTGGCATTGCCGCCAAAGCCGCCGGCCGCAGTCAGGTTGGGCGCGAAGTCGATGGTCGGGTTCGACGAGCTGGTGTTGGTGCCGCCGGTGCCGAAGCCCGTGCCGCCCGCGCCGCCCGTGCCGCTGGCTGTGACATCACCATTGGCGGCGGTGCCGCCCGTGGCGTTGCCGCCGAAGCCGCCGGCGCCACCGGTGGCCGAAGTGTCGCCCACGGTGCCGCCGAACGCGGTCGAAGCCGAGGTGCCGCCGGTCGCCTGACCTGACGGATATTTTGTACCACCGGCATAGAGAGACTATTGCATCGCCGCCGCCTGATCCAGAGGTGGTGGGACAGGGCTGAATGCCAGCGGTGCGGGTGGCCGATATCCCAGGGATGAGTGCGGCCGGACGGTGTTGTAGT
>CANJJD010000005.1 GCA_947474645.1 Alphaproteobacteria bacterium | reverse complement strand
CTGCGATGAATGCGTCGAACTCTGCATGGAAATCATCCGGGAGGAGAACAAGACCTCCTTCATGAAGTCCAAGGAGGGCGTGCCCACCCCCCAGGAAATCTTCAAGGTGCTGGACGACTATGTCGTCGGCCAGAGCCACGCCAAGAAGGTGCTCTCGGTCGCCGTCCACAACCACTACAAGCGCATCAATTCGTCCGGCAAGAACGGCGATGTCGAGCTGGCCAAGTCCAACATCATGCTGATCGGCCCCACCGGCTGCGGCAAGACCTTGCTGGCCCAGACCCTGGCGCGCATCCTGGATGTGCCCTTCACCATGGCCGACGCCACGACCCTGACCGAAGCCGGTTATGTCGGCGAAGACGTCGAGAACATCATCCTCAAGCTGCTGCAGGCTGCCGACTACAATGTCGAACGCGCCCAGCGCGGCATCGTCTATATCGACGAAGTCGACAAGATCAGCCGCAAGTCGGACAACCCGTCCATCACCCGCGACGTGTCGGGCGAAGGCGTGCAGCAGGCCCTGCTCAAGATCATGGAGGGCACCGTTGCCTCCGTGCCGCCGCAGGGCGGGCGCAAGCATCCGCAGCAGGAATTCCTGCAGGTGGACACGACCAACATCCTCTTCATCTGCGGCGGTGCCTTTGCCGGCCTGGACAAGATCATCGCCCAGCGTACCCAGGGCTCCTCGATGGGCTTCGGCTCCAACCCCAAGGGCCCGGACGAACGCGGCACCGGCGAGTTGCTGCGCGAAGTCGAGCCCGAGGACATGCTGAAGTTCGGCCTGATCCCGGAATTCATCGGCCGTCTGCCTGTGCTTGCCACCCTGGGCGACCTGCAGGAAACCGCGCTGATCGAAATCCTGACCCGCCCGAAGAACGCGCTGGCCAAGCAGTATATGCGCATGTTCGAGATGGAAGGCGTCAAGCTGCGCTTCCAGGAAGAGGCGCTGCACTCCATCGCCAAGCGCGCCATCATGCGCAAGACCGGCGCCCGCGGATTGCGTTCCATCCTGGAAGGCATACTGCTGGAGACCATGTTCGAACTGCCCACCCTGTCGGGCGTGCAGGAAGTGGTCATCACTTCGGATGTGGTGGATGGCAAGGCTCGTCCGCTCTACACCTATAGCGACAAGGCCGAAGCGCGCGAGAAGAGCGCCTCTTAAACGGTCTTTTCAAGAAATGGCATCGCCCGGCCCTGTGCCGGGCGATTGCATTTTTGGGCTATGCCATCGTCAGCAGGCCGCACCAGAACAGGATGCCCTGGCTGGTGTCCACGTCGATCTTGCGCAGGAAGTCCAGCGTGCCGTCCTCCCGGATGCGGTAAATCGAAAATCCCGCGCTGACAGAACGCACGCCACCGTCTTCGCGCACCAGCATGGGCGTGGTGGCGGCGGCGACCAGTATCTTGCCTTCCGGATCAATGGTGAAGGTGCGCAGTTCGAAGCCGCGCGCGTCGATGCGCTGGATCAGCCTTGGGGCGCCGGTCCTCTGCTCGATCTCCCAGACCACGATGCTGTTTTCGCCGCCGTTGGAAACTTTCTGCCCGTTCACCTCGATGGTGCCCGAGCCGCGATTGGTCTGGTAGACGAACTTGCCGTTGGGATGGACATGGATCGGTCCCACGGTCTGGCCGGGATGCTTTTGCTTGCCGTTCTTGTCGGCCACGGCGCTGAGCTTGAACCGGGGAGCGTCACTCAGCTTGCCGTCTTCCAGCACCCAATACACATAGAGCGCGTTCTGGCGTTCCATCGAGACATAGGCGAAGGGCCTGCTGGGATGAAAATCCAGGTGCCGCGGTCCAAAGTCCATCCCGGCGTTCAGCGTGACACTCTGGATGGGAACCAGCTGGCCGCCGATGAAGTCGAACACTTCGATATGGCCGGGATCTTCCGGCTTGCCGATGTTGCCGACCCTGGGAGGAATCCCGTCATTGCCCCGGCTGCACACGGTGACGGTGTTGTTGTACGGCGTGGCCCGCACCTGGTGGGCATAGACGCCGAATCGGGGCCTGCGAACCTGCTCGATGGACGGGCCGATGACGCCATTGGGCGCGATGGCGTGCACCGTGACCGCGCTGGGATTGTTGTAGGCGATCAGAAGATAGCGTCCGCTATTGTCGGTGGTGCAATGCACAGGGCGCACCGGCAGCAGCATCGGCTCGCCTGCCTGCGTCAGGGTGCCGTCCGATCCGACGCGAAATGCGAACGCGTAGTGACGCGTGTCGCTGCCGGCCACGCCGGCGGGGCCGCTGGGCGGCTGGCCGTTGCTGGCGATGACAAAGAGAAACCGGCGCGATGGATGCGGCCAGGCATATTGAACATTTGCGGGCAGGGTGATGTTGGCGCGATGGCTCAGCGCGCCGGCATCGGGGTCCAGGTGATAGAGCGCCAGGTTGGGGCCGGTCGCGGCATAGAAGGGCAGGTTGGTTTTGGCCTGCGCCGTGCCCGGCAAGGCCACCGCCCCCAGCAATCCCGCAAATGTCCGCCGGTCCAGCATTCCCGTCCCCTCATGGTTTGCGCGACGATAGGGCGGCCTTGGTTTGCGGGCAAATCCGCCACGAGCGGCGGAAAAACGCCCTTTCCCGGCGGGTTTTTGTGTGCGGCCGGGAACTTGGGGGTCTTAACCCCCTGCGCTGGCTTGAAACACCCTGTTAGGGGGCCCACTTTACAGTATCCAGAGTCGGCCGAAACGGTTGGGCGGCTTCATTTTCAAAGGCTTCGCCCGGTTGGGGAAGCCTCGTTATGGCCGGGCGTATCCCGGCAGGAGCATCAATATGGCGGATGACGCCACCAAGAAAGTCGAGACCAAGGACAAGGACCCCAACAGCGCGCCGGTCCTGCCGCTGCGCGACATTGTGGTTTTCCCCCACATGATTGTCCCTCTCTTCGTGGGCCGCGAAAAGTCGGTTCGCGCCCTGGAGGAAGTGATGAATGACGAGAAGCAGATACTGCTTCTCACCCAGAAGAACGCCGCCGAGGACGATCCCACCGCCGAAGGGCTGCACACCATCGGCACCCTGGCCACCGTGCTGCAGCTCCTGAAGCTGCCGGACCAGACGGTTCGCGTGCTGGTGGAAGGCAAGGCGCGCGCCCGCGTCACCGGCTTCAATTCCCGCAGCGATTTCTTCCAGGCCACGGTCGAGAAAATCCCTGAGGAAGCCGCGGCGGTCCAGGAATCCGAAGCGCTGATGCGCACGGTGAAGGCCAACTTCGAGCAGTACATCAAGCTCAACAAGAAGATCCCGTCCGAGACCCTGGCCGCGGTGGCCCAGATCGACGATCCAGCCAAGCTGGCCGACACCGTCGCCTCGCACCTGTCGGTCAAGATCGGCGAGCGCCAGGCGCTGCTGGAAACCTTCGTCACCACCGAGCGGCTGGAAAAGATCCTGTCGCTGATCGAGGCGGAGATCGGCGTGCTGCAGGTCGAGCGCAAGATCCGCAGTCGGGTCAAGCGCCAGATGGAGAAGACCCAGCGCGAATATTACCTGAACGAACAGTTGAAGGCGATCCAGAAGGAACTCGGCGAAGGCGAAGAAGGCCGCGACGAGATGAACGAGCTGGAAGACCGCATCCGCAAGGCCAAGCTCAGCAAGGAAGCGCGCGAAAAGGCGCAGGCCGAAGTCAAGAAGCTGCGGTCCATGTCACCCATGTCGGCGGAAGCCACGGTGGTGCGCAACTATCTCGACTGGATCCTCAGCTTGCCCTGGGGCAAGAAGAGCAAGGTCAAGCGCGACATCGTCGCCGCCGAGCTGGTGCTGAACGACGACCATTTCGGCCTTGAAAAGGTCAAGGAACGGATTCTCGAATATCTCGCCGTGCAGCAGCGCGTGGGCAAGATGAAGGGTCCGATCCTGTGCCTGGTGGGCCCGCCCGGCGTGGGCAAGACCTCGCTGGCCAAGTCCATCGCCAAGGCGACGGGGCGCGAATATGTGCGCATGAGCCTGGGCGGCATGCGGGATGAAGCGGAAATCCGCGGTCACCGCAGGACCTATATCGGCTCCATGCCCGGCAAGATCATCCAGTCGATGAAGAAGGCCAAGACCTCCAATCCGCTGTTCCTGCTGGACGAGATCGACAAGCTGGGCGCCGACTATCGCGGCGATCCCTCTTCGGCCCTGCTGGAAGTGCTGGACCCCGAGCAGAACTCGGCCTTCAACGACCATTACCTGGAGGTTGATTTCGACCTGTCGGACGTGATGTTCGTCACCACCGCCAACAGCCTGCACATGCCGCAGCCCTTGATGGACCGCATGGAGATCATCCGCATCCCCGGCTACACCGAGGATGAAAAAATCGAGATCGCCAAGCGCCACCTGATCCCCAAGCAGCGCAAGAATCACGGGCTGAAGGAAGATGAGTGGAAGCTGACCGATGAAGGCGTGCGCGACCTGATCCGCTATTACAGCCGCGAGGCCGGCGTGCGGAACCTGGAGCGCGAGATCGCCAACCTGGCCCGCAAGTCGGTGAAGGAAATCCTGTCCAAGAAGTCCAAGTCGGTGGAAGTGACGGCGGACAATCTGGGCACCTATGCCGGCGTGCGCCGCCACCGCTTCGGCGAGGCCGAGAGCGAAGACCAGGTCGGTGTGGTCACCGGTCTGGCCTGGACGGAAGTGGGCGGCGAGACGCTGACCATCGAGTCCGTGATGCTGCCGGGCAAGGGCCGCTTCCAGGCCACCGGCAAGCTGGGCGATGTGATGAAGGAATCGATCGACGCGGCGCGGTCCTATGTCCGCTCCAAGGCGACCAGCTTCGGCATCAAGCCGCCGCTGTTCGACAAGATCGACATCCATGTCCATGTGCCCGAAGGCGCGACCCCGAAGGATGGTCCGTCAGCGGGCCTGGCGATGGCCACGTCTATCATCTCGGTGATCACGGGAATCCCGATCCGCCGCGATGTGGCGATGACGGGCGAGGTCACCTTGCGCGGACGTGCCCTTCCGATCGGCGGCCTGAAGGAAAAACTGCTCGCGGCGCTGCGGGCGGGGATCACCACCGTGATCATCCCCAAGGACAATGAGAAGGATCTGGCCGATGTGCCCGACAATGTGAAGACGGGGCTGAAGATCGTGCCCGTCGCCACCATGGGCGAAGTGCTGGCCGTGGCGCTGACCCGTCAGCCGGAAGCCATTGACTGGGTGGAACCTGAAGTGCCCGCGGCGCTGCCGCTGGCCGACGGTGATCCCGATCCGATGGTCACCCACTAGCAACCCAAAGCCTCGAACAGGGCCCGGATACCAAGTCCGGGCCCTGTTTTTTGTTGTTCCACAAGGCAAAAATCCGCCGATTCCGGGGTTTTTCGCCTTTACGGGCCAATGCCCGGACCCATAGAGTCTGTGACAGCGGGAGAAGAATCGCGTCACGGCACCCGGCTTTCGTCCGGCATGACCCAGAAAAAAGGAGCCATCCCATGAACAAGAACGATCTCATCCAGAAGCTCTCCGACCATGCCGGTCTGGACAAGAACGTCTCGGCCAAGGCCGTGGACGGCGTGTTCGACCTGATTGCCGCCTCGCTAAAGGCGGGAGAAGAAGTCCGCCTGACGGGATTTGGCGTGTTCGTGGTCGCCACGCGCGCCGGCGGCAAGGGCCGCAATCCCCAGACCGGCGAAGAAATCACCATCAAGCCGTCCAAGCAGCCGCGCTTCCGCGCCGGCAAGCAGCTCAAGGATTCCTTGAACTGAAGCCTGGGCTGAAATCCACCCTGTTGCCGCTGGCCGTTGTCTGGCTGGCGGTGCATGCGGCGTTGCTGGCGGTGATCCTCAGCCTCAAATTCCTCACCGCCAAGGCGGCGCTGCTGATGCTGATGGCGGGCGCGGCGCTGTGGTTTGTGCTGGGCCGGAACCGGCGCATCGCCTTGCCGCCGCCGCCCGGCATGGTATGAGGCCGCATCCGGGCGGTTAGCTCAGTTGGTAGAGCATATCGTTTACACCGATAGGGTCGGCGGTTCGAGCCCGTCACCGCCCACCAGCCTTCGCTCGCGAAGCGAGAGAAGGCTTCCGCGAGCTACGGCTCATTCGCCAAAGCTGCCCGCGCGGCCTAGTCTGCCGCAAACACAAGGACACGCTGCTTGCGCCTTTTGCACCTGATCCTGCTGTCGACTCTGGCGCTGACCGCCTGTGGCGGGCCCCAGCAACCGCCGCCCTGGATGCGGCCCACCGAAAAGCCGCGTGACGAGAATTATCACGGCGGCAACGCCGCCATGCTGGTCAAGCATGATGCCAATCACGATGGAACCCTGACCCGCGACGAACTGATCAATGGCCTGAAGGCCGAGTTCGCCCTTTACGACACCCATCGCAATGGCTGCCTGGATGCCGCACAGGCCGGCGCCATCAACCAGGCGCGGGTGGATGCCGACCAGTCCACCGCCACGCCCGTGATGGATTGGAACCAGGATGGCTGCATCGGCTATACCGAATTTTCCGCCGTGCCCTATTCGCTGTTCGACCAGCTCGACATTAATCACGATGGCAAGCTGGAGCCCAAGGAACTGCAGCGCGCCGGCGCCAAGCCGAAGGAGCCCCAGGCGGGCCCCGGCGGCGCCCCGCCCGCGCCCTGACTTGCTTGACTTGCCCCCCGGTTGCTTGACTTGAAAGGGGGGCTCCCCTACATCGGCCCCCTTCGCGCGTTGCCCCAAAAGGGAACCGCTGCGGGGGCGTAGCTCAGTTGGTTAGAGTGTCGGCCTGTCACGCCGAAGGTCGCGGGTTCGAGCCCCGTCGCTCCCGCCATTTTCCTTCCGGAAATGGCTCAGTTTGTTGCCCGCGACGTCGCGGGTTCTCGCCCGTTGCCTACGCTGTCGCTAGGCAACCTCCTGCCATTTTCCTTCCGGAAATGGCAGTTTTTAAGAACCGTTCGCAGCTAGCAGGGCTGTGTCCACCGCCATCTTTTGGCCCGTGCGCGCCCGCGAATTTTCCTGTTTTTCTGCGGCGAATCTTCCTTTAAACCCGCGTTGCGACGGGGCAGTGCCTGCCTATACTGCACCCGCGAAATAACACCGGTCCGGCAAGTTGGGGCGCTCGCGCGCCAGGCCACGGACCACGGGGCCTGGCGTATGGAAGATCTGCTGCTGGAGTATCTGCCGATCCTGATTTTCATCGGGTTGGCGGCCGTTCTGGGCGGCGCCCTGATCGTGGTGCCGCTGATCATTGCGCCCTCCAAGCCCGATCCTGAGAAATTGTCGGCCTATGAATGCGGCTTTCCCGCCTTCGGCGATGCGCGCATGAAATTCGACGTGCGCTTCTACCTGGTCGCCATCCTGTTCATCATCTTCGACCTGGAAGTGGCGTTTCTGTTTCCCTGGGCGATCACGCTCAGCACCACCGGCGTCTTCGCTTTCTGGTCCATGATGGTGTTCCTGGGCGTGCTGACGGTCGGCTTCATCTATGAATGGAAGAAGGGGGCGCTGGAATGGGAGTGATCCTGACCCCGCACGGCACCGCGGCCCGCGCCGGCGTTGAAGGCGCAGCTCCCGGCATCACCGACAACGATCCCTATTTCAAGGCGCTGCAGGCCGAGATGGCCGACAAGGGCTTTCTGATCACCAGCTCGGAAGCGCTGGTGATCTGGGCGCGCACCGGCTCGCTGATGTGGATGACGTTTGGCCTGGCCTGTTGCGCGGTGGAAATGATGCAGGCTTCCATGCCGCGCTACGATCTGGAGCGCTTCGGGTTTGCGCCGCGCGCCTCACCGCGCCAGTCGGACGTGATGATCGTCGCCGGCACCCTGACCAACAAGATGGCGCCCGCGCTGCGCAAGGTTTACGACCAGATGCCCGAGCCGCGCTATGTCATCAGCATGGGTTCGTGCGCCAATGGCGGCGGCTATTATCATTATTCCTATGCCGTGGTGCGCGGCTGCGACCGTATCGTGCCGGTGGACATTTATGTGCCCGGCTGCCCGCCCACCGCCGAGGCGCTGGTCTATGGCGTGATGCTGCTGCAGCGGAAAATCCGCCGCACCGGCACCATCGAGCGCTGACATGAGCGACCTGAACGCCCTGAGCGAGAGCATCAAGTCGGCGCTGCCGGTGACGAATGTCACCGTCGCGCGCGGCGAGCTGACCGTGGAAGTCCCGGCGGCCGAAATCCTGCGCACCATGGTGCATCTGCATAATACCGGCGACTTCAAGATCCTGGTGGATCTGTGCGGCGTGGACTGGCCGCAGCGCGCCAAGCGCTTCGATGTCGTCTATCACCTGCTGTCGTTGACGAAGAATGTCCGCGTCCGCGTCAAGGCGCAGGTGGGCGAGGGCGAGGCCATCGCCTCCATCATCGGGGTCTATCCCGCCGCCGGCTGGTTCGAGCGCGAGGCCTTCGACATGTACGGCGTGGCCTTCAGCGATCATCCCGACATGCGCCGCATCCTCACCGATTACGGATTTAGCGGGTATCCGCTGCGCAAGGATTTCCCGCTCACCGGCTATGTCGAGCTGCGTTACGACGACGAGCTCAAGCGCGTGGTCTACCAGCCGGTGCAACTGGTGCAGGAATTCCGCGACTTCGATTTCATGAGCCCCTGGGAAGGCGCGCCCCATATCCTGCCAGGCGACGAAAAGGCCGCCATGGCGCCCAATGCCACCTCCGGCGATCCGGGGAAGAAGCCATGACCACCGTCACACTCGACGCCAAGCAGGGTCACGTTTCCGACGATCCGCAAATGACCATCAATTTCGGTCCCCAGCATCCGGCGGCGCATGGTGTGCTGCGCCTGATCCTGGACCTGGACGGCGAGATCGTCACCCGTGTCGATCCGCATATCGGCCTGCTGCATCGCGGCACCGAGAAGCTGATCGAGCACAAGACCTATCTGCAGGCGCTGCCCTATTTCGATCGGCTGGATTATGTCGCGCCGATGAACCAGGAGCATGCCTTCTGCCTGGCGATCGAGAAGCTGCTGGGCCTGGAAGTGCCCAAGCGCGGCCAGTATATCCGCGTGCTGTTCTCCGAGATCGGCCGGCTGCTGAACCATCTGCTCAATGTCACCACCCAGGCGATGGATGTGGGCGCGCTGACCCCGCCGCTGTGGGGCTTTGAAGAGCGCGAAAAGCTGATGGTGTTCTATGAGCGCATCTCGGGCAGCCGCATGCATGCCGCTTATTTCCGCACCGGCGGGGTGCACCAGGACATGCCGCCCGGCCTGGGCGAAGACATCCTGAAATTCTGCGATCACTTCGTCACCGTGCTGGATGATATCGAAGGCTTGCTGACCGAAAACCGCATCTTCAAGCAGCGCAATGTCGATATCGGCGTGGTCACCCGCGCCGAAGCCGAAATGTGGGGCATGTCGGGTGTGATGCTGCGCTCCACGGGCGTGAAGTGGGACCTGCGCCGCAGCCAGCCTTACGAGTGCTACAACGAACTGGACTTCAAGATTCCCATCGGCAAGAACGGCGACAATTACGACCGCTATGTGATGCGCATGGAAGAGATGCGCGAATCCACCAAGATCATGCGCCAGTGCATCGAGAAGATGCCGGCCGGTCCCGTGGTTTCGGCCGATAACAAGGTGGTGCCGCCCAAGCGCGGCGAGATGAAACAGTCGATGGAAGCGCTGATCCATCACTTCAAGCTTTATACCGAGGGCTATCACGTGCCGGCGGGCGAATCCTACGCCGCGGTGGAAGCGCCCAAGGGCGAGTTCGGCGTCTATCTGGTGGCCGACGGCTCCAACAAGCCCTATCGCTGCAAGATACGCGCGCCCAGTTTCGTGCATCTGCAGGCGATGGATTACATGTGCAAGGGTCACATGCTGGCCGACGTCTCGGCGGTGCTGGGCAGCCTCGATATCGTGTTCGGGGAGGTGGACCGGTGAGTAATCTCGATGTCGCCCAAAAGCAGCTCGACGCCTACAACGCCCAGGACCTGGACAAGTACGTCTCGTATTTCACCGAGGACTGCATCGTGTCGGGCCTGAACGGCACGCCGACGGAAACCAGCCGTGACGCCGTCAAGGCGCGTTATGCGAAGGCCTTCGCCCAGTTTCCCCAGAACAAGGCCGAACTGAAGAACCGCATCGTCGTGGGCAACACCATCGTGGATCATGAACTGGTGATCCGCAGCCCCGGCGGCGAACAGTTCGAGATCATCGCCATCTATACCTTCCGCGACGGGCTGATCGCCCGCGTGGATTTCGCAAAGTAGGACCATGTCGCTTCGCCGTCTCGCCCCGCCGGACATCCAGCCCGCCAGCTTCGCGTTCAACGCGGAGAATGCGGAATGGGCCAAGGCGACCATCGCCAAGTATCCGCAAGGCCGCCAGGCCTCGGCGGTGATCTCGCTGTTGTGGCGCGGCCAGGAGCAGGAAGGCTGGGTCTCGCACCCGATGGTCGAGAGCATCGCCAGGATGCTGTCCATGCCCTTCATTCGGGTGCTGGAAGTGGCGACCTTCTACACCATGTTCAATTTGCAGCCGGTCGGTACCTATCTGGTGCAGGTCTGCACCACCACGCCCTGCTGGCTGCGCGGCTCGGACGCCGTGGTGGCGGCCTGCAAGACGCACATTCACCCGCACGAAAAGACCGTGTCGGATGACGGCAAGTTTTCCTGGATGGAAGTGGAATGCCTGGGCGCCTGCGTGAACGCCCCCATGCTGCAGATCGGCAGCGATTTCTACGAAGACATTGACGGGCCGATCACCGAACAGATGATCGCCGACCTGCGCGCCGGCAAGGCGCTGAAGCCCGGCCCGCAGAACAACCGCACATCGTCGGAGCCCGAAGGCGGCGCCGGCACGCTGACTGACAAGGCGCTGTATGACGGCTCCATGATCGGAAAATACAAGGTGCAAGCGCCGGCGCCGCCGCAGCCTGCCAACACCGACGCCGAAGCCAAGAAACCCACCAAGGCCGCCAGCGACCGCGAGGCGCCCAAACAGAAACCGCCGGGAGCAGCCACCTGATGCTTGCCGACAAGGATCGCATTTTCACCAACCTGTACGGCTTCCAGAGCCCCGGCCTCGAGGCCGCGAAGAAGCGCGGCCAGTGGGACAATACCAAGGCGATCCTGGAATTGGGTCCCGAAGGCATTGTCGACATCATGAAGAAGTCGGGCCTGCGCGGCCGCGGCGGCGCCGGATTCCCCACCGGCCTGAAATGGTCCTTCATGCCCAAGGAAGTGAAGGAGCGGCCGCATTACCTGGTGGTCAATGCCGACGAGTCCGAGCCGGGCACCTGCAAGGACCGCGACATCATGCGCAACGACCCGCATACTCTTGTTGAAGGGTGTTTGGTGGCCTCGTTCGCGATGCGGGCGCATGCCTGCTACATCTATGTGCGCGGCGAGTTCATCCGTGAGCGCGAGGCGCTGCAGCGGGCGGTGGACGAAGCCTATGCCGCCAAGCTGATCGGCAAGAACAATATCCATGGCTGGGATTTCGACCTTTATGTCCATCACGGGGCAGGGGCCTATATCTGCGGCGAGGAAACCGCGCTGCTGGAATCCCTGGAAGGCAAGAAGGGCCAGCCGCGGCTGAAGCCGCCATTCCCGGCCAATGTCGGCCTTTATGGCTGCCCCACCACCGTCAACAATGTCGAAAGCATCGCGGTGGCGCCCACCATCCTGCGCCGTGGCGCCGACTGGTTCGCCGGCATCGGGCGGCCCAACAATACCGGCACCAAGGTGTTCTGCATCTCCGGCCATGTGAACAAGCCCTGCAATGTTGAAGAGGAAATGGGCATCCCGCTGCGCGAATTGATCGACAAGCATTGCGGCGGCGTGCGCGGCGGCTGGGACAATCTGCTGGCGGTCATTCCGGGCGGCGCCTCGGTGCCGCTGCTGCCCAAGTCCATCTGCGATGATGTGCTGATGGATTTCGACAGCCTGAAGGCGGTTCAGACCGGTCTTGGCACCGCCGCGGTGATCGTGATGGATAAGTCCACCGACGTGATCAAGGCGATCCAGCGGCTGGCCTATTTCTACAAGCATGAAAGCTGCGGCCAGTGCACGCCGTGCCGCGAAGGCACCGGCTGGATGTGGCGGGTGATGACCCGCATGGTGAAGGGCAACGCCCAGGTGGCGGAGATCGACCTGCTGCACGAAGTCTCCAAGGAGATCGAGGGCCATACCATCTGCGCCCTGGGCGACGCGGCGGCCTGGCCGATCCAGGGCCTGATCCGCCATTTCCGCCCCGAGATCGAAAAGCGCATCGCGGACTTTTCCAGGATGGCCGCCGAATGATGGATACGGTCATCGGCTGGTTCGCACAGATAGACACCTTCCTCGAATGGCTCTCCACCATTGCGGCGGTGGTGATCTTTTTTGTCACCGTGCTGGCGACCCTGGCCCATCGCACCTATTGGGCGGCGATGTTGTATGCCGGGCAGTGCGATGTGGCATTGGCCAATCCCAATTTCTCCAATCCCGATCTGGGCAAGCTGGATCTGCGCGACAGGACCTTCGACGGCGAGAAGACCCAGTTCGAACGCTATGAATGGTATGTCGCGCGCCTGGTCTATGTGCTGGACGGGGCGATGCGGCTGGCGCCGTTCCAGCAATGGCGCGCGGTGGCCAGGACACAGCTTGCCAATCACAAGCATTACCTGGCGTCGGAATATTACGCCAAGCAGGATTACCTGAAGCATTATAGCGGGCGCATGCGCCGGCTGATCCAGCAGCAGAGAACCGCCTGATGCCCACCCGCAAGCTGATCGTTGACGGCAAGGAAATCGAGGCGGATGACAGCATCACGCTGCTCCAGGCCTGCGAGCAGGCCGGCGCCGAGATTCCGCGCTTCTGCTATCACGAGCGCCTGTCGGTGGCGGGCAATTGCCGCATGTGCCTGGTGGAATGGGTCGGCGCGCCCAAGCCACAGGCCAGTTGCGCCCTTCAAGTGCGCGACATCATGCCGAACAAGGACGGCACCCCGGCCAAGATCAACACCGCCAGCCCTTACGCCCGCAAGGCGCGCGAAGGGGTGATGGAATTCTTGCTCATCAATCATCCGCTGGATTGCCCGATCTGCGACCAGGGCGGCGAGTGCGATCTTCAGGACCAGGCGATGGGCTATGGCCGCGCCGCCTTCCACCGCTTCAACGAGAACAAGCGCGCCGTTGAAGACAAGTATATGGGCCCGCTGGTCAAGACCATCATGACTCGCTGCATCCAGTGCACCCGCTGCGTGCGCTTCGCCACCGAGGTGGCTGGTGTGCCGGACCTCGGCGCCACCGGCCGCGGCGAGGATATGGAGATCACCACCTATCTGGAAAAGGCATTTGCCAGCGAACTGTCGGGCAATGTTGTGGACCTGTGCCCGGTTGGCGCGCTCACCAGCAAGCCTTACGCCTTCAATGCCCGCCCCTGGGAGCTGCGCAAGACCGAAAGCGTGGACGTGATGGACGCGCAGGGCTGCAACATCCGGGTCGATACGCGCGGACCGCAGGTGATGCGGGTGCTGCCGCGCCTGAATGAAGACGTGAATGAGGAATGGATTTCCGACAAGGCGCGTCATGCCTGTGACGGGTTGGTACGCCAGCGTCTGGATCGTCCCTATATTCGCGTCGCCGGCAAGCTGAAGCCGGTGAGCTGGGCGGAAGCCTTCGCCGCCATCGCCGCCAAGGTCGCGGACACCTCGCCCGACAAGATGGCCGCCATTGTCGGCGACCTGGCCGCGGCGGAAGAGATCAAGGCGCTGAAGGATTTGATGGGCGCCTTGCGCGTCTCCAACCTGGATTGCCGCCAGGATGGCGCCAAGATCGGCGGCCCGCGCCAGACCTATCTGTTCAACTCCACCATTGCTGGGGTCGAAGCCGCCGACGCCATTCTTTTGGTGGGCGCCAATCCGCGCTGGGATGCGCCGGTGCTGAACGCCCGCATCCGTAAGGCCTGGCTGGCGACCGGCGTGAAAGTGGCCAACATCGGCCCGGCGGTGGAACTGACCTATCCCGCCGAGCAGTTGGGCACCGATATCAATGTGCTGGAAGAGATTGCGAACGGCACTCATGCCTTCGCCAAGCTGCTGACCGACGCCAAGCGGCCGATGATCGTGCTGGGTGCTGGTGTGCTGACCCGCAAGGATGGCGCCGCCATCCTGAAACTGGCGGCCAAGATTGCGTCCGACACCGGCATGATCGGTCCCGCCGGCACCGCAGCCGAAGGCGGCTGGAACGGTTTCAACATTTTGCACACCGCGGCATCGCGCGTGGCGGCGCTCGATCTTGGCTTTGTGCCGGGGCAGGGCGGCCGCGACGTGGCCGGCATCGTGGACGGCGCGCAGAAGGGCGAGATCGACTTTATATATCTGCTGGGCGCCGACGAGATTGACCTGGCGCATCTGGGCCGCGCCTTTGTGGTCTATCAGGGCAGCCATGGCGATGCCGGCGCCCATCATGCCGACGTCATCCTGCCGGGCGCCGCCTATACCGAGAAGGATGGGCTGTATGTGAACTTCGAAGGCCGGGTGCAGCGCGGCCGCCGCGCCGCCTTCCCGCCAGGGGATGCCAAGGAAGACTGGGCCATTCTGCGGGCCCTGTCCGATGTGCTTGGCGTACGGCTGCCTTACGACAATCGCGCCACATTGCTTGCCGCCATCGAAAAGGATGCGCCGCATTTCACGCAACTGGGCGAGACGCCGGTGCATGCCGACACCTCTGCCGCCACCTGGGGTGACATTGGCGAAAGCGGCACATTGGACAGCGCGCCGGTGACGGCGGCGATCGAGGATTACTACCTCACCAATCCCATCGCGCGCGCCAGCGAGACCATGGCCAAGTGCAGCCAGGAACTCGTTCATGGCGCCACCCAGATGGCGGCGGAGTAGGCGATGGCGCTGATCCCGTTCCTGCAAACCCACGGACTGCCCTATGGCTGGGCCTGGTTCATCAGCCAGTCGGTATTCATCACCGTCATCTGCCTGGTGCTGATGCTGGGCGTGGCGGCGGTGATCCTGGCCGACCGCAAGATCTGGGCGGCGGTGCAGATGCGCCGCGGCCCCAATGTCGTGGGTCCTTTCGGCCTGCTGCAGACCATCGCCGACGCCATGAAGTTCCTGTTCAAGGAAGTCATCGTGCCGGCCGGCGCCAACAAGGTGATCTTCTTCCTGGCGCCGCTGGTCAGCGTGATGGTGGCCTTTATCGCCTGGGCGGTGATCCCCTTCAACAAGGGCTGGGTGGTGTCCGACATCAATGTCGGCATCCTGTACCTGTTCGCGGTGTCGTCGCTGGGCGTTTACGGCACGGTGATGGCGGGCTGGGCCTCCAATTCCAAATATCCCTTCCTGTCGGCGCTGCGCGCCGCCGCCCAGATGGTGTCCTACGAAGTCTCCATCGGCTTTGTGATGATCACGGTGCTGCTGTTCGCCGGTTCGCTGAACGTCTCCCAGATCGTGCACACCCAGGAATCCACCGGCGTCTTCGCGCTGCTGCACTGGAACGTCTTCACCATGCTGTTCCCCATGCTGGTGATCTTCTTCGTTTCGTCCCTGGCCGAGACCCAGCGCCCGCCCTTCGATCTTCTGGAGGCGGAATCCGAACTGGTGGCCGGCTTCTTTGTCGAATATTCCTCCGGCCCCTTCCTGCTGTTCTTCCTGGCCGAATACATGAACGTGATGCTGCTCTGCGGGCTGATGAGCATCCTGTTCTTGGGTGGCTGGCTGTCGCCGATCAATATCTGGCCGCTGAACATTCCGGCGCTGGGCATCTTCTGGTTCCTGGGGAAGCTGGCCTTCCTGTTCTTCATGATGGCGATGGTGAAGGCGATGGTGCCGCGCTACCGCTATGACCAGTTGATGCGGCTGGGCTGGAAGATTTTCCTGCCGACATCGCTATTGTGGGTGGTGCTGACGGCGGCCTATGTCGTCTTCGTGCGGCCGCACATTCATCTTCCGGGGTGGCTATGAGTTTTGATCGCACCGCACGCCAGATCTTCTTCTGGGAGTTCATCAAGAGCTTCGCGCTGACCATGCGCTATTTCTTCTCGCCCAAGGCGACCCTGAACTATCCGTTTGAAAAAGGCCCGCTGTCGCCCCGCTTCCGCGGCGAACACGCGCTTCGCCGCTATGCCAATGGCGAAGAACGCTGCATCGCCTGCAAGCTGTGCGAGGCGATCTGCCCGGCCCAGGCCATTACCATCGAGGCCGAGCCGCGCGACGACGGTTCGCGCCGCACCACCCGCTATGACATCGACATGGTGAAGTGCATCTATTGCGGCTTCTGCCAGGAAGCCTGCCCGGTGGACGCGATCGTGGAGGGGCCGAACTTCGAATTCTCCACCGAGACGCGCGAAGAACTTTACTACGACAAGGCCCGGCTGCTCGCCAATGGCGACCGCTGGGAAGGGGAAATCGCCCGCAATCTGGAACTGGACGCGCCTTATCGTTAGGCGCAGGAAAAAGCATGTTTGAAGCGATAGCCTTCTACTTCTTCTCGGCCATCCTGATCGCCTCCGCGGTCATGGTGATTGCTGCCAAGAATCCCGTGCATTCGGTGCTGTTCCTGATCCTGAGCTTCTTCAACGCCGCCGGTCTGTTCGTGCTGCTGGGGGCCGAGTTCCTGGCGATGATCCTGGTGGTGGTCTATGTCGGCGCCGTCGCCGTGCTGTTCCTGTTCGTGGTGATGATGCTGGACATTGATTTTGCCGAACTGAAGCGCGGCAGTCTGCAATATCTGCCTTTCGGTGTGCTGATCGGATTGATCCTGGTGGCCGAACTGGTGATGGCCGGCAGCGTGTGGGTGATGAAGCCCACCTTTGCCGCCGCCAAGGCCAATGCCACCCCCGCCGGCGTCACCAATACCGAGGCGCTGGGGCGCATTCTCTATACCGACTATGTCTATTACTTCCAGATTTCCGGCCTGGTGCTGCTGGTGGCGATGATCGGCGCCATTGTGCTGACCTTGCGGTCGCGGCCCGGCGTGCGCCGCCAGGTGGTCAGCGTCCAGAATGCGCGCACCGCCGCCATGGCGGTGGACATGCACGACATCAAGCCGGGCGAGGGCGCGTAAATGGAAATCGGCCTCACCCAGTATCTCACCGTCGCCGCCATCCTGTTCACCATCGGGGTGCTGGGAATTTTTCTGAACCGCAAGAACATCATCATCATCCTGATGTCGGTGGAACTGATCCTGCTGGCGGTGAACATCAACTTCGTCGCCTTCTCCGCCTATCTGGGCGATCTGGTGGGGCAGGTCTTTGCGCTGTTCGTGCTGACCGTGGCCGCCGCCGAGGCCGCCATCGGGCTGGCCATCCTGGTCGTCTATTTCCGCAACCGCGGCACCATCGCGGTTGAGGACGTCAATCTGATGAAGGGCTGAGATGTATTCCCTGATCGTCTTCCTGCCCATTCTCGGTTCCGCCATCGCGGGGCTGTTCGGCCGCATCATCGGCGCCCGCGCCAGCGAGCTGGTGACCACGGGCTGCCTGTTCGCTTCCGCCGCCTTGTCGGCGGTGGCCTTCTATGACGTGGCGCTGCAAGGCCACAATTACATCATTCCCATCCTGCCCTGGATCCATTCGGCGAGTTTCGCGGTGGACTGGACGGTGCGGATCGACACCATCACGGCCGTGATGCTGGTGGTGGTGACCGGCGTGTCGAGCCTGGTGCACCTCTACTCCATCGGCTACATGCACGAAGATCCCAGCCGGGCGCGCTTCTTCTCGTACCTGTCGCTGTTCACCTTCGCCATGCTGATGCTGGTGACGGCCAACAACTTCCTGCAATTGTTCTTCGGCTGGGAAGGGGTGGGCCTGGCGTCCTATCTCTTGATCGGCTTCTGGTACACGCGTCCGTCCGCCAATGCCGCCGCCATCAAGGCGTTCGTCGTCAACCGGGTGGGCGATTTCGGCTTCGCGCTGGGCATCTTCGGCATCTGGGCGGTGTTCGGCACACTGGATTTCGACGCGGTGTTTGTCGCCGCCCCCGCCATGGCGGGCAAGAGCTTTTTCTTTGCCGGTTATAACGTCGACATCCTGACCACCCTGTGCCTGCTCTTGTTCATCGGCGCGATGGGCAAGTCGGCGCAGCTTGGCCTGCACACCTGGTTGCCGGACGCGATGGAAGGCCCCACCCCTGTGTCGGCGCTGATCCATGCTGCCACCATGGTGACGGCGGGCGTGTTCCTCGTCTGCCGCTGCTCGCCCATGTTCCAGCTTGCCCCCGTGGCGTTGGAGTTCGTCACTTTCATCGGCGCCACCACTGCCTTCTTTGCCGCTACGGTCGGCCTGTTCCAGAACGACATCAAGCGGGTGATCGCCTATTCCACCTGCTCGCAGTTGGGCTACATGTTCGCCGCCGCCGGCGTGGCGGCCTACAACGCGGCCATGTTCCACCTGTTCACCCATGCCTTCTTCAAGGCGCTGCTGTTCTTAAGCGCCGGCGCGGTGATCCATTCCATGCATCACGAGCAGGACATGCGGAAGATGGGCGGGTTGGCGCGCGCCATTCCCTTCACATGGGCGATGATGCTGATCGGCAACCTGGCGCTGACCGGCGTGGGCATTCCCTATCTGGGCGTTGGCCTGGCGGGCTTTTATTCCAAGGACGCCATCATCAATTCCACTTTCGCCGGCCATGGCGGCATGGCGACCTATGCCTTTATCCTGCTGATCGTCTCGGCCGGCATGACCAGCTTCTATTCCTGGCGCCAGTTCCTGATGACCTTCCATGGCCGCTATCGCGGCGCCGACATGGAGCCGCATGAGATGCATCATGACGAAGAGCATGATGAGCCGCTGCGGGGCGTGGACGATACCGGCCATGAGCAGGTGCATCAGCATCATCTGCCGGCCCTGTCCGAGATACATGAATCGCCCAAGGTGATGCTGGTGCCGCTGGGCCTGCTGGCGCTGGGCGCTTTGTTCGCGGGCGCGGCTTTCTTCCACTTCTTCGTCGGCGAAGGCGCCCATGAATTCTGGCGCGCCTCGGTCGTTGTCGGCGGCGAAGAAGGCCATCTGCCGGTCTGGGTGGAGCTGGCGCCGCTGACCGTCACCATCATCGGCTTTTTGATCGCCTTCTATTACTACATCCTGCACCCCGACCTGCCGCGCAAGCTCGCGGCCCAGCGGGGCATGCTCTATCTGTTCTTCTACAACAAATGGTACTTCGACGAGCTGTATGACTTCCTGTTCGTGCGCCCGGCTTTCCGCATCGGCCGCTTCCTGTGGAAGCGCGGCGACGGCACGGTGATCGACGGGCTGGGGCCGGACGGCATCGCCGCCCGAGTGCTGGATGCGGCGCGCGGCGCGGTGCGGCTGCAGACCGGCTACATCTATCATTATGCCCTGGCGATGCTGCTGGGCGTGGTGGCGCTGGTCACCTGGTTCCGCATGGGAGGCGCACTGTGAGCCTTCCCATTCTTTCGCTCGTGACCTTCGTGCCCCTGCTGGGGGCGCTGGCCATTCTGTTGATGCCGAACGCGGCGCGCTGGATCGCGCTGGGCACCACGGTGGTGGTGTTCATCCTGTCGCTGGTGACGTGGGCCGGGTTCGACAATTCCAATCCCGGCTTCCAGATGGTGGAGAAGCTGGACTGGCTGGGCGGCGGCATCTCCTATCACATGGGCGTGGACGGCATTTCCATCCTGTTCGTGGTGCTGACCGCCGGCCTGATGCCCTTCTGCATCGCCGCGAGTTGGGAATCGATTGAAACCCGCGTCGCCGAATACATGGTCGCCTTCCTGGTGCTGGAAACCATGATGATCGGCGTGTTCTGCGCCCTGGACCTGGTGCTGTTCTATGTGCTGTTCGAGGCCGGCCTGATCCCGATGTTCCTGATCATCGGCATCTGGGGCGGCAAGCGGCGTGTCTATGCCAGCTTCAAGTTCTTCCTCTACACCTTTGTCGGTTCGGTGCTGATGCTGCTCGCGATCATGAGCATGTACTGGTATTCGGGCACCACCGACATCGTGACCTTGCTGAACGGCGTGCATTTCCCGCCGCACATGCAGATATGGCTGTGGCTGGCCTTCTTCGCCAGCTTCGCGGTCAAGATGCCGATGTGGCCGGTTCATACCTGGCTGCCCGACGCGCATGTCGAGGCGCCCACCGCCGGTTCGGTGATCCTGGCCGGCATTCTGCTGAAGATGGGCGGGTACGGTTTCCTGCGTTTCTCGCTGCCCATGTTCCCGTCTGCCACCGAGATGTTCGCGCCCCTGGTGTTCACCATGAGCATCGTGGCGATCATCTACACCTCGCTGGTGGCGCTGGCGCAGGAGGATATGAAGAAGCTGATCGCCTATTCCTCGGTGGCGCATATGGGCTTTGTCACCCTGGGCATCTTCACCCTGACGCATCAGGGCGTGGAAGGCGGCATCTTCCAGATGATCAGCCATGGCGTGGTGTCAGGCGCGTTGTTCCTCTGCGTCGGCGTGGTCTATGACCGCCTGCACACCCGCGAGATCGCCGCTTATGGCGGGCTGGCGAGCCGCATGCCGCTGTATGCCGCCTGTTTCCTGGTGTTCACCTTGGCCAATGTCGGCCTGCCGGGCACCAGCGGCTTCATCGGCGAATTCCTCACCATGATGGGCGCCTATCTGCACAATAGCTGGCTGGCGATCTTCTCGGCCACCGGCGTGATCCTGTCGGCCGCCTATGCGCTGTTCCTCTATCGCCGCATCATCTTCGGGGCGCTGGTCAAGCCGTCTTTGCAGGCGATCGAGGACCTGACCGCCCGCGAGATCGCGCTGTTGGCGCCGCTGGTGGTGATCACCATCGCGCTGGGCTTCTATCCCAAGCCGGTGCTGGACGTGACCACGCCCGCCGTGGCCAAGCTGATCGCTGACAACAAGACCGCCTTGGCGATGGACCATGCCACCGGAGCGTTCGCGCGAGCGAGAGCGACCAAAACAGAAGTCGTGGCAGAATTGCACAAAGGAGCGGGACGGTGAGTCTTCAAACCGATCTTCTCGTTCTTCTGCCCGAACTGATCCTGGCGATCGGCGCCATGGCGCTGCTGCTGTTCGGCGCCATTACTGGTGAAAAGAGTGCGCCGGTGGTGAGCTGGGGCGCCATTGCCTTGCTGGTTGTGGCCGGTGCGGCCACGGTGATGGGCCCGGAACAGGCGTCCGCCTTCCACAATGCCTTCATCGCCGACGGTTTCTCGCGCTTCGCCAAGTTGTTGATCCTGTCCGGGGCGGCCCTGTCCATCCTGTTGGCGGATGAGTTCTTCGTGTCCGTCAAGCTGTCGCGCTTCGAGCTGCCGGTGATCATGCTGCTGGCGACCCTGGGCATGATGCTGATGGTGTCAGCCTCCAACTTCCTGTCGCTCTATATGGGGTTGGAGCTGCAATCCCTGGCGCTGTACGTGCTGGCGGCCTTCAACCGCGATCATCTGCGCTCCAGCGAGGCTGGTCTGAAGTATTTCGTGCTGGGCGCGCTGTCGTCGGGCATGCTGCTCTACGGCATCTCGCTGATCTACGGCTTTACCGGCTCGACCGATTTCGCCGCCATCGCGACCGCGACCCATGGCGCCGCGCCGGGGCTGGGCGTGATCTTCGGCATCGTGTTCCTGATTTCCGGCCTGGCCTTCAAGGTCAGCGCCGTGCCGTTCCACATGTGGACGCCGGACGTTTATGAAGGCGCGCCGACGCCGGTCACCGCCTATTTCGCCACCGCCGCCAAGGTGGCGGCGCTGTGCCTGTTCCTGCGCGCGATCTTGACGCCGTTCCCCGACCTGATCCACCAGTGGCGCCAGGTCATTATCGCCATCTCGGTGCTGTCTATGGTGCTGGGCGCCGTCGCCGCCATCGGCCAGACCAACATCAAGCGCCTGATGGCGTACAGCTCCATCGGTCACATGGGCTATGCGCTGCTGGGCCTGGCGGCCGGCACTTCACTGGGCGCGCGAGGCGTGCTGATCTATCTGGCCATCTATGTTTTCACCAACCTGGGCGTGTTCGCCTGCATCCAGGCGATGCGCCGCGGCGGCAAGGCGGTGGAGAATATCTCCGACCTGGCCGGGCTGGCGCGCAACGACCTGAAGCTGGCGGTGGTCTTCTCCATGCTGTTCCTCAGTCTCGCGGGCCTGCCGCCGCTGGCCGGCTTTTTCGGCAAGTTCTATGTCTTCCTCGCCGCCATCCAGGCGGGGCTGTTCATTCCGGCCGTGCTGGGCGTGCTCGCCAGCACCGTGGGCCTGGTCTATTACCTGCGCGTCGTGAAGGTGATGTTCTTCGACGAACCGGCGCACGCCTTCGATCTCATCACCGGCATCGGCTCCAAGGCCATCATGGTTCTGTCCGGCGTGGTGGCGCTGCTGTTCATTTTCGCCGCTTCCCCGGTGATCACCGCCGCCGACGCCGCGGCGCGTTCTTTGATTCCTTGAGCGCTGCTTCCTTGACCGCCTGGCCGGAAGGCTACCGAAAAATCCGGCATCCCGAACTGGATTCCACCAACAGCGAGGCGCGCCGTCTGGCCGAGGCCGGTGAAGCCGGTCCCGTCTGGATCACCGCCGACAATCAGACAGCGGGGCGCGGCCGCCGCGGCCGGGTCTGGCAGACCGATGCGGGCAACCTGGCGGCGACCTTGTTACTGCGCCCGGATGCGGCGCCCAGCGTCACCGGACAACTCTCATTCGTCGCCGCGCTGGCGGCGGCCGAGATGGCGGCGCATTTTGCGCCCAAAACCAGCATCACCGTGAAATGGCCGAATGACGTGCTGGCCGATGGGCGCAAGTTGGCGGGCATATTGCTCGAAGCCGGTCCCGGCTGGCTGGCGGTCGGCATTGGCGTCAACTTGGCGGCCGCGCCCGAAGGCACCGCGTTCCCGGCCACGTCCCTGGCGCAACTGGGCCTTGCGCCGCCATCGCCCGATGATGCCTTGTGCGTCCTCGCCGCGCGCTTCGCCCATTGGTATGGTGTCTGGATGAACCAGGGTTTTGACACAGTGCGTACCGCCTGGCTGGCGCGGGCCGGGGGGCTGGGCGGGCGCATCACCGCGCGGCTGGCGCAGGAAACCCGCCAGGGCGTGTTCGAAGGCATAGACGGCACGGGCGCCTTGCTGCTGAACGACGGGGCCCAGGTGCGCGCCATCGCGGCGGGCGAGGTATTCTTCTGATGCTGCTCGCCATCGACGCCGGCAATACCAATATCGTCTTTGCGCTCTATGAGGGCGACAAGATGCGCGCCCAGTGGCGCGCGGTCACGCAAGTCAGCCGCACCGCCGACGAATATGCCGTGTGGCTGGGAAGCCTGCTGGAACTGGAAGGCCTGTCCTTCGCCGACCTGGATGCCGCCATCATCGCCACGGTGGTGCCGGCGGTGCTGTTCGATTTGCGCGACATGTGCCGCAAGTATCTCAAGACCGAACCTTTGCGCGTGGGGGATCCGGCGCTGGATCTGGGCCCCAAGCCCAAAGTCGACCGGCCCGAAACCGTGGGCGCCGACCGGCTGTGCAACACCGTAGCGGCGCATGCCAGCTACAAGGGCGCGGTGATCGTGGTGGATTTCGGCACCGCCACCAATTTCGACATCGTCTCGGCCGACGGCGCCTTTGACGGCAGCGTCATCGCGCCGGGCGCCAACCTTTCCATCGAGGCGCTGCACCAGGCCGCGGCCCTGCTGCCGCGCGTCGCCATCGGCCGCGCCCAGAAGGTGATCGGCCGCGACACGATTTCCAGCATGCAGTCCGGCGTCTATTGGGGTTATGTCGGCCTGATCACCGGCCTGATCAACGGCATCAAGGCCGAGTACGGCAAGCCCATGACGGTGGTGGCGACCGGTGGGCTGTCGCATCTGTTCCGCCCCGACATTCCGGCCATCGAGCATATTGACCCCGATCTCACCATGCGGGGGTTGATGCTGATCCACGCGCGCAATGTCCCAAAAGAAATCAAAAAAGCATAATGGCGCGTGTCACCCACGATGAGCTGGTCTTCCTGCCCTTGGGCGGGTCGGGCGAGATCGGCATGAATTTCAACGCCTATGGTTATGGCCCGCCGCACGACCGGCAATGGATCATCGTGGATTGCGGTGTGCTGTTCGGGCGCGAAGGCAACACGCCCGGCGTGGACCTGCTGATGCCTGACATCCGCTACCTGGTCGAGCGGCGGGAAAATGTGCTGGCCATCATCGCCACCCATGCGCATGAGGATCATATCGGCGCTATCGCGCCTTTGTGGCCAAGCTTGCGCTGTCCCGTCTATGCCACGCCTTTCACCGCCCGGTTGATCGCCGGCAAGCTGGAGGAAGCGGGGCTGTCGTCCAAGGTGAAGGTCAAGGAAGTGCCGGTGGGCGGCAAGCTGACCTTGGGGCCGTTCGAGCTGGATTTCATTTCCATCACCCATTCCATCCTGGAACCCAACCTGTTGGCCATCCGCACGCCTTTGGGCGTGGTGGCCCATACCGGCGACTGGAAGATCGATCCCGATCCCATGCTGGGCGAGGCCACCGACACCGCCGCGCTGGAAAAGCTGGGCGATGAAGGCGTGCTGGCGCTGGTGTGCGATTCCACCAATGCGCTGGTGCCGGGCAGTTCGGGTTCGGAAGCGAAAGTGCGAGAAAGCCTGACCGAACTGATCGGCACTTTGAAGGGGCGGGTGGCGGTGACCGGCTTTGCCTCCAATGTGGCGCGGCTGGATACGGTGGCGCGCGCCGCCAAGGCGCATGGCCGGCGGGTGGCGCTGGTCGGCCGCTCGATGCAGAAGATGGTGTCGGCGGCGCGCGAGACCGGTTACCTCAAGGACTTTCCGCAAGTTCTGGACGAGACCGACGTGGCCGACATGCCGGCCCACAAGGTGCTGTATCTGTGCACCGGCAGCCAGGGCGAGCCGCGCGCCGCGCTGGCGCGCATCGCCAATGGCAGCCATCCCCATGTCGCGCTGGCGGAAGGCGATACGGTGATCTTTTCCAGCCGGGTCATTCCCGGCAATGAACTGGCCATCGCCGAGATCCAGAATCAGTTGGCGGCCAGGGGCATCGCCCTGCTGACGGCCGAGGATCATTTCGTGCATGTCTCCGGCCATCCCTGCCGCGACGAGCTGACCCAGATGTATCGCTGGATCCGCCCCAAGCTGGCGCTGCCCGTACATGGCGAAATGCGCCACCAGGTCAGCCACGCCAAGCTGGCGCGCTCGCTGCAGGTGCCGCAGGCGATGGTGCCGGAGAATGGCCAGATGTTCCGCCTGGCGCCCGGCCGCCCCGAACTGATCGACGAAGTGCCCTCGGGCCGCATCCATATGGATGGCCGGATACTGGTGGGCGAGGGCGAGGGCCTGTCCAAGGGGCGCCGCGCCATGGCGTTCGCCGGATTGCTGGTGGTGGCACTGGTGGTGGATCAAAAGGGCCGCATCGCCGCCCCGCCCGTGGTGCTGGGCGAAGGCATGCCCGAGCCGGTGGAAGACGCGGTGCTGAAGGCGGTGGAAGAGACGCTGGACAAGAACAAGCGCAGCGACATTGACGACCTGGCCGAGAATGTCCGCCGCGCCGCGCGGCGGGCGGCCCATGATGCCTGGGGCAAGAAGCCCGTCACGCGGGTGCTGGTAAGCGAGATTTAAGCCCCCATTGTCATGGCCCGCGACTGCGGGCCATCCAGGTGACGCCGGCGCCTTGCCTTCCAGCGTGGTGCGAACCAAACTGGATGGCCCACACTCCGGTGGGCCATGACAATTTGGGATGTGTATGAGCCTGGCCGCCGGTCTCCACTATGTCGTGCTGTTCAGCGCCTATGCGGTGCTGTGGTTCCTCGTCCTTTTCTGCCTGCTGCCGGTGGGCCTGGGCAGCGAACGCGACCCGGAAAGCGGCGCCCCGCTCAATCCCATGCTGAAGAAGAAGATGCTGTGGTCGGCCGTCGTCGCGGCGGTGATCTGGGTGGTATTCTACGCCTTCATCGGCTTTGGCTGGCTGGAGCTTTGAGACGTCATTGTGTCATCCCCGGCGAGCACGAGCGATAGCGAGTGCGAGGGAAGGGGATCCAGGCTTTTGCCACCTATAGATTTTAACAGCCTGGATTCCCTTCCCTCACCGCGCGTGGCCGCGCGGCTCGCCGGGAATGACAGTTGAGCTAAATGCCGAACGCCACTTTCGCCGCGAAAGCCAGCGCGATCACCGCCACGCCCGGCCCGATTTCACGCCACCGCCCCGTCAGCAGCTTGAGGACTGCATAAGCGGTAAAGCCGATGCCGATTCCGGTGGCGATGGAGAAGGTGAAGGGGATGGCCAGGGCCGTGACCAGGGCGGGCAGGGCTTCGGTGACGTCGTCCCACGGCACCTCTTTCAGTTCCTTGGCGAACAGGGCGGCGACGAAGATCAGGGCCGGGGCTGTGGCGTAGGCGGGCACTGCGCCGGCCAACGGGGCCAGCAGCAGCGCGGCCAGGAACAGCACGGCGACGGTGACGGCGACCAGGCCGGTGCGGCCGCCGACGCCGGCGGCGCTTTCGATATAGGCGGTGACGGGCGAGGTCCCCAGCACGGCGCCGATCATGGTGCCGGTGGCGTCGCTGACCAGGGCACGGCGGCCGTTCTTGAGCCGGCCATCCTTCATCAGTCCGGCCTGGTTGCCTACCGCGGTCAGGGTGCCGGAGGTGTCCAGCAGGTCCAGCAGCAGGAACACCAGCACCACCGACACCAGCGCGCCCATCGAGGCGCTGCCGGTGAAATGCAGCGCCGCGAAGGTGGGCGCGATGGATGGTGGCGCGGCGGTGAGGGCGGGCAGGGCCGAAAGGCCCAGCGCTATGCTGGCGGCGGTGGCGGCAACAATGCCGATCAGCACGGCCCCCATAACTTTCCTGGCCCACAGCGCCGCCATCAGCAGCAGTGCGCCGGCCGCGATCAGCGCCTTGGGGTCACCTAAGTTGCCGGGCTGGAGCAGGGTGGCGCTGCTGGCCTTGATCCAGCCCGCGCCCTCGAAGCCGATAAGCGCGAGAAAGAAACCGATGCCGGCGCCGATGGCGCGTTTCTGGCTTTGGGGCAGGGCGTTGATCAACCCTTCGCGCAGCGGCGAGGCCGAGATCGCCACGAACAACACGCCCGAGATGAACACGCAGCCCAGCGCCAGCCGCCAGTCGCCCGCCAGCAGCGGCACCACGGTGAAGGCGAAATAGGCGTTCTGGCCCATGCCCGGCGCCAGGGCGACCGGCAGGTTGGCGTAAAGCCCCATCATCAGGCTGGTCAGGGCGGCGGCGATGGCGGTGGCCATGAACACCGCGCCACGGTCCATGCCGGCGGCGCCGAGGATCTGCGGATTGACGAACAGGATATAGGCCATGGTGAAGAACACCGTGACCCCGGCCAGGATCTCGCTTTTGGCGGTCACCCCTTCGGCGCGCAGGCCGAACAATCGCTCCAGTATCTGCACCACCCGGCCCTTCGCTTAGGCTCAGGGCGTTCGTCGCTCGAAACGGTCCACTGGACCGTTTCGTAGGCCTTTGGCCTACCGCTCCTCACCCCAATATGAAAAAGGCCGGAGCATCGCTCCGGCCTTTGAAATTCTCCCCGAACTTGGCCGTTCTAATGCGGTCACGTTCTTTTATTGAGTGGTTTGATATAGTGCTTCCGTCGCGGAGTCACGAATTAATAGGTCTGTTGCAGTGCAGCGAGCGCAATATAATTTCGCGGTGTTGATTGTGGCTTTGCTGGCTGCCCCTGCGCTGGCCGGTACCATCGCCAAACCGCACAAGCCTGATCCCTTGCTGGATGGCGGCCCCACTGCGCCTTGCGCCGCCAGTCCCGACTATGCCGAAGGCACCGACGTGAACGGCCGCCGGGTTGCCCCCGCCGATGTGGCCCAAGCCCCGGTGCCGATGCCCGATAATATCGCCGTCCCCCGCGGCAAGGCCGGCCCCCGGGGCCGTCCCGGCAGGGGCGACAGCGCCTATGTCAGCCTGGACGGCCGCAGGCTGGCGCCGCTGCTCAATCCGCCGCCTTGCCGGAACCCCGGCCGTTAACCGAACCCGCGCTTCTGCCGCATCCTCGCCCCATCCGGGCTGTTAAAACCGGAGCATGCGCGCCCTTCTCGCCGCCCTGATCCTGATCGCCGGCTGCGCTGCTGCGCAGGCCGCACCCCACTTCAATTCGCAATGGCGCATCACCAAGGATCATTGGGACGCATCGGACGAGGCGGGCTATGGCGCCTTCATCACCGCCTTGGGGGACTCCGGCTGTTCCTCGTCGCAAAGCTGCCTGCGCGATCCGGCCAATCCCTATCGCGGCAGCGACGGCCGCTTCCTGGATATCGACGTGGACTGCGCCAAGCTGCCTTACCTGCTGCGCGCCTATTATGCCTGGAAGAACGGGCTGCCCTTTTCCTATGTTGATGCCGTGTCAGGCTCGCGCTTCGGGCATTCCTCGAACCGCATCGTCAGCCGCGCCGGGATCATTGACCAGGGCGGCGGCATAGACGGCGCATCCGCCATCCGCACCCTGCTGGGCAATGTCTATTCCGGCACCTTCCGCACCGATGCCACCCAGGACAGCGCCATCCCGGCGGATTTCTATTCGCCGGCCTTGCAGCCGGGCAGCATCCGTCCCGGCACCATGATCTATGACACCAACGCCCATATCGGCGTGGTCTATCGGGTGGATGCTGCGGGGCGCATCTATTACATGGACGCCCATCCCGACTTCACCATTACGCGCAGTGTTTATGGGCCGCAATTCGGCCAAAGCCCGGCGGCGCTGGGGGGCGGACTGAAGAATTGGCGGCCGCTGCAACTGCAAGGCGCGCGCCGGCAGGATGGCGCGCTGGTGGGCGGCCGCTACTCCTTCGCCCGCAACAGTCAGATCGCGGATTTCTCGCTGGTCCAGTATTTCGGCACCGAGCGGGACGGAAGCTGGCGCTACAATGGCGCGCGGCTGGGCTATTACGAATATGCGCGGGTGGCGGTGTCGGGCGGCAAAACGGATTTCAATCCGGTCTATGAGCTGCAGGCCACCATGGGCACCCTGTGCAACGACCTGAACGACCGCGCCCAGGCGGTGAGCCAGGCGGTGGCCAACGGCATCTCGGCCAAGCTGCATCCTTCCGCCATTCCGCCCAACATCTACAACAGCGACGATACGGAATGGGAAAGCTATGCCACCCCGGCGCGGGATGCGCGGCTGAAGGCGGGCTTTGTCGCCTTCCGCCAGGAACTGGCGCGGATGATCGGGCTGTGGCTGAACCGCGATCCGCGCATCGCCTATGACGGGCTGGACCTGAAGCGCGACCTGCTGGCGGCCTATGACCGGCAGAGCGCGGCCTGCACCATCACCTACCTGTCCAGCGACAAGCGCCCGGTGCCGCTGAGCTTTGACGACATGGCCCGCCGCCTGTTCGCCATGAGCTTCGACCCGTATCACTGTGTCGAGCTGCGCTGGGGGGATGATGGGCCAGACCAATTGGGAGCCTGCCCCGACCAGGCCGGGAAGCGCCGCTGGTATGCCCTGGAAGAGCCGGCCCGGCATGAAGTGGACCGGGACAGCCATCTGCCGGCGGGGCCACAAGACGTGGATATTCGGGGACTTATCGCGGCCATGCCGGCCCGGGCCCCCTGGGTCCAGCGCATGCCCGGCGACCGGCAGTCCGCCCTGCCCTGAGGGGCGATGCCGGGCATTTTAAGCCGCCCTTTAAAGTCACGGTAATCTGTGGATAACTACCCTTGGGGGATCGCTGAGGGGCTTGACCGATGCTGCAGGACAGCTGGTGCTTTTACGAAACACGCATGCCCAGGAAGCGGATTTTCCATCCGCGCAAGCGATCCTTGATCGTGCCCTTGCTGAGCGCTGCCGCCGCAATGGTGGTTGTGTTCGAGGCCGTGAGCCGCTTCTAGTAAGCGCGTCCGATCAAAATTTCTTCCACCCCGGCGGCGCCGGTGAACAGGCAGGGCGCGAACGAGGCCGGCTGGTCCAGCGGCGCATTGCGGATGGTCAGCTTCAATCCCTTGAGCTTGGTGTCCACCGCGTCCAGCGCCGCAGCCGTCGGCTTTGACCAGCTCACCCTCAGCCAGCCTTTGAAGTCGTCGTCGCTGCCGGCGTAGTAATCCTCCACGCCCTTCCAGTCGGTGACGCCGCATCTGATGTTGCCGTCCAGCCGCGCCTTGGCTTCGGCGTAAAGGCCATGCTGAATCTCCGCCAAAAGCTGCACGGCCTTTTCTTCCAGGAATTCCTGGCGGGGCAGGGCGATGGACTTGATCTTGTCGCCCTCGCGCAACTGGTCGCGGCGCATATAGGTGACATTGCCGCCGGCCGCGTCGCGCGGCCCGATCTCGATGATGATGGGCGCGCCGCGGCGTACCCAGTTCCAGCGCTTTTCCGCCGACTTGATCTTCTTGGTGTCCAGATGCGCACGCACGGGCTGGCCGAAGATGCTGAGCTTGCGCAGCATCGCCACCAGGTCTTCGCAATATTTCAAGACGTCGGCATCTTCCGGCTTGTCGCGCAGCATGGGCACGATGACAATCTGCTTGGGCGCGATGGCGGGCGGCAGGCGCAAGCCGTCATCATCGCCATGGGTCATGATCACCCCGCCGATCAGCCGGGTGGAAACGCCCCAGCTTGTGGTGTTGCACAGGGTGACAGTGCCGGCATCGTCCTGGAACTTGATGCCTTGGGCTTCGGCGAAATGCGTGCCCAGGAAATGCGAAGTGCCGGCCTGCAGCGCCTTGCCGTCCTGCATCATGGCTTCGATGGAATAGGTGTTCACCGCGCCGGGGAAGCGTTCATTCTCCGGCTTCTCACCGGCGATCACCGGCATGGCGAGCGTGTCCTCGGAGAAGGTGCGATAGACTTCCAGCATCTTCCTGGTTTCTTCCACCGCTTCGGCCTCGCTGGCATGGGCGGTATGGCCTTCCTGCCAGAGAAACTCGGTGGTGCGCAGGAACAGGCGCGGCCGCATTTCCCAGCGCACGACGTTGGCCCACTGATTGATCAGCAGCGGCAGGTCACGGTGCGAACGCACCCAGCGGGCAAAGGCGTCGCCGATGATGGTTTCGCTGGTGGGGCGCACCACCAGCGGCTCTTCCAGCTTGGCGTCGGGATCGGGCTGCAGCTTGCCGTCGATCATCTTCAGCCGGTGATGGGTGACGATCGCCATTTCCTTGGCGAAGCCTTCGACATGCTCGGCCTCCTTGGCGATGAAGGAGAGCGGGATGAACATGGGGAAATAGCAATTCTCATGGCCGGTGGCCTTGATGCGGCGGTCCAGCTCCTGCTGGATCTGCTCCCACACGCCATAGCCCCAGGGCTTGATCACCATGGCGCCGCGCACCGGGCTGGTCTCGGCCATGTCGGCGTCGCGCACCACCGCCTGGTACCAGTCGGCGAACCGGGTGCGGTTGATGTCGAGGGCGCGCTGCATGGGAAGCTCCGAAGGGCCAGAAATCAGAATGGTTTGACCGTGTTTAGCGCGGCTGCCGGGGCCTGAACAGCAGGTAAGTGGCCGCGCCGCCCACCCCGAACAGGGCCATCAGCCCGGTCAGGGGCACCGGCGTGGTGGGGGTGACAAAGGCGCCCATCAGGGCCGAGGCCAGGGTACCGCCGCCATACAGCAACACGCCGATCAGCGCGCTGGCCATGCCGGCGGCATGTCCGAAATGGAGCATGGACAGACCCGAGCCGGTGGCGTTGATGGTGCCGATCATGGCGCAATAGACGAAGGTGAAGGGGAGCAGGCCGAGCAGCCCGCCCCAGCCGGTATAGCCGAACACCAGTGCCAGCACGCCGGCGGTCGCGTTGGCGATCAGGGCGGCGCAGAACAGGGGCTCGCCGGGACGGGTTTTCAGCCAGCGGGCGGCGCTCTGGCTGAAGATGATCAGCCCGATGCCGTTCAGCACAAAGGTGAAGCCGAAAAATTCGGGGCGCACCTGGAAGATGTCGATCACCACATGCGCCCAGCCGGTGAGGAAAACAAACAGGCCCGCATTGGTCAGCAAGGCGGGAAGGACGAAGCGGAAAAAGCGCCGGTCGCGTGCGATCACCCAATAGTCCTTCAGCACATGCAGCGGATGCAGCCGCCGGTCCGAGCCGGGATGGCTTTCGGGCAAGAGCCACCAGACAAAGCCCCAGGTCAGCGCCGCGGCCCCGCCCTGCAGCCAGAAGATGCTGCGCCAGCCGGTCAGCGGCAGCAGCCAGCCGCCCACGAACGGCGCGAACAGCGGCGACACCGACAGGATCAGCAGCATCTGGGCGAAGATGCGTGCCGCCTGTTGCGGCGGGAACAGGTCGCGCACGCAGGCCCGCGCCAACACCGTGCCGGCGCAGCCGCCCACCGCTTCAACAAGGCGGGCGGCGTCCAATGTCAGCGGCCCTTGTGCCAGGGCGCAGCCGGCGGCGCCCACAACGTAAAGCAGCAGACCGATCAGGATGGGCCAGCGCCGCCCGAAACGGTCGGACAGGGGGCCGATCATCACCTGGCCTACGCACAGGCCCAGAAAGAAGGCCGCCATGGAATGTTCGACGTCGGCGATGGGGGTGCCGAACTCCCGCGCGATGGTGGGCATCGCCGGCAGGTACATATCAATGCCGATGGGGGTGAAGACCGTCAGGAGCCCGAACAGGGCGATCAGTTGCACTCGCCTGAGGCCCGTAATCTCGGCATTGGCCCCGGAGTCGGTCATAAAAGGGGTATGGGGCGGGCCAAAGCGCCGCGCAAGGCTTTGTAACCCTGTTTGGCATGGACGGATTCGCGCAGGGCCCTTACCTTCTGGCGCATGCCAGAATCGCCCCCCGCCAGGAAACCAAAAAGCTCGGGAATCTTCGCGCCCTTTGAGTGGATGATCGCCGCCCGCTACCTGCGCGCCAAGCGCCAGGAAAGCTTCATCTCGGTGATCTCGCTGTTCTCGCTGATCGGCATCGCGCTGGGCGTCGCCACCCTGATCATCGTGATGAGCGTGATGAACGGCTTCAAGGTGGAGCTGCTCAAAAGCATCCTGGGCCTGTCGGGCCATGTCACCATCCAGTCGCAGATGGGCAACATGGCCGATTACGATGCGATCGCGGGGCGCATCAGCAAGGTACCCGGCGTGGTCCGCGCCACGCCGGTGGTGGACGGCCAGGTGATGGCCAGCCAGAACAACACCAACCTGGGCGTGATCGTGCGCGGCCTCCGCCGCCAGGACCTGGCCAAGCTGGCGGTGGCCGAGAAATTGCGCGCCGGATCCTTGCCCTGGTTCGACGGCGATGACGCGGTGATCGTGGGTTCGGGCCTGGCCGCCAAGCTGGGCGTGCGGGTCGGCGGGGAGATCACCCTGATCGCGCCCAAGGGCAATGTCACGCCCTTCGGCACCACGCCGCGGGTGAAGACCTATCACGTGATCTCCAGCTTCCGCATCGGCAATACGCTGTACGACAACAACTACATCTTCATGCCGCTGGGCGAGGCGCAGAATTATTTCGATCTTGGAAACCGGGTCAGCGGCATCGAGGTGATGATCCACGATCCGGAAGCGGACCTGCCCATGCTGCCGGCGCTGGAAAAGGCGGCGGGGCCGATGATGAAGGCGGTGCCCTGGCAGGCGCTCAACAGCGCCTTCTTCGAGGCCATCCAGGTCGAGAGCAATGTGATGTTCCTGATCCTGTCGCTGATCATCCTGGTGGCGGCGCTGAACATCGTCTCCGGCCTGATCATGCTGGTGAAGGACAAGTCGGCCGACATCGCCATCCTGCGCACCATGGGGGCGACGCGCGGGGCGGTAATGCGCATCTTCTTCATTTCCGGCGCCAGCATCGGGGTATCGGGCACGGTGATCGGCTTTGTCGTCGGCGTGCTGTTCTGCGCCAATATCGAGAATATTCGCCAGGGGTTGAGCAAGCTCACCGGCACCACCCTGTTCGATCCCACCGTCTATTTCCTGTCGCGCATGCCGGCCGAAATGGCGCCGATGCAAGTGGCGTCGGTGGTGGTGATGGCGCTGGTGCTGACCTTCCTGGCGACACTGTATCCGTCATGGCGCGCGGCAAGGCTCGATCCGGTCGAGGCGCTGCGTTATGAGTGAAGCGCCCCATGACTGACGTATTACGTCTGGACAACATCACCCGTCTCTATCGCGAGGGCGAGGGCCAGCTGGAAGTGTTCAGCGGTCTTTCCATGTCGCTGAAGCCGGGTGAGATCGTGGCGCTGGTGGGACCAAGCGGCTCGGGCAAGTCCTCGCTATTGCATATCGCGGGGCTGCTCGAAGCGCCGACCAGTGGCGAGATAACGATCGCGGGCGCCGCCACCTCCAAGCTCAATGATACAGAGCGCACCCGCATCCGCCGCGAGACCATCGGCTTTGTCTATCAGGCTCATCACCTGTTGCCGGAGTTCGACGCCTTGGAGAATGTGGTGCTGCCGCAGATGATCGCGGGCCGAAGCCGTGCCGATGCGGCGGCGGAAGCCGCGCGGCTGCTGGGTGTGCTGGGACTGGGCAAGCGTTTGACGCACCGGCCTTCGCAACTGTCGGGCGGCGAGCAGCAGCGCGTCGCCATCGCCCGCGCCCTGGCCAACAAGCCGCGGCTGCTGCTGGCCGATGAGCCCACCGGCAATCTGGATCCCAAGACGTCGGGCGGGGTGTTTGACGCCCTGATCGCCATCACCCGCGCCGAAGGCCTGGCGGCCCTGATCGCCACCCACAATTTCGAACTGGCGTCCCGGATGGATCGCGCTTTGCTCTTGCACCAGGGCAAGCTGATCGAGGGTACGCAGCTCCCGCGTTAATACTTTTCGGCGGCCGTTGTTAACGCCTGAGGTATCTTGGCGGCGTGGGAAACCGTCCGAGTTCTGATGCTTTGTCATGTCATGAGCTATCAGCGCACCCCCGGCTATTGGACCACCGCCACCGAAATTCATGGCAATGCGATCACGATTTGTTCTTGCGTTCCGACAGGAACCAAAGTAGAACAAAATCTAACGAAGCGGGAGATCGTGATCATGTGGGCCAAGGATGCAGCGGCGGGCGCGGGATTGATCCTTTTCATGGTGTCGGCCTTTGTTTTGGCCAATGGCGCCCACGTCGTTCTGAACCACGCCCTCTGATCGCTGTGGATAGGGACGCTTCCCGGGCCCCTGGGGCCCGCAGGCAGGCGATACTGGCGCCCTGAATCCCCTCGGACCGGTCATGGCCTCCTTCGTCCATCTGCGCGTCAAGAGCGCCTATTCGCTGTTGGAAGGGGCCGTACGCCCCAGCGAAATGGTCGAGCTGGCGCGCGATGCCGGCACCCCGGCGATGGCCGTCACCGACACCAACAACCTGTTCGGGGTCTATGAGATCGCCGACACCCTGGCCAAGGGCGGCATTCAGCCCATCGTCGGCGCCCTGCTGTCGGTGGAAGTCGCGGCCCGCAGCGCCCACCAGACCGGATCGCGCCGCAAGCCGCCCCATGTCGCGCTGCTGGTGCAGAACGAGGCGGGCTACCGCAACCTCACCAAGCTGCTCTCTGCCGCCTATCTGGAAGTCGAACCCGGTGACTGGCCGCATGTGAAGGCCGAGAAGCTGTTCGCCCATGCCGAGGGCCTCATCCTTCTGACCGGCGGGCCGGGCGGGGTGGTCAACCAAATTCTGCTGGATGGCCAGCGCGAAGCGGCCGACGCGATGCTGGAAAAATTCGCCGGCGCCTTTGCCGGCCGGCTGTATGTCGAACTGCAGCGTCATGGCCTGGCGGAAGAACGCGCCGCCGAGGATCATCTGCTGGACATGGCCTATGCCCGCGGCCTGCCGCTGGTCGCCACCAACGACGTGCATTTCGGCCGGGCCAAGATGTATGAGGCGCATGATGCGCTGCTGTGCATCGCCGATGGCGCCTTTGTCAGCCAGGACGACCGCCGCCGGTTGACGCGCGAGCACCGCTTCAAGACCGCGTCTGAAATGCAGGCCCAGTTCGCCGACCTGCCCGAGGCGATCGAGAACACGGTGGAGATCGCGCGCCGTTGCGCCTTCCGGCCCATGAAGCGCAAGCCCATCCTGCCGGTGTTCGTGCCGGAGTCGGGGCGCACGGCGGAAGAAGAACTTAAGGCGCAGGCGGTCGAGGGCTTGGAGCGGCGGTTGACCGGCGCCAAGCTTTTTGCCGAACGCAAGGTTTACGATGAGCGGCTGGATTATGAGCTGGGCATCATCAACCGCATGGGCTTTCCCGGCTACTTCCTGATCGTGTCCGACTTCATGAAATGGACGCGCGGGCAGGGAATTCCGGTGGGCGTTCGCGGTTCGGGCGCATCCTCGCTGGTGGCCTGGGCGCTGGACATCACCAACTTGGACCCGCTGCGCTTCGAGCTGTTCTTCGAGCGTTTCCTCAATCCCGAACGCCTGTCCATGCCGGACTTCGACATCGACTTCTGCCAGGAGCGGCGCGATGAAGTCGTGCGCTATGTGCGCGACAAATATGGCGCCGACCGAGTGGCGCAGATCATCGCCTTGGGTTCATTACAGGCGCGCGCCGCGGTGCGCGATGCGGGGCGCGTTCTGCAGATGCCGCTGGGGCTGGTGGATCGCATCGCCAAGCTGATTCCCAATCCACCGGGTAAATCCATTTCGCTGAAGGAAGCTGTGGCCAGCGAGCCGCGGCTGCAACAGATCGCCGAGCAGGAACCCATCGCCCAACGCCTGTTCGAGATCACCGAGAAGATCGAGGGGCTGTACCGCCACGCCTCCACCCATCCGGCCGGCGTGGTGATCGGTGACCGGCCGCTGGACGAAATTTTGCCGCTATATCGCGATCCGCGTTCCGACATGCCGGTGACCCAGTTCGACTATGAGGATGCGGAAAAAGCCGGGCTGGTGAAGTTCGACTTTCTGGGCCTGAAGACCCTGACCGTGATCGCCAAGGCCGAAGAGCTTTTGAAGAAGCGCGATATCGCGCTGCACACCCAGACCATCGACTTCGACGATGTCGGCACTTTTGAAATGCTCAGCCATGGCGACAGCGTCGGCGTCTTCCAGATGGAAGGCGCCGGCATGCGCGACCTGCTGCGCAAGATGAAGCCGAACCACATCAACGACCTTGTCGCGTTGGTGGCGCTGTACCGGCCGGGCCCGATGGACGCCATCCCCACCTATATCGCGCGCAAGAACGGCAAGGAGCAGGTGGAATATCTGCATCCCTTGCTGGAGCCGATCCTCAAGGAAACCTATGGCGTGATGACCTATCAGGATGATGTCATGCGCATCGCCCGCGAACTGGCCGGCTACACCATGGGCGAGGCCGACATCCTGCGCCGCGCCATGGGCAAGAAAATCCCGGCAGAAATGATTCCGCAGCGCGCCAAGTTCATGAAAGGCGCAGCCGAGCGCAAGATTACGCAATCCGTGGCCGAGACAATCTTCGAACAGGCGGAAAAATTCGCCGGCTACGGCTTCAACAAGGGCCATGCCGCGGCTTATGCCCAGGTCGCCTACCAGACCGCTTTCTTGAAGGCGAATTATCCGGTCGAATTCCTCGCGGCCTCCATGACACTGGATATCGGCAATACCGACCGGCTCAATATCTTCCGCCAGGAATCCCAGCGGCTGGGCGTCACCATCGCCCCGCCCGACATCAACCGCAGCGAGGCGGTGTTCACCTGCGACGCGGCGGCCAACACCGTCTTCTATGCGTTGGCGGCGGTGAAGGGCGTGGGCAAGCAGGCCATGGACCATGTGGTCGAGGCCCGCATCGCCGGCGGCAAGTTCAAGTCGCTGTCGGATTTCGCCCGAAGGGTGGATCCGCGCCTGGTGAACAAGCGCGCCTTCGAAAATCTGGCGCGGGCCGGCGCCTTTGACAGCCTCAATCCCAATCGCCGCCAGGTGGTGGAAAATTCCGACCGCATATTGGGCGGGGCGCAGGCTGCCCAGCGCGAGCGCGAAAGTGGGCAGGTCTCGATGTTTGGCGGCGACAATAGCCCATCGGAAGACTTGCGCCTGCAGGCGATGCCGGACTGGCCGGTGCATGAGCGGCTGGGCGAGGAATTCGCCGCCATGGGCTTTTATCTTTCGGGGCATCCGCTGGATGCCTATGGCCCGGCGCTCAAGCGGCTGGGCGCCTCGACCTATGCCGCGCTGCTGGAAGACCGCCGCCGCGGAGGCTTCAAGGCCAAGATCGCCGGCACCCTGATCAAGAAATCCGAGCGGCGCGGCCGCAACGACCACAGCTATGCCTTTGTGTCCTTCTCCGATCCCACCGGCATGTTTGAGATCATGCTGTTCCCCGAAGTGCTGGCCGCCAGCCGGCCACTGCTGGAAGCGGGCAAGTCGCTGCTGATCACGGCCAGCGCGGAGTGGGACGGCGATGAGCTGAAACTGCGCGCTGCTTCGATCATCGACCTGGATGCCGCCGCCGCCCAGGCCGGCGAAGGTATGGTGATCAAGCTCGCCGATGCCAAGGCGCTGGGCGCGCTGGCCGCCGAACTGTCGCAAGCCGGCAAGGGGCTGGTGAACATCGTGGTGCCGGGCGGCGCTGGCGAGGAAGTCGAGATCGAGCTGAAGAAACGCATCGCGGTGAACGCCACTCTGCGCTCGCGCATTGCCGCGCTGCCGGGTGTTATGAGCGTGGAGGCTGTTTAAACATGGCCAAACTTACGCCATTTGGCGCTGAATCAATACGGGCACTTGTTGCATTCAACGGCGCAGGGGTTGCTGGGGCCATAGGCCTAATGTCGGAGCATGTGTCGTTAGACATAAAAGTTTGCGGCGGACTTTTCCTTTTTGGATTTTTCGCGGCGTGCTTAGGCTGGGCTGTAGACCAGATCAATAGATCAAAACCGCCTTCAGCAACTGGGTATTCCGACGGCGTCATGATATTTGGTTTAGTCGCTGCAAGCTGCAGTTTTATAGTCGGTGTAACTTGGGCATATATTATTGCAATTATGCTCTAGTTCACGACGTCGAATTATAGTTTGCGGATGGCGCCTTCCAGGCGCGTCAGGGCATCGGACAGTTTTGCCGTGTCCTGCGCGAAGCAGATACGCAAATAAGAATCGTCGCGCGCATCGCCCAGGCTAAAGGCCCAGCCGGGCGAGACGCCCACCTGATCGTTGCGCACCATGTCCTGGCAGAAGCCCAGACTGTCCTTCAGCCCGTCCACGTGCAGGAAGCCGTAAAAGGCCCCATCGGGCTTGAACCAGCGCACCCGGTTCTGGCGGTTGATCCAGCTTTCCACCACGTCGCGCCCGGCGCGGCAGCGCTCCAGCAGGGTGCCGCGAAAGGCGTCGCCTTCGGGCGACAGCGCCGCCAGGGCGCCATATTGCAGGAAGTGGGTCGCGCCGGTGTTGTTGCACTGGGCCAGGGCGGCGGCGGCGCCTTCCACGCTTTTGGGATGGACCAGCCAACCGATGCGCCAGCCCGTCATCGCCCAGGGCTTGGAGAAGCTGTTGATGGCGAACACCGCGTCTTCATCATCGGCGATGGAGAGGAAGGACGGCGCATGTTTGGCGCCGTCATAGACCAGGGTGCCATAGACTTCGTCGGCGATGATGGCGATGCCGCGTTCCCGGGTGAAATCCAGAATCTTCTTTTGCTCGTCCGCCGTCAGCATCCAGCCGGTGGGGTTGCCGGGGGAGGCCAGGAACATCGCCTTGGTGCGCCCGTCACAGGCGTCGAACAGCTTGTCGAGGTCGAGGCGCCAGCGGCCCGCAGTCCAGTCCTCGTCCAGCCGCACCAGCCTGGGCTCGGCGCCCACGACTTTTGCGGCCTGGAAGATGTTGGGCCAGATGGGCGAGACGATCACCACATTGTCGCCGCTCTCGCACACCATCTGCAGCGCCGTCACCACCGCCAGCATGGCGGCACCGGGAACGGTGATGCGCTCCACCGGAATATCGGCGCCGATGGTGCGCTTGTGGAAATCGCGGATGGCCTCGCGCAGGGGCAGGATGCCGCGCGCATTGGTATAGAAGGTGCCGCCGGCCTCCAGCGCCTGGACGGCAGCCTGGCGAATGAAGGGTGGAGTGACCAGGTCGGTTTCGCCGAACCACAGCGGCAATATGTCGGGATTTCCCAGCCCGAGCGCGGTGACCTTGGTGATGCCGCTGGGCTCCAGCGCGGCAATGACTGGGCGGATGGGGCTCTTGCGGGTCATGGATGCTGTGTACCGAAAGCGCGCATAATGCGCCATGGATTCGCTGCCACCAGTCCTCAAACGGCATTTGCCCCTTGCGGGCATCGCAATGCTGTTCGGACTTTACGGCTGGGCGCTGGTCGCGGCCACCGGCAGCGGCCATGACGGGCTGATCGGCCCGCGCTTTAACGCCTTGGGCGCGGACTGGGTGATCTTCCAGGCGGCGGTCCGCGCTTTCTTCACCGGCGATCTTTCGCTCATTTACAACCAGGCCTGGATCACGGAAGCGACGAACAGCCAGTTTGCCTATTGGCTATCCGAGCCGCTGCCCTTTCCGCTGTTTCCCTATCCGCCAGTCTACCTGCTGCTGGTGTTGCCCTTCGCCAAGCTGTCGGCTGGTGTCTCGCTGCTGCTGAGCCAATTGGTGCAGTTCGTGGCTTTGGCTTTGGCACTGCGCAAACTGGCGCCGGACAAGTCGTATCTGTTCTTCCTGATCGGCGCGCTGCTGGCGCCCGCCGCCGCCAACAATGTGCTGGCGGGATCCAATGCGGTGCTGGTGGCGGCGCTGATCGTGGGCGGCATAGCGCTGCTGCCGACAAGGCCCTTGCTGGCCGGCGCCTTGCTGGGCGTGGTGATGTTCAAGCCGCAATTTTTTGTCTTGTTGCCGCTGGCGTTGCTGGCGGCGCGGCAGGGACGTGCGCTGGCCGGGATGATGGCCAGCGCCGTGGCGCTGACCCTGCTCAGCGTGGCGCTGTTCGGTCCGTCGCTGTGGGTGGACTGGTTCAATGTCTATCTGCAGCCGCAGGCGGTATCGGGGGTGAACGGCACCGAGTGGGGCCATAGCTGGGATGAAAGTGTCTCCACCTGTCTCACTCTACTCGGCGCCCCTAAGGCGCTGGCCATGGCGGGGCAGGGCGCCGCAATTCTGATCGCCGCCGCCGCGGTGTGGCGCGCTTCCCGCATCGCGCATCCCGCCCGGCTGGCGGTGCTGCTGTGCGCGGCGCTGCTGGCCAGCCCCCATGTCTCCAATTACGACCTGATCCTGCTCGCCATCGCCGCCCTGTGGGCGGTCCGGACGCTGCCAGAAAGTTCCCGCCCCCTGGCCCTGATCCTGCCTTTGGCCGCCTGGTTGGCCCCGCTTTACAACCCGCCCCGGGCGCTGCCGCTGGGCCTGATCACGCCTTTGGTGATTTTGGCGCTTCTGGCGGGGTTTTTGGGCCTGGTTGGTGGTCAAAAACCCTTGCCAGCCAAGGGCTAACTTCCTATAAGCCCGCCATCTCGCATGCGGGGATGGCTTTCGGCAGGTGTTCTGCCGTCGCCGTCCGGTGCCTCCCAGGAGGTAATCCCCGCATCTGGCTAACCGGTAAAGGAGACTGATCTTATGGCTTTGCCAGAATTTTCCATGCGCCAACTGCTCGAGTCGGGCGCCCATTTCGGTCACCGCCAGCAGCGCTGGAATCCGAAGATGGCCCCCTTCATCTATGGGCAGCGCAACGACATCCACATTCTCGACCTGACCCAGTCGGTGCCGCTGTTGCACCGCGCGCTGGTCACCTTGCGCGAGACCGCCGCCGGCGGCGGCCGCATCCTGTTTGTCGGCACCAAGCGCCAGGCGTCCGAGCCGATCGCCGCGGCCGCCAAGCGCTGCGCCCAGTATTACGTCAACCATCGCTGGCTGGGCGGCACGCTGACCAACTGGCAGACCATCAGCCATTCGATCAAGCGCCTGCGCACCATCGAAGAGACCCTGACCAGCGCCGGCGAATCCGGCCTGACCAAGAAGGAATTGCTGGGCCTGCTGCGTGAGCAGGACAAGCTGGAACGCTCCCTGGGCGGCATCAAGGAAATGGGCGGCGTGCCGAACCTATTGTTCGTCATCGACACCAACAAGGAAGCCATCGCCATCGCCGAAGCCAAGAAGCTGGGCATCCCGGTCATGGCGATCCTCGATTCCAACTCCGATCCGGACGGCATTGCCTTCCCGATTCCCGGCAATGACGACGCCGCCCGCGCCATCGCGCTGTATTGCGACCTGGCGGCCCGTGCGGTGATTGACGGTCTTGGCCAGGGCCAGACCGATGCCGGCGTGGACCTGGGCGAAGCCGAAGAGATCGTGGACAGCGGCCCGCAAGCTGTCGAAGCCGAACCGGCCACCGCTTAACTTTCATACGCTTTACGCCCGCGTACGCCCCAAAGGCGTCGCGGGCCTGAATGGAGACTGCAATGTCGAACATCACCGCTTCCATGGTGAAGGACCTGCGCGACAAGACCGGCGCGGGCATGATGGACTGCAAGAACGCCCTGACCGAAAACAATGGCGACATGGAAGCGTCCATCGACTGGCTGCGCAAGAAGGGCATTTCCAAGGCCGCCAAGAAGGCCGGCCGCGCCGCCGCCGAAGGCCTGGTGGGTGTCGCCGTGGACGCCAATACCGGCGTGCTGCTGGAAGTGAATGCCGAAACCGACTTCGTCGCCAAGAATGACGAGTTCAAGACCTTTGTGAAGGACGCCTCCAAGCTGGCCCTGAGCCAAGGCGGCGACATGGAGAAGCTGCTGGCCCATCCGATGGGTTCGTCCACCGTGCAGCAGACCCTGACCGAACTGGTCGCCAAGATCGGCGAGAACATGTCGGTGCGCCGCGCCGCCGCGCTGTCGGTCAATCCGGGCGTGGTCGCTGCCTATGTGCACAATGCCGCGTCGCCCGAGCTGGGCAATATCGGCGTGCTGGTCGGCCTGAAGTCCACTGCCGACAAGGACAAGCTGTCGGCCCTGGCCAAGCAGCTTGCCATGCATGTCGCCGCCGCCGCCCCGCTGGCGCTGACCCGCGAGCATCTCGACAAGGCCGTGATCGAACGCGAATACAATGTCCAGAAGGACATCGCGCTGCAGTCGGGCAAGCCCGAAGCCGTCGTCGAGAAGATGATGGAAGGCCGCATGCGCAAGTACTACGAAGAAGTGGTGCTGATGCAGCAGGTCTACATGCTGGACGGCGAGACCCCGATCGCCAAGCTGATCGAGAAGGCGTCCAAGGATCTGGGCGCCCCGGTCGAGATCGAGGGCTTTGTCCGCTTCAAGGTGGGCGAGGGCATCGAGAAGGTCGACTCCGATTTTGCCGACGAAGTCGCCCAGATGGCGGGCACCCGCTAACCAAGGTCGAGATACATGCCCCCCGCGCCGAACTACCGCCGCATCCTGCTCAAGGTCTCCGGCGAGGCGTTGATGGGCGACGACGCCTTCGGCATCAACATCGACGTGATCGACCGCATCGCCCGCGATGTGAAGGAAGCGCACGAATCCGGCACCGAAATCTGCATGGTGGTGGGCGGCGGTAATATCTTTCGCGGCCTGGCCGGTTCGGCCAAGGGCATTGACCGCTCCACCGCCGATTACATGGGCATGCTGGCCACGGTGATGAACGCCCTGGCGCTGCAGGCGGGCATGGAGCGGGTCGGCCTGACCAGCCGGGTCCAGTCTGCCATCGCCATGAACAATGTCTGCGAACCCTATGTCCGCCGCCGGGCCATCCGGCACATGGAAAAGGGCCGGGTGGTGATCTTTGGGGCCGGGACCGGCAACCCCTTCTTCACCACCGACACGGCGGCTGCCCTGCGGGCGGCCGAAATGTCCTGTGACGCCATGCTCAAGGCCACCCAGGTGGACGGGGTCTATGACGCCGACCCCAAGAAGGTGCCGGGGGCGAAGCGCTATGATTCTCTCAGCTATCATCAGGTGTTAGCCCAGAATCTTCAGGTTATGGATGCGGCGGCCATCTCGCTGTCCCGGGAAAACGGCATCCCGATCCTGGTTTTCGCCCTGTCTGAGCCCGGCGCCCTGGCCAAGGTGCTGCGGGGCGAGGGACGGGCAACCATTATCGAAGAAAAATGAAGCGGGGCCGGGGTCTTAGGGTAATCTGCCCTATAAGCATTTAGGGGGTTGGAGCGACTGCCATGGCTGAGGCCTACAACAAGGATGAACTGTCGCGCCGCATGGATGGCGCGATCAGCACCCTCAAGTCCGAAATGGGGGGGCTGCGTACCGGCCGCGCCAGCGCCGCGCTGCTCGATCCGGTCAAGGTGGAGGCCTATGGCAATGCCGTTCCGATCAGCCAGGTGGGCTCCATCGGCACCCCCGAAGCGCGCATGATCACCGTACAGGTGTGGGACAAGAGCCTGGCCAAGGCGGTGGACAAGGCGATCCGCGATGCCGGCCTGGGCCTGAACCCGCAGATGGACGGCCAGCTTCTGCGTATTCCGTTGCCGGAGCTGAACCAGGAACGCCGCAAGGAGCTTTCCAAGCTGGCGGCGAAATATGCCGAAGCGGCCCGTGTGGCCGTGCGCAATGTACGCCGTGACGGCAACGACCTGCTCAAGAAGCTGGAGAAGGACGGCAAGATCAGCCAGGACGACCAGCACACCAAGGGCGATGAGCTGCAGAAGCTGACCGACGAACACATCAAGAATATCGATGCCGCGCTCTATGCCAAGGAGCAGGAAATCATGCAGGTCTGACCAGAGTGCCGGAGAAAACGCCCTCGCACCTGCCCAAGCATGTCGCCATCATCATGGACGGCAATGGCCGCTGGGCGAAGAAGCGCTACCTGCCGCGCGAAGCGGGGCATTATGCCGGCATGGGCGCGGTGCGCGAGACCGTGCGCGCCGGCTGCGACATGGGGCTGGAGAACCTGACCCTGTTCGCCTTCAGCAGCGAAAACTGGAAGCGCCCCAAGACCGAAGTGGGCGCGCTGATGGGCCTGTTCCGCGCCTATTTCCGCAGCGACATGGATGAGCTGGTCGAGCGCAACGTCCGCATGCGGATCATCGGCCATCGCGGCCGGGTTGCTTCCGACATCCAGCAGATGATCCAGGATTCGGAAAACCGCACCGCCAAGAATGACGGCATGAACCTGACCTTCGCCTTCGACTATGGCGGCCAGGAAGAGATCGTCGCCGCCGCCCAGGAACTGGCGCGCGCTGCCCGCGAAGGCCGGCTCGATCCCGAAAGCATCACCCCCGAACTGTTCGCCAACCGCCTGTTCACCAGCGCGCTGCCCGCGCCCGACCTGGTGATCCGCACCAGCGGGGAACACCGGCTGTCCAATTTCCTGCTCTGGCAGTCCGCCTATGCCGAGCTTTTGTTCCTGGACACGCTGTGGCCGGATTTCGACCGCGCCGCCCTGACCGCCGCGCTGGAACAGTTTGCCGCCCGCGAACGCCGTTTCGGCGCGCTGGATTCGGAAGCCGTGGCGTGAGCATGACGCAGCCTCATCCCGGCAACATTCTCCGCAGCGGCAGCGAAGGCTTCCTGCGCGTGCTGTTCGGCGTCTTTCTGGCATTGATCGCTATCGCGCTGGCGGCGCTTCCGGCTTCGGTGCCGTTTGCCATCGTCACCGTGGTGATGGCCCTGTTCGCGGCGCACGAATGGCACCGGTTGGTGCGCAGCCCCGCTCAGCGCCAGGTTGCCGACCAGCAGCCCATTCATGTCCAGACCATCATCACTGTTGCCACCATCGCCTGTGCGGTTGCCGCGCTGGTTCTGCAGGTACCGCTGGCGGCGTTCATCTTCCTGGCCATCGGCACGGCGGCCGCGTTCGTGGTGGCCAGGCAGCGCCAGGACAATCCGCTCTGGCATGCGGGCGGGGTGCTTTACATCGGCCTGCCATCCGTCGCGCTCGTAGCGCTCAAGGTGCTGCCGCCCCAGGGGCAGGGCATCTGGTATGTGATGGGGCTGTTTTTTATCGTGTGGGCCACCGACACCGGCGCCCTGGTGTTCGGCAAGCTGATCGGCGGCAAGAAGATCGCGCCGCGAATTTCGCCCGGCAAGACCTGGGCCGGCACCATCGGCGGCACCGTCACGGCGGCGGTGGTATTTGCCCTATACATCGCCTTTTTCACCTTTGACGTTCTGTCGGGGCTGGTCTTCGCCGTGGGTCTCAGCGTGGTCGCGCATCTGGGCGACCTGTTCGAGTCCTGGGTCAAGCGCCATTTCGGCACCAAGGACTCTGGCGGCCTGATCCCCGGCCATGGCGGGATGCTGGACCGCATGGATTCGATGTTCGCCGCCAGTGTCGTTCTGGCGCTGCTGGTGTTCGTCCTGGATCTCAATCCCATGTTCGGGGGCCATTCGTGAAGGCGATCGCGGCCACCAAGATATTCGATGAACTGCCGCCCATGGACGAGGTCCTGGCGCGCAAGGTCACGGTGCTGGGCTCCACAGGCTCCATCGGCGTCAACACGCTGGATGTGATCGCCCATGTGCGGAAGATTCATGGCGCCGATGCCATGCCGATCACGGCGCTGACCGCCGGCAACAATGTGAGACTGCTGATCGAGCAGGCGCGCGCCATGAAGCCCGCCTTGGCGGTGATCGGCGATGAAAAGCAACTGGCCGAATTGAAGGCCGGGCTGGCCGGGACCGGCGTCGAAGCCGCTGCCGGACGCGCGGCGGTGATCGATGCTGCCTCGCGGCCGTCCGACTTCGTCATGGTGGCGATCATGGGCGCGGCGGCGATCGAGCCGGCGCTGGCCGCCATCCGCCGCGGCGTGGTGGTGGCGCTGGCCAACAAGGAATGCGTGGTGGCGGCGGGCGCGGTGTTCCGTGACGCCATGGATAAATCCGGCGCCCAGGTGCTGCCGGTGGACAGCGAGCACAACGCCATCTTCCAGGTGCTGGGTTCAGGGGACGCTTCGGAAGCTGACCTTGTCACCATCACCGCTTCGGGCGGCCCGTTCCGCGAATGGACCATCGAGCGCATGCGCGGCGCCACGGTGGAAGAGGCGGTTGCCCATCCCAACTGGGCGATGGGCCGCAAGATTTCCCTCGACAGCGCCACCTTGATGAACAAGGGGCTGGAGCTGATCGAGGCGCATTTCCTTTTCGCTCTGCCGCCCGAAAAGCTGGCGGTGGTGGTGCATCCCCAGTCCATCGTGCATTGCCTTGTGTCCTACGAGGACGGCACCACCATGGCGCATCTGTCGGCGCCGGACATGCGCACCCCCGTCGCCCATGCCCTGGGCTGGCCGCGCCGCATCCCGTCGCCGTCGCGGCGGCTGGACCTGGCCGCGCTGGGCAGCCTGGTCTTCCATCCCCCGGCGCATGACCGTTTTCCGGCGCTCAACCTCGCCATCGACTCCATGCGCTCCGGCGGCATGGCGCCCACCGTTCTGAACGCCGCCAACGAAATCGCGGTGCAGGCCTTCCTGGACCGCCGCATCGGCTTCCTCGATATTCCGCGCGTGGTCGCCGCCGCCATGGATCGGGACATGGGCAGTAATGGGCGGGCAGGGGACCTGGAAAGCGTGCTGGGCACCGACGCGCGGGCGCGGGTGGTGGCTGAAGAAATTTGTCAGAGAGTAGGGACATGACGCATTTGATGGATCTCGTCCGTGGGTTGGTGGCGTGGACGCCGTTGGGCGTTCCCGCCTTCCTGTTCGTCATCACCCTGGTGGTGTTCTTTCATGAACTGGGCCATTTCCTGGTGGCGCGATTTTTCAACGTGAAGGTGGATGTGTTTTCGGTCGGCTTCGGCCGCGAGATCGTCGGCTTTACCGACAAGCGCGGCACCCGCTGGAAGCTCAGTTGGATTCCCGTCGGCGGTTACGTGAAATTCGCCGGCGACGCCGATGCCTCATCGCGCCCCGATGCCGAAGCGACCGCCAGGATGACCGCATCGGAGCGCGAAGGCGCCCTTACCCTCAAGCCGGTGGGCCAGCGTGCCGCCGTGGCCGCGGCCGGGCCCTTCGCCAATTTCATTCTCGCCATCATCCTGCTGACCGGCCTGTTCCTCTATAGCGGCCACAATGTCATCGCCCCCGTTATCGGCCAGGTGACAAAGGACAGCCCGGCAGCGGCTGCCGGTATCCGGGCCGGCGACCGGGTCACCAGGATTGACAGCACCGTCATCACCGACTTCCAGCAGTTGCCCGAGATCATCTCCATGTCGGGCGGTGCGCCCCTGGCGATGGGCATCCATCGCGGCAACCAGGACCTGATCCTGTGGGTGACGCCCCGCCTGATGAAGACCGGCAACCAGAGCAACGTGCGCAGCCAGATGGTGATCGGTGTTCGCCCCGACACCCGTGCCGCGGTGACCCATCAGCGCTATGGTTTGGGGGGCGCCTTTGGCGCGGCCTGTTCCGAAAGCTGGATGATCGTCAAAAACACGATCCTGGGCATTGGCCAGATGATCACCGGCCGGGTCAGCACCGACCAGCTCACCGGTCCCGTGGGGATTGCCAGCATGACCCGCCAAGTGGCGGATTTCGGCTTCCTGCCGCTGCTGAATCTGGTGGCTATCCTTTCTGTAAGCATCGGGCTGGCCAATCTTTTTCCGATTCCGCTCCTCGACGGGGGCCATCTTCTGTACTATGGAGTGGAAGCTGTTTTGGGGCGCCCGCTCGGTGAGCGGGCCCAGGACGTCGGGTTTCGGCTTGGGCTGGTTTTGGTGTTGGGGCTGATGCTCCTGACGACCTGGAATGACCTGGTCCGGCTGAATCTTTTCTGAAAACCGGGCCGCGCTTGACGCGCCCCAACTACGAGTTGGCCGAAACTTAGGATGCGGATTTTGCGCCTTAGAAGCAGGTTGTTGCGCGCGACCTCGGCCGGACTCTGCCTGGCGCTGGCCGCCGGTCCCTCCGTGGCGCAGCTTCGTCCCGGCGCCGCCGAACGCGCCAAGGAACTGAACGCCGCGACGCCGTCCAACAATGCCGCCGTCAGCGCCGCCGCCAATCCGGCCGCCCAGCCCGCGGCCGCTGCCGCCGGCGCGCCGCGCATCATCCAGCACATCGTGGTGCGCGGTACCCAGCGCGTGGAAGCCGGCACCGTCCTGACCTATGTCGGGGTGCGCGAGGGCGATACTTATACCGCGGCCGAAGCGGACCAGGCGCTGAAGGCGCTGGTCACCACCGGCCTGTTCTCCGACGTCAAGACCAGCTTTGACGGTTCCACCGGCACGCTGACTTTCCGCGTCACCGAAAATCCCATCGTCAACCAGGTGGTGTTCGAGGGCAATTCCAAGGTCTCCGACAAGGACCTCACCAAGGAAGTCCAGATCCGGCCGCGCGCCGTCTTCACCCGCGCCAAGGTGCAGGCCGACGTCCAGCGCATCATCGAGCTCTACCGCCGCAACGGCAAGTTCGCCGCCCGCGTCGATCCCCAGATCATCCAGCGGCCGCAGAACCGCGTTGACCTGATCTTCTCGGTCACCGACGGCCCCACCACCGGTGTCAGCAAGATCAATTTCACCGGCAACAAGGTCTTTCCCACCGACACGCTGAAGGGCCAGCTCGCCACCGAGGAAAGCCGCTGGTGGAAATTCCTGGCCAGCAACGACAATTACGATCCCGACCGGCTGCAATTCGATCGCGAGACCTTGCGCCGCTATTACATCAACCGCGGCTATGCCGACTTCAAGGTTCTCGCCGCGGTGGCGAACCTCACGCCCGACCGCAAAAGCTTCTACATCAATTTCACGCTGGACGAGGGCGTCCGCTACCGCTTCGGCAAGATCTACGTCGAGTCCAAGATCCGCGAGCTGCCGGCCGAGCAGTTGCGCCCCCTGATCGACGCCGAGCCCGGCGAAATCTATGCCCAGGAAGAAGTGCAGAAGGCGATCGATGCCCTGACCAACGCGGCCGGCACCAAGGGCTATGCCTTTGCCGAGGTCCATCCGCGCATCAAGCGCGATCCCAAGACCCGCACCATCGATCTGGGGTTCGAGATCGTTCAGGGCCCGCGCGTCTATATCGAGAAGATCAACATAGCGGGCAACACCCGCACCCTGGACAAGGTCATCCGCCGCCAGTTCCGCCTGCAGGAAGGCGACGCTTTCAACCGCGTGTTGATCGACCGTTCGCGCACCCGCATCCGGGGCCTGGGTTTCTTCAAGGACGTCGAGGTCAAGAACGTGCCGGGCACCCAGCCCGACCGCACCAACCTGACGGTGAATGTTACCGAACAGTCCACCGCCTCGCTGTCGGTGGGCCTGGGCTATTCCTCCTACACCTCGCTGTTGGGCGAAGTCAGCTACTCCGACTCCAACTGGTTCGGCCGCGCCCAAAGCCTGCGCATCAGCGTGCAGGCGTCCTATATCACCAAGCAGGCGCTGTTCAGTTTCACCGAACCCTATTTCCTGGACCGCGAACTGGCGGCGGGTTTCGACATCTATCAAACCCAGACCAATTTCGACCAGGCGACCTATCAGAGCGACACCAGCGCGGCGGTGCTGCGCCTGGCCTTCCCGATTTCGGAATTTAGTTCGGTTTCGCTGATCTACTCCTACCAGATCCAGGACGTGCGCCCCTATGCCGGTGCGCCGCTGGACGTGCAGCTCGCCGCCGGTTCGCTGAACGGCTCGTCGGTCGGCTTTACCTATGCCTATAACGACCTGGACGATGTCCGCAAACCCACCTCAGGCTCGGCCTTCTCCTTCAGCCAGAGCATTTCGGGCTTCGGCGGCAACCTGAAATTCATCCAGACCGGCGCCACCGCCGCCACCTATTCGCCCATGTTCGAAGGCGCCATCGTGTCCAGCCTGGTCGGCCGCTTCGGCTATATCACCGGCTATGACGGATCGCTGGTGCCGTTCAACAACCGTTTCTTCGACGGCGGCGACAGCTTCCGCGGCTTTGCCTTGGCGGGTGTCGGCGCGCGCGATATCGTGGCGCCCAGCAACACCGGCGCGCTTGGCGGCACGGTGCGCGCCATCGGCTCGGCGGAAATGCGCTTCCCCGGCCTTATCCCGGAAAGCTACGGCGTCGGCTTTTCGCTGTTCACCGATTTCGGCACCATGGGCCGGCTGGACAATCTCAGCGGCGGACGGATTTGCACTGGCGCGCAATATTCCGGCGTCGGCACCTGCGTGAGGGACAATCTGGCCTTCCGCGGCACCGCCGGTATCAGCTTGAGCTGGAAATCGCCCTTCGGCCCGGTCCAGATCGACCTTGGCCTGCCTTACGTCAAAACAAGCTATGATAGAGCCCAGATCATCCACTTCAGCACTGCCACAGGATATTAAAATGACCCCCAACTTGCGCACTCTCGCTTTCGCCGCTGTCGCGACAGCTTTCGTCACCCCCGTATTCGCCGACCCGCCCCAACCCAAGATCGTGGTGATCGACCGCGCCGCCATCCTGCAATTCTCCAAGGTGGGCCAGGACATCTCCAAGCAGATGCAGGCCGCCGCCAACCAGGCCAAGGCCGACCTGTCCGGACAGGGCAGGGCCTTGCAGGCCGAGGAACGCAACCTGCAGCAGCAGGTCGCGATCCTGGCGCCCGACGTGAAGGCCAAGCGCCTGGCCGCCTTCCAGGCCAAGGCCCAGTCGCTTCAGGGCGCCGCGCAGCGCAAGGACGACCAGCTCAAGGCTGCCTTCGCCCAGGCGCGCGGCGCGATCGAGCAGCAGCTCGGCCCGATCCTGCAGCAACTGGTCAAGGAACGGGGCGCCAACATGGTGCTGGACAAACAGGCGGTGGTGTTCGCCACCCAGGGCGGTTTCGATATCACCTCCGACGCCATCAACCGGCTGAACCAGAAGTTGCCGGCCTTCAAGATCAACTTGAACGCGCCGAAGCCCGCGCCGCCCAAGAAGTAAAAAAGAACAAGATGGCCGATCCCCGCTTCTTCAAAAATCTTGGGCCGTTCACGCTGGCGCAGATTTGCGAAAAAGCCGGGATCGTTCTTCCCGCCGGCGCAGATGGGGCGACGCCGATAGCTGACCTGGCCGATCTGGCCGGTGCGGGGCCCCAGCATCTGGCGTTTTTTTCCGGCGCAAAGCCGTTGCATGAGGCGTTCGCGGCTTCGCAGGCCGGGGCCTGCCTGGTGCCGCCCACAGCCTCGATCAAGGGCGGCAAGCGGCCTGATGCGCCGCGCGGGATGGTGGTGCTGGAAAGCGCCGCGGTCTCCCAGGCCTTCGCCCGCGTCGCGGTCCTGTTCTATCCCCAATATTCCCAGCCGCGCTGGAACCAAGGCGAGGCGATTTCGCCCGAAGCCCGCATCGGCGAGGGCGTGCAGATCGCGCCCGGCGTGGTGATCGGCGCGGGCGCGGAGATCGGCGACCGCACCAGCCTGGGTCCCGGCGCGGTGATCGGTCCGGGTGTCACCATCGGACGCGATTGCGAGATCGGCGCCCTGGTCACCATCAGCCATGCCTATGTCGGTGACCGGGTCATCATGTTGCCGGGCGCCCATATCGGCCAGCCGGGCTTCGGTTTCACCACCAATGGCGAGGATTATCTCAAGGTGCCGCAACTGGGCCGCGTCATCGTGCAGGACGATGTGGAGATCGGCGCCGCCACCACCATTGACCGCGGCGCCCTGGGCGACACAGTGATCGGCGAGGGCAGCAAGCTGGATAACCTGGTGATGATCGCCCACAACTGCCAGATCGGCCGTCATTGCGTGATCGCCGGCCAGACCGGGCTGGCGGGCAGCGTGGTGCTGGAAGACGGCGTGGTGCTGGCGGGCCAGGTGGGCCTGGGCGACCATAGCCGCGTGGGCGCGCGGGCGCGCATGGGCGCGCGCTCGGGCACCGGCTCGGCCTTCTTCCTGGAAGGCGGGGTGGATTATGGCGGGGCCCCGGCGAAACCTGTAAGAGAATGGGCCAGGGAGATTCACGCGCTGGCGCGTCTGGCCAAGCCGCGCAAGCAGGGCAAAGATGACTGACAGCCTGGACGTCGAGCAGATCAAGAAGCTGTTGCCGCACCGCAGCCCCATGCTGCTGGTGGAAAAGCTGGCCGATATCGTGCCCCTGGAAAGCGCCACCGGCTACAAGGCGGTCAGTATCAACGAGCCTTTCTTCATGGGCCATTTCCCCGAGCGCGCCCTGATGCCCGGCGTGCTGATCGTGGAGGCCATGGCCCAGACGGCGGGCGCATTGGTGGTGCACAGCCTGAGCGGTAAAACCACCTCGTCGGTCTATTTTCTCACCATCGACAATGCACGCTTCCGCAAGCCCGTGGTGCCGGGCGATCTCTTGCGCATGCCGGTCAAGAAGCTGCGCCAGCGCGGACCGGTGTGGAAATTCGAAGGCAAGGCTTTTGTCGGCGAGGATCTCTGCGCCGAGGCGGAGTTCAGCGCCATGATCCATGACGGTACCGGATGACGGTCCATCCCACCGCGGTGGTGGAGGACGGCGCCGCGCTGGGAGCTGGCGTCGAAATCGGGCCTTTCTGTCATGTCGGTCCGCGCGTGGTGCTGGAAGACGGCGTCAAGCTGCGCAGCCATGTGTCGGTCACCGGCATTACTCGCATCGGCAAGAATAGCGATCTCTATCCCGGCGTGGTGCTGGGCGGCGCCGGCCAGATCCGGGGCAACACATTTGCCGACGGACGGCTGGAGATCGGCGCGGCTTGCGTGCTGCGCGAAATGGTCTCGATGAATGTCGGCAGCCTGAAGGGCGGCGGCGTGACGCGCGTGGGCGCGAACGGTTATTTCATGGCCAATTCCCATGTCGGCCATGACTGCATGGTGGGCGAGGGCGTCACCTTCGCCAATTCGGTGGCGCTGGGCGGGCATGTCGAGATCGGCGATGGGGTGATCTTCGGCGGGCTGGCGGCGGTGCAGCAATTCTGCCGGGTGGGCAAGGGCGCGATGGTGGGCGGATTGACGGGAGTCAATCGCGACATCATCCCTTACGCCATGGCCTTCGGTGATCATGTCGAACTGGCGGGATTGAATCTGATCGGGCTAAAGCGTCGCGGGTTGCCGCGCGACACCATCAACGCGCTGCGCGCGACCTTCCGTTCGGTGTTTTATGGCGAGGACGGCGACATGGCGGCCCGCGCCCACGCGGCCAAGGAGAAATATGCCGGGATGGCGGAAGTGGCCGAGATCGCCGACTTCATCCTGGCGGACGCCAAGCAGCCCTTGTGCCTGGCCCGTCGCCGGGGAGAGGTTGAATGAGCGGCCTCGGCCTGATCGCCGGCGGCGGCGAGCTGCCGCGCGCGGTGGCGCATGCCGCGCGCGCCGCCGGGCGCGAGGTGTTCGTGGTGCCGCTGCTGGGCAGCGTCACCGAGGACTGGGTGCGCGATTTCCCCCATGAATTTCTCTCGCCGGGCGAGCCGGGCCGCATCGTCAAGGCGATGAAGACGGCCGGCGTGGCCCAGGTGCTGCTGTGCGGCCGGGTGGACCGGCCGAAATTCTCCGAAATGAAGCTGGATGCCAAGGGCATGCTGCTGCTGCCGCGCGCCATTGCCGCCGCCAAAAAGGGCGATGACTCGCTGTTGCGCTTCATTGTCGGCATTTGCGAGGACGAAGGGTTTCAGGCCGTCAGTGTGGCCGAGGCGGTACCTTCGCTGGTGGCAGATGAGGGCCTTCTGGGCCGCATCGCGCCGGACGGCGAGAACCAGGCCGACATCCTGCGGGGGTTCAAGATCGTGCATGCCCTGGGTGCGCTGGATGTGGGCCAGGCGGCGGTGGTGTGCGAGGGGCTGGCGCTGGCGGTGGAAGCCGCCGAGGGCACCGACATGATGCTGTCGCGGATCGGGTCGTTGCGCGAAAGCCTGCGCGGCACGGCGGATAAAAAGCGCGGCGTTCTGGTCAAGGCGCTCAAGCCCACCCAGGACCGGAAAACCGACCTGCCGGTGGTGGGCGTACAGACGGTGAAGAATGCGCACGCCGCGCATCTCGCCGGAATCGCGCTGGAAGCGGGCGCCGCCCTGATCCTGGACAAGACGGCGGTGGCGGCGGAAGCCGACCGGCTGGGCCTGTTCGTGATTGGCATTAAACCGTGAAACCCATAACTTTAATGCTGGTGTGCGGCGAGCCGTCTGGCGACGCGCTGGGCGCGCAGTTGATGGCGGGCCTCAGGGCGCTAGCGGGCGACCGGGTGCGCTTTACCGGCGTCGGCGGGCTGGCGATGGCGCGCGAGGGCCTTGAGAGTCTTTATCCGTTGGATACCACTGCGGTGATGGGCTTGCGCGAAGTGGTGCCGGCCATTCCCGCCATCCTGCGGCGGGTGAAACAGGCGGTGACTTTCGCGGTCCAGACCAAACCGGATGCGGTGGTGGTGATCGACAGCCCCGATTTCACTCATCGGGTGGCGCGCGGCATCAAGAAGCGCGACCCGTCCATTCGCACAGTGGATTATGTGGCGCCCCAGGTGTGGGCGAGCCGCGCCTATCGCGCCAAGGCGATGGCGAGCTATTTCGATCTGGTGCTGGCGCTGTTTCCCTTTGAAGTGCCGTTCTTCGAGAAATTCGGATTGAAGGCGGCCTTTGTCGGCCATCCGGTGATCGAGCGCGCCGCCCATGTGACGGGCGGCGAAGAGTTGCGCGCCCGGCTTGGCATTGCGGCCGATGCGCCGCTGCTGGTGCTGCTGCCGGGCAGCCGCACCAGCGAGATCCGCTTCATCCTGCCGGTGTTTTATGGCGCGGTCAGCATCCTGGCCGGGCTTGTTCCCGGGCTGGTAACGGTGCTGCCCACCGTGCCGCATGTGGCCGGCAAAGTGCGGGCCGCCACACTGGACTGGCCGACCCCGCTGCACATTCTGGAAGGCGAGGCCGACAAGTATGCCGCTTTCGACACGGCCGATGTGGCGCTGGCGGCCAGCGGCACGGTGACGGCGGAGCTGGCCCTGGCCCATACCCCGATGGTGGTGGGCTACAAGGTGGGCGGGCTGACCTATTTCCTGTCCAAGTTCCTGATGACGGTGAAGCACATCACTCTGATCAACATCCTGCTGGGCCGCGAGGCGGTTCCGGAATTCCTGCAAGCCGGCGCCACGCCGGAAAACCTGGCGCTGGCGGTGGGCCGGCTGTTCAGCGATGAAAGTGCGCGCAAGGCACAGATCGAAGCCATGAAGGAATTCGGGCGGCTGCTGGGCGAGGGCGATGAACCCCCGTCCCGGCGTGCCGCCCGTGTCCTGCTCGAGTTCGTCGAGAAAAGCTGACTATTTGCGTTTCGCCATCGGCGTGTAAGCGCGCTCGGTCGGGCCGGTATAGACCTGACGCGGGCGGCCGATCTTCTGGTGCGGATCGTCCAGCATTTCCTTCCACTGCGCGATCCAGCCCACGGTGCGGGCCAGGGCGAACAGGGCAGTGAACATGGAGGTGGGGAAGCCCAGCGCCTTCAGGGTGATGCCCGAATAGAAGTCGATGTTGGGATAGAGCTTCTTTTCGATGAAATAGGGGTCGTTCAGCGCCACCTTTTCCAGCTCGATCGCCACCTTCAGCAGCGGGTCGTCGTGCAGGCCCAGTTCGTCCAGCACAGCATGGGCCTGGATCTGCATCGCCTTGGCGCGCGGATCGTAATTTTTGTAGACGCGGTGGCCAAAGCCCATCAGGCGGAAGCCGCTATTCTTGTCCTTGGCCTTGGCGACAAATTCGGGAATGCGGTCGACCGTGCCGATTTCTTCCAGCATCTTCAGCGCCGCTTCATTGGCGCCGCCATGGGCGGGGCCCCACAGGCAGGCGATGCCGGCGGCGATGCAGGCGAACGGATTGGCGCCCGACGAGCCGGCCAGCCGCACCGTGGAGGTCGAAGCGTTCTGCTCGTGGTCGGCGTGCAGGATGAAGATGGTGTCCAGCGCCTTGGCCAGCACGGGGTTGACCACATATTCTTCGGCCGGGACCGAGAAGCACATGCGCAGGAAGTTCTCGGTATAGCCCAGCTTGTTCAGCGGATACACGAAGGGCTGGCCGACGTGATACTTGAAGGCCATGGCCGCGATGGTGGGCAGCTTGGCGATCAGCCGGTGGCTGGCGATCTCGCGCTGCCTGGGATCGGAGATGTCGGTGGAGTCGTGATAGAAGGCCGACAGGGCGCCGACCACGCCGCACATGATCGCCATGGGATGGGCATCGCGGCGGAAGCCGCGGAAGAAGGTCGCCAACTGTTCATGCACCATGGTGTGGCGTGTGATGGAATAGGTGAACTTTTCCATCTGGGTCGCATTGGGCAACTCGCCATAAAGAAGCAGGTAGCAGCTTTCCAGGAAGGTGGAGTGTTCCGCCAGATCGCCGATGGAATAGCCGCGATACTGCAGCACGCCCTTGTCGCCATCGATGAAGGTGATGTTGGATTCGGTCGAGGCGGTGGAGGTGAAGCCCGGATCGTAGGTGAAAACATCCACCTGGTCGTAGAGCTTGCGGATGTCGATGGCGTTGGGGCCCTGGGTGCCGCTATAGATCTGGAACTCAAAGTCCTTGCCGTCATAGCTGAGCTTGGCTTTGCCCTCGGCCTTGATCTTGCTCTCGCGCATGGAAAATCCCCTATCCCCAGTGTTCTTGCGCTGCAATATGACGGGCTTTTATCGGCCCGTCACTAGGGCTTAGCTGCGCACCGGCGTGTTTGTCTCAGCTCGCGTAAGCCCTTAATCGGATAAGGGATTCTTCGCGTCCTAACAGCGCCAACATTTCGAACAAGGGCGGCGAGGAGGCTTTTCCGGTCAGTGCGGCGCGCAGGGGTTGGGCCACCTGGCCGAGCTTGACGCCGGTCCCTTCGGCGAAGGCGCGGGCGGCCGCTTCCAGCGCCGGCCCGGTCCAATCGGTGGCCTCCAGCGCCGGCATCACGGCGGCCAGGCTGGCGCGCCCTTCGAGGGTGAGCAGCTTTTCGGCCGCCGCATCCAGGGTGCGGGGGCCGTCGGTGAACAGGAATTCGGCGCCCTGGATCAGCTCGATCAGGGTCTTGGCCCGTTCCTTCAGGGACGGCATGGCGCTTTGCAGGCGTTCGCGCGCCGTCATGGACAGGATGCGCGGCGGCGTCTCGCGGGCGAGGAAGGCGATGACTTCCGCCGCCAATGTGGCATCGGCGGTCTCGCGGATGTAATGGCCGTTGAGATTATCCAGCTTCTTGTAATCCATCCGCGCAGCGCTTTTGCCGATGGATTCGAAGTTGAACCATTCGATGGCCTGGGCGGTGGAAATGATTTCGTCATCGCCATGGCTCCAGCCCAGCCGCAGCAGGTAGTTGCGCATGGTCTCGGGCAGGTAGCCCATGCCCTGATAGGCTTCCACCGCCAGCGCGCCGTGACGCTTGGACAGCTTGGCGCCGTCCGGCCCGTTGATCAGGGGCAGGTGACCATAGACCGGCACCGCGGCGCCCATCGCTTCGATGAGCTGTAGCTGGCGGGCGGCATTGTTGAGGTGGTCGGCGCCGCGGATGACATGGGTCACGCCCATATCGGCATCGTCCACCACCACCGCCAGCATGTAGGTCGGCGTGCCGTCGGAGCGCAGCAGCACCATGTCGTCGAGCTGGGCATTCTCGAACCGCACATCGCCCAGTACCACATCATGCACGATGGTCTCGCCGGTCTGGCGCGCCTTCAGCCGCACCACGGATGGTTTGCCTGCTTCGGCGGGGCCGGCCAGGCGGTCGCGCCAGCGGCCGTCATAGCGCATGGGCTTGCCGGCGGCCTTCTGTTCCTCGCGCATCTGGGTGAGTTCTTCGGCGGTGGCGTAGCAGCGATAGGCCTTGCCCTCGGCCAGCAGCTTTTCGGCAACCTCGCGGTGACGGGTGGCGCGGGCGAACTGATACGTCACCTCGCCGTCCCAGTTCAGGCCCATCCAGGTCATGCCGTTGAGGATGGCCTGGACCGCTTCGGGGGTGGAGCGTTCCCGGTCGGTATCCTCGATGCGCAAAAGGAAAGTGCCGCCGCTGTGGCGGGCATAAAGCCAGTTGAACAAGGCGGTGCGGGCGCCGCCGATATGCAGCATGCCGGTGGGCGAAGGCGCGAAGCGCAAGACAGGTTTTTGTGACATGATGGGAGGGCTTTAAGACAGGGCGGGGGCCTTGGCAAACACCTTTCTGATGGCGGAGCGGGATCGTTGGCCGATATGGCTGGCGGTGGCGTTGGGGACCGGGGCGGCAGGCTATTTCGCGCTTCCGATAGAGCCGCCCGTGGCCGTGGGTTGGGCAGCCTTGGTGCTGGGCCTGGGCGCTGCCGCCGTGCGGATCCGATGGCATTTGCCCTTGGGATTGGCGGCGGCGCTGCTGCTGGGTTTCGGGCTGGCCAAGCTGCGCGAGGACAGGGTGGCGACGCCCGTGCTGGATCATGCGCTGGTGGCGCACCTGACGGGGCGCATCGTCAGCCTGGAGCCGCGCGAACAGGGCGTGCGGGTGGTGCTGGACGAAGTCCGCTCCGGCGCACTGCCGCAGCCGCCGCGCCGGATACGGGTGGCGCTGCGGGCGGGCGGTGCCCCCACTTCTGAGCAAAAACTTCGTCCCGGCCAGTGGCTGAGCCTGACGGCGCGATTGGACACGCCGCCATCGCCCAGCGAACCGGGCGCCAGCGATTTCGGACGGCGCCTGTATTTCCAGGGTATCGGCGCCATCGGTTTTGCCTATGGCCGGGCGCGCACCATCGTGCCGGGGCGTACGCCGGATGCGTGGGAACGCCTTGCCTTCAAGGCCGAAGCGCTGCGGCTGGACATGACGCGGCGGATCCAGGCCGGCCTTCCGGGCAGCACCGGTGGGATCGCATCGGCGCTGGTGACCGGGGCGCGCGGCACCATCAGCGAAGAGGACGACGCCGCCTTGCGCGATGCCGGCCTGGCGCATGCGCTGTCCATTTCCGGCCTGCATATGGCGCTGGTGGGCGGCGGCATTTTCTGGCTGCTGCGCGCAGTGCTGGCGGCGGTCCCCGCCATCGTGCTGCGGTATCCCGTGAAGAAATGGGCAGCGGTGATGGCGTTGGCCGCGGCCGCCTTTTATCTGGTGATCAGCGGCGTCGAGGCTGCGGCGGTGCGGTCCTTTGTGATGCTGGCCACCATGATGACGGCCGTGCTGCTGGACCGGCCGGCCCTGACCATGCGCTCCCTGGCGCTGGCGGCCATCCTGCTGCTGTGCTTGCGGCCCGAAAGCGTCGCCGATCCCGGTTTTCAGATGTCCTTCGCCGCTGTGGCGGCGCTGATCGCCGTGGCGGAGCGCGATCAAATGCGAGAGCGCGCCGCGCCCCATGGCATCGCGCATCGCTATCTTCGCGGCATCGTGCTGACCAGCCTGGTGGCGAGCCTGGCGACGACGCCCTTCACGCTGTTTCACTTCGGACGCGCGGCGCATTATGCGGTGCTGGGAAATCTGATCGTGATGCCGATCATCGGCTTCTGGATCATGCCGCTGGCGGCGCTGGCGGTGATGCTGATGCCGCTGGGTCTGGAGGGGCGGGTCTTGCCCCTGTTGGGCGAGGGCATTGAAATCATGGTGCGCCTGGGCGCCTGGGTATCTGGCCTTCCCGGCGCCGTATCGCTGGCGCCGGCCATGCCGCTCAGCGCGCTCGTCCTGATGTCGCTGGGCGGATTGTGGCTGGCGATCTGGCGGACGCGCTGGCGCTGGTGGGGTTTGGCGCCGATCGTGGCGGGCGTGGCCCTGGCCTTCGCCGCGCCGTCGCCGGACATGCTGGTGGCCTCCGACGGCGCCACGGTCGCGCTGCGTGGCGCGGATGGGCGGCTGCAGTTCCTGCGCAAGCCGCGCGACAAATACGCCGCCCGCGACTGGCTGCGGCGGGACGGCGATGTCCGCGATATCGCCGATGCCGTGGGCGTGCCGGGCCTGGAATGCGATGGCCTGGGTTGTGTGGTGCCGGGCAAGGATCTGGTCGCAGCCTCGCTCAAGCCCGAGGCCTTGCTGGAAGACTGCGCCCGCGCCCAGGTGATGGTCAGCGCCGCATCGGGTGCGTGCGCAGGCCCGGCGGTGGTGATTGACGGCGCGGCGGCGCAAGACGGCCAGGGCTGGCGCGTCACCCTGAAGCCCTACCCATCAGCCGTCAGCGTACGGAGCTATCGGGGCGCGCGGCCCTGGGTGGTACGGTATTGAACCGCTGATCAACTGATCGTGTAAGTGCCGAGCCCCGTGTGCGGGAACGACGGGCCCGGTTCTCACGCTTAGTTTGGGCCCGCCCGGCCATCACGGGCGTTGCACCATTGTGCCCTTCATGGAGAGCAAAATGGCGAAAGTTACAATCACTGAAACCGAGGAGGTTCCCTTGGGCGATGGCGTCAAGCTGGTGCGCGATGTCACCGAGCGGCCGGAGCCGGAACATGTCGAGACCGTCAAGAAAACGGTGACGATCGAGGAAAAGACCGTCAGCCGCGACTAACGGCCCGCGCCTGTTTGAAAAGCCCCGTGGCGCGTCATGCGCTCGCGGGGTTTTTCTTTGGATCAGTATCTGCGGATCAGCCCGACCAGCTTGCCCTGGACCTTGACCCGGTCGGCGCCATAAAGGCGCGTCTCGTAAGCGGGATTGGCGGCTTCCAGCGCGATGGAGTCGCCACGGCGGCGCAGGCGCTTCAAGGTGGCTTCTTCATTGTCCACCAGGGCGACGATGATCTCGCCGGTGTTGGCGGTATCGGATTCCTGGATGATGACGGTGTCGCCGTCCAGGATGCCGGCATTGATCATGGAATCGCCGGTGACTTCCAAGGCGTAATGGCTGCCGCGTCCCAGCATGCCGCCGGGCACGGGAATGTCGCTGACCTTGTTCTGCAATGCCTCGATCGGGGTGCCGGCGGCGATGCGGCCGACCAGGGGGACATTGACGGCGCCTTCGCCGCCTTCGCCATAGCCGCGGCGGGGGGCTGGGCTACGCGCATCGGCCAGGCGGATATCGCCGCCGCGGCCGTGGCGGACGCCGGCGCGCTGAACCTGGCTGCGGGTGGTGGCGGGACGCAAAGTTTCGGCCATGTTGTCGGGCAGCTTGAGCACTTCCAGGGCGCGGGCGCGCTTTTCCATGCGGCGCAGGAAGCCGCGCTCTTCCAGGGCGGTGATCAGGCGGTGGATGCCGGACTTGGACTTGAGATCCAGGGCTTCCTTCATCTCGTCGAAGGAGGGCGGTATGCCGCTTTCGCGCACCCGCTCATGAATGAACATGAGAAGTTCGTACTGCTTGCGGGTCAGCATTGAGACGGTCTCCCTTAAGCTTTTTTGGGCGTCACAGCCCAAAATGGCTGGCGAACAAAGCCGGTACATACGCGAATCGTTCTACTTTAGTTCCACAGCCCCGTCAACGTGCGCCGCAGGCCCGCTTGAGTCTTTCATGGGCTATCGGAACCTGATCCGGGTTCCCCCGTTCTGATTTTTCGGAGGCGGTTTTCACCTTCAATGGAGATACCCATGAAAATCAGGACTCTTGTTTTAAGCGCGCTCGTTGCCACCGGGGCGCTTGTCGCCACGGCGCAAACCGCGTCTGCCCGCGTTGTTTGCAACAGCTATGGCGATTGCTGGCGGACTTCGGCACGCTACGACTATCGACCGGCCTGGGGCCTGCGCGTGTATGACGACAATTGGCGCTGGAGTGCGCGCGATAATCACCGTTATCGCTGGCGCGACCATAATCGCGGCTATTATGGCCGCAACGGCGTCTGGATCACCTTCTGATCCCACGCCTGACGCCACAGAAAAGGCGGTCCGCAAGGGCCGCCTTTTTCTTTAGCGGAAGAAATCTTTCACAGCGCATTTCGCCGCCTGTGCCAGCTTTGCGAGGCTGGCGGGCGGGATGGTGCGGGCCCGGCCGGTCAGAAAGCCCAGCAATTCGCCGGGTGCGATGCCGGCGCTGCGTGCCCAGTCGCTGGGCCGCAAGCCTCGCGCCTGCATAAAGCTGCGGATCAGGTAACGCTGCTGGGCATAATGCTCGCCCTTGCCGCTAGCGGCGGCGTATTTCTGAATCGGCGCGGCGACTTCGCCCATCAGGATTTTGGGCTTGGCGAAGTGTGAACTTGCGGTTCGTACCGGTGGTGCGGGCTCGGCGCGCGGCTTGTTGGGCACGGCGGCGGAAATGGGCCGGTGTTCGGGCGCCGCACTGAGCGGATGGCCGCGCATGCCGGCGGACTTTCTTGGCTTGTCGCTCACCGAAAGCCGTTGCCCAGCAGCAGGCGGGTGGCGGCGGTGACGTCCTTCTGGCGCATCAGGCTTTCGCCCACCAGCACCGATGTGACATGCGCGCCGGCCAGCCGCTTGAGGTCGGCGGGGGCGCTGATGCCGCTTTCGGCCACCACATGCACGTCGCGCGGCACCTTGGGCGCCAGCTTCAGGGTGACGCCCATGTCGGTGACAAAGGTTTTCAGGTTGCGGTTGTTGATGCCGATCAGGCGCGCGTCCAGGTCCAGCGCCCGTTCCAGCTCGGCCTCGTCATGCACTTCGACCAGCGCGTCCATCTGCCAGCGCGCCGTTTCTTCCAGCAGCGCCTTGGCATGGGCATCATCCAGCATCGCCATGATGATCAGGATGCAGTCGGCGCCCCAGCTTCGCGCCTCCACCACCTGATAGGGTTCGATCATGAAATCCTTGCGCAACACCGGCAACCGGGTGGCCTCGCGCGCCTGGGCGAGATATTCGGGCTTGCCCTGGAAGGACGGCTCATCGGTGAGCACCGACAGGCAGGCGGCGCCGCCTTCTTCGTAAGCGGTGGCCAGGGCGGGCGGATCGAAATCGGCGCGAATAAGACCCTTGGAGGGGCTGGCCTTTTTGATCTCGGCGATCAGGCCGTATTCGCCGATCTCCTTCTTGATGTCCAATGCCGCTGCAAAGCCGCGCGGCGCCTCGACGTCCCTGGCGCGCGCTTCCAATTCGGCGTGGTTGGCCTTGGACTTGGCGGCCGCCACTTCCTCTTTCTTGTAACCCAGGATCTTGTCCAGAATGCTCATTTATTCGACGCTGCGATCAACGCTTCCAATTTGGCCTTGGCCGCGCCCGTGTCCAGGGCCCGCGCTGCCAAGCCTGCACCCTCTTTTACATCTTTTGCCCGTCCCGCCACCATAAGGGCGGCCCCGGCATTCAGCAGGACGATGTCGCGGTAAGGGCCGCCTTCACCGTCAAACAGCCGGCGGATCGCCGCGGCATTGTGGGCGGCATCGCCGCCCCGGATGCCGGCCAGAGCTGCGCGTTCCAGCCCGGCATCCTCCGGCGTGATCTCAGCTATGGTGATGGCGCCCCCATCCAGCACCGCGACCTGTGTCGGCCCGCTGATCGAGACCTCGTCCAGGCCATCGCGGCCATGGACGATAACAGCGTGGCTGCTGCCCAGCGCGCGCAGCGCCTCGGCATAGGGCACCAGCCAGTCCGATGAAAAGACCCCCACCAGTTGGCGCGTGACTCGGGCGGGCGAGGCAAGGGGGCCCAGAAGATTGAAAATGGTGCGCCGGCCAATCTGCTTTCGCGCCGCGCCGACATGCTTCATCGCCGGGTGATAGGTCTGGGCGAAGAGGAAGACCAGGCCGGTCTGCGCCAGCACTGCCTGCGCGGCTTGCGGCTCCAGGGCGATGTTCACGCCCAGGGCTTCCAGCACATCGGCGGCGCCGCTGCGCGAGGAGGCGGAACGGTTGCCATGCTTGGCGACCGGAACACCGCAGGCCGCCACCACGAAGGAGACGGCGGTCGAGATATTGAGGGTGCCAAGGCCATCGCCGCCGGTGCCGCACAGGTCGATTGCGCCGGGCGGGGCGCTGATGGCGCGCATGTGATGGCGCATGGAGGTGACGGCGCCCACCAGTTCCTCCACTGCCGGCTTGCGGTCGGCCGTGGCGGAGAGATAGGCGATGATCTCTTCTTCGCTCAGGCGGCCGGTGAAGATGGCGTCGAACAGGCGCGTGGTCTCGTCGGCGCCCAGCGCCTGTCCCGCCTGGACCCGGGCCAGGGCGGCGGGAAAATCCACCGAGGCGCTTGTCACTTTCATTGTTACGCCGGGGCCTTGGCGAAATCGCGCGCCAGGGCGAGGAAGTTGCCCAGCAGGGCATGGCCGTTTTCGGATGCGATGCTTTCGGGATGAAATTGCACCCCATGCACCGGATGGGTCTTGTGCATCACGCCCTGGATCACGCCGTCATCGGACGTGGCGGTGACGTCCAGCACCGCCGGCATGCTGGGCGGATCGATGGTGAGGGAGTGGTAGCGGGTGGCGAGGAAATCATTGTTCAGGCCGCGGAACACCGACTTGCCGGTGTGATGGATGCGCGAAAGCTTGCCGTGCATTGGTTCGGGCGCGCGCACCACCGCACCGCCATAGACCTGGCCGATGGCCTGGTGGCCCAGGCACACGCCCAGTATCGGCATCTTGCCGCCGGCCTGTTTGATCACGTCCAGGCAGATGCCCGCCTCATTGGGGGTGCAGGGGCCGGGCGACAGCACAATGCCTTCAGGCTTCAGCGCCAGCGCCTCGGCCGCCGAAATCTCGTCATTGCGCACCACGCGCACGTCGGCCCCCAGCTCGCCCAAGTAATGGAAGAGGTTGTAGGTAAAGGAGTCGTAGTTATCGATAAGCAGAAGCACCGGCGAACCCGCGTTGGAAGGCTTGGGTTATAGCCGAAATTTGCTGCGCTTGCACAAGCCGGGAATGGGTGGGCGGCCCTATTCTTGTCCATGCGCACCCATGCTAGGAATCGCCCATAAACAAGAAGAAACGGGCGGGGAACGGGTTCTGGCAAACGGCTCCTTGCGTCCTCGCCGCCGGATCTGAAAGGAAGACTTGTATGAAAGCCTTGGCCACCTCCGTCGCGGTTGCCGCTGTCCTGGCCTCGGCCACGGGCGCTGAGGCGGGCCGCGCTTATATCGGCACCTATACGCCCAACTCGGTGGATCCGCATGCTTACGACAATGGCAATGGCCAAGGCATTTATCTTGTGAATGTCGACGATGCCACCGGCGCGATGTCAGGCCTCAAGCTGGTGGCCAAGGATCGGTCGCCGTCCCACCTCGCACTGTCGGCCGACCGCAAGTTTCTCTACACGGTCAATGAGATCAGCACCTATGGCCCCAACAAAAGCGGTTCGGTCACCGCCTATGCGGTGGATGCCAGGAGCGGCGCGCTGAGGAAACTCAATACGGTGGATTCCGGCGGCTCCATTCCCTGCTTTATCAGTGTCCATCCCTCCGGAAAGTTCGCCCTGGTCGCCAATTATGTCGGCGGAAGTTTTTCGGTCCTCCCGATCAAGGCGGATGGCAGCCTGGGAGAAGCCAGTGATGTGGTGAAGCCGGGCGGGCCGACCAACTCCGCCAGCGCCGTGGACGCGCCGCCGGGGCAGACGCGGTCCGAGCCCAAGCGCATCACTCGCGGTCACATGATCGCCACCGATCCATCGGGCCAGTATGTGGTGGGCGACGATGCCGGCCGCGACAAGATTTTCGTCTGGCGGCTCGACACCACCGCCGGCAAGCTGAAGGAAGTCTCGGTCACCGCCGCGCTGGCCGGTTCGGCGCCGCGCCATTTCGGCTTCTCGCCCGACGGCAAGACGCTCTACCAGATCGGGGAATTCAATATCCGCTTGACGACCTATGACTTCACCAATGGCAAGCTGACGCCAAAGGGGCAGAGCATCTCGGCCATGCCGGACGGCTATCAAGGCAGTGGCTCGGCGTCGAACCTGCAGGTCTCCGCCAGCGGCAAGAATGTCTATTCCGCCAACCGCACCCATAACTCCATCGCCACCTTTGCGGTGGGCGCGGGCGGCATTGCGACCAAACTGGCCAACACCGCGACCGAGGGCGAACACCCGCGCAGTCTGATCATCGATCCCAGCGGCAAGTTCCTCTATTCGCTGAACCTGCGGGCCGACAGTATCGCCAGCTTCCGCCTTCAGCCCAATGGCGTGCCGCGCTTCACCGGCAAGTTTCTGGCGGTGAGCGCTCCAGCCATGATGGTTTTCCTTCCGTAAGGCCAATGAGTTCATAAAGGAACAAGGTGATGAAGTCTTTTCGTACCACGGTAGCTGTCGCGGCTTTGGCCGCGGCCCTGGGCGGCGCCAATACAGCGTATGCCGCGCGCGCCTATATCGGCACCTATACGCCCAACCTGGCGGACCCGACCGCTTACGCCAATGGTCATGGCGAAGGCATCTATTTGGTGAATGTGGATGACGCGACGGGCGTGCCGTCGGGCCTCAAGCTGGTGGCCAAGGATCAGTCGCCGTCCTGGTTCACCCTGTCGGCCGACCACAAGTTTCTCTATGCGGTGAATGAGATCGACACCTATGGCGCCAACAAGAGCGGTTCGATCACTGCCTATGCGGTGAATGCCGCCACCGGCGCGCTCAGGAAACTCAATGTGGTGGATTCCGGCGGCGCCATTCCCTGCTACATCGTGCCCGATCCGTCGGGCAAGTTCCTGCTGACCGCCAACTATACCGGCGGCACCTTTTCGGTGACCCGCATCAAGCCCGATGGCAGCCTGGGCGCGACCACCGATATCGTGAAGCCCACCGGGCCGATGGGCGTCTATCAGGCGGCCGACCGTCCTGTGGGCATGTACGGCGACAAGCTACCGCATGGCTCCAGAGGCCACATGATCCTGCCCGATCCCAGCGGCCAGTATATCCTGGGCGCCGATGCCGGCCGCGACCAGCTCTTTGTCTGGAAGCTGGATACCGGCACCGGCAAGTTGAACCAGGTCTCGGTCACCAAGTCGGTGCCGGGCTCGGGCCCGCGCCATTTTGCTTTCGCGCCGGACGGCAAGACGCTGTTTGTTTTGCACGAGCAGAATTCGCGCATCCAGGTTTACGGCTTCGCCGGCGGCAAGCTGACGCCCAAGGGCGCGTCGGTTTCGACCTTGCCGGACGGCTTCCAGGGCGGCAACACCACTTCGGAGCTGCTGATCGACAAGGCGGGCAAGCATCTTTATGCCGCCAACCGCAATCATGACTCCATCGCGACCTTCACCATCGCAAGCGATGGCGGCATCAAGCGGATCGCCAACACCCCTACCGAAGGCACCATTCCGCGCACCCTGGCCATCGATCCCAGCGGCAAGTATTTCTATTCGCTGAACCAGCGCGGCGACAATCTTGTCACCTTCCGCCTGGACGCCAATGGTGTGCCGAAATCGATCGGCAAGTACCTGGCGGTCGGCGCCCCGGCGGCGATGGTGTTCCTTCCTTAAGGAGTAAATGTGTTGAGCAAGATGTTTCGGACTGCGGCGCTGACATTCGCGGCGATGCTTGGCTGTGTCAGCGCGGCGCAAGCCGGCCGCGCCTATATCGGCACCTATACGGGCGGCACCAGTCGCGGTGAGGGCATCTATCTGGTGGATATCGACGACGCCAGCGGCGCGGTCTCCAATTCGCGCCTGGTGGCGCGGGTGAGTTCGCCGTCCTGGATCGCCTTTTCGCCCGACCACCGCTTTCTCTATGCCAATGGCGAGATCCAGGATTATGGCGGCCAGCGCGCGGGATCGGTCAGCGCTTTTGCGGTGGACGCCGCCAGCGGCGAACTGAAGCCGTTGAACACCGCCAGTTCGGGCGCCGCCGGCCCCGCCTATATCGAGATTGACCGCACGGGCAAGTTCGCGCTGGTGGCGAATTATTCCGGCGGCAGCTTTGCAGTGATCCGGATCAATGCCGATGGCAGCCTGGGCGAGGTCAGCGACCAGGTGAAACCGGACGGGCCGCTCAATCCCGCCACCGCCGCCGACACCCAACCCGGCCAGTTCGCCGTCAGCGATCACAGCGGCAGCCATGGCCACATGATCGGCATGGACCCGTCGGGAAAATATGTCATCGGTGACGATGCCGGGCGCGACCTGATTTTTGTCTGGACCCTGGATGATGCCGGCAAGCTGCACCAGGTGTCGGTGGCCAAGTCGCTGCCCGGTTCGGCGCCGCGCCATTTCGTCTTCAGTCCCGACGGCAAGATCCTCTACCAGCTCCAGGAACAGGACTCGCGGTTGCAGGCCTATGATTTCAAGGACGGCGTGCTGACGGAACGGGGGCCAAGCATCTTCACCCCGCCGGATGGCTATCAGGGCAGCAACACCACCTCGGAATTGCTGATCAACAAGTCGGGCTCGCATCTGTATGCCGCCAACAGGACCCAGGATTCCATTGCCACCATCGTTGCGGGCAGGAACGGCATCGCCCGCATCGCCAACACCCATACCGGCGCCAACAATCCGCGCAGTCTGGCGCTGCATCCCAATGGCAAGTTTCTCTATTCGCTGAACCAGGGCGGTCACAACGTCGTCACCTTCCGCATCGGGGCGAGGGGCGTGCCGCAACCGACGGGCAATGTCATGGCGCTGGGTTCGCCCGCGGTGATGGTGTTCCTGCCCAACTGAGGGAAGATTGCTGCGGCGCGGCAGGGGGTTGGAGGTTGCTCAATCCGCGCGCCCCGGCATACTCGCGGGCAAGCTGGCAAGGGTGGACATGGCGTTGAATGCACTCAAGGGATGGACGGGCGCCCAGAAAAACGTGGTCGCCGCCGCCTATCTGGGCTGGACGCTGGATGCTTTCGACTTCTTCGTCCTGACCTTTGTGATGCCCGACATCGCCAAGCAGTTCGACGTCACGATTCCGGCCATCGCCCTGGCCCTGACCGTGACCCTGGCGGTCCGCCCGCTGGGCGCCTTCCTGTTCGGGCGCCTGGCCGATGATTATGGCCGACGCCCCATCCTGATCCTGAACATCATTCTGTATTCGCTGTTCGGTTTCGCCACCGCTTTCGCCCCCAACCTCTACATGTTCCTGGTGATCCGCGCCTTTTTCGGCGTGGCGATGGGCGGCATCTGGGGCATCGGCGCCTCCCTGGCGATGGAAACGGTGCAGACCAAGTCGCGCGGCTTTGTCTCCGGCTTGCTGCAATCGGGCTATCCGTCCGGCTACCTGGTGGCGTCGCTGGTGTTCGGCGCCATCTATGCGAGCTTCGGCTGGCGCGGAATGTTCATGGCGGGCCTGATCCCGGGCCTTATGCTGGCGGCCTATATCTATCTGAAGGTGCCGGAGTCGCCGTCCTTCCATCGCCCCGCCAACACCAGGCTGTCCAAGCACCTGATCCATCTGGCCGGCGTGCTGGTGGTACTGTCCATCATGCTGACGGTGCTGGAGAAGTTCGGCCGCGAAGACGGCCTGCTTTACCTGGCCGCGGGCGTGGTGCCGGTGCTGGTGGTGGCGGCTTTGGTGACGCCTTTCATCCGCAAGCACTGGAAGCTGGCGGTTTATGCCATCGTCCTGATGACGGGCTTCAACTTCTTCAGCCACGGCACCCAGGACCTCTATCCCACCTTCCTGCGCGTGCAGCATCATTTCGACGACGCCACAGTGACCTTCATCACCGTGGTCCTGAATGTGGGCGCCATCGTGGGCGGCCTGACCTTTGCCTCCCTCAGCCAGAGTTTCGGACGGCGCAGGACGGTGATCATGGTGGCGCTGCTGGCGCTGCCGGTGATCTATTTCTGGGCCTATGCCTCCACGGCGATAACCCTGGCGGCGGGCGCCTTCCTGATGCAGATCTGCGTGCAGGGCGCCTGGGGCGTGGTGCCGGTGCATCTCAACGAATTGTCGCCGTCCAGCGTGCGCGGCACCTTTGCCGGCACCGTCTATCAGCTCGGCAACTTGCTCGCCTCGGTCAATGCCGTGTTCCAGGCCAAGCTGGCGGAAAATGTAAACTGGCAGGCGATGCTGCCGTTCGGAACGGCTTCGGAAGGCAATTATTCTATCGCCCTGGCGGTGGTGGCCTGTTTTGCGGCGCTGCTGATCGCAACCATGATGTTCCTGGGGCCGGAAGCCCATAACGCCGAGATGGGGCGCGCTGCCCCTGCAAGCGAGTAAGAGGAGAAGGACGATGCAACGTCGTGATTTTATGGCAGGCGCTGCCGCGTCGGCATTCTGGGCCGGTATCGCACAGGCGGCCTCGCCGTTGGCCGACATTCCCATCATCGACACCCATGTCCATCTGTTCGATTCCCGCCGGCCGCAGGGCGTGCCCTATGCCGGCTCGCCCGAATGGGCCAAGGAGAAGAACGGCGTGGCGCTGCCGTCCACCTTCCGCAGCTACGCCACGCCGCTGAACATCGTGGGCGCCATCGAGCTGGAGGCCAGTCCCTGGATCGAGGACAATCTGTGGGTGCTGGAGCAAATGCACACCGACACCATGTTCGTCGGCACGGTGGGTGACCTGGAGCCGGAAAAGCCGGATTTCGCGGACGCCTTCAACCGCTTCCGCAAGGACCCGCTGTTTTTGGGCATCCGCTGCGGCAAGATCTGGAACCGCGACGTCACCAAACAGGTCAATGATCCGAAGTTCATGGACGGCTTGAGGCGCGTCGCCGATGCCGGCCTGGTGATGGACACCGCCAATCCCGATGTTGAGCTGATGCAGGCGATGGTGAAGATCAACGACAAGATACCATCCCTGCGCATCATGCTGGATCACCTGCCGTCCTTCGATCCCACCCCGGCCCAGCGGCCCGGCTATGACGCGGTGCTGAAGGAAATCCACGGCCGGCCGAAGATCTACGCCAAGCTGTCGGAGATCGATCACCGCAGCAGCCCGTTGCGCGGGCTTGCCGCCCACAAGGCGAAACTGGATCAGTTGATGGCGATCTTCGGCGCCGACCGGGTGGTGTTCGGCACGGACTGGCCCAATAGCTGGGGCACCGCCACGCCGGCCCAGATCGTGGACATCTCGCGCGCCTACTTCGCCACCCGCACGCGGGAAGAGGCGGAGAAGTTTTTCTGGAAAAACTCGCTGGCTTTCTACAAGTGGAAAAAACGGGCCAAGAATCAGCCCGGCTAGTTCACCACTGGTAGGACATGCGGACCAGCGCGCCGTCGGGCGCCGCTTCCATCGTCGTGTCGATATCGTATTTGCGCTTGAACGGCGTGGTCAGCACATAGCTGTAACCCGCCGCGATGGCCGAGCTGGCCAATGTGTCGTACCAGCGATGCTGATGCGCCTGGATGCGGCTATAGGATACGAACTGGGTGAGGGCAGTGGCCGGCAAGCCATATTGCCAACCGTAACGTCCCCACAAGAAGGACGAGCCCGAAGCAGCCAGCGCCGTGGTCTCGGAGGGGAAGGATTTGTAGTCCCTGTTATTGGGGCGGCGTTCCTTCACGATCTGCTTCAGCGCATAGACGGTGCCAACGGTCAGAACACTCTCCACCAGCAATTGCGCCGATCCCACCCGGTCATGCTTCAGAAGCGTGATGCCGCCCGCCACAACGGGCAGGGCGATGGCGATGCCGGTGCCGATGGACTCGATGCTCTTCTCGCTGGAGGTCAGCGGGGTGGTGTAGGGGGTGAAGGCCAGGGCCGGGGTCGTGGCGGCAAGGGCAGCCAGCAGGACTGTGGCGCGAAAGAAGTTCATGGTCGGAAGGGCCCAAGTTTGCCGAAATGTATTACTTGGGTCGGCCCGGGAAGCGCAATGTGGCCGAATTTCCCATCTGATACCGCGACCTACTTGCGAAGCTTGACGGGGCAGGCCGTAGGGGGTCATAAGCCGCGCAGGTGCAAGGTGTAGGGAATACGGAAGGGGCGTTAGGCGAAAGCCGGACCGCCCCGGAATAAAGACCGTAGCTGCCCCCGCAACTGTCGCCGGTGAGCCTTCCGTTCACATGTCACTGAGGTGTCAAAGCCTTGGGAAGACGAACGGAGGGCGCTGATCCGGCTAGCCAGGAAACCTGCCTTGCGCCGTCGTCTTGTAGCCTGCCGGGGATGGCGGGGTGCAGCGGGGTGAACCGCAGCGGCGACAAAGTTGGAGTCGCATGCCGCGCGGGGGCCATGTCCCTTTTGAAATACCGCAAGCAGCGCCTCCTGAGCCAGGAGACGTTTCATGAAGTCCATTCTCTTTACCTCTACCGCCCTTGTCGCGCTGATTTCACCGGCATTGGCGCAATCGCAACTCACCTTTCCCCAGTTGAACGATGAAAAGGTGGTGGTCAGCGCCACCCGCCTGCCGACTCCGGTTTCCGATGTCGCCAGCACCGTCACGGTGATCACCGCTGCCCAGATCGAAAAGCGCCAGGACCGTTCCTTGCCCGATGTGCTGCGCGAAGTGCCGGGCCTGAACATCGTGCAGACTGGCGGCCCCGGCGGCCAGACCGCGATCTTCATGCGCGGCAGCAATTCCAACCACACCAAGGTGCTGGTGGACGGCATCGACATCGCCGATCCTTCCACCCCCACGGGCGCGATCGACATTTCCAAGTTCCTGGCCGGCGACATTGCCCGGGTGGAAGTGCTGCGCGGTCCGCAAGGCTCGCTCTATGGCTCGGACGCCATCGCCGGCGTGATCAACATCACCACCCAGAGCGGCGAAGGCCCGCTGTCCTTCCGCGGCAGCGTGGAAGGCGGCTCGTTCGAGACCTCCAACCAGGTCGCAACCCTGTCCGGGCAAGCGGGCGATTTCCATTATCGCGCCACGGTGCAGTATTTCCATTCCGGCGGCACGCCGGTGACGCCGCTGAACCTGCTGCCCGCAGGTGTCGTCCGCAACGACGATACCTATGACAATGTCACCGTCAGCACCAAGCTGGGCTATGACGTCACCGACAATTTCGACATCGGCCTGACGGCGCGTTACTACAACAGCATCGGCCGCATCACCGGCGACAGCTTCAATCCCGTTACTTTTGCCTCCACGCCGTCGCGCCTGCAGACCCGTATCTCCAACCTGAACTATGAGACGCGGGGCACGGCGCATCTGGTGCTGTGGGACGGCCGCCTCGACCAGACCCTGGGCTTTGCCTATGGCAGCAACATCCTGGCCACCCTGGATCCCAACAACGGCAACGGCCGCACCAGCGGCGACCGCGTCAAGCTGGACTGGCAGGGCAATGTGAAATTGGCGGAAGGCCACAGGCTTGTGCTGGGCGCCGAGACCGCGCGCGATGCCCTGCATCGCGGCTTTTCGTTCGGCTTCCCCACCACCCTGTCGCAGGGCATCACCACCAATGCCGGCTATGCCGAACTGGTGACCGACCTGCCCATCGGTTTCCACAACAGCTTCAGCATACGCGACGACGACAATAGCCGCTTCGGCAACCGGATGACCTGGCGGATGGCTCCGTCCTGGGTAATCGAAAGCTCCGGCACCACCTTGCGCGCCAGCGCGGGCAGCGGCTTCAAGGCGCCCGCCTTGCAGCAACTGTTCGGCCCCTTTGGCGGCAATGCCGACCTGAAGCCGGAAAGCAGTGTTGGCTATGAAGCCGGTTTCGACCAGAAAATCCTGGGCGACAATCTGGTGGGTGGCGTGACCTTGTTCCGCAACGACATCCGCAACCTGATCACCTCCGGTCCCGCGCCGACGTTCCAGAACGTCAATATCGGCCGGGCGCGCACGCAAGGCGTGGAAACCTATATGGCCTGGAAGGCGCTCGAGGGTCTGACCTTCCGCGCCGACTATAGCTATACCGACAGCATTGATGGTTCGACGAGGGCAGCGCTGCTGCGACGGCCGCGCCACAAGGCCAGCCTGGGCGCCGACTGGCAGGCCATGGATGACCTGCAGTTGAACGCGATCCTGCTGTATGTGGGCCCGCAAATTGACGGCAACCGGGATTTTTCCATTCCGCGCCGCAAGCAGCCGGACTATGTGACCATGGACCTGGCGGCCAGCTACAGGCTGACCGACACCTGGAGCCTGTTCGGCCGGATTGAGAACGTCACCAATACCGCTTATCAGAGTCCCGATGGCTTTCTGCGCCCGGGCATCGGCGCCTATGGCGGGATCAAGGTGAACTTGTAAGCATGAAAGCAGGGGTTCTCGCGGCGGCTGCTTTGCTCCTTGTATCGGGGCAGGTGGCCGCCGCGCCTCCGCAACGCATCATGTCCTTGAAGATCTGCACCGACGAGCTGTTGCTCGATCTGGTGCCGCCTTCGCGCATTGCTTCGGTGACGTTCCTGTCGCAGGAAGATGCTGCGCTGAAAGTCTGGCCGCAAGGCGCGCATGTGGCGGTCAATCACGGCACTGCGGAAGAAATCCTCGCCACCCGTCCCGACCTGATCCTCACCGACCCCTTCATGGCGCCGTCCTTGCGGCCACTCCTGGCCAAGAGCGGCGCCAGGATCGTGGAAGTGCCGCCGGCGGAGAATTTTGAGCAGATACGCGCCGTCACACGGCTGGTGGCCAGGGCGGTGGGCGAGGTGGCGCGGGGCGAGGCGCTGATCGCGCAAATGGATGCCGACCTGCGCGAAGTGGCGGCGCGCCGGCCGAAGAAAATACTGACCGTGGCGGGCTGGGGCGGCGGCGGCTATGTGCCGGGCACCGGCGGGCTGTTCGATGCCATGCTGACCGCGGCAGGCGCGCGCAATGTGGTGCGCGGCAGCTTCGCCTATTACGATGTGGAATCCTTGATTGCCGCCAATCCCGACGCCCTGGTCCATGGCGATACCTATGGCGGCACCGCCAGCCTGCGCGCCGACCAGGACCTGCATCCGGCGCTGCTCAAGCGTTATGCCGGGCAGCGCGTCACCTACACCTCGCTGTATGGCTGCGGCGTGCCGCAAAGCGGGCGGGTGACCCGGTCGTTGCAGGATGCACTGCTGGCGGTGCGTCCATGAAACTCAATCTTTCCCTGTTAGTGCTGATCGCGCTCGCCTTCGCCGCCTCCCTGCTGGCGGGACGGATATGGCTTCCGCCGCCGGCGCTGCTGTCGCCGCATGACAGTTTGGCCGGGCTGATCGTTTGGGATGTGCGCCTGCCGCGCACCGTGCTGGCGCTGATCGTCGGCGCCGTGCTGGGGCTTTCGGGCGCGGTCCTGCAAGGCTTTACCCGCAATCCCTTGGCCGAACCCGCACTGTTGGGCGTGTCCAGCGGCGCTGCGCTGGGCGCGGTGATCGCCATTTATTTCGGACTGGCGGCTTTGTCGCCCGTCACCGGCCCCTTGATGGGCATGGTGGGTGCGCTGGCGGCTTGCGCACTGACCTTCGCGCTGGGGCGCAACGGCACGGTGGCGCTGGTGCTGGCGGGGGCGGCGGTTTCCAGCCTGACGGCGGCGGGTATCGCCCTGGCGCTGAACTTCGCGCCCAATCCCTATGCGGCTTATGAGATCATGACCTGGCTCTTGGGTTCGTTGGCCGACAAGAGCTGGACGCAAGTCCTGCTGGTGGCGCCCTTCGCGGCAGCCGGCGCAGGTCTGCTGGCCGTGACCGGCCGGGCGCTGGATGCCTTGAGTCTGGGCGAGGCGCAGGCCCAAAGCCTGGGCGTCAACCTGACCCGGCTGGCGGCGCTGGTGGTGGCGGGTGTCGCGCTCAGCGTGGGCGCGGTCACCTCGGTCACCGGCGCCATCGGCTTTATCGGGTTGGTGGCGCCGCATCTGGTGCGCCCGTTCGTGGGCTATGCGCCGCGCCGGGTCCTGCTGCCGGCCACCCTGGCCGGTGCGCTGCTGCTGCTGTGCGCCGACATCGCCGCAAGGCTGGTACACACCAACCCGGAACTGCGGCTGGGCGTTTTCACCAGCCTGCTCGGCACGCCGTTCTTCTTCTGGCTGGTGATGCGCATCCGGAAGGTTGCGCCATGACGATGCTGGCAGCCGAACATGTCTCGGTGGCGCGGGGCGGCAAAACCATCCTGCGCGATGTCTCGCTGCAGGCCCATGCCGGGGAATTCATCGCCGTGGTCGGGCCCAATGGCGCCGGCAAGTCCACCCTGCTGAAAGTGCTGGCGGGATTGCTCAAGCCTGACACGGGCAGGGTGATGCTGGACAGCAAGGCGTTGAGTTCCCTGTCCACCCGTCAACTGGCGGCGCGCCGGGCCTATCTGCCGCAGAACCCCGTACTGGAATGGCCCATCTCGGTGGAGCGGCTGGTGGCGCTGGGGCTGACACCAAGGCTGCCCGCCACCGGCGGATTGCCGGAAAGTTACGCGCCCGCCATCACCAACGCGCTGGCGCAATGCGATCTCAGCGACAAACGTGAGCAAGCCGCCACCACCTTGTCGGGCGGAGAGTTCGCGCGCGCCATGCTGGCCCGCGCCATCGTGGCGGCGCCGGATATTCTGATCGTGGACGAGCCCATTACCGGTCTTGATCCGCGCCACGCCATGCAGTCCATGACATTGCTGCAATCTTTTGCGCGAAACGGCACGCTGGTGATCGCGTCGCTGCACGATCTCACCCTGGCGGCGCGCACCCCATCCCGCGTCATTGTTGTTGTGGATGGCGGGGTGATCGGCGATGCGGATTCACTCACAGAGGAACTTGTCCACAGGGCCTTCGGGGTGACCGCCCACCTGACCGGACAGGGAGATTCGCGGACGTTCACACTTCTGTCCCCAAGCGAAAAATGACGTCTGTGTGAAAGTTTTCCGGCTTGACGGATTCCGCGAACAGGCCCCTATATATAGTCGTTCACGGTCACTCGAATGCTCTAGATAGGGGATTCAAGGGAACTTCGGAGCGGCCTGGTGGGGCCGGAACCGGGGCTGCCCCCGCAACTGTAAATGGCTGATTTTGTGTCCTTTTGCCACTGGGAAGTGATCCCGGGAAGGCGGACGCAAAAAGGGCCGCGAGCCAGGAGACCTGCCGCGAACGGGGCTTGAACTTTTGGGGCGGGGCGTCCCGAGGGGCTGTGGGCAGCGGTTAACAACCGCGGCAACGCCTCCCGATTCCCTGCTCCCCTACAGGAGAATAGAATGTCCGCACTCGGTAAGCACATCCTGGAAGGCGACTTCGACACTGACGGCCAGGTGGTCGTCCAGACGCCGCTGGAACGGGTGCTGGAACGGTCGGTGGTGGTCACCCGCACCGTCGAGACCAAGCCCGTGGCCGCGCCGGAACCGCCCAAGCTGGAAAAAGACCTGTTCGCCGGCGCGTCGCAGCCGCCGCTGCCCTATCCGCTGGCGCCCCGGCCCAAGCCCGGCGACCTGACCCTGGATCATGCCCGTGACGCACTGCTGACCCCGTTCGGCAAGGCGACCCTGACCGATCGCTACCTGATGCCGGGCGAAAGCTTTCAGGACATGTTCGCCCGCGTCTCCTGCGCCTATGCCGATGACGTTCAGCACGCCCAGCGCCTGTACGACTATATGAGCCGGCTGTGGTTCATGCCGGCCACCCCGATCCTGTCCAATGGCGGCACCAATCGCGGGCTGCCGATTTCCTGCTTCCTCAACGACGTTTCGGACTCGCTGGACGGCATTGTCGGCACCTGGAACGAGAATGTCGCCCTGGCCAGCAATGGCGGCGGCATCGGCACCTATTGGGGCAAGGTCCGCTCCATCGGCGAAAAGGTAAAGACCGGCAAGACCAGCGGCATCATTCCTTTCATCCATGTGATGGACGGCCTGACGCTTGCGATTTCCCAAGGCTCGCTGCGCCGCGGTTCGGCGGCGGTGTACCTGGACATCACCCACCCGGAGATCGAGGAGTTCCTGGAGATCCGCAAGGCGTCGGGCGACTTCAACCGCAAGGGCCTGAACCTGCACCACGGCATCAACATCACCGACGAGTTCATGGACTGCGTGAAAGAGGGCAAGATGTTCGGCCTGCGCAGCCCCAAGGACCAGCAGGTGCTGCGCGAGGTCAATGCCCGCGAATTGTGGCAGCGCATCCTGGAAACCCGCCTTCAGACCGGCGAGCCCTATATCCTGAACATTGACGCGGTGAACCGCGCCTTGCCCAAGCACCAGCGCGAGCTGGGCCTGAAGGTCAACACTTCGAACCTGTGCAGCGAAATCACCTTGCCCACCGGCAAGGACCATGACGACAAGGAGCGCACCGCGGTGTGCTGCCTGTCATCCCTGAACATCGAGACCTGGGACCAGTGGGCCGAGGAAGAGGGCTTTGTCGAGGACGTGCTGCGCATGCTGGACAATGTCCTGACCAGCTTCATCGAGACGGCCCCGGATTCCATGCACCGCGCCAAGTACAGCGCCCTGCGCGAGCGTTCGGTCGGGCTGGGCGTGATGGGCTTCCATTCCTTCCTGCAGATGAAGAACATCCCGCTGGAAAGCGCGATGGCCAAGTCGTGGAATCTGCGCATCTTCAAGAAGATACGCCGGGAAGCGGATGCTGCGTCTTATCACCTGGCCGAAGAACGCGGTGCCTGCGAGGACGCCCGCGAGCGGGACATGAAGGCGCGCTTCAGCCACAAGATCGCCATCGCCCCCACGGCCTCGATCTCGATCATCTGCGGCGGCACCAGCGCCTGCGTCGAGCCGATCCCGGCCAATGTCTATACCCACAAGACCCTGTCGGGCGCTTTCTCGGTACGCAATCCCTACCTGCAGGCGCTGCTGGAGACCAAGGGCCTGAACACCGACACGGTGTGGCAATCCATCGTCGAGCAGGAAGGCTCGGTCCAGCACCTGGAGTGCCTGACGGAGGAAGAAAAGGCCGTCTATCGCACCGCCTTCGAGATCGACCAGCGCTGGATCATCGAACTGGCGGCCGACCGCACGCCCTATATCTGCCAGAGCCAGTCGCTGAACCTGTTCCTGCCGGCCGACATCGATAAGTGGGACCTGCACATGCTGCACTGGACGGCGTGGGAGCGGGGCATCAAGAGCCTCTATTACTGCCGCTCCAAGTCCATCAGCCGCGCCGGCTTTGCCGGCCAGCTCGAGAAAAAAGAGAAGGGCATTTCGACCGCCCCCCGCACCGATTACGAGGAATGCCTGGCATGTCAGTAAAGTCTCTCGGCGGGGTCGATCCCCGCACCCTGATCGGCAAGGGCACGATCGGGCTGCTGAACGCCACCGGCACCTATGACATCACCCGCTATCCCTGGGCCTATGAGTGCTGGAAGCGCCAGCAGCAGACCCACTGGATGGGCGAGGAAGTGCCGCTGGGCTCGGATATCCGCGACTGGCAGTCCGGGCACCTTTCCGACGCCGAGAAGGGTCTGCTGACCCAGATTTTCCGCTTTTTCACGCAAAGCGACGTGGAAGTGGGCGACAATTACCTCAAGCGCTACATCCCCATCTTCCAGCCGCTGGAAGTGCAGATGATGATGGCCGCCTTCACCAACATGGAGACGGTGCATATCGACGCCTATGCGCTGCTGCTCAAGACGCTTGGCATGCCGCAGACCGAGTTCGAGGCGTTCCGCGACTATCGCGAGATGAAGGCCAAGTCCGACTACATGCACACCTTCGGCGTGGGCACCTGCGCCGACGTGGCGCGCACGCTCGCCATGTTCGGCGCCTTCACCGAGGGCATGTCGCTGTTCGCCAGCTTCGCCATGCTGATGAACTTCCCGCGCTTCAACAAGATGAACGGCATGGGCCAGATCGTGTCCTGGTCGGTGCGCGACGAAAGCCTGCACTGCGAAGGCATCACCAAGCTTTATCACGCATGGGCGGACGAGACCCAGTGCGTCACCAAGGCGGTGCGCGACGATATCCGCGAAGTCGCCCACACCATGGTCGGGCTGGAAGAGGGCTTTATCGACCTGGCCTTCAACCTGGGCGAAGTCCAGGGCATGACCGCCAAGGAAATCAAATCCTATGTCCGTTACATCGCCGACTGGCGGCTGACCCAGCTCAAGCTGGAGCCGGTGTTCGGCAATTTCGAAGTGACCCAGAGCGGCTACAAGCAGCTCAAGGCCCATCCGCTGCCATGGCTGGTGGAGATCCTGAACGGCGTCGAGCACGCCAACTTCTTCGAGCAGCGCGCCACGGAATATTCCAAGGGCGCGTCGAAGGGCTCATGGGACGGCGAGCAGGGCGTGTGGTCACAGTTCGACAAGCGCAACCAGATCGCCGCCGAATAGGCCCGGTCCTTTTGGGTCGTGAGTTCGTCGCGCGTGCTCGCGTGCGTTAAGCACGCTCCGCGTGACGCTCCTGCTCACGTCCCAAAAATCCTCGGGCCTTTTTTAGCCAAACGTCCAACCGTTACTGGGTAAGGTTCTGGATCACGCGCGCCAATTCGGCGCTCGGGGCCTCGACAAAGCGGTATACCGGGCCAAATTTCAACCCGACCTCCGGTTGCTTGCGCCAGACCACGACGGACTCATAGATCAGCCGGTTGCGCATATCCAAAAAATAGACCGATGACGGGATGGGGTTCTGTTCGTTCAAATGGACGCGCGCGCCGGCAGCGCTGATGTCCCTGGTCTCACATTTGATGGCGTTGCTGCCGTCCAGATGCGCGATCCAACTGCCCCACTGAACCCGGCGGCGTTCCGCTTGCCGCCTGTCCGGGCCGGCATTTCGCATGACTTTTGTCAGCAGTCCCATCGCGCGCCCCAAAGCCGTCGGATTGCACGCTATAGGCAAAGAATCTAACGGGCGTTTAAACCAAAGGCGCGGATTTTCGACAGTCCCTTGGCGGGATGCCTGAAGGTGCGGCCTAGCCGCCGCGCAGGACGGCCCGGAATTTGCGGTCATTCTTCAGGACAAATTCCCGCCGCATGGCGCCTTTGCGGGTGCGGTGTTTCTCGGCATAGATCAGGGTCCAGGCCCGGCCGCGCGTGGTTTTTGCGCCGGGACCTTTGCCATTGTGCTCGGCCAGCCGCCGGTCGAGGTCCAGGGTCCAGCCGACATAGGTGACGGTCCGGCCGTCCGGATGGGTGGTTGCCAGCACATAGACGAAGGAGGGCATCAGGCTCTTATTTGGTCGCGCCGCGAGGCCCTACGCTTCGCTCCGGGTTCGCGGTCGCTCCTTGTCCCGCGATTTGCGCGCGGCTGGCAAGCGATGCGCTATTTCAGGTTGGCCGAAATATTGGCGTAGCTGGTGGACAGCTTGGTGCCCACGGCCTTGACGCCGGTGATGATGACGATGCCGATCAATGCCGCGATCAAGGCATACTCGATCGAGGTGGCGGCGCTGTCGGCGCGCAGGAATCGGCGGATCATGTTCAACATTATCCGCATGTTAGAGCGGCCCTCTAAAGAATTGCTTAAGCTCCTTTGGCGGCCGATTTGCCGCGCGTGAACCGGTTTGACACAGGGGTTCCCTGCCGCAGAGTGCGGCATGGATCGCGAATCCCTGATTCGGCGCATGCCCGAGATTGCCTTTGCCGTGCTGTTCGGCGCCGGCCTGGTGCTGGGCGGCGGCGCGGCGCTGGCCGGCATTCCCAAATTCCTGGACGCCGCGCTGCCGGGCATGGGGGCGCAGGCCTTGGCGCCGGACGGCTTCGCCCATGGCGTGGCGCGGTTCGCGGTGCCGCAGGGCTTTGCCGCCAGCCGCTACACGCCCCAGGTGCTCTATCCCGTCGTCCGCAGCCCGCTGCCCGAATGGCTGAGCCGCGCCATGGTCCAGATGCGCAGCGGCCCATCGCCGGCCCTGACGCCCCCGGCGCGGCCCGTCATCGCCATCTGCATGGATGATCTGGGCGAGGACCTGGCCGGCACCGACCGCGCCATGATGCTGCCGCGCGAAGTGGCGCTGTCCTTCCTGCCCTATGCCGAGAACACGCACTTCCTGGCGGAGGCCGCGGCCAAACGCGGCCATCTGGTGCTGGCGCATGTGCCGATGCAGGCGCTGGGGCGCGAAGATCCCGGGCCCATGACCTTGCGCACCGGCATGGCGGATGACGAGATCGCCCGCCGCCTGGACTGGAGCCTGGCGCGGGTGCCGGGCCTGGTGGGGATCAACAACCATGAAGGCAGCCGCTTCACCGCCCAGGCCGCCGGGCTGGCGCCGGTGATGGCCACGTTAAGGGCGCGGCGGCTGTTCTTTTTCGATTCCCGCACCGGGCCGGTCAGCGCGGTGGGCGCGGCGGCGCGCGCGGCCGGGGTAATGACGGGGAGCCGCGACATCTTCCTGGACGATGATCCGGGCGAGGCGGCGGTCAGGGCCCAACTGGAAATGCTGGCGCGCGAAGCCAAGCGCACCGGCGTCGCCATCGCCATCGGCCATCCCCGCGACGTGACCTTGCGGCTGCTGGCGGCCTGGTTGGCGAAGGATCACGGCGTGACCCTGGTGCCGCTAGACGAAGCGATGCGGTTGAAGTCCGGTCGCGAGACGGCGCTTGCGGCGCGCTAGTTCAGCGCTCGAGATATTGAAGATTTCCGCACGCCCATCCAATGTAAAGCGGCGGTATGTCGTTTGGGCGGATGCATAGTAGCTTGTTCGGTTCTGCCTTCTCGCCAAAGAGCCTTGCAAAGCGTGCGAACGCATCGAACCAAAGTCTTTCCGGGTAAAAGGAATGGACGATCATCACTGCTACGTCGGTCTTGAATGATCGAGCCTCCAGAACTGCGGACGCTGTCCTATGAAGAAACTGGTAATGCAAATCGTCTGGTAGCGGCTGGCACAAACCGAGCGTTTCGCAAAGCGATGCTAGTCTGTCCCGCTTGCCCGGTGACGCATTCAGCAGCCACTTCGACATCGGTTGATCGAAAGGCTCGTTGACTTTGCCTTCTATGGTCAGGGCGATTGTTTTATCGCCAGCACGAACAAGCGCGAAAAGATCATTCTGGCTATCGCCAACGGTTGAGCCCGGCAGAGGCACCTTGTGTTCCGGAATGCCGATCAGGAGCCGGGGATTTTCGCCAATTATTTTCAGAAGATCGGCAATTTCAGGCGGCAGACCCTTTGCCTCCTCCCAGCAATTGGCGAGGGTCTTGGCTGAATAGCCCGTGCGCCAATGTTTTTCAGGATCGCCCAGAAAACGCCGCCAATCTTCCGGCCCGGTGGACGGAAGATAGATGCGCGTCATTACTGTCCCTTCTTGGCTGCGCTCGCAAAGCGCACGGCTTCCTCGGCGGCGGCGAGCAGAGCCTTGGATTTGTTGATGGTCTCCTGGTACTCGGCCTCAGGCACTGAATCGGCGACCACGCCGCCGCCGGCCTGGACATACATGATGCCATCCTTGACCAGGGCGGTGCGCAGCACGATGCAGGTGTCCATCGAGCCGTCGGCGGCGAAATAGCCGACCGCGCCGGCGTAAGCGGCGCCGCGCTTTTCCTTTTCGAACTCGTCGATGATTTCCATGGCGCGGATCTTGGGCGCGCCCGTCAATGTGCCGGCGGGCAGGCCGGCGGCCAGCGCGTCCACCGCGTCCAGCCCGTCACGGATTTCGCCTTCGACATTGGACACAAGGTGCATCACATGGCTGTAGCGCTCGATGAAGAAGCTGTCGGTGACTTTCACCGCGCCGGTCTTGGCGATGCGGCCGACATCGTTGCGGCCCAGGTCGATCAGCATCAGGTGCTCGGCCCGTTCCTTGGGATCGGCCATCAGGTCTTCGGCCAGCGCCTTGTCTTCCTCGGGCGTCTTGCCTCTCCAGCGCGTGCCGGCGATAGGGCGGATGGTGACCTTGCCGTCACGCAGCCGCACCAGCACTTCGGGGCTGGAGCCGACGATCTGGAATCCGGGCATCGCCAGGTAATAAAGATAGGGCGACGGGTTCAGCCGCCGCAGCGCGCGATACAGCGAGAAAGGCGGCAGGGTGAAGGGCCGGCGGAAGCGCTGGCTGGGCACCACCTGAAACACATCGCCCGCCATGATGTAATCCTTGGCGCGCGCCACCACGGCGAAATACTCATCCTTGGTCATGTTGGACTGGATGGCGACATTGGTGGGCAGGTTGGCGGGCACCGGCGCCGGATGCGGGGCAGGGGCTTCCAATGCGGCCACGGCTTCGTCCAGCCGCGCGGTGGCGCGGGCATAGGCCGCCTTGGCGTCCAGCTTCGCATCGGGCCACACCGGCGTGATGACGATGATCTCGTCCTTCACGCTGTCGAAGATGGCGGTGATGGTGGGACGCAGCAGGATGGCGTCAGGCAATCCCAACGTGTCCGGCGGCGGGTTGGGCAGGTTTTCCACCTGCCGCGCCATGTCATAGCCCAGGTAACCGAACAGTCCGGTGGCCATGGGCGGCAAGCCGTTCGGGATCGTCGCCTGCGTTTCCTGCGTCAGGGTGCGAAGGCTGGCCAGCGGCTTGGCGCTTTGCGGCGTGAAGCTGTCGGGATTGGTGAGAGCGGCGCGGTTGATCTCGGCCTTGCCCTCGCGGCAGCGCCAGATCAGGTCCGGCTTCAGCCCGATGATCGAATAGCGGCCGCGCGTCTCGCCGCCCTGAACGCTTTCCAGCAGGAAGGCATTGTCCTTGCCCCCACCTTCTGAATCAAAGCCTAGTTTCAGGAAAGCGGAGACCGGCGTCTCCAGGTCGGCCACCAGCCGGGTAAAGACAAGCTGGGCCTGTCCTTTTGCGTACCCGGCGGTGAAGCCGTCAAAGTCCGGCTGGATCACAGCCCGGAGCCCGTCACGGACTGGACCAGCTTCTGGTTCACTTTGACGTTCTGGCGGATGCGGGCGGCATTGGCCATGGCGATGGAGAAATCGCCGGCCACCGATTGGGTGAAGCGCATCACGCCGCCCATGTAATCCTGGTTGCGCGGGTTCTGGGCGGGATGGGCGATGCCGGTGATGCGGGCGATGACGTAATTGCCCGAAAGGCCCTGCGGCCCGAAATCCACGCCGCCGGGCGGGGCGTTGAACAGCTTGGCCACCATCGCGGCGTTGAACATGGTGTCGTTGGTCTCGCGGCCCAGCGCCGGGCTTTTCTGCACCGGCACTTTCAATTCCCGGGCGATCGCGTCCAGCGACTTGTCCTTGGCGGCCTGGCCGGCAAGCGTCTTGGCCTTGGCGGCCAGGAGCTTGGCGCGCTGCTCACCGGTCCAGTCGGCCAGCGCCTGGATGCGCACCTGATCCAGCGGCTTCAGCTTGGGCGGCGTCACGCCATTCACATGGATGGTATAGAAGGCGCCCAGCTTGGTGGCGAAGGGATCGGTATCCTCGCCCACTTCGCCCTTGAACACGGCTGGCAGGAATTCCGGATCGGCGGGCACATCGGCGCGAACGCCGTCCTTGCCCATGCCGGTCACATCCACGCTGGGCAGGTGCGACACCTTCATGCCGGCCTTCTTGGCCGCGTCCTTCATTTCATCGCCATTGGAGCGGGCATCGGTATAGGCATTGACCGCGTCCACCAGCTTTGCGCCGGCAAGCTGGGTGGTCAGCGTCTTGCTGAGTTCGTCCTTCACATCCGCCAGGCTCTTGCTGGTGCCGGGCGTGATCTTGGTGACCCGCGCCAGGGCAAAGCCGCCAAAGCCGGTCTTGATCGGCTCGCTGACCTGGCCCTCGGGCAGGGCGAAGATCGCCTTGGCGCGTTCGGCATCGGGCAGTTCGTCCTGGGCCAGGGTGCCCAGCGAGATCTGCGCCAGGGGAAGATTGCGGCGGCTGGCCAGTTCCTCATAGGTCATGCCGGCCTTGATCTTGGCGCTGGCGTCGGCGGCCTCGGCCAGGGTCTTGAACTCGATCTGCTGCACGTCGCGCTTTTCGGCGATCACATAGGTGGACTTCTGCGCGTCATAGGCCTGCTGCAATTGCGCGTCGGTGATGGCGATGGAGGCCATCACGTCTGCCGGCGCGATGGCGGCATAATCGGCATCGCGATATTCGGGGGTGGAGTAACGCTCGGGATGGGACTTCACATAGGCGCCCAGCACCGTCTCGCTGGGGGGCGGGACATCGCCGGCATGCTCGGGCGACACCACCACATACTCCACGGCGCGCTTTTCATTGATGTACTGGAACAGCGCCTGGGCATAGGTGGGCGGGACCATGAAATTGCCTTCGACCGCGGCGGTGAGCTGGTCGCGGACCATGTCCTGGCGGATTTCCTCCAGGAATTGTTCCTCGGTATAGCCGGCGGCGTTGATCGCCTGGACGAAAACGCGGCGGTCGAACTGGCCCAGGGTGCCGCGGAACGGCGCCATGGTGCGCACATTGGCGGCCAGCGCGGCATCGGATACGGTCAGGCCCAGCTTCTTGGCTTCATTGTTCAGCGCGGTGCGGCTGATCATCTGCTGCAGCGCCACCTGGTCCAGGCCCATCTTCTGGGCCATCTCGGGCGTGACTTCGGTGCCCATCTGCTGGCCCTGGTTGCGCAGGAAGTTGCGATAGGTGCGCTGGAATTCCTGCTGCCCGATGTCGGTGCCGCCCACGGTGGCGACGCTGGCGGTGGACATGCCGGTAAAGACGTCGGCAATGCCCCACACCACAAAGCTGAGCGTCAGCGCGCCCATCAAAAGCGTGGCCGCCCAGGACTTGGAGAGGCGGTGCATCCATTGAATCATGACGGCAATTCCGTGACTTAAGAGCGTGGCGCGGGAAGGCGGCGAATGATAGGGAGGGGGAACCCGCCCCGCAAGCCGCTAACTGCTGCGGGTTTAGCCGGGGAAGGCACGGAATTACAAGGGGTTATGCATGCGTCCGCTGGTGGCGGGAAACTGGAAGATGAACGGCCTGGCGTCCAGCCTGGCCGAACTGGTTGCGTTGAAGGCCGCGCTGGCGGCCAAAGCGCCGGCCTGCGACGTGCTGGTATGCCCGCCTTTCACGCTTCTGGCCCAGGCGGCCGTGGTGAAGGACGGCTTCGCGCTGGGCGGCCAGGATTGCAGCGCCAAGGAAGGCGGCGCCTTCACCGGCGACATCTCGGCCTCGATGCTGAAGGACGCGGGCGCCAGCCACGTGATCGTCGGGCACAGCGAGCGGCGCCAGTATCATGGCGAGCGCGACGGCGACGTGGCGGCCAAGGCTGGGGCCGCCTGGCGCGCGGGCCTGGGCGCCATCATCTGCATCGGCGAAACCGAAGCCCAGCGCTATGCCGGCGATGCCAACAATATTTGCGCCAGCCAGGTGGACGGCAGCGTGCCGGGCGCGGCGACCGCCGCCAATACCACCATCGCCTATGAGCCGGTCTGGGCCATCGGCACCGGCCGCACGCCGACCACCGCCGACATCATCGCCATGCATGGCCATATCCGAAATTGCCTGGTGCGGCGGCTGGGCGAGGCGGGACGGGGCATCCGCATCCTGTATGGCGGCTCGGTCAAACCGGACAATGCCGCCGATATCCTTAACCTGCCGGAAGTGAATGGCGCATTGGTAGGCGGCGCCAGCCTCAAGGCCTCCGATTTTCTGAGCATTATCACGGCCCTTAAACAGGTTTAACCACGTCGCCTGACCGTTTGTTAACGGGGCTTCCCGCATTCTCAACGCAATAAATAATAATGCGTGCGGTGGGTGAATGAGCAGGCTGTCCTACGACAGTGTTGACGTGCTGATTTACGATCCGGTGCCGTCAAACCGCACCGCGACGCGTGCGACCCTGTACGCGCTTGGTTTCCGCCGCACCGAAACCGTCTCCACCCTGGATGCCTTTATCGAGGCGGTGCAGAAAAATCCGCCGGACATCGCGCTGTGCGAAGCCCAGGGCGCCGCCGAAGAACTGTGCGCCGCCATCCAGCAGATGCGCCAGGGCGGGGCGGGCCACAACCCCTTTATCGTCATCATTGTCACCGCTTGGGAAAAGACCACCGCTTTGATCAACAAGGTGGTGTCCAGCGGCGCCGACGATCTGATCCTGCGCCCCTTTTCCACCGCGACCCTGGGCCAGCGCATCGAGTCCCATATTGATCGCCGCAAGGGCTTTGTCATCACCACCGACTATGTCGGGCCGGATCGCCGCAAGGATACGGGGCGCGAATCCACTATCGAACTGTTCGATCCGCCCAATTCGCTGAAGATGAAGGCCAAGGACAAATTGTCGAGCGAGGCCATCGCCCGCAAGCTGGACGAAGAACTGAAAGTGGCGCGCGAAAAGCTGACATCGGAGAAGCTGCGCCGCGATTCCTTCCAGGTCTGCATCCTGTGGCGGCTGATCCAGGAAGCGCCGCTCGTTGCGGGGCAGATATCGCCCGACCTTGCCAAGCTGCAGGTGCTGGCCAAGTCCATCGAGGTGCGCTCCACGGGCACCGATTTCGAGCCGGCGGTGGAATGGTGCCAGTCGGTGCTGGCGGCGGCCGAAGGGCTGGTGCTGGGCGTGGACCGCAATGCCTCGCTGCACCTGCTGGGCCATGCCGGGCTGAGCCTGCACCAGGTCTTCCATCCCGAGAAAAGCGCGGCCGACCAGTTGTCGGAAATTGACGCCACCGTGGCCCTGATCCGGGCTCGCCAGCAGGCCCAGGCCCTGGCCTCCTAGAGCGGGTCTTTTGACCTCCCAGTGCGTTGCTCGTCGCTCATGGGCTATCGCCCATATCGCTCGTTGCCTACGCTGTCGCTAGGCAACCCTGCTGGGCGATCAAAATCCCTCGCTCTAGCAATGCCTTATTGAAAGGACTGCGCTATCTTCCTATTTACTTGGCAATGCTCTAAACACCCCGCTGAAAGCCCGGATATTCGTCCATGCAGACCCTGTTGCTTGTCGCCGAACTGATCATCTCCCTGGCGCTGATCTGCTTTATCCTGTTGCAGCGTTCCGAAGGCGGCGCGCTGGGCATGGGCGGCGGCAGCGGCGGCGGCATGGGCGGGCTGTTCACCGCCCGCGGCGCGGCCGACACCCTGACCCGCACCACCGCCATCCTGGCCTTCCTGTTCTTCGTCACCTGTATCGGCCTGAACATCCTGGCGCTGAAGGGCCGCGACCAGACTTCGATCCTTGATTCGGCGGCGCCTTCCACGCCGATCCCCGCCAAGCCGGCCGCGCCCGCTTTGCCGACCGGCCCGTCGGTCCCCAAGCCGCAATAAGCCCCTTTAGTTCTGCGTTTTTCGCGGGCCTGTTAGCGGCGGAAAATATTTCCGCTTTTGCGCTTGCGCGCGCACACCTGTTTGATGATGGTGACCTCCCATGGCCCGGTTAATTTTCATCACCGGCGGCGTGGTCTCTTCCCTTGGAAAAGGTCTGGCGTCCGCCGCCCTCGGCGCGTTGCTTCAGGCACGCGGCTACAAGGTCCGTCTGCGCAAGCTCGACCCCTATTTGAACGTCGATCCCGGCACCATGTCGCCGTTCCAGCATGGCGAGGTCTATGTCACCGATGACGGGGCGGAGACCGACCTGGACCTGGGCCATTACGAGCGCTTCACCGGCGTGTCGGCGCGCAAGTCCGACAATGTCACCTCGGGCCGCATCTATTCCCAGGTGATCGAGAAGGAGCGCAAGGGCGGCTATCTGGGCCGCACCGTGCAGGTGATCCCGCACGTCACCGACATGATCAAGGAATTCGTGCTGGCCGACATCGACGGACTGGATTTCCTGCTGGTGGAGATCGGCGGCACGGTGGGCGACATCGAAGGCTTGCCCTTCTTCGAGGCCATCCGCCAGTTGCACAATGATTTGGGGCGCGGCCAGACCGCGTTCATTCACTTGACCCTGGTGCCCTATATCGAGGCGGCGGGCGAGCTGAAGACCAAGCCCACCCAGCACAGCGTCAAGGAGTTGCGCGCCATCGGCATCCAGCCGGATATTCTTTTGTGCCGCACCTCCCATCCGATCCCCGAGGACGATCGCAAGAAGATCGGACTGTTCTGCAATTTGGCGGCCGAGCGGGTGATCCCGGCGATGGACCTGGACACCATCTATCGCGTGCCGCTGGCCTATCACGAGGTCGGGCTGGACACGCAGGTGCTGAAGGTGTTCGGCATCGAGAATGCGCCCGAGCCCGACCTGACGCGCTGGCAGGACGTCGTGCAGAGGGTCAAGAATCCCGAAGGCGAAGTGCGCATCGCGGTGGTGGGCAAGTACATGCAGGTCAAGGACAGCTACAAATCGCTGTCCGAGGCGCTGACCCATGGCGGGCTGGCCAACAACGTCAAGGTCCATCTGGAGTGGATCGACAGCGAAGTGTTCGAGCGCGACGACGCCGCCAGCTTCCTGGAGAATGTGGACGGCATATTGGTGCCCGGCGGTTTTGGCGAGCGCGGCACCGAAGGCAAGATCGGCGCGGTGCGTTTCGCCCGCGAACGCAAAGTGCCGTTCTTCGGCATCTGCTACGGCTTGCACATGGCGGTGATCGAGGCGGCGCGCGACCTGGCCGGGCTGGAAGGCGCCGGCACCACCGAGATCGGAACTCCCAAGCATGCGGTGATCGGGCTGATGACCGAATGGGTAAAGGGCAACCAGGTCGAAAGCCGCGCCGCCGATGGCGACATGGGCGGCACCATGCGGCTGGGCGCCTATCCCGCCAACCTGACGCCGGGTTCGCGCGTGGCGGAAGTCTATGGCACCACCGAGATCAGCGAGCGTCATCGCCATCGCTATGAAGTGAACACCAACTACGCCAAGCAGTTGGCCAAGCACGGCATGGAAGTGTCGGGCTGGTCGCCCGACGGGCGGCTGCCGGAGATCATGGAAATTCCCGACCATCCCTGGTTCATCGGGGTGCAATTCCATCCCGAGTTGAAATCGCGGCCGCTGGAGCCGCATCCGCTGTTCACGTCGTTCATTGCGGCGGCGGTGCAAAAGAGCCGGCTGGTCTGATGGCCCAGGCACCCGACGATTTTCCCCAGCACATGTTTGAAGCAGCGGTGGAGTTCGCCATCCTGGCGATCCGCACCCTGACCCTGATCAATGGCGCGGCGGTGATCGCGCTGCTCACCTTTGTCGGCCAGGTCTGGGCCAATGACCAGCATAACGGCTCGGCCATGGCCCATGTCCTGTTCTGGCCGTTGCTGTGTTTTTTGACCGGTGTGATCCTGGCGGTGACCACCACCTTGCTCGCCTATATCACCCAGATGCTGACCACCGAGCATGGCCGCGGTGGGATCCCGCGTGTTTCCAAGCGCATCCGCATTTTTGCGATCCTGTCCGCCTTGCTGAGCCTGGTGGCGTTCACGGCGGGCGCGGTGACCACCGCCGTCGGCATCGCCGGCTAACGCGCGAGATACGCCGCGATCACGTCCTTCGGAACAATGTGATAACCGTTGCTGGGCTTGTGGGCGGAGGTCTCGCCGGTCTTGGTCAGCGTTACGCGCAAGCCGTTCACCGTATCCAGCGCGATGCAGTCGTCAATGTCGTGCAGGTCGTCCTTGTGCGGCAGCTCATAGCCGCTGGTGAAATATTGCGCGAGGCAGCGCTTCTTGGCTTCTTCCGGCGTGGCGGCGACATAGAAGCCGTTGGCATGCAGTTCGGTGAAATTCTCGTCATAGGCGCCGAGGTTCACGAAGAAGAGCTTTTCCGGCGCAGGTGAGGGTGCTCCCGACAGGGTCACGCGCCAGCCATCCACCACGTCCAGCTCCAGCCAGCTATCCAGGTGCAGGCCTACCGGATTGCCGAACCATTTTTCCAGCAATTGGGGGTACGTGTCCTCGATCCGGGCGCCCGTGGCGAACACCACGTCGTGCAGCTCGGTATTGGCCTTGGGGGCGCGGCCGCCCAGATAGACGGCGAAAAGCTTGGCTTGGCTCATGGCCTGTTTATACCCGTTAACAGGTCCTTAACTGCAACCCCCAAGGCGCTAGGGAATAAGTAAGACCCGGGACATAGGATCGTCCCATGGGCCGTTCTCTGCCGCTTTTGCTGACGCGCGCTGCCGCCATTTTCCTGGCCGGCCTGCTGCTGCTTGCCGTGACCGGCCATGCCCGCGCCGCCGGTGACGGCAATTACGGCCTCAAGCGTTTCCCCGGCGACAATTACGACACCGTGCCGGCCACGTCGCTGGCTCCGCCGCCGGCCAGCTTCACGCCGGCGCCAGGAACCAGCGCCGCCCCCAATGGCTATTACAGCAGCCTGAACAGCGGTCCGGCTCCGGCCGTCACCGTGTCGCCGCCGCCGGCCTATGCGCCGCAGCCGGTCCAGGCGCCGCAGGCTTATGCGCCGGCCCCCAGTTATCAGGCAGCCCCGGTTTCGAGCGGCGCTTATGGCTACCGGCCGGAGCAGGGGGCGCCCGCGCCGCTGGCGCAAGGTTATGGCTATCGCCCGCAGCCGGGCGCTGCAGGGCCTGCGCCGGTGCCGGAAGCCTATGGCTACAAGCCGGTGATGCCGTCGGGGCCGTCCTATCCGTCGCCCCGCCTGGCGTCCGTCTCGCCGATGCGCGGCGATCCCTATGCCTATTACCAGCAGGAAACCGCCGGCCGCACAGACAACACCGACTATGTGCTGGGCCCGGGTGACAAGATGCGCCTGAACGTGTTCGGGGAAGCCGACCTGTCGGGCGAGTTCACCATCGACGGCGCCGGCTTTGTGCGCCTGCCGCTGATCGGCCAGGTGCGCGCCGCCGGCTATACCTCGCAGCAACTGGAAGCGGCCATCGGCGGTTCGCTGGCGCAGGGCTATCTGAAATCGCCGCGCGTTGCGGTGGAGATGTCCACCTACCGGCCTTTCTATATCATCGGCGCGGTCAACCGGCCGGGACAATATCCTTACGTGGATCACATGAACGCGTTGAACGCCATCGCCCTGGCGGGCGGCTTTACGCCCACCGCGGTGGAGAGCGTGGTCTTCATCCGCCGCGAAGGCAGCAACACCGAACAGGAAGTGCCGGTGGACCGCACCACCACCATCCGCCCCGGCGACGTGGTCAAGGTGCACAACACCTTCTTCGCCGATGTGATGGGCTTCATGGCGCCCTTCTCGGGCGTGGCGGCGTCCGCTGCGACAGCCGTGATCGTCAAGTAGGGCTATTTGCCCCCGGACCGGCCCTGACTTAAAAGGGCTCCATGAACCCCAATCCCGTTGTCACACCTAATTCTATTGTCACACTAGGCAATGTCGAAATCGGCAACGCCAAAAAGCTCACCATCATCGCCGGGCCCTGCCAGCTCGAAAGCCGGGCGCATGCCTTCGATATGGCGGGGGCGCTGAAGGAGGCTTGTGGCAAGCTGGGGCTGGGGCTGATCTACAAGACCAGCTTCGACAAGGCCAACCGCACCAGCGCCAGCACGGCGCGCGGCATCGGGCTGGAAAATGCGCTGCCGATCTTTGCCGATATTCGCAAACAGTTCGGCCTGCCGGTGCTGACCGACGTGCATGAGCGCGACCAATGCGCGGCGGTGGCGCAAGCGGTGGACGTGCTGCAAATTCCCGCGTTTTTATCGCGCCAGACCGACCTGCTGGTCGCCGCGGCCCATACCGGCAAATGCGTCAATGTGAAAAAGGGCCAGTTCCTGTCGCCCTGGGACATGAAGAATGTGATCGCCAAGATCACCGGCGCCGGAAACCCCAATGTGCTGGTGACCGAGCGTGGCGTTTCCTTCGGCTACAACACATTGGTGAGCGACATGCGTGCCCTGCCGATCATGGCGGGGTTCGGCGCGCCGGTGGTGTTCGACGCCACCCATTCGGTGCAGCAGCCGGGCGGGCAGGGCGACAAGTCGGGCGGCGACCGCAGCATGGTGCCGTACCTGGCGCGCGCCGCGGTGGCGGCGGGGGTTGCCTGCGTCTTCATGGAAGTGCACCAGGATCCCGACCATGCGCCCAGCGACGGGCCCAACATGGTCAAGCTGAAAGACTTCCCGGCGCTGCTGGAACAGTTGGCCGAGATTGATGCCGTGGTAAAGCGCTAGCGCAAATCCTCACCCTGAGCTTGTCGAAGGGGGAGCGGCTCCTCCTGCTTCGACAGGCTCAGCATGAGGAGAATGGATAAGTTGAGGTCTTAACGCGCCGGCGGACGCATCGCGAAGTTCACCACATCATTGTTGGGGCCGGTCCGGGGACCGGGCTTGGCCCAGCGTATCGTGCCCTTGAGGTCTTCCGGCTTGGCCGGCGCTTGGGACAGGGTGACGGTGAACGCCTTGACGTCCTTGGGCGCGATGCGCGGGACTTGCCATTCGGCGACATTGCCTTTGGCCTTCTCGTCCATGTGCACGCCCTTGTAGCCGTCGCCGGTGGCGGCGGTGACGGTGGCGCCGGCGGGCACGATCACATTGATGGTGACGCGCTGCGCGGTCAGGCCCTTGCCCGGCTCGCCAAGGTTGGTGACGTTGAGGGCATAGGTGGTGCCGGTGCTGGGCACCAGCTCGGCGCGCAGCTCGGGGCGGAAGCCCAGATCGTCATGGGCCCAGTCATACATTTCCTTCAACTGGCTTTCGGTCAGGCGCAAGGTGCTGAAATTGCCCATGCGCAGGCGCGAGCCCGGCCGCTGCTCCTCAAACTTGGGCATGGCGGTGGTGTGATTGTAGACAAGCTCTTTCATCGTGGCGAAGTCCGTGCCCCGGCCGCCAAAGGCGGCGCGCGGCATGTCGAAGGTGGCGCCGTGGCATTGGGCGCAGCCCTGAGAGACATAGGCTTGCTGGCCGCGCGGCATTTCCGGCGCCAGCGGCACCCGCCAGGCGGCGGTTTCGGCCACCTTGGGCAGGCTGGCGAACCAGGCGGTGAGGCCGGCGATCTCCGCATCGCTGATCTGTTCGGTGGTGAAGGCGGGCATCACGCCCCAGGGCTTGCGCACCGCCTGCTGGAACTGCGACGCGGAAAGACCGCGGCCCGCCAAGTCCGGACCCATGGCGCCTTCGCCGGTCTTGCCGTGGCAATTCTTGCAAAAGAGGTTGTTGCTTTCCCACAGCGACTTGGAGGCGGCGATGTCCGGCGTCTGGGCGAGGGCGGGCGAAGCCAACAGGAGCGCGACCGCGGCGGCGAATATTTTCATCGTGTCACTCCGGAATGTCAGGCGGTTGCCACGGTCCAGGCCTGGACGATGCCGATCAGCGCCAGGATGACCAGGATCAAGGTGGGGAAGATGGTGAGGGCGAAGCCGGGGAAGCGCTGCTTCTCATCGCTGCCATAGCTGAAGGCATAGAGGATGCGGCCAAGGCTCCAGACCAGGCCCAGTATCGCCGGAATCCAGCCCTGGAAATAGATCGCCGCCAGCCACAGCGCCGGCACGAAGATCACGAATTGCTCCATCGTGTTGCCCTGGACGCGCAAGGCGCGTTCCAGTTCGGGCGAACCGGTCATGGCGGGGGGCTTGATACCGGTCCGGCGGCGGGTGCGGGCGACCAGGATGCCGGTCCACAGCGAGACCAGGATGGCCAGCACCGTGGCGATGGCGGTCAGAAGGGTCGCGGGCGCGAAAAGCATCATGATTTTCCCCTGAAATGGCGCTGCGGCTTGAAGCAGCCGGGCCACGCCTCTAGAACCCCACCAAGCATAGGGAGTTCCCGCCATGACCGCCATCCTTGATATCGCCGGCCGCGAAATCCTCGACTCCAGAGGCAATCCCACCGTGGAAGTGGATGTGCGGCTGGAAGACGGCAGCATCGGCCGGGCGGCGGTGCCGTCGGGCGCCTCGACCGGGGCACATGAGGCGGTGGAGCTGCGCGACGGCGGCAAGCGCTATGGCGGCAAGGGCGTCGAAAAGGCGGTCGGTGCGGTGAACGGGGAAATCTTCGACACCCTGGCGGGCCTCGATGCCGAGGACCAGGTCAAGATCGACCGGGCCATGATCGCGCTGGACGGCACCCCCAACAAGGCGCGTCTGGGCGCCAACGCCATCCTGGGCGTGAGCCTGGCGGTGGCCAAGGCGGCGGCGAATGCCGCCAACCTGCCGCTCTATCGCTATGTCGGCGGCGCCAAGGCTAACACTTTGCCGGTGCCGATGATGAACATCATCAATGGCGGCGCGCATGCCGACAATCCGATCGACTTCCAGGAATTCATGATCATGCCGGTGGGGGCATCCAGCTTCCGCGAGGCGCTGCGCTGTGGCGCGGAGATTTTCCACACCCTGAAGAAGCAGTTGAGCGACGCCGGCCACAACACCAATGTCGGCGATGAGGGCGGCTTCGCCCCCAACCTGAAATCGCCGGACGAGGCGCTGACTTTCGTTTCCAAGGCGGTGGAAAAGGCCGGCTACAAATTGGGCGAGGACGTGTTCTTCGCGCTGGATCCGGCTTCCACCGAATTCTTCAAGGACGGCAAGTATGTGCTGGAAGGCGAGGGCAAGACCCTGTCGCCGGACGAGATGGTCAAGGTGTATGCGGACCTCTGCAAGCGCTATCCCATCGTTTCCATCGAAGATGGCATGGCGGAAGATGACTGGGCCGGCTGGAAGGGCCTGACCGATGCGGTGGGCAAGACCGTCAACCTGGTGGGCGACGATCTGTTCGTCACCAACGTCAAGCGCTTGAAGCAGGGCATCGACAAGCAGACCGCCAACGCCATCCTGATCAAGGTCAACCAGATCGGTTCGCTGACCGAGACATTGGAGACCGTGGATATGGCGCACCGCGCCGCCTACAAGGCGGTGATGAGCCATCGCTCGGGCGAAACCGAAGACAGCACCATCGCCGACCTGGCGGTGGCGACCAATTGCGGACAGATCAAGACGGGATCGCTGGCCCGTTCGGACCGGCTGGCCAAGTACAACCAGCTTCTGCGCATCGAAGAGCAGTTGGGCGATACGGCGTTCTATGCCGGGCGCTCGATCCTCCGCGCTTAAGCGCGATCCATATCCGAGGGCAGGGCAGGTATCGGTCGCCGATCCGGCACAGTTGGCTTCCCCCACGGGCCGGCCTGGTGACATCGTTCCAGCAAGCCATGACCTTTGAACTGTATCACCAGCGCTTGAACCATGGGGCTGGGCCTGGTGACGGCAAAGATCGCCGCACCCACCACGAAGGCCGTCAGAAACCAGAGGCTCGTAACTACTACCCGCATGCGGCCAGTGTAGTTCTTAATGGCCGCTGACCTAAGTTCCTTGAATTCTTAACTGAATCCCTCTTGACGGCCCGAATCAGTGTGTGATTCGTTGGGGGAATGCGAATCAAGCGTTCGGTCAGCCGGTTTTTCATTGCCCTCATCGTTCCGGCGGTATCGCTGGCCGTGGTCAGCTACTTCGGCGCCTATACCATCTGGGGCAATCGCGGCATCCTTTCGCTGGAAGATACCCAGGGCCAATTGGGCATCCAGCAGCAGCAACTCGCCGACCTTCAGGCCAGCCGCGCCCGGCTGGAGCATCGCATCGGCCTGATGGAAAAAGACGGGGGCGATCCCGACCTGGTCGAAGAACTGGCGCGCACGCAGCTTATGGCCGGCGAGGCCAATCAAGTTGCGCTGCCCCGCACCGGCCACTAACGATCCGTCGTTCCGCAGCGCCAATCGGCAACAAGATTGCCGGATCACCGAACACTGTTCGGAAGGTGCAGCGCAATAAAATAACAATGTTCTTGCCAAGTCGCTTGGGGCTTGCGACAAACTTTTCCAGCATAAGAAAAACCAAGAAAACGGCACCCATCCCCATGCCCGAAGCCGCCAAAAGCAACTCTGAATCCCTCAAAAAACTCTATCACGACATGCTTCTGATCCGCCGTTTCGAGGAGCGGGCCGGCCAGCTCTACGGCATGGGCCTGATCGGCGGCTTCTGCCATCTGTACATCGGCCAGGAAGCCGTGGTGGTCGGCCTGATGGGCGCCGCCAAGCAGGGTGACCAGCAAGTCACCTCCTATCGCGACCATGGCCATATGCTGGCGCAGGGGCTCGATCCCAAGGCGGTGATGGCCGAACTCACCGGGCGTTCCACTGGCCTGTCGCGCGGCAAGGGCGGCTCGATGCACATGTTCTCCAACGAGAAGAAATTCTATGGCGGCCACGGCATCGTCGGCGCCCAGGTGCCGATCGGCACGGGTCTCGCCTTCGCCAACCAGTATCGTGGCAGCAAAGCGGTCAGCCTGACCTATTTCGGCGACGGCGCCGCCAACCAGGGCCAGGTCTATGAGAGCTTCAACATGGCCGAGCTGTGGAAGCTGCCGGTGATCTATGTGATCGAGAACAACCATTACGCCATGGGCACCTCGGTTAAGCGCTCCAGCGCGGTGTCGGATTTCTCCAAGCGCGGCTCGTCGTTCGGCATTCCCGGCATCAATGTCGACGGCATGGATGTGGAAGCGGTGCAGAGCGCCGGCGCCGAAGCGATGGAATATTGCCGTTCTGGCAAGGGCCCGATCATTCTTTCGATGAACACCTACCGCTATCGCGGCCATTCCATGTCCGACCCTGCCAAGTATCGCAGCAAGGAAGAGCTGACCGAGTATCGCGAGAAGCGCGATCCCATCGAGAATTTCGGCAAGAAGCTGATCGAGCGCGGCATGGTCAACGAACAGGACCTCAAGCAGATGGATGCCGAGGTGAAGAAGGTGGTGGTGGAAGCCGCCGAATTCGCCACCGAGAGCCCGGAGCCGGGCGTGGAAGAACTCTACACGGATATTTACGCCTGATGAGCACCGAGATCCTGATGCCCGCGCTGTCGCCCACCATGGAGGAGGGCAAGCTCTCCAAATGGCTGGTCAAGGAAGGCGATGTGGTCAAGTCCGGCACCATCCTGGCGGAAATCGAAACCGACAAGGCCACGATGGAGTTCGAGGCCGTGGACGAGGGCAAGATCGGACAGATCCTGGTGGCCGAAGGCACCGAGGGCGTGAAGGTCAATTCGCCCATCGCCACGCTGTTGGCGGATGGCGAAGCGGCGGGCGCCGCGCCGGCCAAGAAGGCGGCGAAAGCGGACGCGCCGAAGGAAGCCAAAGGCGACGCCCCAAAAAGCGAGAGCAACGCCGCGCCGAAATTCCAGGTTGCCGCCGATCCGGGCGTGCCCGAAGGCACCGAAATGGTGATGACCACGGTGCGCGACGCGCTGCGTGACGCCATGGCCGAAGAAATGCGCCGCGACGAGCTGGTGTTCCTGATGGGCGAGGAAGTCGCCGAGTATCAGGGCGCCTACAAGATCAGCCAGGGCCTGTTGCAGGAATTCGGCGCTCGCCGCGTCATCGATACCCCCATCACCGAACATGGCTTTACCGGCCTTGCGGTAGGTGCGGCTTTTGATGGCCTGAAGCCAATTGTCGAATTCATGACCTGGAACTTCGCCATGCAGGCGATGGACCAGATCATCAACTCGGCCGTCAAGACACGCTACATGTCGGGTGGCCAGATGAGTTGCCCCATCGTGTTCCGCGGTCCCAACGGCGCCGCCGCCCGCGTCGCGGCCCAGCACAGCCAGGACTTTGCCCCCTGGTATGCGAGCGTGCCGGGCGTGATCGTGATCGCGCCTTATTCAGCGGCCGACGCCAAGGGCCTGCTGAAAGCGGCGATCCGCAATCCCAACCCGGTCTGCTTCCTGGAAAATGAAATCCTGTACGGCAAGTCGTTCCCGGTGCCCAAGCTGGAAGACTATGTGCTGCCCATCGGCAAGGCGCGCATCTGCCGCCCCGGCAGTGACGTCACCATCGTCAGCTATTCGATCACCGTGGGCCAGGCGCTGGAAGCGGCCGAGAAGCTGGCGGAACAAGGCATCGAGGCCGAAGTGATCGACCTGCGCACCCTGCGCCCGCTGGACATGGACACGGTGCTGGAGAGCGTGCGGAAGACCAATCGCATCGTCACGTTCGAGCAGGCCTGGCCGGTCTGCTCCATCGGTTCGGAAATCTGCAGCCGCGTGGCGCTGGAGGCGTTCGATGACCTGGACGCGCCGCCCACCAAGGTGTCGGGCAAGGACGTGCCCATGCCTTATGCCGCCAACCTGGAAAAGCTTGCGCTGCCGACGGTCGATGACCTGATCGAGGCCGTCAAAGCCGTCTGCTACAAGGCTTAAGCACATGGCCACCAACATCCTGATGCCCGCGCTGTCGCCCACCATGGAAGAGGGCAAGCTGGCCAAGTGGCTGGTCAAGGAAGGCGATACCGTCAAGTCCGGCACTATCCTGGCCGAAATCGAGACCGACAAGGCCACGATGGAATTCGAGGCCGTGGACGAAGGCAAGATCGGCAAGATCCTGGTGCCCGAAGGCAGTGAAGGCGTGAAGGTCAATGCTCCCATCGCCATATTGCTGGACGAAGGCGAGAGCGCCGATGCGGCGCCCGCCGCGATGAAAGACATTCCCGCCGCCATGAAGGACATCGGCGATGCGGTGAAGAAGGAAGCGGATCCTGCCGCGAAATCCGCGCCCGTTGCCGCCGCACCCAAGGCGGACGGCGGGCGTATCGTGGCTTCGCCGCTGGCCAAGCGCATCGCTGCCGAGAAGGGCGTGGACCTGTCCGGCATCGCCGGCAGCGGCCCGCGCGGGCGCATCGTCAAGTCCGACGTGGAGAATGCCAAGCCCGGCGGCGCCAAGCCCGCTGCGGGTGCTGCACCTGCCGCCGGTGGCGGCATTCCCGGCGTGGCGCCGTTGCCCGATGCGCGTCTGCTCTATCCGGCGGGTTCGTATGCAGAAACCCCGCACGACAATATGCGCAAGGCCATCGCCAAGCGCCTGACATCCGCCAAGACGCTGATCCCGCATTACTACCTGACGGTGGACTGCAACCTGGATGCGCTGATGGCGGTGCGCGAGAAGATGAACGCCGCCGCGCCCTTGATTAAGAAAGAGGGGGGCAAAGACAAGGTCCCGGCCTACAAACTGTCGGTCAACGACTTCATCATGAAGGCCTCCGCCATGGCCTTGATGAAGCATCCGGATGTGAACGCGTCCTGGACCGACACCGCGATCCTGCGCCACAAGGATGCCGATGTCGGCGTCGCCGTGGCGCTGGACTTCGGCTTGATCACGCCCATCATCTTCAAGGCCCAGACCAAGGGCCTGGTGGAGATCAGCAATGAAGTGAAGACGCTTGCCGGCCTGGCCAAGGAAAAGAAGCTCAAGCCCAACCAGTATGAAGGCGGCGGCTTCTCGGTCTCCAACCTGGGCATGTACGGCATCAAGAACTTCACCTCCATCATCAACCCGCCGCAAAGCTGCATCATCGCGGTGGGCGCGGGCGAGGAGCGTCCTGTCGTGAAGAACGGCAAGATCGAGATTGGCACCGTGATGACCGTGACCATGTCGGCCGATCACCGGGTGGTGGACGGCGGCACCGGCGCCAAGTTCCTGCAAACCCTGAAGCAGTTCATCGAAGAACCTGCTTCGATGTTGTTGTAGATCTAGGGTTAAGTCTGTTGCGTAGCGATTTTGAGCCGACAAAATTTGGAGAGTGCTATGGCAAGCAAGACTGTAACGATTTCTCTCAATAGCCATCCTCTTAGCCGTGAAGAGAATGGGATCAATTTCGACGTCAAAGACGGCACGAATGTTTTTGGAGAGCTGACGGTTAGCAAAGGTGGTCTTCGCTGGCGCCCAAAGAACAAACAGAAAGACCAATTCTGTAATTGGCGTGATCTTGACGCTTTTATGAAAACAAAACCCGCGAAGTGATCTGAATGAGTGATGTATTCGACGTGATCGTGGTGGGCGGCGGACCGGGCGGTTATGTCTGCGCCATCCGCTGCGCCCAGTTGGGCCTGAAGACCGCGGTGGTCGAGCGCGACCGCATGGGCGGCATCTGCCTGAACTGGGGCTGCATCCCGACGAAGGCGCTGCTGCGGTCGTCCGAGATCTGGCACCTGATGCACCGGCTGGACGAGTACGGATTCAGCGCCGACAATTTCAAGTTCGACATCGAGAAGATCGTCAAGCGCTCCAGAGGTGTGTCCAAGCAATTGTCGGATGGCGTCGGTTTCCTGATGAAGAAGCACAAGATCACCGTCATTCCGGGCGAGGCCAAGCTGGCGGGCAAGGGCAAGCTGTCAGTGACCAAGGACGGCAAGGCGGCCGACTACACCGCCAAGAATATCGTGCTGGCGACCGGCGCGCGGGCGCGCACGCTGCCGGGGCTGGAGCCGGACGGAAAGCTGGTCTGGACCTATCGCGAGGCGATGGTGCCGACCATGTTCCCCAAGTCACTGCTGGTCGTCGGCTCGGGCGCCATCGGTATCGAGTTCGCCAGCTTCTATCGCACCCTGGGCGCCGAAGTGACCGTGGTCGAAGTTCTGGACCGCGTCATGCCGGTGGAGGACGAGGAAATCTCGGCCATGGCCGCCAAGGCCTTCACCAAGCAGGGCATGAAGCTGAAGCTGGGCACCACGGTGACCGAGTTGAAGAAAGGCGCCGACAACGTCACCTGCACCCTGAAAGCCAAGGACGGCAAGACCGAGCAAGTGACCGTGGAGCGGGTGATCCTGGCCATGGGCATTGTCGGCAATGTCGAAAATATCGGGCTGGAAGCAGCCGGCATCAAGGTCGAGAAGACCCACATCTTCGCCGGCAAGTATGGCGAGACCGGCGTGGACGGCGTGTGGGCGATCGGCGACCTGGTCGGCGGTCCCTGGCTGGCGCACAAGGCCATGCATGAAGGCGTGATCGTGGCCGAGAAGATCGCCGGGGTGAAGGGCGTGCATCCGCTCAACACTTCGAACGTCGCGGGCTGTACCTATTGCTGGCCGCAGGTCGCATCCGTCGGCATGACCGAAGTCAAGGCCAAGGAGTCGGGGCGCAAGATCAAGGTGGGCAAGTTCCCCTTCATCGGCAACGGCAAGGCCATCGCGCTGGGCGAGGCGGACGGGCTGATCAAGACCGTGTTCGACGCCACCACCGGCGAGCTGTTGGGCGCGCACATGATCGGGGCGGAAGTGACCGAGCTGATCCAGGGCTATGTCATCGCCAAGACCGGCGAACTGACCGATGCCGAGCTGTCGCACACCATCTTCCCGCATCCGACCCTGTCGGAGATGATGCATGAAGCGGTGCTGGCGGCGGACGGCGCCGCGCTGCACATCTGATCTTGTCATTCCCGCGAAAGCGGGAATCCAGCTTTGCGAGCGTCCGCGAGCATGAGTCTTTCGCGCCCGCCGACGCGGGCGCGCTGGATGCCCGCCTTCGCGGGCATGACAGCAGGGTATTAGAGAAGGCGCTTCACGTCTTCTGCCATCGCCGTGGCATTGCCGCTGTCGGTGGTGACCAGGCGCGCCTTGCCGTCCTTATCGAAGAAGAACACCGCGTTGGAATGGGTGACTTCGTAGGGCGGCCCCTTTTTCACGCCATAGGCGACGCGATAGGTGCGGGCCAGGGTGGCGAGCTGGTTGGGCGTACCGGAGAGGCCCACCACCTGCGGCGAGAAGGCCTTGGCGTAATCGGCCAGCACCGCATCCGTATCGCGCTCCGGGTCCACGGTGACGAACAAGATTGCTAACTCCGGGCTGTTCACCTTGGACGCCATGTCGGCCAGGTTGGCCAGGGTGGCGGGGCAGACATCGGGGCAGTGGGTGTAGCCGAAGTACAGCGCCACCACCTTGCCGCGAAAGTCCGCGGCCGTGACCGGCTTGCCCGCCGCCGTCATGTGGAAATCCAGCCGGGGCATGGCGCCGGAAATGTCGGTCATGTGGAAGCTGGGCTTGGAACAGCTCGCCAAGGCCAGCATTGCGAAAATGAGAGCAGGGATGCGCATGGCCGCGTCTTTATCACGCTGGGCGGGAAGGGGCGAGGCGCATAGTATCGCGCCCATGTATGTACCCGATCATTTCCGCGAAGACCGCCCCGAAGTGCTGGCCGGTGCCGTGCGCCGGATCGGCTTTGCCACATTGATCACGACAGGGCTTGAAGCCAATCACCTGCCCATGCTGCTGGAGGGTAATGTGCTGCGCGGCCATGTGGCGCGCGCCAATCCGGTTTGGAAATCGGGCGATGGCGCGGCGCTGGCGATATTCCTGGGACCACATGCCTATGTCTCGCCGAGCTGGTATCCCTCCAAGGCCGAGGCCGGCAAGGCGGTGCCGACCTGGAATTACATCACGGTGCATGCGCGCGGGGCCATCAAATGGGTGCAGGATGCCGATTGGCTGCACGCCCATGTGGCGGCACTGAGCGATGCGCATGAAGCAGGGCGGCCGGCACCCTGGACCATCGGCGAAGCGCCCGAGACTTATATCGCCACCATGCTGCGCGGCATTGTCGGTTTTGAGCTGACCATCGAAACGCTGGAAGGCAAGTACAAGCTCAGCCAGAACCGCGATGAAGCCGACCGCGAAGGGGTGCGGCAGGCATTTGCGCGCGAGGGGCGGACCGATCTGTCCGGCTTGATGGACAAGCCATGAAAGCCTGGAGCGGATATGCCGCGCTGCTGGCGCTGGGCGCGGCGCTGTATTTGGTGTGCCGGCTTTATCCGGCCGACCTGCCGGTGTGGCTGCCCTGGGAATTCTCCTGGCCCATCTATATCGCCACCGCACTGACCCTGGCCTGGTTCGTCCGTGGGCTGAAGCTTTTGCCCAAGGCGCAGCATCCGCCGTTATGGCGTTCGATTTGTTTTGTTGCCGGTGTGGCCAGTTTCTGGATCGTGCTGCAGACCGGGATCGATTATTACGCCCAGCACATGTTCTTCGTGCACCGGGCGGCGCATTTCGTGCTGCATCACTTCGGCGCCTTCTTCATCGCATTGGGGATGAGCGGGCCGGTGCTGTGGGCGGGGATGCCGGAATTCCTCAAACCGTTGGTGACAGCGCGGCCGGTGCAGGCGACATTGTCCTTCCTGCAGCATCCGGTGATGGCGCCGTTCCTGTTCGTGGGGTTGCTCTATTTATGGCTGATCCCGGGCCTTCATACCCGGGTGATGCTGGATGCCAATCTATATGAGTTGATGAACTGGAGCATGGCCATCAATGGCGTGATGTTCTGGGCGCTGATCCTGGACAGCCGCGCCAAGCCGCCGGCGCGGCTGTCGCACTTGATGCGGGCCCTTTTGATCCTGATGATCGAGCTGCCCCAGATGGTGCTGGGCGCCATATTGTCGCTGACCGAGCGTGACATCTATCCGGTCTACATGATCTGCGGCCGGGTGCTGGACATGACGGCGCTGAATGACCAACATTATGGCGGATTGATCATCTGGCTGCCGGGCACCTTGACCAGTTTTGCGGCGATGATCGTGGTGCTGGTGACCATGCGCCTGAACGAAGAAAGAGCGGAACGTGAAGCGGCTTAGTGTTGTGGTTCTCTTGGCGATGACCAGCGTGGCCGCCCAAGCCGCGCCGTTCGACATCAACGGCGCCTGGTTTCGCAGCCTGCCGGGCAAGCTGCCGGCCGGGGGCTATTTCACCGCCCAGAACAACAGCCGCCGCGACGTCGCCATCACGGGCGCGCGCTCGGAAGCCTGCGGCCTGCTGATGATCCACCAATCGTCCAACAAGGGCGGCATGAGCAGCATGGCCATGCTGGAGCGAGTCAATGTGCCGGCAGGCGGCCAGGTCACATTCGCGCCCGGTGGCACGCACCTGATGTGCGAAGGCGCCAAGATGAAGATCGGCGCCAAGGTGCCGGTGCTGTTGACCCTGTCGAACGGTACCGCCGTGGCGGTGGCCTTCGAGGTCAAGGGCGCGACCGGCAAATAGCTAGTGCGCGTCTTCTTCCTGTAACTCCGCGAAGCTCACATGGCAGGCCCCGCCATGCTTCTGGAAATAGCGCTGGTGGCTTTCCTCGGCCTTCCAGAAGGTGGGGGCGGGCTCGATCTGGGTGGCGATGGGTTTGCTCCACTTGCCGGAGGCGGCGAGCTTGTCGCGCTCCTCGGCGACGATGCGGGCTTGGGTATCGCCATGGGTGAAGATCACCGAGCGGTATTGGGTGCCGAAGTCCGGTCCCTGGCGGTCCTTCTGGGTGGGGTTGTGCATCCGGAAGAAGAGCTGCACCAGGCTGGCATAGGACACTCTGGCGGGGTCGAACGTCACCTCCACCACCTCGGCATGGTAGGTGTCGCCGCCGCAGATCTGCTTGTAGGTCGGGTTGTCGGTGGTGCCGCCGGCATAGCCGCTGACCGCGTCGCTGACGCCGGGGACCTGGCGGAAGAAGTCCTCCACCCCCCAGAAACAGCCCGCGCCGAAGAGTGCCTTTTCCATGCTCCGGTCTCCGCTTTTCACAAGGCATAATATGTGGTGCGTGCATGCCGGTTACATCCCCTGCCGCAGCAGTTATAGAGGCGCATGGCCCCGTCAAAGTCATCTCATGTTTCGCATGTCATCCGGCCGAAAAAGGCCGTCACCAGCTTCGCAGATCGCTTTAGCCTGCCGGCCTATCCCATTGTCCGGACAATGATTGTTCTGGCAGGGTAGGGCGCATGAAGATCGTCATTATCGGCGCCGGGGTGGCGGGCTTGGGCATCGGCTGGCGGCTGCTGCAACAGGGCGCCTCCGTCACCATTCTGGAGCGGGCCCAGGCCGGCAGCGGCGCCAGTTGGGCGGCGGCTGGGATGCTGGCGGTCACCGCCGAATTGGAGGATGCCGCCGAGCCGGAACGTGCCCTGGCGCTGCGGGCCAGCGCCCTGTGGCCGGGCTTTGCCGCCGAGCTGGAGGAGGCCAGCGGCCGCGCCGTGTTCCTGAACCGGGACGGGGCGCTGCTGCTGGCTGGGGGCGAGGCCCATCTGTCGGTGATGCGGGCCCGCGCCGAAGGCGAACTGCGCCTGGTGGACGCCGCCGGGGCCAAGGCGCTGGTGCCGCTGCTGGGCGACACCTTGGGCGGGCTGTGGTCGCCGCGGGAAGCCCATGTCGACAACCGCGCCCTGGGCGAGGCGCTGACCATCGCCTTCCTGAAGGCGGGCGGGCTGCTCTATCCCAACGAGGCGGCGGTGAAGATCGAGGGGCGCTCGGTTCTGACGCCTTACGGCCGTTACGACGGTGATGCGGTGCTGGTGGCGGCGGGCGCCTGGAGCGGCCTGCTGGAAAACATCCCCATCGTGCCGGTGAAGGGCGAGGTCATCGCTTTGGCCCCGCCCGTGGGCGCTGCCCTGCCGGGGCCGGTGGTGTGGGGCGAGCATGTCTATTGCGTGCCCCGCCATGGCCGCCTTCTGGTGGGTGCAACCATGGAGGAGGCCGGCTTCGATACCAGCGTCACGCCAAGTGGGCACGATCAGTTGCGCGCCAGTGCCGAAAAGCTGATGCCTTCTTTGAAGGGCTGGGCGCTGGCGGATCATTGGGCGGGACTTCGCCCCAAAAGCCCCGACGGCTTGCCGCTGCTGGGCGAGACGGCTACGCCGGGGCTGTTCGTGGCAGGCGGCCAGTACCGCAATGGCATATTGTTCACCCCCGCCATCGCCGCCGAGATGGCGGATGTGATATTGGGCAAGGCCCCGGTTATCCCTGCTTTTGATCCTCGACGTTTTTTGGGAGATTTACATGAGTGAGTTTGTTGTCGATCCGGTGATCGCGTCCCTGACCCAGACCATCACCGACTGGCCGCTGAGCCGGCTCTTTGTGTTCAATGACTCCCGCTATCACTGGGGCCTGTTGGTGCCGCGCCGGCCCAATATCGTGGAGATGTGCGACCTGTCGGCCGAAGACCAGGCCCAGATGATGAAAGAAATCGTCCAGCTCTCGAACATCATCCGCACCCTGCCGGGGGTGGAGAAGCTGAATGTCGGCAATCTGGGCAATATGGTGCTGCAGCTTCACGTCCATGTGATCGGCCGCTTCGAGGGCGATCCGGCCTGGCCGGGCCCCGTCTGGGGCCATTCCAAGCCGGTGCCGTGGGAGGGGACGGCCCCCCTGATGGCGGCGGTAAGCAAAAGTTAACCATAAGGGGGCAGAACTGCCCCATGCAGGCAGAAGCCGCATCAGCCTTTGGCGCGGACCGCGTCGTGGCCGCGCTGAAAAGCGCCGCTGCCGCGACCGGTTCGGATTTCCATTACCTGCTCGGCACCGCGATGCGGGAGTCCAGCCTCAAGCCCACAGCGCAATCGGCCACCTCTTCGGCGGCGGGGCTGTTCCAGTTCATTGACCAGACCTGGCTTGGGCTGGTGAAGGAGCATGGCGCGCGGCACGGGCTGGGCAGCTATGCCGCCGCCATCAGCAAGGACAGTGACGGCCGCTATCATGCCGACAGCGGCGCCAAGGGGTCCATCCTGGCGCTGCGCAAGGACCCGGAAGCTGCCGCCCTGATGGCCGGCGAATATGCCAAGTCCACCCAGGGCACGATGCGCGCATCGTTGGGCCGTGACGTCTGCGGCGGCGAGCTTTATGCCGCCCATTTCCTGGGCCCCGGCGCCGCCTGCAAGCTGATCAAGGCGGCCGGCAGCGATCCGGGCTCCAGCGCCGCCTCGCTGTTTCCGCAGGCCGCGTCCGCCAACAAAAGCGTGTTCTATCATGACGGCGGCGCGCCCAAGTCGGTGCGCGAAGTCTATGACTGGGCGCTCAAGCAGCCGGGCGGGGCAGGCACGTTGCGGATTGATGCCGGAACGCCGCTTGAGGATGCCGGAACGCCGCCGCTGACCTTTGACAAGGCGCGGGTCACCGTGGCGACAGCGCAGGACGCGCAAGTCCAAATGCTGCTGGCGAGCGTGATGAACTGGCAGCCCAAGCAAAGTGTGTTCAGCAGCCTGTTCGGCGGCGGCGACAAGGCCACGCCCAGCTCGGCGATCAGCTTCAGTCCGGGATTGCTGGGATTGTTGTCGGATTCAAAGGATCCGGCCGGCTAGGTTCCCGTACGCTGGAGCCTGTTCCCTGTCGGGTTCCGCAAGTCTTCGTTAAGCCGGGCGCGCAACACTGGTGCCCATGCGCCAGCTTCTCTATGTCAGCAACACCCACCGCGACGTGCCGGACACGATGCTGGCCGACATCCTGGCGGCATCGCGCCGCAACAACAGCGCGCGGCGCATCACCGGCATCCTGTTCTATCTGGAAGGCGGCTTCCTGCAGGTCCTGGAAGGCGAGGACGAGGTGGTCGCCCAGGTCTATGCCCGGATCGGCGCCGACAAGCGGCACTGGAACACCAGCGTCCTTCTGGACCGCAGCGCGCCGCGCTGTTTCGGTGAATGGAGCATGGGTTTTGAAAGGCCGGCCGCGATCGGCGACGGCATGTTTGCGCTGACCCGCGATGCGATCGACGGAAAGCTAATGCCCGGCGCGCCCGCCGAAATCATGGCGCTGTTGAAAACCTTCTACCGCATCAATTCCGGCGCCTTCGCCTGACGCGTGGGCCGGGCGCTATTTCGGCGCGGCCGCCAGCACTTCATCCACCCGCGCGTCGAGTTCAGCACACAATGCCTGGGCGATCTTGTCGCTGGTGTCGTGCAGGCCCTTTTTGTGGATCACCTGGATGGCGTTGACATGGGCGTCGATCAGGCCAAGGGGCAGGGCGGTGCTTTCCGGCAATTCGCCGATCATGCGCGACAGCGAACCGGCGACGCGCGCGATCAGGGGAAAGTTGAAGGTGGGCGCCTGGCCCTTGATGTCATGGGCCCGGCGCAGCAGGGCGCCGCGGGCATTGCCGCCGGGGGCCTTGGCATAGGCGGCGCGCGCCTCGATCAGCGCCTTCACATCGGCGGCGATCCAGTCGTTGAATTCGCTCTTCAGCGTGTCCATAGCCGCTTCGGCACGCTTCATGGCGGCCATGTCGATGCCGCCCAGTCCGCCGCCGACCTTGGCCTTCAGCATGTTGGGCGGCATGAACAGTTCGATGGGCTGCTGGCGTTTCATGACTTACTCCGCGGCCTGTTGCTTGGGGGTTTCGCTGCGGCGCTCGGGCCCGCGATATTCCTCCACGCCGCGGCGGCGGCGGCAGGGACCGAAATAGACGCCGGTGCGCACATAGGGGCGCGGATGCTCGATCACCGCCACCAGCCGCGACATCATGGTTTTCACCGAGACCGGCTTGGCGATGAATTCGTTGACGCCGGCGTCGCGCGCCTGGCGCACATGGTCCATCGAGGTATGGCCGGTAAGCATGATCACCGGCACGAAGGGATTGGGGGTCTGGGGATTGGTGCGGATGGCGTGGATCACCTCCAGCCCCGACATGCCTTCCATCACCCAGTCCAGCACGATCACGTCGGGATTGGACTCGCGCAGAACGTGCAAGGCGCGCTCGCCATTTTCCGCTTCAAAGATCTGGACGACGCCGAAGGCCTGCAGGATGGTGACCACGAGCTTGCGCATGTGGGCGTTGTCGTCCACCACAAGAATTTTCAGCCGGTCGAAACGATAGTTACTCATCACCCAAGCCCATGCGGCCCTGAAAGGGCGCCCAGCGGATATATTAGCTTAATGGGCCTTAACTATTCGTGAAATCGGACGCAAGCAAATGCCCGGTTTTACAGCACTTTTCAGTCGGAAAATTGCTCGGCCAGGATGCGTTCGTCCAGGCTGTGTCCGGCATCGTACAGCATGGTCATGGAAATGGAGCGGTCTTCCTCCACGTCCACGGCGGTGACGTCACGGACTTCGAAATCGTCGGCGACGGCGCTGACGGGGCGCTTCTGGCTTTCCAGCATCTCGAACCGCACTTTGGCGCGGTGGGGCAGCAGCGCGCCGCGCCAGCGCCGGGGACGGAAGGCCGAAATGGGTGTCAGCGCCAACAGGTCGGCGGTGACCGGCAGGATGGGGCCATGGGCCGACAGGTTGTAGGCGGTGGAGCCGACCGGCGTGGAGACCAGCACGCCGTCGCAGATTAGTTCGCTGATGCGCGGCCGTCCGTCCACCAGGATGCGGATCTTGGCGGCCTGGCGGGTTTCGCGCAGCAACGAGACTTCGTTGAAGGCGCGGGCCTCCACGGCGCGCGACTGGGTATGGGCGGTCATCTTGAGGGGATGGATCACCGCCTTTTCGGCGGCGGACAGGCGCGCGGGCAGGTCATCCAGATGATATTCATTCATCAGGAAACCGACGGTGCCCCGGTTCATGCCGTAGATCGGCTTTCCCTTGCCGGTAAAGCTGTGCAGCGTCTGCAGCATGAAGCCGTCGCCGCCCAGCGCCACCACGATGTCGGCTTCTTCGGGCCCTGAATCGCCATATCGTTCCCGCAGCGCCGCGATGGATTCGGCCGCGTGAGGCACGGCGGTGAAATGCAGCTTGGTCATGGAAACGCCCTTGGGAAAACGCAGCCTAGCACAGGGAGTAGCGGCGTAAAAACCGCCGGTCAGGCGGCCCGTCAGGCCGCCGCTTAAGCTGTAAGGGCGCTGCGCAACTCGTCTGTCGCCGCCTGGCGGGTCAGGCTGGTGAACACCAGGTCCACATCCTTGCCGTCCTGGCCCGAAAGGCTGGCGGGCAGGCTGCGCGCCTGGCGCGACAGATTGAAGACGGTGTTGAACACCGAACGGTCTATGCCGGCGGCGCGGCACGCCAGGGCGACGACGCGCGCGCCCTGTTCGTAGAAGCCGGTGCGGAAGGCGTTGAGCTCCACATTCACCAGCTTGGAGAAGGCCAGGTCGAACAGGTCCACTTGCCCTTGGCTCAGCACCCGCATCAGGAAGCCGGCCTTGAGCTGGCCGCTGGCGGCGAGCTTTTCGATCAGTTTGAGGGCGCTGTCGGCGGGCGGGTCCTTGGGACCGGCCGGCTCGCTCTGCAGCACGACCTGAACATCCTGCAGCGCCGATTCCACATTCTTGGGCGCCATCGAATAGTTGGTCTTGATGTAGGTCTTCAGCGCATCGGACACCCATTCGCACATGTTGGTGGCCAGTTGCGGCGGCAGGTCGGGGCGCTTGATCAGGGGCTCCTGCAGGTCGGTGAGGGCGCGGGACTTCTGCACCAGCGTCTCGTAGCTGGTGTTGGAAATCTTGGCGGTGACGTTGCGCACCAGCGCCAGTAGCACGGTTTCGTGATCCGAATTGGCCAGCGCGTCAGTGACCGGGATGCCGATATGGGGACGGCCGGCCACGGCTTCCTGGTGGCCGATGCCGGACTGGGCGATCAGCTTGAGCACGTCGCTCTCGGTCAGCAGCGGGGACTTGATGATCAGGGGGCGGGCGACTTCGATCGTGTCGTCCACCAGAAGCAGGATCAGGTCGTGCGGGGCGGTGTTGTCTTCGGCCAGGCGCTGGGCCAGGGCGATACGGATCGCCATTTCCACGTCGCGGGTAAGGCGGCGCAGGATTTCGCGCATCAGCTCGCGCTCGCGGTCGTTCAGGCCCGCGCCCTGGATGCGGTAAAGCGAAGCGACGGCGAGATAGATTTCCTCGCGGCTGGCGCCCGATTGCGGGTTCATCGCCAGTTGGGCCAGGCGGCCCATGTCACTCATGTCGTGTGCGGTAAGCCCCAAGGCGTGCCCCATGCTTTTTGCAAAAAACCAGCCGCTTTTGCGGCCTTTTCTGGAGGAACTTTTATCAGGACGGTCCTTAACAGCCGATTAAGTCACTTGCGCGCGCTGCCCAAAACGTGTGCCCTGTTGCCGCATGAACGGGCGCAAATCCTGCCTTTTGGCGATAGATCAGGGCACCACCTCGACCCGGGCGATCCTGTTCGATGGCACCGGGTCGCCCTTGCGCAGCCATGCCGTTCCCTTGCGCCAGATCTACCCCGCCAATGGCTGGGTCGAGCATGATCCGGGCGAGATCTGGCAGGCGGCGCTGACCTGCTGCCGCACCGTGCTGGGTGGGCGCGATGCGGGCGATGTCGCGGCCATCGGCATCACCAACCAGCGCGAGACCTCGCTGGTGTGGGACAAGGCCAGCGGCAAGCCGCTCCACAACGCCATTGTCTGGCAGGACCGGCGCGGGGCACAGCGTTGCGCAGCCCTGAAGAAGCGCGGGCTGGAGGCCGGCATCGCGCGCAAGACCGGGCTGTTGCTGGACCCTTATTTCTCCGCCACCAAGCTGGAATGGCTGCTGAAGCATGTGAAGGGCGCGAAAAACCGGAACATTGCCTTCGGCACCATTGATAGCTGGCTGATCTGGAACCTGACCAAGGGGAAGGTCCACGCCACCGACGTCACCAATGCCTCGCGCACCCTGTTGTGGAATTTGAAGACCCGCGACTGGGACGCTAGATTGCTCAAGCTGTTCGGGGTGCCGCGCGCTATCCTGCCGGAGGTGCGCGAAAGCCGCGGCGATTTCGGCACCGCCGATCCCATGCTGCTGGGTGCGGCCATTCCGATCCTGGGCGTGGCCGGCGACCAGCAGGCTGCCAGTTTCGGCCAGGCCTGTTTTGCACCCGGCGATGTGAAGTCCACCTATGGCACGGGCTGCTTTGCCCTGGTCAATACCGGCAAAACGGTGCCGCGCTCCAGGAACCGGTTGCTGGCCACGGCGCTGGCGCAGAAACAGTATGCCATCGAGGGCAGCATCTTCATCGCCGGCGCGGTGGTGCAATGGCTGCGCGACGAACTGGGCGTGATCGCCAGCGCCCCGGAAAGCCAGGCCTTGGCAAAACGCGCAAAGCCGGCGGACGGGCTTTATTTCGTGCCCGCCTTTACCGGCCTGGGCGCGCCTTACTGGGATCCGGCGGCGCGCGGCGCCATCCTCGGCCTGACGCGCGATGTGGGCAAAGCCGAGATCGTGCGCGCCGCGCTGGATGCGGTTTGCTACCAGACGCGCGATCTTCTGGACGCGATGCGCCGCGACATGAAGGCGGCGGGGCGCGGAGCGTCGGCGAGAGCCGGAGCGACCAAATTAAAGAGCTTGCGGGCGCTGAAGGTGGATGGCGGCATGGTGGCCAATGACTGGTTCTGCCAGCGGCTGGCCGATCTCACCGGGCTTGGCGTGGACCGTCCCAAGGTTACCGAGACCACGGCGCTGGGCGCGGCCTATCTGGCGGGACTGGGCGCGGGCCTGTTCAAGAGCGAGAAGGATATTGCGGCGCGGTGGGCGCTGGACCGCCGCTTTGTGCCCGCATTGGCGAAGAAGGAACGCGACCGTCTGTATGCGGGTTGGAAGGCGGCCGTATCGCGCGTGCGGTAGCGGCGCCTGTATACACTTCGAAGCCTTGGCACAGCGTTGACAGTGCGGGGATGTTGGCATGACAGTCTGCGTCGCCGTAGGGGGCAGCATGACGGGGCAGGCCATCAGCATCGAAGTTGCGCGCAATGGGCGGCGCAAGCCTGAAAGCCTGGCGCGGCTGAAGCAGGCGGCGCGCAAGCTGTTCGTGGAGCGCGGCTATGACGCCACCCGCCCGCAGGACATCGCGCGCGAGGCGGGGCTGGGTCACGGCACTTTCTACCTGCACTATCCCGACAAGCGCGCCTGTTTCCTGTCCTTCGTGGATGATGCGCGCCAGGAACTGGATGGCCATCTGCAGAATTATCGCGCCGGCAACCAGACCCTGGAGCAGCGCATCGCCGCGACCCTGAGCGCGATCTATGAATATGCCGACAATCATCCCGGCGTGTTGCGCGCCGCCATGACCGATGCGGCGATGATCGATGCCGAAGGCGCCCCAGTGCAGCCGCTCTTGATGCAATGGGGCAAGGAGTGGGCGGAGATGATCCGCGACGCCGCCCAGGACGGCAGCGCCTGTTCCTCCTATGACGCGGAGATCATCGGCCAGGCCATTGTCGGCGCGCTGCACCAGACCGGGCGCGAGGCCCACCGTTCGGGGCGCTGCCGCGAGGCGCTGGTGGCCAATCTCACCCGCTTTCTCACCCGGGCCCTGAAGCCGGATTGAGCCGCCGGGCCGCGGGTCAGTAGCGGTACCTTGCATTACAAGTTAGCGGGAAGTAAGGTGGCTGGGACTGAGGGAGCCACATCATGACACGCCGTTATTCCATCCTTGCCGCCGCCATCCTGGGATGCGCCGGCGCCGCCATCGCGCAGCCCGCCGACGACGCGGCGATCAGCGCCTTTGTCCAGGTCCATACTGTTGGCACCCATATCGGCAGGGCCGCGCGCTGGGACGATGCGATCTGTCCCGCAGTCGAGGGCCTGCCGGACAATTTTAAAAAATTCGTGGTGCAGCGGATCAAGACCGTGGCCCTGGCGGCCGGCGCCAAGGTGGATGCCGATGGCTGCAAGGCCAATGTGAATGTGGTCTTCACTTCTAACCCGCAGGCGCTGCTGAACAGCATCCGCGCCGGCAATCCGGCGATGATCGGCTATTACGAATCCTCTGCCCAGGCCGACAAGCTGGCCACGGTCACCCATCCCATCCAGGCCTGGTATGTGACCAAGACGGTGGACCTGCGGGGCAAATTTACCGTGGATACCCGCTATGGCCGCGCGACCCAGAATTACGACTCCCAGGCCAGCGCGGGCACGCGCATGAGCGACGGATTGGTCAGCGCCTTCTACAGCATCATGATCGTGGCCGATCCCAGCAAGCTGGGCGATCACGAAATCGGGGCGCTGGCCGACAATATCGCCGTGCTGGCCTTGTCCCAGCCCGCCACCCTGGACACTTGCACGGCGCTGCCCAGCATCGTGAACCTGTCGCTTGCCGGCTGCACCGCCGCGACGGCGCTGACAGGGATGAGCGCCAGTGACGGTGCGTTCCTGTACGGCGTGTATCACATGCGGCCGGGCACTTCGCTGGGCGCCCAGCGCGACGCCATTGGCTTCAGCATGAAGGACAAGCTGGCGGGGAAATAACCCGTCAGCGCCTTTAGCCGTTGGTAGCCTTGGTCACCGAGGCCACGGTCATTTCGCCGCGCAGCAGGTCCAGCGCATAGGCGAGCTGGAAGTCGTCATATTTCTTGCCGGGCGCGGCAGAGACCACCGGGATGCTGAGGCGCTTGGTGGGCAGGGGCTCGCCGACCAGATGGCCCTGCAGGTCGGATTCCGACGGACGCAGCAGCCGGGAAAGATTGTCCTCGTCGCCTTGCGAGACCTTGATGTCGGGGATGATGCCTTGCGCCTGGATGGAATGGCCGGACGGGGTGTAATAGCGCGCCGTGGTCAGGCGCAGGGCGCCGCGGCCTTCCTCCATGGGCAGGATGGTCTGCACCGAGCCTTTTCCGAAGCTGGTCATGCCGATGATGGTGGCGCGCTTGTGGTCCTGCAGGGCGCCGGAGACGATTTCAGAAGCGCTGGCGCTGCCCATGTTGATCAGGACCACGATGGGCTTGCCGTCGGTGATGTCGCCCGGCTTGGCGTCATAGCGCTGGGTGTCGGCGGTACGGCGGCCGCGCATGGAAACGATTTCGCCGCCGCTCAGGAACGCGTCGGAGACCTGGACCGCCTGGTCCACCAGCCCGCCGGGATTGTTGCGCAGGTCCAGCACATAGCCCCTGATGCCAGGGCCGATCTGCTTCTTGAGATCCTTGACCGCCTTCTCAAGACCTTCGGCGGTCTTCTCGTTGAAGCCGGGCATGCGGATATAGCCGATATCGCCTTCGCGCCGCGAAGTAGTGGCGTTCACCGGCACATTGGCGCGGATCAGGATCACTTCGAAGGGGTTTTTCTCGACCGTGCGCACCACCGTCAGGGTGACCTTGGTGCCGGGGGGCCCGCGCATCTTGTTCACCGCCTCGGTAAAGTCGGTGCCGGTGATGGACTTGCCGTCAATCGCCGAGATCTTGTCGCCGGTCTTGATGCCGGCACGGGCGGCGGGCATGGCGTCGGTGGGGGTGATGACCTTGATCATGCCTTCCTCGGGCATCACGGTCAGGCCGACGCCGCCGAACTGGCCGCGGGTGGTGATCTCGAATTCCCCGGCATAGGCCTTGGCAGTCATGTAGCTGGAATGGGGGTCGAGCCGGTCCACCATGCCTTCGATGGCGCCTTCCACCAGTTCGCTGTCCTTGACCGGCACGGCATATTCGGCGCGCACCTTGGTGAAGGCGGCGCTGAAAAGTTCAAGCTGGCTATAGGCGGGATCGGCGCCATGGGCGGCGCTGAGCGCCACCGCGGCGGCGGCGCCGCCGGCGATGCCAAGGCCAATCAGGACGATGCTTTTCATGGCGGCAAGACTAGCCGCTTTCGCGGGGGTGGCAAACCGGCCGGCGGCAAAAAGCTTAATGGGGTTCAGGAACCCGCATATTGCCGCCGCAGCTCGGTTTTCAGGACCTTGCCGGTGGCGCCGTGCGGAATGGTTTCGGCCAGGATCACCTTGTCGGGGATGGACCAGTCCGGCAGCTTGCCGCGGAAGAATTCGCGCAAAACCTCCGGCGCAGGCGCCGTCCCCGGGCGCGGCACCACGATCAGGAGCGGCCGTTCGCCCCATTTGGGATGCGGCATGGCGATGGCGGCGGCTTCCAGCACCTCGGGATGGGCCATGGCGATATTCTCGATGGCGATGGAGCTGATCCATTCGCCGCCGGACTTGATCAGGTCCTTGGTGCGGTCGGTCAGGGTGACGAAACCCTGGGCATCGATCACCCCGACATCGCCGGTGGGAAACCAGTCTTCCACGCTGTCCGGCGTGCCGTAATAGCCCGACGCGATCCAGTGGCCACGGAACACCAGGTTGCCCTGGGTGGCGCCGTCCCACGGGACTTCCTGGCCGGCATCATTCTGGGCACTGAGGTCCACGCCGAACAGGCAGCGGCCTTGCGCCGCCTTGCGGTCCAGTTGCGCGTCCCCTTCCAGTTTCAGGCAGGAAGGTGTGGGCGCGTTGAGGGTGACGACCGGGCTGGACTCAGTCATGCCCCAGCCCTGGGCGACGGCAATGCCCATCTCGTTGTAACTCTGGATCAGGCTGCGCGGCATGGCGGAGCCGCCCACCATGATGCGCTTGAGCGTTTCCAGCTTTCCGCCGGTATCGCGCAGGTGATTGTAAAGCGCCAGCCAGACGGTGGGCACGCCCACCGCCAGGGTGGCGCGCTCGGCGTTCATCAGGTCTTGCAGCGAAACAGGATCGAGCTGGCGGCCCGGCATCAGCAGCGCGGCACCGGCCATGGGGACGATATAGGGCAGGCCCCAGGCATTGACGTGGAACATGGGCACCACCGCCAGGATGCGATCCGTAGCGCGCACGCCCAGAGCGTCGGCTGCGTTCATCGCCATGGCGTGCAGCAGGTTGGAGCGGTGGGAATAGAGCACGCCCTTGGGGCGGCCGGTGGTGCCGGATGTATAGCAGAGGCCGCAGGCGGTGTTTTCGTCGAAGGACGGCCAGCTTTCGATCTCATGCGCGTCAGCCAGCAGTGTCTCATAGCAGTGGAGGGCGATGGTGGCCGGCAGGGTGACGTCGGGGATGGCATCGTCCAGCACGATCATGGCGCGCAGGATGCCGGTCAATTTGGGCGCGACCTGTTGGACGATGGAGAGGAAAGCGGGGTCCACAAACAACAACCCGTCCTGGGCATGCTCCACGATATAGGCGATGTCGTCGGGCGCCAGGCGGGGATTGATGGTGTTGCACACCGCGCCGATGCCGCTGACGGCGTAATAAAGCTCCAGGTGACGGTCGCTGTTCATGGCGATGGTGCCGACGCGGTCGCCGGGCTTGACCCCCAACCCGTACAGCACATCGGCCAGCTTGCGGGCGCGGGGCGCCAGCGCCGCGTAGGTTGTGCGGGACAGCGAAGCATCGGCGCGGCGGCTGACCACTTCGCCTTCGCCATGATGGCGGGCGGCATGCTCCAGGATGGAGGAGATCAGAAGCTGGTGGCGTTGCATCAGGCCTTGCATCATCGCCCCCTAGACCGTCAGCGTGACCAGCGCGGCGGTGGCAGCGAGAAGCGTGCGGCGTGACAGGCGCATCGGTTATGGCTTCTCGGCTTGCATGGCGTTCGCCTTTTCTATTGGCCGGAGCATAGCCCACGAAAAGGCGCAGCGATTTGGCTGTACTTGAGAATGAATCGCATCTATAGAGGGCGCATGCGTATGTTCCGGGCTCATGCCGCCATTGTGACGGCCATTCTTCCCGCGCTTCTCTGCGGAGAAGGGATGGCGGCCGTGATCGGCGCGCCGCTGCAGCGGGACGGGATGGAGATCGTGCCCAGCGGTTTTTCGGGCGTGGAGCTGGACCGCTTGCCGGCCGGCATGAGCCGCATGGCGGACTCCATTTTCCTGGTGGCCGATATCCATGCCGGCAAGGACGGGGCGCATGGCTTTGCCGAGCACGCCTTCATTCCCTATCTGTCGGTCAGCTACACCCTGGTCAAGGACGGCATGCCCACCTCGCGGCGGCGCGGGCTGCTCTATCCGGTGGCGTCCAAGAGCGGCCCACGCTATGGCGCCAGCGCCGAGATGTCGGGGCCGGGCACCTATCACGTCAACTTCATCGTTTCGCCGCCGTCGTCGCACGGCATGATGCGCCAGACCGGCAAGGACGGCGTGGCGGAATGGTGGAAACCGATCACTGCAAGCTGGACCTTCATCTATCCCATGAGCGCCAAATGAAAAAAATGCTGATTGCCTTGTTGATGACCGCCACGCCGGCGCTGGCCGCCGATGACGGTATCGTCGTTCACCTGAAGAACCACAAATTCTCGCCCTCGGTCATCAAGGTGAAGGCCAACAAGCCCGCCATGATCATCTTGTATAACGACGATGCCACGGCGGATGAGTTCGATTCCCCCTCGCTGAAGATCGAGCGGGTGGTGCCGGGCCACAAGAAGGCCAATATCCGGCTGCGCGCCCTGGCGCCGGGCAAGTATCCCTTCATGGGCGAGTTCAACGCGGCAACCGCGCAGGGCGTGGTCATCGCCGAATGATTTCCTCGTTCATCATCGTCTTCCGCGAAATGATCGAGGCGGGGCTGATCGTCGGCATCGTGCTGGCCGCCACGCGCGGCGTGCCGCATCGCGGCCGCGCCGTGGTGCTGGGTATTGTCGCCGGCATCCTGGGCGCCTGCCTGGTGGCGGCGTTCGCCGGCGAGCTGGCTGACCTGTTCGAAGGTTCGGGGCAGGAGATCTTCAATGCCGCCATCCTGGCGCTCGCCGTGGTCATGCTCACCTGGCACAATGTCTGGATGGCCGGGCATGGCCGCGAAATGGCGCGCGAGCTGAAGGCGGCGGGACACCAGGTCAAGACCGGCGAGCGCACCTTGATGGCGCTGTCGGTCGTGGTCGGCGTGGCGGTGCTGCGCGAAGGCGCCGAAGTGGTGCTGTTCCTGTACGGCATCGCGGCGCAAGGCGGCACCAGCGCCAGCGGCCTGGCGGCGGGCGGTGCGCTGGGACTGGTTGCGGGCGGTGTGATTTCCGGCCTGATGTATTTCGGGCTGCTCACCATTCCGGCGGGCCGGCTGTTCCAGGTCACCAGTGGGCTGATCACGCTGCTGGCCGCGGGCATGGCGGCGCAGTCGGTCTTGTTCCTGCAGAATGGCGGCTGGCTCGACTATTTCACCGCCACGGTGTGGGACACATCCTGGCTGCTCCCGGAAGACAGCATCACGGGACGCTTGCTGCACACCCTGGTCGGTTACAGCCAGTCGCCCACCGGGGCGCAACTGATCGCCTATGGCGGCACCATCCTGGTGATCCTGGTGCTGATGCGGCTGGTTCCCCAAGGGCCGAAGAAGGCAACAAGGGCGGCCGCGTAAAACACGCCTAAAATCCAACTTGAATTGCGGGCTTTGCGGAACCGCGCTGGTAAGGCGTGCGCCTTACTGTCGTGGCGGGGCACGACGAGTACCGCCATGGGGCAAGAGCAACCGCACGCCGAACGGGCGACCTATGACCTGCTGCTGGAAACGGCGCGGGCGATGGTGCTGCGCGGCGACAACAAGTTTTCCATCGCGGCGCTGTGCGCGGAGGCCGGCGTGGAGCGCGCCACGTTCCGCGAGCATTTCTCCGGCAAGACGGCGCTGATGGCGGCGCTGATGCATGACCGTTCCCCAGCAGATACCGCGCCCCCTGCAAATGGAGTCGCGACACCTACCCCTAAGGCGGAGACAACGGTCGAGCCGGCTGTTTCCACACCCGACGCATGGCTCGAACGCCGTCTTAGGGTCTTTGAACGCGCCTTGAATGCGCTGGAGGCCAAGGCCGAGGCCACGGCGCAGAGCCATGCCCGCGCCATTGCCGGGCTGGAAGAACGGCTGATGCATCTGCCACAAGCCTTGGCGGAAAAGCGCAGCAGCCCGCGCGACATCGTGGCGGAGACCGCGCCGGTGGCAGAGGCGCCGGAGCCCGAGCCGGAGCCGCAGGAGAAAAAGCCGCCGCCGGAATTGCTGGCGATCGCGCACGCGCCGGTGGCGGCCATTTCCAAAGAGGAAATGGCGGATGTGCTGCACAGTGCCCGCGAAGCGGCGCGTGCCGCCGCCGCTGTCATCGCCGAGAAGCGCGAGCCGGACACCAGTTTGCGTGCGCGCTGGCTGGCGATCGGGGCGCTGGCGCTGGTGGCAATGTTCCTGTGCATCGGCCTGACCCTGGGCGAGGGCGCTTCACAGGCCCAAGGCAGCGGCATCAGCCGCCGCCAGGCCGCGCCGCACGGGTTGGCGCGCACCATGGCGCTGGCGGATTTCGGCGATCCCAAGGCGCAGGCGAGACTCGCTTTCGCCTATCTGCGCGGCCAGGGGGTGGACAGCGATCCGGCCGCGGCGCTGCGCTGGAGCGCGGCGGCGGCCAAGGCGGGCGAGCCGGTGGCGCAATATCTGCTGGGCGCGCTGTACGCCCGCGGCGACAAGTTCAAACCTGATCCAGCGCTGGCTTTCCGTTGGTTCGCCAGCGCCGCGGCCAAGGGCAATTTGAAGGCGATGCACAATCTCGCCATCGCCTATGCGCACGGGCAGGGCACCAGGACGGATGAAGCCAGGGCGGCGGAATGGTTCACCCGCGCCGCCGAGCGCGGCTATGTGGACAGCCAGTTCGATTTGGCGGTGCTGTATGAGCGCGGCACCGGGGTGAAGCAGGATCTGCGGCAGGCGTTGAAATGGTATGCCATCGCGGGCCTGGCCGGCGACGCGCCGTCGCAGGAACGCGCCGAGGTGCTGCGCGGACAGCTCAAGGCAGCGGATGTGACGCTGGCAAGCAACGCCGCGCTAAGTTTTGCGCCGCTGCCGGCGCTGGGCGAGGCCAACCGCCTGTAGAAAGGCGCATGACTTTCGGAGTTATGGTATCGTTGTCCGAACCGTGAAACAGGCCGGACAGCACCATGATCGCCATACTCAAGGATCTCGCAGGCGGGTCTGGTTTGCAAAGAATATTGCGCAGCTTGTATTTCGGAGATGACACACGGGCCAGACGGTTTCGTTATGGGATGGTTTGGTTTGACCTCACCACCATCGGGGTCTTCATTCTCTCAGCGTCGTTTCCGGGCCAGTGGTGGATTGTCCCGCTGGACTTCGCGCTGGGGACAATTCTGCTCATAGAGCTTTCAGCGCGCCTGTACGCTGAAACCGACCGACGCCGCCAGGCGATGAGCCTTTCCACTGCAACGGATATTGTGGTGATCGCTTCGCTGTTCCTGCCGACATTTATTGAAAATCTCGGCTTTTTGCGGATTTTCCGTGCGCTGAGGCTTTTCCGCTCCTTCCAGCTCCTGCGCGACCTGCGCTCTGACTCCGATTGGTTCCGGCGCTATGAGGACGTTATCCAGCGGACTCTTAATCAGCTTGTCGTAGGTTCGATCCCTACATCACCTGACCTGACCGGGTCTTTTTGTACCAAGCGGTTTGAGAGAAACTGACTTGGAAAGGACCTTAGTTATGCCGAAGAAGTGTTTTAGCGCGGAGCAGATAGTGATTTTGCTACGCCAGATTGAAGTTTTGATCTCTCAGGGCAAGGGTG
>CANJJD010000004.1 GCA_947474645.1 Alphaproteobacteria bacterium | reverse complement strand
TGACCGGCCCCCACAGAGTGGTCCAGTTGCAATGTTAGTTTATGAGCGGCGTTTGCGCTAGCTGACCGTCTGCGGACTGCCCCGGCGGCCAGCAGATTGCTTCTGGTGCTGGCGGACGGTATCGGAGCGACGAGTGCGGCCTGACGGTATTGTAGTGCCGTCTCCAGGCTTCGATCATGATCTTTGCCTCTTTCAGCGTGTAGAAGATCTCACCGTTGAGCAGTTCGTCCCGCAGCTTGCCGTTGAAGCTTTCGCAGTAGCCATTCTCCCAGGGGCTTCCTGGTTCGATATAGGCAGTCTTGGCGCCCACAGCAGCAATCCACTCCCTTAGAGCTAAGGCAACAAACTCTGGACCGTTGTCAGATCGTATGTGAGCCGGGATACCACGCTCTACAAAGAGATCGCACAGCGCTTCAATCACATCGGTGGACTTCAGAGACCGGGCCACACGGATGGCAATCGCTTCGCGTGTGAACTCATCGATAATGCAAAGCATCCGGAATGCCTTTCCGTCATGGGTGCGGTCGGCGACAAAGTCGTAGGACCACACATGGTTGGGGCGTTCTGGCCGAAGGTGGATACACGAGCCGTCATTTAGCCACAGACGTCCACGTTTGGGCTGTTTTGCTAGAACTTTAAGCCCCTCACGACGCCAGATACGTTCAACCCGCTTCTTGTTAACCCTCCACCCAGAGGACCGCAGGAGCGCCGTGATCCGGCGGCGAACAGCAGCGGCAGAAGCACAAGAAAACGGCGAAGCATGAAAACTCCAGACGATGGCAAACGGGGCGGGTTACTGATCCACGACAATATGGGCATCATTGGCGCCGGCGCCGTTCAGGCGGGCCAGTGTGGCGTCGGCGTCCTTGACCGAGACCAGCGGGGCGCTGCGCACTCTATATAGGGTCTGTCCGCCGCGTTGAAGGGTGGAAATCTGCAGATCCCCGCCCACCTTGCCCAGCAGCGCCTTGGCATTTTCCATCTTGGAAAAAGCGCCAAGCTGCACATAAAGACGCGTCACCACCGGCACCGGAACCCGAGACACCTTCCCGGTCGGCTGGTCCTCGGCGAACATCTGAGACGGGATCGCCTGGGCCGGAATCTGGCTGGGCCTGGCGGCGGGCGGCGTCACGGCGGCGCCTGGCACGATACCCAGCGCGGCGGTACGCCGGATTTGCGGTTTGGCCTTGGCCGGAAAAGTCGTGGCCAGGAATAAAGTGACCTGGGCCAGGGCCTTGTTCGCTGTAGCGGCGTCCGGCCCGTTCTTGTTCCAGAACTGGTGGCCGGCATCGGGATACAGCACGAGCTGGGCCGGCACGCCCTTTTGCTTCAGCGCGTCATAAAGTTTCTGCGCCTGCTTGGGGGAGACCTCGGTATCGGCCGCGCCGTGCTGGATCAGGAAGGGCGGCGCGTTCTCCGAGACAAAGGACAAGGGCGAAGCCAGCCGTGTCACGCCGGGTTCGCAGGCGGCGGGCTCGCAGCCCAGATAGCGTCCCTCCGGGCTGGACGCGGCGGATGCGGGGACGAAGCCTTGCGCCGCGGGCTGGCCATTGTCGCCAGCCAGGGCGGCAAGATCGGTGGGACCGTACCAGTCGATCACCGCTTCGGCGCAATCGCTGGGCGCTTCGCGGGTTAACTCGCCTTCCGGTGCAAAGCGCGCCGCGCCGCAGGTGACGCCCGCCATCGCCGCCAGTTGCCCGCCGGACGCTGTGCCCCATACCGCAAGCCGGGTGGGATCGGCGCCGAAGCTGGCGGCATGGCTGCGCATCCAGCGGATGGCGGATTTGACATCCTGGAGCGCGGCGGGAAAGCGCGCCTCCTGCGCCAGGCGGTAGTTGATGCTGGCCACGACATAACCTTGGGCCGCCAACGCGGCCAGGGTGCGGGGAAAGTCGGCGAAGGCGCGATCCGTGCGGGAGTCGCCGCTGTTCCAGTTTCCGCCATGCACGAACACCACCATCGGCGCGGGCAAGGCTTGGGCGCGCGGGGTGTAAAGGTCCAGGGTCAGGGGGCGAAAGCCCGACACCGCGGCATAGGCAATGTCGAACTGCGCGGTGACGCCGCCTTCAAAGGTTATGGGCGGCGTCTGATATTGCGGCCGGGGCAGCCGGGGCAGCGGAGCGGGCGGCATTTGCGGCGACGCCGGCGGCGCAGGCGTTTCCGCCAGGGTGCTGCGGATTTCGGGCCGGGGAAGCGGCACGGGCGCGTCGCTCAGGGTGGTGCGCACCACCGGCACGGTGCGGGCATCCACCGGGGCGGACGATGCCGGGGTTTTGGGAGCAGGTGCGAAAAGCTCAGGGGTGCCTTGCGCCATGGCGGCAGAGGCCGCCAGGCCCAATACCAGACATCCCGCTCCAAGCCGCCGCATGGCTTTTGCCTCGAATCGCATGCCACACCTTACAATAGGGCGCCCCCACCCCCCGTAAAATCGCGCTTTTTCCGGGCAGACAAGTCGCCGGACTTGTGGTGGGATGCCGCCCAAAGTTCATAACAAGGGGAGACGATCCATGAAGACGAAGAAGCTTTTGCTGGCCGGACTGGCCGTTGCGGCCCTGGCCTATACGCCGGTCAGTGCCCAGGTGCAGCCCAATGGGCCGGCCTTCGCGCCGGGCACCTTCCCGGCCATGCCCAGCCGCCCGACCCGCACGGGCAAGCATATCAACCGCGTCATCGACATGTGGCTGAAGGGCCAGCCCGTCTATTACGCCCAGCTCGAAGCCGGCGGCTATGAAGACGGCAAGCGAATGGCCACCACCAAGGCCGACTATATCACCTATGAAATGGAGCATGGCGCGCTGGACTTTAAGGAACTGCGCGAATTCATGCGCGGCCTGAAGGAAGTCGGCACCCGCACCGGCCATGCCACCGTGCCGGTGATCGTCACCCTGCCGATCCAGGGTACCGCCGATGCGATGCGCGCCAATTCCTGGATGGTCCAGCAGGCGCTGGCGGCCGGTGTGCACGGCATCCTGCTGTGCAATGCCGAAAGCCCCGAAGCGGCCAAGATCATGGTCGAGGCCTCGCGTTATCCCTTTGCGGCGGTCGTGCCCGGCGTCAACCAGGGTTTCCGTGGCAATGGGAGCCAGTCCTTTGCCTCCAAAATCTGGGGCATCACGCCCCAGGAATATCTGCAGCGCGCCGATGTCTGGCCGCTCAATCCCGACGGCGAGATCCTCTTGGGCCTGAAGATCGAAAATCCCCGCTCCGACGCCAATGTGGAATCGTCCGTGCGGGTGCCGGGCATCTCCTTCGCCGAATGGGGTCCGGGCGATCACGGCTTCTTCCTGGTGGGCAATCCGGCCACCTCGGGCGGCCGCGGCGACATGGCGCCCAACATGGTGGCGGTGCGCAAGCGCATCCTGGACGCCACCAAGGCGGCGAACATCAAGTTCCTCAATGCCTGCAACGAAGACAATGTGATCGAACAGATCAAGGACGGCACGATGATCTGCACCGGCGGCGATTCCCCCGCTGCCGACAAGGGCCGCGCCTTCACCAAGCGCACCGACCCGTACTGATCTGAACCAAAAGGGTGCCCCCGCGTTTATGCGCGGGGGCACTTTTTGCTTTTTGGGGCCGGCAAGGGATTTTTGAATGCGCCTCGACGACCTTCGACCTTCCGAGAATGTGGATGACCGCCGCGGCGAGGGCTATGGCGGTGGCGGCAGCTTTGGTCCGCGCATGGTGTTCGGCGGCGGACTGGGTCTTGTCGTCATCTTGATCTCGCTGTTCTTCGGGGTGGACCCGACCCTGCTTCTGAATGGCGCCGGTCCGGCGCCCGAGCGGCAAATCCGGCGGGACGCCGGCAGTTGCGCCGACAATGCCGATTGCGACTTTGCCCGGCGTGTCATCGGCTCGGCGGAAGATGTCTGGTCGCCGCTGCTGGCGGCGCAGGGCGTTCGCTTCACTCCCGCCGTCTTCACGCCTTACGATTACGCCACGCCGACCGGCTGCGGCACCGGCCAATCCTCCGCCGGGCCTTTCTATTGCCCCGGCGACCAACACATTTATCTCGACCTGAGTTTCTTCGACGAGCTCAGCCAGCGCTTCGGCGCGCCGGGCAAGTTCGCCCGCGCCTATGTCATCGCCCATGAATATGGTCATCACATCCAGAACCTGATGGGGGTGATGGACCGGCGCGGCATGGGTTCCTATGGCCCGCAATCGGGCGCCGAAAGCGAGTCCGTGCGCACCGAATTGCAGGCGGATTGTTACGCGGGCTTTTGGGCGTTTCATGCCAACCAGCAATTCCGCGTGATCGAGAGCGGCGATGTGGAAGGCGCGATCGCGGCGGCGTCCGGTGTGGGCGACGATACGCTGCAGAAGGAAGGCCAGGGCTATGTCGTGCCCGATTCCTTCACCCATGGCTCCAGCGCCCAGCGGGTGCGCTGGTTTCAGCGCGGCCTGGACGGCGGGCGGGTCGAGGTCTGCGACACGTTTTCGGCCCGCAGCCTCTAGCTTTCCCGCGCCTCTGGCAGCCAGGGGCCCGGCGGGATAGGCTTGTCCGTCAAAAAGGGCCGAGGAAACCGATGTCCATTGTCGCCGCCGTTCTGGTTGTCCTGGCCGCCATTATCCTGATCCAGGCCATCAAGATCGTGCCCCAGGGGCGCGAATTCACCGTCGAACGCTTCGGGCGCTACACCCGCACCTTGTCGCCCGGCATCGCCTTCCTCACGCCCTTCGTCGAAGGCATCGGCCGCAAGGTCAACATGATGGAGCAGGTGCTGGACGTGCCCCAGCAGGACGTCATCACCAAGGACAATGTCTCGGTGCGGGTGGATGCGATCGTCTTCATCCAGGTGATGGATGCCTCCCAGGCCGCCTACCGGGTGGACAACCTGAATTTCGCCATCACCCAGCTTTGCCAGACCAACTTGCGCACCGTGGTGGGCTCGATGGACCTGGACGAAGTGCTGTCCCAGCGCGACCAGATCAACACCCGGCTGCTCTCGACCATCGACCACGCCACCAATCCCTGGGGCGTGAAGGTGACCCGCATCGAGATCAAGGACCTGGTGCCGCCGCCCGACATCACCAACGCCATGGCCCGCCAGATGAAAGCCGAACGCGAACGCCGCGCCGTGATCACCGAGGCCGATGGCGATCGCCAGGCCGCGATCACCCGCGCCGAAGGCGCCAAGCAGGCGGCGATCCTGGAAGCCGAAGGCCGCAAGGAAGCAGCCTTCCGCGACGCCGAGGCGCGCGAGCGTTCCGCCGATGCCGAAGCCAAGGCTACAGCGGCCGTGTCGGAGGCGATCGCCAAGGGCGACGTCAACGCCATCAATTACTTTGTCGCCCAGAAATATATCGAAGCCTTTGCCGAACTGGCGCGCAGCCCGCAGCAGAAGACTGTGATCATTCCCGCTGACATGGCGGGCATCACCGGCTCGATCGCGGGCATCGGCGAACTGGTCAAGAGCGTGATCGCCGAGGGACCGCGCCCCGCTACCACGCCTCAGCCCCCGCGTCCGTCCGTGCCCCGGGTGGGAGGCTGACCATGCAGTGGTTGCTGGCGCATCCTTTCGCGCTGTGGATGGCGGCCGCCGCCGTGCTGCTGGCGGTGGAAGTCGCCACCGGTTCGGGCTGGCTGCTCTGGCCGGCGGGATCGGCGGTGCTGACGGCGGCGCTGGTGGTGGCAGTGCCTTTGGACACCACCACCCAGATGATGATCTTTGCCGGCTTGACCATCCTCACCACCCTGGCGGGGCGGCGCATGTTTCCCCACGCCACGGTGCTGGGCGGCGGTGACATCAACGACACCCGCGCGCGCCTGGCCGGCGCTGACGGCGTGGCGGCCGGCGACTTTGCCGACGGCAAGGGACGGGTGTTTGTGGACGGCAAGGAATGGGCGGCGGAGCTGGAAGGCGGCGCAACGCTGGCATCGGGCAGCAAGATCCTGGTAACCCGCGTCAGCGGCGCCCACCTGACCGTGCGGCCGGACTAAGCTTTCTCAGGCCAGGTTGAGCGCCAGCATGTCGCGCACCGCTTTGGCATCGTCCTGGTCCAGCGGCATGAACTCCAGCCCGATCTTGCCCTTGTAACCTGCGGCGCGCACCGCGCGCAGCAGGTTGACGTGATGGATCTCGCCCGTGCCGGGCTGGTGGCGGCCGGGGACATCGCCGATCTGCACATGCGCCACCTGGTCGGCGCCGGCGTTGAACTTCTGGATCAGGTCGCCCTCTTCCAACTGCATGTGATAGAAGTCCCACAACAGCTTCACCCGCGGCGAATTCACGATGCGCATCATCGGCAGCGCCGGCTGCGAGCCGTTGATCAGATGGTTCAGGTGATTGACGCGGTTGAAGGGCTCGACCAGGGCGGTGACACCGGCGGCTTCCAGCATCGGCGCCATGCGCATCAGCCCGGCGGTATAGCCGGCCAGTTGCGCTTCGCGGCTCATGCCTTCCACCAGGGAATGGCCGGTGACGGTGAACTGGGTGCAGTTCAAGACTTTCGCGTCGGCAATCGCCTGTTCCGTGACTTTGAGCAATTCGGGAATCTTGGCCGGATCGGCGAAGTTGGGCCAGGCCGGGGCGAACTGGATGAGGGCGAGCCCGTTATCGTCCGCGAGGCGGCGCCAAGCCTCGGCCTTGCCGCCGGTGTTGCTGCGATCCACCGACCAATATTCGATGGAGGTGAAGCCCAGCTTCCTGGCCAGGGCAAAACGCTGCTCAAACGGCACCTGTTTGAACCAGGTATCCAGGTTGACGGCATAGCCCGCCAAGCCGTCGGACACTGTCCTGCCCAGCGCCGGCGTAGCGCCAATGCTCGCGGCGGCGCCCAGCACAAGCCGGCGGCTGGGCCCGCTCACGGCCGACAGGATGTTTTTCATTCTTTATCTCCCGTGGCGCCAACGGTGCCAGCGCATCGCGCCTGAGTAAAGTGTGGCTGGTTGCAGGCGACGGCTCCCGCGCCCTAAGCTGGCGCAAACAGGGGGCACGTCATGGTAGAGACGCTTGAAAAGGCCGCGGTGCGGACCGTCGCCTGGCGCATCCTGCCGCTGCTCTTCGCCGCCTATTTCGCCGCCTATATCGACCGGGTAAATGTGGGCTTCGCGGCCCTGACCATGAACGCGTCGCTGGGCCTGAATGCCGAGCAATATGGCCTGGCGGCGGGACTATTCTTTATCGGCTATGTCGCCTGCGCCGTGCCGTCCAACCTGGTGCTGGCGCGGCTGGGTGGCGCGACCTGGCTGCCCATCCTGATGGTGGTGTGGGGCACGGCCTCGGCGATGACGGCCTGGGTCACGACTTCGATGCAATTTTATGCCGTGCGCTTCCTGCTCGGCATCGGGGAGGCGGGGCTTCTGCCCGGTCTGCTATATCTGATGACCCTGTGGTTTCCCGGCAAGTACCGCGCGCGGATGCTGACCCTGCTCGGCCTCTCCACGCCATTCTCCATCGTGCTGGGATCTTTGATCTCCGGTCCCATCCTGCTGATGGACGGCTGGTGGGGATTTGCCGGATGGCAATGGCTGTTCGTGCTGCAGGCCTTGCCCACCATCGGGCTGGGCGTGGTGTTTTGGCTGGCGCTGCCAAACGGGCCGGCCGAGGCGCGCTGGCTGCCGCCGGCGGAAAAAGAATGGCTGGTGGCGCAACTGGCGCGCGAGCAGGAGCGGCGCGACCAGATCCAGACCTTCAGCGTCAGGTCGGCGCTGTCCAGCCGGGTGGTGTGGCTGGCCGGTTTGGCCGGCGCCGGCATCAATGGCGCCGCTTACGGCCTGATCCTGTTCCTGCCCCAGATGATCCATGCCCTGGGCGTCTCCAACAGCATGGCGCCGCTGGTCAATGCCATTCCCTTTGTCGTGGTGTCGGTGGTGATGATGGCCTGGGCCACCCATTCGGACCGCACCATGGAGCGCAACTGGCATGCCGCCATTCCCGCCGCCATTTCGGGCGTGGCGCTGATGTCCTGCGCCGTGCTCACCGACCCCCTGGCCATCATGGTGGCGCTGACCATCGGGCTGACCGGCGTGTTCTGTTATGTGTCGGTGTTCTGGGCGGTGCCGTCGGCGATGCTGAGCGGGGCCGCCGCCGCCGCGGGGCTGGCGGCGATCAACGCCCTGTCCAATATCGGCAGCTTCTTCGGACCCTACATGGTGGGCTGGGTGAAGAATTCCACCGGCAATTACGCGCTGGGAATCATGCTGCTGGGCTGTGGCCCGCTGGTGTCGGCGGTGGTCGCGGCGAGCCTGCGCTCCGCCCGCAAGTTCGAGCCGCCACGCTGAGCGATCAGGGCTTGGCCGCCGCCTGCTGGCGCGCCAGCTCCTTGCGATAGGCCGCTTCGCGGTTGGTGATGTAGGCACGATAGCCGGCGGGATCGATGAAGGGATTGGTGCCGCCGGCCTTTAGCTTCGTCACCTTGGCGTCCATGCCGTAGTAATCGCCATGCGCGCCCAGGAACACATCCACCGGCAGCGCCTTCAGCACTTTGAACGTCTGCTCATAGTCCTGGACGATTCCGGGATAATCCTTGTTGCCCACCAGCACATAGCCGGGATTGACGTTGGGGCTGCCGACGATGGCCACGTCCAGGGTCTTGCCCCCGTCCTGCACCTTCATGGTCCAGGTGGTGCAGCCGCGGGTGTGGCCGGGCGTCTTGTGTGCCGTCAGGGTCACGCCGCCCAGGCTGACCGTGTCGCCGTCCTTCAGCGCGCGGGAAACCTTCACCGCCGGATAGAGATATTCCTTGACGTTGTTGTACTGGAAATCCTTGGTGCCGCCGGACTCCACGGTCGGCACGTCGGCGTCCATCACTTCATACTTGGCGCCGGTGTCCTTCACCACTTGGGCGCTGCCGGCGTCATGGTCGAAATGCGCATGGCTGATCAGCAGCAGCTTGGTGTCGCTATACTTGAAGCCCAGCTTGGCGATGCTGTCCTTGATCATGGGCACGTTACCCTCGAGCCCCGAATTGACCAGGATGTTGCCCTTTGGCGTGGTGATCAGATAGTTCGCCTGGCCCTTGCTGCCGACATAATAGATGTTGGCGATGACGTGATGCGCCGGGTAGGGCGTCAGATACTCGTTGGCCGCCTGCGCCGGAACAGCGGCGGCGGCGAACAGGCCGATCAGGCCCAAGGCGAAAGTGCGGAACATTGTGTTGTCTCCCTGTTTGCCGGGGAGATTAGAGCGGAATGAGGAAGGGGCAAGAGGAGATGGGCGCTTTACGTTTTCGACTGCCGCGCCCGCCTCAAGGCGCTGTCGCGCGGCGGGCTTGGCACGGCCCCATTAAAAAAGCCCGCGTCCGAAGACGCGGGCTTTTTTAATGGTGCCGTAGGTGAGAATCGAACTCACGACCTATCCCTTACCAAGGGATTGCGCTACCACTACGCTACTACGGCAACCGTGGTATTTTGCGGACCTTAGCCCCCAACCCTTAACCAAGCGTTGGCCAAGGGAGCGCTGCTATAACGTAAGGATTCCGCGAAGGAAAGCGCGACTTTTCAGTTTCCCACCATGCCCAAATCCTCCCCCGAAAAGCTGGCCCAGGCGCTGCGGGACAACCTCAAGCGCCGCAAAGCCGCCAAGCCCCCCAAACCCTCGGCGCCGCCCCCGGACGCCCCGGTTAAGCCCCCGAAAAACTCAGCCTAGCCCTGCCTTTTGCCAGCCTTTCCTTGGGCTGGCCCGGCGGCTACAAACGAGGCCATGGACCGTATCCGTATCCGCGGCGGCAACCCGCTGAAGGGAGAAATCCCCATCAGCGGCGCCAAGAATGCCGCCCTCAAGCTGATGGCCGCGTCATTGCTGACGGCCGAACCCCTGACCCTGACCAATGTGCCGCGCCTGGCGGATGTGCGCGCCATGGCCGAGCTGCTGGTCAGCTTCGGTGTCGGTGTCCAGGTCACCATGGCCGCCAAGTTCGGCGAAGGCGACACCATGAAGCTGGAGGCGCGGGAGATCACCTCGGTCTTCGCCAGCTACGACATGGTGCGCAAGATGCGCGCGAGTTTCCAGGTGCTGGCGCCGCTGGTCGCCCGCCAGCGCCAGGCCAAGGTGTCGCTGCCCGGCGGCTGCGCCATCGGCGCGCGTCCCGTGGAATTGCATTTGAATGCGCTGGAGGCGATGGGCGCCAAGATTGACCTGGCCGAAGGCTATGTCACCGCCACCGCGCCGGACGGATTGAAGGGCGCGGAGATCGTGTTCCCCTTTGTCTCGGTCGGCGCCACCGAAACCGCGATGATGGCGGCGACTTTGGCACGCGGCACCACCAAGATCGTCAATGCGGCGCGCGAGCCGGAAATCTCCGACCTGGGCAATTGCCTGATCGCCATGGGCGCGGAAATCTGGGGCCTGGGCTCCAGCGAAATCACCGTGGTGGGTGTCGAGAAGCTGCACGGTGCGGCGCACCGGGTGATGGCCGACCGTATCGAGGCCGGCACCTATGCCATCGCCGCCGCGATTGCGGGCGGCGAGATCGAACTGGTCGGGGCCTCGCACGACACCATCGCCTCGCTGCTGTCGCTGCTGACCAAGGCCGGCGCGGAGGTGTCCAGCACCCCGCGCGGGCTGAAGATCCACATGAACGGCACGCGGCCCAAGTCGGTGGACGTCACCACCGCGCCTTATCCGGGCTTTCCCACCGACCTGCAGGCCCAGATCATGGCGCTGATGGCGGTGGCGGACGGCACATCGGTGGTGAAGGAAAAGATTTTCGAGAACCGCTTCATGCACGTGCCGGAACTGGCGCGCATGGGCGCGCAGGTGCGCATTGACGGCGACACCGCCACGGTGCGCGGGGTGGAAAAGCTCAAGGGCGCCCAGGTGATGGCGACCGACCTGCGCGCCTCGGTCAGCCTGGTGCTGGCGGGGCTGGTGGCGGACGGCGAAACCAATGTCGGACGCATCTATCACCTGGACCGCGGCTTTGACCGGCTGGAGGAAAAGCTCTCCCGCGTCGGCGCTGATATCGCGCGGGTGCCGGAATGAGCCGCCTCAAGCTGGCGGCCGCCGATGCCGAGGACCTGCAGATCCTGTCGGCCCGGCTGCAGGACGCCGTGGTCAAGCTCAAGAACTTCGTCTGGTTGCCGAAGAAGCGGCGCTTCGCGGCGGTGGTGAACCGGCTGACCTGGGAAGATGGCGGCAAGACGCGGGTGCGCGCCGGCCTGCATTTCGACGGCGTGCTGAAGGTGCAATCCAATCAGGTCAAGCTGGGCGCCGGCGAAGCCGTGGTGTCTGTGCTGGCGGTGAGTTTTACACCGAATGGCGGCGAAGACCCGGGCGGGGTGATTGAGATCGTGCTGGCCGGCGGGGGTGGTTTGCGCCTGACGGTGGAATGCATTGACGCCGAACTGGCCGACATGAGTGGCGCCTGGGCAGCGCGCGGCATCCCAGACCATGAGGCCGGCAATGGCCCGTAGATTGAATGCAGGCGACAAGAATTTCGCCGCCGACTTCCAGAAACTACTCTTCGCCAAGCGCGAGGAAGAAGACGATGTCGCCGGCGCGGTGCGCGGCATCATCGCCGATGTGCGCGCGCGGGGCGACGCGGCGCTGGTGGAATTGAGCAACAAGTTCGACCGCGCCAATGTCACGGCCGCGACGCTGAAATTGTCCGCCGCCGAGATCGAGGCGGGGCTGGCCAAGGTCAACAAGGACCAGTTGACCGCCATTGAGACCGCCGCCACCCGCATCGAAAGCTATCACAAGCGCCAACTACCCAAAGATGAACGCTTCACTGACGATAGCGGCGCGGTGCTGGGCTGGCGCTGGACCAGCCTGGACAGTGTCGGCCTGTATGTGCCCGGAGGGACGGCGTCCTATCCGTCCTCCGTGCTGATGAATGCCGTTCCCGCCAAGGTCGCCGGGGTGGCGCGCATCGTCATGGTCACTCCAGCCAGCGGCGGCAGCATCAATCCCCTGGTGCTGGCAGCGGCCAAGCGGGCAGGGATCACCGACATCTACCGCATCGGCGGCGCCCAGGCCGTGGCGGCGCTGGCCTATGGCACTGAGACCATCACGGCGGTGGACAAGATCGTGGGCCCCGGCAACGCCTATGTCGCCGCCGCCAAGCGCGAAGTGTTCGGCCAGGTGGGCATCGACTCCATCGCCGGGCCGTCGGAAATATTGGTGGTGGCCGACGGCCAGAACGATCCGGAATGGATTGCCGCCGACCTGCTGAGCCAGGCCGAGCACGACCCTTCGTCCCAGAGCATCCTGATCACCGATGACGCCGGCTTTGCCGACAAGGTGGCGGCGGCGGCCGAGCGCCAGATCGCCATCCTGCCGCGCAAGGACATCGCCGCCAAAAGCTGGGCCGACAATGGCGCCATCATCGTGGTGAAGGTGTTGGACGATGCCGCGCCGCTGGCCGATGCCATTGCGCCCGAGCATCTTCAGATCGCCACCGCCGATCCGGAAAGCCTGTTGAAGAAGGTGCGCCATGCCGGCGCCATCTTCCTGGGCCGCTACACGCCCGAGGCGATGGGCGATTACATCGCCGGGCCCAACCATGTGTTGCCCACCTCACGCACGGCGCGCTTTTCCTCCGGCCTGTCGGTGCTGGATTTCCTCAAGCGCACCACCCTGCTGGGACTGGATGCCAAGAGCATGGCTTTCCTCGGTCCCGACGCCCTGACCTTGGCGCAAGCCGAGGGCCTGGACGCCCATGCCCGCTCAATCTCCGCGCGCCTGACGCAAAAGGACTGACGGTGGAATACCGGCTGTCCGCGATTACCCTCGACGAAGCCAGCGTCGTCAATCGCAGCCGCGCCATCGAACAGGAACGCGAAGTCGCGATCTATGACCTGCTGGACGACAACCAGTTCAAGCCGGACGGCTCGCCGGGCGGGCCATATCACCTGACCTTGGGCGTCGAGGAAAGTCGGTTGATCCTGGACCTGCGCCTGGAGGATGGAAGCGAACATGCGCGCCTGACCTTGTCGCTGATGCCGTTGCGCAAGACGGTGAAGGATTATTTCCTGGTTTGCGACAGCTATTACAAGGCGATCCGCACCGCGCCGCCCTACCAGATCGAATCCCTGGACATGGCGCGCCGCACCTTGCACGACGAAGGCGCCAAGGAATTGCAGGCGCGGCTGGCGGGGAAGGTGGAGACCGATTTCGGCACGGCGCGGCGGCTGTTCACGCTGATCTGCGTGCTGCAGATGCGGGGCTGAGCGATGGCGCAGGCCGTGCTGTTTGCCTGCACCATGAATGCGGTGCGTTCGCCCATGGCGGCGGCGATGCTGCGCCATCTGACCCGCAGCAGCGTCTATATCGAATCGGCGGGGGTGCGGGCCGGCGAACTCGATCCCCTGGCGGTGGAGGCGATGGATGAGATTGGGCTGGCCATCGCCAAGCACCGGCCGCGCCGCTTCGAGGACCTGGAAGACGGCAGTTTCGACCTGGTCATCACCCTGTCGCCCGAGGCCCAGCACAAGGCGATGGAGATGACCCGCACCGCCGCCACCCTGGTGGAATACTGGCCCACCATGGACCCCACGGCGGTGGAAGGTTCGCGCGAGCAAAGGCTGGCGGCGTACCGGGCGGTGCGCGATGGGCTGATGGAGCGGCTGAAACAGCGTTTTTTGGAGCCTTCCGCCTCCGATACCTGAGGAAAAACCTTTGGAAAGGCTTGCCTTTCAGGGCTTTCCCCCCTATCTCCCCACCTCGCAAACGGCTTTAAGAGGACCCATTGGCCAAAGAAGAATTGCTGGAGTTCGAGGGCATCGTCGAGGAGCTGCTGCCCAATGCGACCTTCCGCGTGAAGCTGATCGCCAATGACCACATCATCATCGCCCATACCGCCGGCAAGATGCGCAAGAACCGCATCCGCGTGCTGACCGGCGACAAGGTGATGATCGAGATGACGCCCTACGACCTGACCAAGGGTCGCATCACCTACCGCTTCCGCTAACACCTTGCTGGTTCTCGCCAGCGAGAGCCCGCGCCGCGCCGCATTGCTGGCGCAGGCCGGCATCGTCCCCGACGCAATCCGTCCCGCCGCCATCGATGAATCCGTGCTCAAGGGCGAACAGCCACGCCTTCACGCCCTGCGCCTGGCGGCCGAGAAAGCGCGCAAGGCACAGAGCGAATGGACCGGTAAGCCCGCCTTCATTTTGGCCGCCGATACGGTGGTCGCGTTGGGCCGGCGCATCCTGCCCAAGGCGGCGGATGACCAAGAGGTGCGCGCCTGTCTGACATCGCTGTCGGGCCGCCGCCACCAGGTTATCACCGCGGTGGCGCTGGTGACGCCGGACGGAAAACTGCGCACCCGCGTGTCGCTGACGCGGGTGTCGCTGCGGCGGCTGACCGATGCCGAGATCGCCGATTATGTCCAGACCCGCGAAGGCGTGGGCAAGGCCGGCGGCTATGCCATCCAGGGCCGGGCCGAGATGCTGGTCAAGGAAATCTCCGGCTCCTATTCCAATGTGGTGGGGCTGCCGCTGTCGCTCACCGTGACCTTGCTGGGCGGGTGCGGCTATGGCCGCTAAGTGCCCCCTGTGCGGCAAGCCCGCCGGTGCCGCGTTCAAGCCCTTCTGTTCCAAGCGCTGCGCCGATCTGGACCTGAACCAGTGGTTCAAGGGCGGCTATGCCATCCCCGGTCCCGCGGTGGACCCAACACCCTCAAACCCTTCGGAAAATGACCCCGAGGGGGACTGAATCCTTGGCGCTGGACAGGGCGGGGACCATCCCCTAATAAGCCGTCCCACCCCTGTGCCCAGGTAGCTCAGTCGGTAGAGCAGTGGATTGAAAATCCACGTGTCGGCAGTTCGATTCTGTCCCTGGGCACCATTCCCTAACGCGTTCGAATTCCATAGAAATCCGGGTGCATTCCCAAGACGGGAAAGCGTTGCGATGGCTGTAAAAGGCCGATAGTCGTCAGATCAGCGTGCCCAGCTCCGCAGTGCGGGCTCCAGTTTATCGGCAAAAGCCATTACGCCGCCGACATAGTCATCAGCCGTCCAGCTTTTGGCGCGCGCATGTCCGGCAGTTACCAGGCTTGCGCGCAATTCTGCGCTGGCCTGCACATCTGCGATTTTCTCTGCGATGTCGGATGGGCTTGAGGGATCACAGTAGATTGCGGCATCACCAAGCTGCTCCTCCGCGCCGGGAATCCGGCTGGCTATCACCGGACAGCCCAGGGCAAATGCCTCCAAGGGGGGCAGATTTTCCGGGCCGAACCAGGATGGGTAAACCAGCATTGCTGCGCGCCGGTACAATGTTATGAGATCCTTTTGCGGCACGAAGCCCAAAAAGCGCACACGGTCGCCAAGCCGCAACTGCTCAGCCATGGCGGCGATATGTTTTTTATTGCCCTTGTCGGCGCCGACTAGCGCCAGTTGCGGCGCATACCCATGGCGGTCACGCAGTTCAGCCAACGCCAAAAGAATATTTGCGTGATTTTTGTGAGCCCAGAATTGCGCGGGGTAAAGCAGATACGGCTCTTTCAATTCGAGTGAGGCCGGCAGTTCGTCCTGCGGCAACCCCGTGGCGTTGAGAGCGAACTGCGGGGTCGGATGCGGCAGTTTCAAAATCCGTTCCGGCGGTACCTGATAATAGCGCTCAACTTCCGCCTGACCGGTTTTGGTACCAATGATAACCGCGGTGGCGCGTTGCAGGACGGAGGTATTCACCCATTCCCGATTTTCCCACTCCCCATTTGAAGTGAGTTCCGGAAACCAGGGTGTAACGCGGTGCTGCACGTCCCATATCGTGGTGATGTAGGGGTAATCGGTCCATTGCGGACTGGCCGGCTGGCCTACGAACCATAGCAGATCCGCACCGGCCTGCTTCATGGCGCGGTCCAGACCGCTTGCCCGGCTGCCGAAGCGATGGCGCTGCGCCATGCCCCGGGTAACCCCCTGAAACAGCCATTCCGCCGCGGTGACAGAAACCGTGTGATTGGAGATCGGCAGACCATCGAGGCGCTGATGTAGCGCGGCTTCAGACGATGACCGCGAAAGGACGGAAAAAGTGTGGCGATATTCGTTGTGCCGGCGCAGAAGGGCCTCGAAGACTTCTCTCTCGAATGTATGACCGCCACCCGTTTCCGGCTGATAGCCCGACATGTAAACGGCAATTTTCATGGCGCAGCGGCATCTCTGATAACAGAAGCGATCTGCGCGATGGTTTTTTCATCCAATGTGTCGCTCGAGGGCAGGTATAGACCCTCCTGCCAGATTCGGTCCGCCACCGGGCAGGGCACGTCACGATAGCCCGCTTGTTCGCGCAGAAATGGCTGCTGATTCAGGGGGCAAAAGAACGTGCGCGTGTCGATGCCCTTCGCCGCGAGAATTTCGGCGAGCGTGTCGCGATTCACGCCAAACTTCGCCGCATCAACCGTGAGAGCGTACATCCAGTATACATTGTAGGCGCCGGGAATCTCGGCTGGTAACTGCAGGCCAGGAATGCCGCTGAGCAAGCGGTTGTAAGTATGCGCTACCCTGCGCTTGTCTTCCAGTATGCGGCCGATCTTGGCCAGCTGCGCCAGCCCCATCGCGGCCTGATAGCCGGTCATGCGGAAATTGTAGCCTGGAACCTGATGGTAGAAACGCGGCTTGGTAAAAGCCAGATTTCGCAGAAGGCGCATTCTTTCGGCCAGGCGGTCATTGTTTGTGACAATCATCCCGCCTTCGCCCGTGGTGATGATCTTGTTGGCGTAGAAACTGAAGCAGGCCATGTCGCCAAAGCTGCCGGTCATCTTGCCCTGCCAGGTCGCCCCATGCGATTCCGCGCAATCCTCGATCACCGGCAAATTGTGACGGCGCGCAATATCCATGACCCGGTCCATTTCAACCGGATGACCGAACAAATGAACAGGCATGATTGCGCGCGTGCGCGGTGTTATCAGCTTTTCAATCACGTCCGGATCCATGTTCCAGGTAACCGGCTCGGAATCCACGGGTACAGTGACAAGATTGTTGTGATAGACGGCCAGCCCGCCGGCGATGTTGTTTGAAGCGCTGACCAGGATTTCGTCGCCGGGCTCCAGTTCCAGAGCCGATACGGCAAGATGCAGCGCGGTCGTGCCGCTGGTGACCGCTATGCCATGTGCGCAACCGACATAGCTTGCGAAATTCTTCTCGAAAGTTGGAATGGTATCGCCAAAGGAGCCTGAAATCTCACCGCGGCGAACTGCGGCCAGCACCGCCTGCGCTTCTTCCTCACCGATATTGGGTTCGTGGACGGGTATTCTATTTTGCATTGATGCTGACTTTGTCCATCTCGTCCCCCATGAAGGGGCCCTGCTTGACAGACACGCACTGGGCATCTTCGATCACACGAAAAGAATGCGCGCCATGCACCAGGCATATGGCATCGCCCACCTGGAGGACGACTTCGTCGAACCGCTCGCCCGCGTCGCTGAAAAAATCCACGGCGACTATTCCGCGCTGCACGACGAACATTTGCTGCAGATCGGCTATCTGGCGCACTATCGGGTGATGGTCGTGCGCGGGCTCAACGTATCCAGCGGTATTGGCGAGCAGACCGAACTGGAAGGAAGACCCCGCATCGGAAAAGAATCGCGTTTTCTCCACGCGGGCGTCTGCCCTGATCACTTCGGCGTAGCGAACGCCGTTTCGTTCAATAACCTCGAAGCTCATTTTTCCGACCGCACGTAGTATTCACCCCTGAAATGCGCCGTGCCACCGCGGTAGGGCCAAGCGCCATCAGAGGCGTCAAAGCTGAGGATAAGGCGATAGTCCGGCTGAAGACTGCCTTCTATACTTCCAGCCCCAAAAATATACAAAGGGTAGCTTGCCGCGTAGACACTGGCAGGCACCTCCTGCACCAGGATCACATCTTTGTGGGAATGTGCGTAAGGCGTTCGATCGATCAAGATAGCCGCCGGCTGCAACGCCGCCGCTTCGGCCAGGAGCTCGAAGGGGCGTTCGATGTATTGAAGGACGCTCGAAAAAATTATGGCATCGGGGGGATGCGTTGCTGCTGCCTCGGCCATGGATTCAAAGAAGCCTAGCTGTGCTTTCTGATATTTCTCGCGACCCCTGGCAACAAAATGTGGCTGTTCGACCACGGACCAGCTTGCGACTCCAGCGTGGAGGACATCATGGCTGCGATGCCATACCGAACCCAGCCCGCCTCCGAAATCGATCACGTGGATACTCCGCCTCTTTGTCACTGCCAAATGCAGCAAGCATGCCGCCAGCGGAAATGGAAATGGTGCGTCTGAGAGGACTACGCCATCTTGGCTGACTTGATTGCCGGTTAACGCCCGTTCGGTCGCGCGATCTATCGCTTCAAGGATTACAGCGGAATCGTAGCCATCGCTATGACGGCATGCTTCGGCCCAAGTTGCGTAAGGGCCTTTCAGTGGGGCGTTGTGGGGCCATACGGACCGCACGATTTTTACGAGACCAGGCGGAACCCAATCTCGTAGAAACTCTCTCATACTCAGGTCCCGATATCACCGACGGTTAGCAAGGCGCCGCTGGAGACGTCCACCAAGGGCATTTGGGCAATCAAGCGGCGCGCATCATCGCTGGGCAAGAATGTCAGGTTGCCGGTTGCATCGCGCGATTCACGGAATTTGGCTGGGCAATAAGCTGTTGCCGGTGACTTCGCCTCGAATTTGTCGGCCATGTCGCGCCGCACGAAGAAGGCATTGTTGCCGTTGCTGTTGCAGCCGACCAGGATGTAACCCTTTTTCTCAGCAAGATGGTGCAGCGCCGCCAGGGAACATCCCCAGTACAGATTGGAATAATGTGCGGTGGTGCGGCAAAAGTCTGCTGCATAGGGCACCGAGACGGCCGCGGAGGGGCCAAATATCGCATTGTATTCCGCGATGACCAGGCGTGGACTGATGCTGCTGATCGCATCCCAAACGAAATAATCGTTGCCATCGATGTCAACGGAGAGAATGCCGATGTCTCCCGCGATGCCCGCATCCGTTATCAACTGGTTGATATTCTCGCGCGTGATGAAGGCAGCCACCGCCTTCAGGTCATGACGCCAGGAAATCGGATCATTGCGGATGAATGCGATATTTTCGGGCGAGCCATCCATCACCAACCCCGACCAATTCCGGTTTCGCAAAAGGAATCGGGTATTTGCCTCGCGATAATTCTCGACGCCGAATTCCACGAAGACTGGTCGGGGTACCGGGATGTGCCGCAACAGATGTTCGATGATCCCGTCCTCGCCCCATTGCGACCAGACTTTGAATTCTGCTTCAGCAAGGGCGCCGGCAGGAACGTTCGCGGTTTGGCGCGCTTCGATGCGGCCCGTGGCCAATTGCAGCGCTTCAAGACGATCATTCAGGCCGCCGAGACTTTTCAGGCCTTTGGCGTATCGTCTGATCATCCTGAACATCGAAAGGAAACTTTCTCTTGGCGCAGCATTCCTTGTGAACCCGCGTAGTTTGATAAGCGGTATTGTACCCAAACGCTTCCATTCGGCCAATGCCGCCTTTCGCAACGTACAGGCCCAGTAACCCACCCGGCGTGATATGGGGGCTGAGCCAGGGCTATCCTGAGGCTGGCTGGGCGCGACGCGGCGGCCGGCCCGGTCGGCTGATGGGGCTCGCGTACGCCACCTGCAGGCTATAGTCTGCTTCAAGCCCCTTCGAGAATGGCAATGACAGACTTTTCTGAAGCATCTTACTGCCGGCACGCCCAGAGCTATGCCGACGATCTGGTCAACCCCGAACGGAAAAAGATTGCAGCCTCCTGGTTTGATTTCTCGACCGCCAATTCCTGGCGATCCGAGCGGCTCTATAAAGTTGCGGCTTCCTTGGGGGGGGTGACCGGCGAGAAGTGGCTGACAGTGGGGGACGGGCGGTTTGGTCTGGATGCCATCCGCCTTAAGGCGCACGGGGCCTGTGAAGTTCTGGCCACCGACCTGGATGAATCCTTGCTGCGGAAGGCGCAACAAGACGGTCACCTGGAGCATTACCAGGTGGAAAATGCTGAGCAGCTTTCCTTCGCGGCTTCGTCGTTCGATTATGTGGTGTGCAAGGAGTCGTACCATCACTTCCCGCGCCCGGCGATTGCGCTTTATGAAATGCTGCGGGTCGCCAAGCGGGGTGTGATTCTGGCGGAACCCAACGACCGCGAACGCTCGCCGTTGAGACTTCTGATGCGCCTCCTGGGCAGCAAGGCCCCCGCTGAGACATATGAGGACAGTGGCAATTACGTTTATTCCATCAGCGAGCGGGAGATGACGAAAGTTGCGTTGGGCTTAAATCTTCCCCAGGTGGCTTTCAAAGGCTTGAACGATGCCTATGTGCCGGGCTTGGAGTTTGCTCCGCTGGACAGCCCTGCGGGCCGCGCAATGCGGCGAAAAATAGCGATCCGCGATACTCTCTGCGCATGGGGCCTCGATCACAGCATGTTGCTCATGGCCTGTCTGTTGCATATTCCGCTCGGTGATGAACAGCGCAAGAAGATGAAGAATGATGGCTGGCGCGTGGTTGACCTTCCACGGAACCCGTACATTTAGCCTGGCCCTGGAAGAGCCGATGGCTAAATGATCACGCCGTTTCCCACCAAGCCTCAATGCGGCGCCGGAAGGCGGCATCTGGCATGGGGCCGCGCCCGGCATTAAGATTGTCCAGCATGTACTTGGGCAGGTCGGTGCCCGGGATAACGGCGGTCACCGCCGGATGCGAAAGGTTATATTTCAGGAACAACTGGGCCCAGCTGGTGCAGTTGATGTCCTTCGCGAAGTCTGGCATCGGCTTGCCCGCCACCCGCTTGAACATGGAGTTGCGGCCAAAGGGCAGGTTGGTAAGGACGGCACAGCCGCTGTCCCGTGCCAACGGAAGCAGCACTTTTTCGGCATCGCGATCTCCTAACGAATAGTTGATCTGGAAGAATTCCGGCTTCTCACGCCGGATCACAGGCGCCAGCGCCTCATAGGCGGCATCAAAGCTGGACGTAATGCCGTAGTGCCTGCAATAGCCGGCAGCCTTCCATTCCTTCATCTGGGCGCAGGAGAAACTAGGGTCGTTTACGTTGTGGGCCTGTTGCAGATCGACATAGTTGGTCTTGAGCCGGACCAGGGATTGCTTCAGTTCGGCCTCGGCTTCAGCGCGGGTGTCGCGGCTGGAGAATTTTGTTGCCAGGAATAGCTGGGGCCGCGTCTTAGTCTCCGCCACCACGATGCCGACATTGGCTTCAGCAGTGCCGTAGCTGGCGCCGGTGTCGATCAGGCTGCCGCCCCCGGCAACCAGGTTTCGCACCACCTGCTTGCGCTCATCCAACTTGGCAGCATCGTTCTCGAATTCAAATACCTGCGAGGTACCGATACCGACCACAGGCAACATGAAGCCGGTTTGCGGCACCTTGCGTTTCAGTATTGGAGCGGCGGTCTGAGCCAGAGCGGCATGGGGCACCAGGGCGGCAGCGGCAGTGGCGGCAAGAACGGTACGGCGTGACATGTCGGACATTGGGGCGTCTCCTTAGGGGGATGAAGATTAGCTTTTGGACTGAAGACGGGCGCGTTTTTCCTGCATGCGGCCGAGCAGAAGGCTAAGGCCCGCCCAGCCCAGCATTGCGGGCAGGGTCACTGCGGCGATGGCCGGAAGGGTCATCATCAGTGTCTTGGACAACAGGTTGAACACCCAAGCCCATAGCACGTCGGCGCCGCGAAACATCACGCCGTCGACCACATTCTTGGCTTTGTATTTGTCCTCGCGGTCCGCAACAGTGAATAAAATTTCTCGTGCAGGATTGGAGATTGCGAAGTTGGCAGTGCGCTGCGCCACCTGGAAAGGCATGACTACCGCAAGCACCGGCGCGAAGAACATTGCGCCGTAGCCCATCGCGAACACCACCGGCAGGAAAGCGGCGGCTATACCAGTGCCGAAATGTTTAATCAGGCGGCCAGTCAGCGCCAATTGAAGCAGGATCTGCAGAAGCCCGGTCCATTGCTCAATGGTGGCGAAGATGCGGGTGCGCTCCACCGCGTCCTGCGTGGCGGCGCTCACTATTTCAGCCTGGGACATGTACAGCATGCTGTTGCCCAGCGAGAGCAGCACAACCCACATGGCGATGCCGCCAAGATACCGTGATTTCAGGATGGCGGAGAAGCCTTCGAAGGCGCTGCCGCCAATGGCGGGCGGCGACTGCGAAGTCTTATTGAAGCCGGACGCGGCGGGCCCCAGACGCAGGGCACAAATTACCGTCAGTTCAATCAGCAGGACTGGCAGCAGCAGCAGGTTCACCGGCCCCAGCGGCTCGACCAGCAGCCGCGTGATGGTAGGGCCGGCCAGCGCGCCCAGCGAGCCGCCCGCCGCGATGAAGCCATATAGCCGTTTGCCCTGGTCGCTGTGATAGAGATCGGCCAGATAGGACCAGAAAACCGGCACTGCAAAAATGGAAAAGACGGTAAGCCAGACGAAGAAGACTTGCGGCACGATTGTCCCGCCGATGCCGAGGGTCAGCAGCAGCCAGAATCCCAGGATGTTGGCAGCGAAGAAATGGTAGACCAGCGGGATCAGGCGGCGACGGGGCAATCGCGCTACCAGCCAGCCATAGATCGGGGCGGCGATCAGCATCACGCCGAAGGTAGCAGTGACTAGCCAGGGCAGCGCGCGAGTGCCGCCGGTAATACCGGCATTGTCGCGCAACGGGCGCAGCACATAGTAGGTGGTGAGGATCAGAAAGAAATAGGCGAAGGACCAGAATAGCGCGCGACGTTCGCCGGGTTTGACTTCCACCACCCATCCCAGAATTCGGTCGAACATCAAAGCCTAGTCCTGCTGCGCGTATTCATGATGTAACGTTAAGCAGGAATGCCTTGAGGCGGGGTAAAGTGTTCGTAAGAGCATTGTAAGGAATGTGAAAACCTTGGTGGTGGACGTTGCCGGTCTCGATCAGGGTGCGGCGGCGAAACAGCGTTGGCATGGCGATCTCCCTTTGCCGGGAAGGTTACGCCGGGTTTGCCAGCGTGTGCCAGTACCGCGGAAGCTGACTATTTTGTCATGTCCCGGATGCGGGACAGCCCATCGGCCAGGGTGCGCTGAAGCAGAAGGTGGTCAATGCCATAGGCGAGGATGCGGAAACCTTTCGCCAGATAGGTGCGCGCCCAGCCTTCGTCCGCGACCATCATCCCTGCGACCTTGCCGTGATTTGCGGCGGCTTGAACGATCTTGTCCACGGCCCGCAGATAGTCGGGGTGTTCGAATTGGCCCGGGATGCCCATGAAATTGGTCAGGTCGAAATGGCCCAGCCAGACAACGTCAACGCCGTCCACCGCCGCGATGTCGTCCACCGCGGCAATCCCGTCGGCGGTTTCCACCAGGGCGATGACCAAGGTGCGGGCGTTTGCCGCCGCCATCTTGTCGGGCACCGCGCCGCCTTCATAATCGTCATGCGCCATGCCGAAGGCGGCGCCGCGCCGGCCATGCGGGGGATAACGGGTTGCCGAAACGATCTCGCGCGCCTGTGCCGCGCTTTCGACCATCGGCACCATGATGCCTATGGCGCCCATGTCCAGGCAGCGCGCGATGAAGTGATATTGCAGGGCAGGCACCCGGACCATGGGGATCAGGCCGATGCCGCGGCAGGCCGCAATCTGTCCCTTGAGTGTCTCGATGGTGACGCCGGAATGCTCCATGTCGAACAGGATGAATTCCGCGCCCGCCGCCTTGGCGATCTGCGGCATGCCGGGTGTAAAGAACTCAAACACCATGGTGCCGAAAACGTGGCGGCCGGCACCGAGGTCAGACTTCACCTGGTTTACGCGCATGGATATTCCCCACCCTGAAGGCTCGTTCTGATTTGAACTGTTTGCGAGCCATGTCCGGACGATGCCGTCGTTCATACTTGCTCGAATTCGGCATACTCGGCAACATGGTGTCCGATGCCGCACAGCAGCATGCCGCCGGCAACAGGCAGGGTAGGGGCACCCAATGGCAGAAAAATTTCGTGTCGCGCTTTCGGCGGATTTTCGCAATGCCGACGGTTCTGCGACCTTCCGCGATTTCGATCTTGCGCCGTTGCTGCAGGATCCCCGCGTCGAAACCGTGTTTCTGGAATCCGAGAGCCCGATCAGCGCCGGGCAGTTGGAAGATGTCGATGCACTCATTCTTCTGGCCCATCGCTTCGATAAAAGCAGCGTGCCCAGGAGCGGCCGCCTGGGCGTCATCGCCCGCTTCGGGGTGGGATACGACACGGTGGACGTGAAGGCCTGCACCGATGCGGGCATTGCCCTGGTGATCACGCCGGAATCGGTGCGCCGGCCGGTGGCGGTGTCGATCATCACCTTGATGCTGGCGCTGACGGGAAAGCTGGCCATCAAGGAAAAATTGACCCGTGCGGGCGCGGCGGGGTTTGCCCAGCGCGGCGCCCATATGGGCGTGGGCCTGGTGGGGCGCACCTTCGGCTCGCTGGGTGTCGGCAATATCGGCGCCGAGGCTTTGCGCCTGGCCAAGGCCTTCGACATGAAGCTGATCGCCCATGATCCGTTCGCCGACGCCGGACGGATGGCGGAGCTCGGCGTGGAGCTGGTCGGCATTGAAGATCTGTTTCGCCGCTCCGACGTGCTGTCGGTCAGTTGTCCCCTGACCGACACAACCAGGCATATCGTCAGTGCGGAGCGCCTGGCGCTGATGAAGCCCACCAGCTACCTGATCAATACGGCGCGCGGTCCGGTGGTGGACCAGAAAGCGCTGACCAAGGCGCTGCAGGAGCGCCGTATTGCGGGCGCCGGCCTGGATGTTCTGGAGCAGGAGCCGCCCGATCCCGGCGATCCCATCCTCGCGCTGGATAACGTCATCCTGACGCCGCACGCCTTGTGCTGGACCGATCAATGCTTTGCCCGTCAGGGCGCGCTGGATATCCAGGCGGTGCTGGAATATTGCGATGGCCGCGTCCCCACCGGAACTATCGTCAATCGCGCTGCGCTGGACAATTCTTCCTGGGCGCAACGGCTTTCCGCCCAGCGTGCGCGGTTGGGACGCTAGAGAAGGGAACTCTCGCGCCCGCTCTGCATTGACCCAAGGTCACCAGCCAGGGGCCGAGATGAGCGCCGTTGCCTATGGGGAGTTTCTGCGGGGGCTGATCAGCAATCCGCGCGGCGTTTCCGCGCCCACTCCGTCCAGTCCCACGCTTTCGCGCATCATCGCCGGCCAGGTTGATCCGGGCGTAGATGGGCTGGTGGTCGAACTGGGTCCCGGGACCGGTGTCGTTACCCAGGCGCTGTTGGAGCGGGGCATCGCCTCGCATCGGCTGATCCTGATCGAGCAGACGGAGTCTTTCGCCCGGCTGCTGCGCGGCCGCTTTCCGGCGGTGCGGGTCCATCAAGGCGATGCGCTGGACTTCGAGCGTTTTCTTCCCCAAGGCGCGCCCGTTGCGGCCATCGTCTCCGGACTGCCGCTGCTGCAGTTTCCGCTTGCCGATCGGCAGTCGCTGCTGCGGCGCGCCCTGGAATGTCAGGAGCATGGCGGCCGGTTTGTGCAACTCTCCTATAGCTGGCGCCCGCCGGTGCCGCCGGGTTCCGGGATGAATCTCAGCAAGACGCCGGTGTGGCGCAACTTCCCACCCGCGCATGTGTGGAATTACACCGCGCCCGTACCGCGCTAGCGCAAATAAAAAACCGCCCCGGCGCATTGCTGCGCCAGGGGCGGCTCTTTCAAGTCGCCACAGATTTAGTGGCTGGTGCCCGGCTCGCTGGTCTTCGGCGCCTTGCCGTCTTCGATCCGGCCTTCATTGCGCAGGTTGCGGCCTTCCTGGGCCTTCTGCTGGCTTTCAGCGGACTTGCCGTGCTCATACGCCTCTTCCTTGACGTAACCGGCGGCTTCCTTGATCTGTCCCTTAACGCTCATGGCAAAACTCCTGGTTTCTACAGAGTGAAAACCGGGGGCGCCGCTATTCGTTCCGGCTGTTCCAGCAGCTCAGGTCTGCTGTTTTTGCCGGACAAATGTGCACACCGCCAACCGCCGCCGCGTGAAGAAGCCGCGCCTGGAGCCGGGACGCGCCGGTTTTTCCCTGCTATAAAAGTGCCGGGGTTGTGCGGGGTTGGGTTGATGGACCGGCGGCATCTGTTGAAGAATTCGCTCGCGCTGGGCGGGGTCATGGGGCTGGGCGGTTGCGCCGCCACCCCTGGTGCCGCGCCGGGTGCGGCGCCCCAGCCGGTTTCCACCGTCCCCCTGATGGACCGTCCGCCCGTTCTGGCGCCGGTCCGCGCCCGTGCCGACCGCTTTTTCGACTTTAAAGTTTGCCTGCGCCCCTTCCGCACCAAAGGTCCCAACCTGGACGTGGAGCAGATCGGCGATGCCATGGTGGTGCACAATTACGGCCATGGCGGCTCGGGCTGGTCGCTGTCCTGGGGATCGGCCGACATGGCGGTGCAAAAGGCCATGTCCCGCAGTCCCAAGGAAATCGCGGTCATCGGCTGCGGCATCATCGGCCTGACCTCGGCCATCACCGCCCAGCGCGCCGGCGCCCAGGTGACCATCTATACACGCGAGCTGTTGCCGCGCACCCGTTCGGTGCGGGCCAACGGCGCCTGGACCCCGGATTCGCGCATCGCCCTGACGTCGGAAGCCCCGGCCAATTTCGGCCAGACCTGGGAAATCATGGCGCGCTCCTCCTGGAAGACCTTGCGCCAATATATCGGCATCGCCGGCAACCCGGTCGCCTTCAGCGACCATTATTACCTGACCGATGCGCCGCGCGGCACGCCGCAGCCGGTGGACGCCACGGTGATGCCGCTGCCGCCGCCGACCTGGGCGGGAGCGCCCACCCATGGCGAGGATTTCGCCCGCTACAATGACCGCATCCGGGATATTACGTCGTTTCCCCAGCAGCTCACGCCGGACATCAACCCGTTTCCGGTCAAGTATGCCTCGCGCTCGACCAACCTGTTCTTCAACTTCACCGAATATGGCCATCTGCTCACCAACCAGTTCTTCGCGGCGGGCGGCAAGATCGTGATGCGCAATTTCCATTCCCCGTCCGAGCTGGGCCACCTGCCGCAGAAGGTGGTGATCAACTGCCCCGGCATGGCGGCGCGCGACTGGTGGAAGGACAAGGCCATGGTGCCGGTGCGGGGCCAGACCGGCTGGCTGATCCCGCAGCCCGAGGTCAATTACGGCCTGACCTATCGCAATGTGCAGATTCTGTCCAAGAGCGACGGCATCATGGTGATCGCGCTCGAGAATGGCGAGCTCAAGGGCTACAACAACAGCGATGAGAGCGTGAACCGTGCCGAATCCGATCGCGCCGTGAAGGTGATCGAAGATCTGTTCGCCCGCTTCTCCGTGAAACAGGCATAAAGGGCAACATGATGCGCAAAATCATTCTGGGTGTTGGTTTTCTGCTGGCGGCGCAAGGCGCCCAGGCGCGTTCCGTGTGGGACGGCGCCTACACAGAAGACCAGGCGGCGCGCGGCGCCACCTCCTACCAGCAGAATTGCGGCCGCTGCCATGGCGCGAACCTTTCCGGCACTTTCGAGATTCCGCCGCTGGTGGGACGCTTTGTGCCCTATTGGTCGGGCACCACCCTGGATGTGCTGGTGGAGTATATCAGCCAGGCGATGCCGCTGGGCCGTCCCGGCTCCCTCAGCCCGGCCGTCAATGCCGACATCACTGCCTTCATTCTCAAGAGCAACGGCTTTCCGGCGGGGACAAAGGAACTGGGCACCTCCGCCAGCGACCAGAAGGCCATCACATTCGATTCCATGCCGCCAAAAAAACGCGCCAAGGCGCGATAACAGGGGACTGTCATGATTTTACGCAAATTTCTCGCCGCCACGCTTTTGTTCGCTTCCGTTCCGGTGCTGGCAAGTTTTGCCGCGCCTGCGGGCGAGGTAGACCTTCTGATCAAGAACGGCCAGGTGGTGGACGGCAGCGGCGGCCCGCGCATGCAGGCCGATGTCGCCATCACCGGCGACAAGATCGTCTATGTCGGCCGCGCTCCGGTAAGGGCGAAGAAGACCGTCGACGCCACCGGCCAGGTGGTGGCGCCGGGCTTCATCGACATGCACAGCCATTCGGAATTCGGCCTGGCCTTTGACGGCCGCGGTCTTTCCAAGGTGACGCAAGGCATCACCACCGAACTGATGGGCGAGCATCTGTCGGCCGGTCCGGTGCTGGGCCCGGCGGTGGACGATCCCATGATGCTGGCGCCGCCGGTCAAGCGGACCTGGACCACCCTGGGCGGGTTCTTCGATTACCTGGAGAAGAAGGGCATCGGCCCCAATGTCGTATCCTATGTCGGTGCGGGCCAGGTGCGCGCCTCGGCGATGGGGTATGAGGATCGCCAGCCGACACCGGCCGAGATGGACCGGATCAAGGCCCTGATCCGCCAGGGCATGGAGCAGGGGGCAGCCGGCCTTTCCGCCGGCCTCTATTACTTGCCAAACTCCTTTTTCAACACCGCCCAGATGATCGAGCTGGCCAAGGTCGCGGCCGAATATGGCGGCATCTACACAGTGCATATGCGCCCCGGTCCCGGCCTGTCCGGCCTGGAGGAAACCATCGCCATCGCGCGCGGCGCCCATATCCCGGTGGAGATTTTGCATGTCGGCGGCACCATCGCCGGAAATCCCGACTTCGCGCCGATGATTGAGAAAGCGCGCGCCGAAGGCGTGGACATCACCGCCAACGCCTATCCCTACACCATCGGCTGGACCTATGTGCGCCAGTTGCTGCCGGTATGGGCGCAGGTCGGTGACGCCGCCGCCATCACCGCGCGGCTGAAGGACCCGGCCAACCGCGCCCGCGTGGTCAAGGAGCTTCAGCAGAATCCCGGCCAGTACAAGGACTATCACTTCGCTTCCGCCAACCTGAAGTATGACGGCTACACCATGCAGCAGGTGGCCGATCGCACCCGCATCTCGCCGGAAGAAGCGATGGTGGATTTCCTGGTCGAGCAGAAGGCCGAGGGCTTCCATATCGGCCCGCCCAATCCCGCCCGCGAACAGGCGGTGGCCGAGTCCTTCAGGTATCCCTGGGTGGATATCGGTTCGGACGGCATCGCCCTGCCGGCCGGGGTGCACACCTCGTTCGGCATCCCGCATCCGCGTTCCTTCGGCAGCCACGCCCGCATCCTGTCCGACGTGGTGCGCGAACGGCACATAATTTCGCTGGAAGAAGCGGTGCGCAAACTGTCCTCCCAGGCAGCCAACCGGCTGAGCCTGCATGACCGCGGGCTTATCCGCGAGGGCATGAAGGCGGACGTGGTGGTGTTCAATCCCGACACGGTCAAGGACACCGCCACCTATGCCAAGCCGGACCAGTATCCCACCGGCATCTCCTGGGTGCTGGTCAACGGCAAGGCGGTTGTGGCCGACAGCAAGCCCACCAACGCAACACCCGGGCGGGTGCTGCGCGGGCCCGGCTACAAGCCCGGCACGCCCTGATGTGATGGGAGCCGGGCGCGCTATCTGCGCCCGGCGCATTCGGCTAGGCTCCCGGCATGACGCCGATTTCCATTCTCGACCTCACGCCCATCCGCCAGGGCGGCGACGCCGCCACCGCCTTGCGCGAGACCGTGGCGCTGGCGCAGCGCGCCGAGGCGCTCGGCTATCACCGCTACTGGCTGGTGGAGCATCATAACACGCCGTCCGTGGCGGGCGCCGCCACCGCGGTGGTGATGGCCCATGTCGCCGCCAACACCAAAACCATCCGCGTCGGCGCCGGCGGCATCATGCTGCCCAATCATGCGCCGCTGATGGTGGCCGAGCAGTTCGGCACCCTGGCGGCGCTGCATCCGGGGCGCATTGATCTCGGTTTGGGGCGCGGCATCGCCAATGATCCGGCCACCCTGCAGGCGCTGCGCCGCCAGCCCAATGACGGCGCCGATTTTCCCCGCGATGTCGAGGAGCTGCTGTTTTTCCTGCAGCCGGCCGTGCCTGGCCAGAAAGTTCGCGCCATACCGGGCGAGGGCGCGTCGGTTCCGGTGTGGCTGCTGGGCGCCAGCGCGGGCGGCGCGCAGCTTGCCGCAGGCCTTGGTCTGCCGTTTGCCTTCGCCTCGCATTTCGCGCCGAACCCGTTGGAGGTGGCGCTGGCCACCTATCGTGGGCGCTTTGTGCCCTCGGCGCGATTGGACAAGCCGCAGGTGATGCTGTCGCTGACCGTGGTGGCCGCCGATACGGATGAAGAAGCACAGCTGCTGTTTTCCACTGCGCTACAGGCCAATGACGCACCGCTGGCGCCGCCCATTGCCAACTATGAACAGAGCCTGGACCCGCAACGCCGGACCTTGATCAACAATTTCTTCCGCCATTCGGTAGTGGGAAGTGCGCAGACGGTGAAAAAGGGCGTGGCGGATTTCATCACCCGCTACCGCCCCGACGAGATCATCGTCACGGCGCAGATCTTCGATCCCGCCGCGCGGCTGAAATCCTTCGAGATCCTCAGCCGAGCCTGTCTTAACGCACCGGCCTGAGATTGAGCGGCGTGACCGGCGCGGGATTGATCGCGGGCTGGCCCGCCTGCATGTCGGCGAAGGGCGCGGCCGGGGCATAGGGATCGTAGCTCACCATGCCCAGCACTTGCGGCCTGACCGCCAGGGTGCCGCCCGGCTCATCGGCATAGGGCGATCCGTTGGGGTTGCCTTCCGGCCCAACGCAGGCGCTCAAGGCGGTGGCGGCCAGCAGGGCGGCGGCGGCGATTGAAAATCTCATTTTTTTATCCCGTCCATTATCCAACAATAAAAGCATCGCGTGGCGGATTGGGTTCCGGCTACCCTTGTTCGTGGGACCTCTCACGGCTTTAATGCCGCAAAAATCGGGGAGAATTCATGAAACGCCTTGTTCTTGTGCTGGCCCTGGCCGGCCTGCCCGCCGCTTTGTACGCCCAGACACAAGCGCCGACCCAGCCGCGCGCTCCGGGTCCGGCGCCGGACTATAATGCCGGCGGCCTGCCGCGGGTGCCGACCTATGGCGCCGTCGAAGGCCAGCCGATTGACGCAAGGGCGCCGGAAAAGAAGGCCGATACGCGCCAATTTCCCCAGCAGACCCGCGCCCCCTATCACCATGCCACCGATTTCAAGGTGACGGTGCTGACCAACCAGTTGCATGCCGCCTGGGCCAGCGCCCTGTTGCCGAACGGAAAGGTGCTGGTGACTGAGCGGCTGCCCGGCGCATTTCGCATCGTGGACAAGGATGGTGTCGGCGCGCCGCTGAAGGGGTTGGACGGTCTGCACGTCTCCACCCCGATGACCGGATTGCTGGACGTTGTGCTGGATCCGGCTTTCGCCACCAATCACACCATCTATTTCACCTACTTCGAATATCTGGACAAGACGGTCTACAACACCGCGGTGGCGCGCGCCGTGCTGGATGAAGCGGCCGGCACCATCCGCAACGTCAAGGTGCTGCTCAAGACCTCGCCCTTCGCGCCGAACGACCAGACATTGGCGGCGGGCACCAAGACAGGCGGCCGCATCGCCATCGGTCCGGATGGTTTTCTCTATGTCTGTCTCGGTGACCGCGACAATGCGGGGCCGCGTCCCTGGCCGGTGGCGCAATATCTCGACACCCATCTGGGCAAGGTGATCCGCATCACCAAGGACGGCGCGCCGGCGCCGGGCAATCCCTTCATCGGCAAGGCAGGGGCATTGCCGGAAATCTGGGCGCTCGGATTTCGCAGTCCCGAAGGCCTGGCCTTCGCGCCTGATGGCGGCCTGTACGAAGTCGAGCACGGCCCGCGCGGCGGCGACGAGCTCAACCTGATCAAGAAGGGCGCCAATTACGGCTGGCCCTTCATCAGCCATGGCATTGATTATCGCGGCGCGCCGATCGGCGAAGGCGAAGTCGCCAAGGCGGGCATGGAGCAGCCGGTCTATTACTGGTCGCCGTCCACCGCGCCCGGCGGGCTGGCCTTTTACACCGGCAAGTCCAAGGCCTGGGCGGGCAGCGTGTTCGTCGGCATGCTGAACGGCCACATGCTGTCCCGCTTCAAGATGGTGAACGGCAAGGTGGTCGAGGAAGAAGCCCTGCTGACCGAGCGCAGGCAACGCATCCGCGATGTGCGGATGGGATCGGACGGCGCCATCTATGTCGTGACCGACAGCGGCGGCACCTCCATCACCGAAACCACGCCGGCGACAGGCGAACTGCTCAAGCTGGAACCGGCCCAGTAACGGCGCGGCGCTGCCCGGCCGCTCGTTTCGGCTCGCGGCGGACCCGCGCCTTACGCCGGCAGCTTGAAGGCGATGAACTCGCTGGTGAAGGCGCGTCCGCCGATGGCCAGCAGGATATATTGCTTGCCTTTGTACATATAGGTCATGGGCGAGCCTGACTGTTCGGCCGGCAGGAACACCGCGCCTTTCTCCTCGCCATTGGTCTTGTCATAGGCGCGAAGCCGTGCCCCCTTGCGTCCGGTCTCGTCGGTATAAGTCTGGGGATCGCCGCAGATCACCAGGCTCTTGGTGGTCAGCGTCCCGACCTTGCCGATCATGCCGGTGCGCGGGATCTTGATGCCCTTCAGCGCCGGATGGTCGCGGATGAAATCCGGCGTCTCGCCATGGGCCACCTGCCAGCTCTGGGTGCCGGTGGCGAGGTTGGTGGCGGTGATGCGGCCATAAGGCGGCTTGATCAGCGGCAGCCCGTCCACCGTCAGGTCGCCCACCTTCACGCCATTCTGCGGCGGCAGGTTGGCATGGACATAATCGAAGGCGCCCATCTTGTGTTCGGGATTGGGAATGATGCCGCCGATGGTCAGCGGGTTGGTCTGGGAATAGGTGAAGACGGTGTGGGTTTCCGGATCATAGGAGCCGCCCGGCCAGTTGATGCCGCCGATATAGCCCGGCAGGTTGATCACTCCGAACGGGCCTTTGGGATTTTCCATGATCGGCGCGGTGTAGATCGGCCCCAGCTTGTAATGGCTGGCCACCGCCAGCGCCTTCTGGCGCAGCTCCGGCGTCCAGTCGATGAAATCGTCGGTGGTGACGCCCTGGCGATCGAACGCCGGCGGCTTGGTGGGGATGGGCTGGGTTTTGGAATACCATTCGCCCGGCACGTCGCCCTTGGGCACTTTCCTCTCCGGAATCGGCCAGATCGGCTCGCCGGTCTCGCGGTTCAGGACATAGAGGAAGCTCTGCTTGGTGGGCTGGGCCAGCGCCTTGACGATTTTTCCGTTGTGGGGGATGTCGCACAGGATGGCGGCGCACGCGACGTCATAGTCCCACAGTCCATGATGGATCATCTGGTAATGCCATTTGCGCTTGCCGGTGAGGATGTCCACCGCCACGATGCTTTCGCTGAACAGGCTGTTGCCGGGATGGTAGAAGCCCATCTGGTCGCCGGTGGGCAGCTCGATGCCCAGATAGGCCAGGCCCAGTTCCTCGTCGGCGGAAATCTGCGCCCAGTCGCCGGCATTGCCCGCCGCTTCCGCGCTGCCGGGCTTCAGCCATGTGTCATAGCCGAACTCACCCTTCAGGGGGATGGTGTGGAATATCCATAGCCGCTTGCCGGTCTTGACGTCGAAACCGCGCACATAACCTTTGGCGTTGTTTTTCACGCGCGGCGTGTTGCCGGCGGTATGGGCGGCGCCGATGATCACCACGCCCTTGGCGATGGTGGGCGCGCTGTGCAGGCCGATATCGGCACTGTCCAGGTTCAGTTCCTGGTCGTTGTTGAGCTTCAGATCGACGATGCCCCTGGTGCCGAAATTGGGATCGGGAAGGCCGGTCTTGGCGTCCAGCGAGATAAGCTGATAGCCGATGGTGACATAGAGAATGCGTTCCTGATCGCCGTCGCTCCAATAGCCGACGCCGCGGCCCGACAACTGGCGCGGTGCGTTGGTGGCGCGCGGGCCTTCATCGGGGGTGCGATACATCCAGAGCAGCTCGCCGCTGGCGGGATCGAGGCAAATCACGTCGCGGCGCGAACCGGCGGTGGCGAACAGCCGCCCTTTGATCAAGAGCGGCGTGCATTGCAGGATGAATTCGGGACGGCTGCCCAGGTTCTCGGTCTTGAACTGCCAGGCGACCTGAAGCTGGTTGAAGTTGGCGCCATTGATCTGGTCCAGCGCCTTGTAGCGCCAATAGGCGAGATTGCCGCCATAGGTCGGCCAATCGGTATCAGGTGGTGTCGCAGGTTGCGCGTGCAGCGGCGCGGCGGCCAGCGCCACACCGGCGGCGGTGGTGGAAAGCATCAAACGTCTGGTCAGCGCCCGCATGTCACCCAAGTCCTGCAAAGATTCTCCGCTCCGGCTGGAGCGGCGGGACACTAGCGGATGTGGCAACCGTCACAAAGCGGCGAGGGCGGATTTTACGAAACGCTTACCGGCCAGGCGGCATCACCGGCGGCGGCGTCGCGATGGGCGCCCTGTAAAGCGATTGCTGCGGCGGCGGCTGATTTTGCCGGACCGGCGCGGTCAAAAGGTTGCTCAGGGCCTGGCCGGGATTGATCACCGGAAAAGGCACCCGCGCCGCGCCGTTCGGGCAGGTCTGGCCATAGGGGCACACGATGGTGGGCTGCGCCATCGCAGGCGTGGCGGCTATCAGGACGGCAAGAGCGAGAATCGGTTTCATAATGTCAAAACGCCCCGCGGCGCCTTTCGGTTCATCAACGTTCGGTGAAGTGGAACTGCGCCCCGGACTTGAGGCCGGCCGGCCAGCGCGAAGTTACGGTCTTCAACCTTGTATAGAAATGTACCCCTTCGGGGCCATACACGCCATGCGATCCGAACAGTGAGGATTTCCAGCCGCCGAAGGAATGATAGCCCACCGGAACCGGGATGGGGACATTGATGCCCACCATGCCGACCTGGATACGCTCGGCGAAATCGCGGGCGGCGTCGCCATCGCGGGTGAAAAGCGCGGTGCCGTTGGCGAAGAGATTGGCATTGATCAGTCCCACCGCCTCTTCATAGGTCCCGGCGCGCACCACCGACAGGACAGGTCCGAAAATCTCATCGGTATAGACGCTCATTAGCGGCGTGACCCGATCCAGCAAGGTGCCGCCCAGCCAGAAGCCTTTTTCATAGCCCTGCAGTTTCAGTCCGCGCCCATCCACCACCACGTCCGCACCCGCAGCTTGGCCGGCATCTATATAAGACGAGACCTTGTCGCGATGCGCGGCGGTCACCAGCGGCCCCATTTCGGCGGCGGCATCGCCGGCCGGGCCGATCTTCAGCGCGGCGACGCGCGGCTTCAATTTGGCGATCAGCGCGTCGGCGGTTTTCTCGCCCACCGGCACCGCCACCGCCACCGCCATGCAGCGTTCTCCGGCCGAACCATACCCGGCGCCCATCAAGGCATCAGCCGCCTGGTCCAGGTCAGCATCGGGCATCACCACCAGATGGTTCTTGGCCCCGCCCAGCGCCTGCACCCGCTTTCCGGCCGCGCAACCGCGCGTGTAAACGTGGGAGGCGATGGGGGTGGAGCCGACAAAGCTGACCGCGGCGATGCCCGGATGATCGAGAATGGCGTCCACCGCCGCCTTGCCACCATGCACGACATTGAGCACGCCGTCGGGAAGTCCCGCCTCGCGCCACAATTCGTAAAGCAGGTTGGGGGCGGACGGATCGCGTTCCGACGGCTTCAGGATGAAACTGTTGCCGCAGGCCAGCGCCATGGGCATCATCCACAAGGGCACCATGACGGGAAAGTTGAACGGGGTGATGCCGGCCACCACGCCCAGCGGCTGGCGCTCGTCATAGCAATCCACCCCGGCCGAGACATTCTTGCTGAAGCTGCCTTTGAGCAGATGGGGAATGCCGCAGGCGAACTCCACCACTTCCTGGCCGCGCGCCACTTCGCCCAACGCATCTGTATGGGTCTTGCCATGCTCAGCGCTGATGGTGCGCGCCAGCTTGTCCTTGTTCGCCTCCAGCAGGCGGCGCATTTCGTACATCACCTTGGCGCGCTTGGCGGGCGGGGTGGCGGCCCAGCCGGGAAAGGCCGCGCGCGCCGCCGTCACGGCGGCGTCAATCTCGCCGCCGCCGCCGCTGGCCACCTGACCCGTCTGTTCGCCGGTGGCAGGGTTGAACACCGGCGTGCCGCCGGACCCGGGCAGGGCCTTTCCGGCGATAATGTGTGCGATGGCCTTCATGCCGGGGTCTTTATCATGGGTCCTGTGCCCTGTCCTCAGTTTGGCCCCGGCGCCCGCTTGCAGATAGGCCGAAATCTGGCCAATCTGCCCATAGAACAGGCAAAATCCGGGCAACGGATTTGCATAAAAAAGGGGCAGGAAAACCGTGATAAACGCCGCCGATACCGCCTGGATGCTGACCGCCACGGCGCTGGTTCTGCTGATGACCTTGCCGGCGCTGGCGCTGTTTTACGGCGGGCTGGTCCAGGCCAAGAACATCCTGTCGGTGCTGGTGCAATGCGCCGCCGTCGCCGCGATCTGTTCGGTGCTGTGGTTCGCCGTTGGCTATTCGCTGTCCTATAGCGGCGACGGCGACTGGCTGGGCGACAGCGCCGCCTTCTTCCTGAACGGCATGGGCCGCGACACGGTGCGCCCCGGCACCCATATTCCCGAAAGCGTCTATGTCATGTTCCAGATGACCTTCGCGGTCATCACCCCGGCGCTGATCATCGGCGCCTATGTCGAGCGCATCCGCTTCGCCGCCGTGCTGCTGGTCTCGGCGCTGTGGATGCTGATCGTCTATGCGCCGGTCGCCCACTGGGTGTGGGGCGGCGGCTGGCTGGCCAAGATGGGGGTGATGGATTTCGCCGGCGGCATTGTGGTGCATGTCACTGCCGGTGTCTCGGCGCTGGTGATCGCCTGGATGATCCGGCCGCGTCACGAATTTCCCCACGGCATCCGCCCGCCGCATGCGCCCTGGATGGTGATGGTGGGCGCCTCGCTGCTGTGGGTGGGCTGGTTCGGCTTCAATGCCGGCAGCGCGGTGTCCTCCGGCGCCGATGCCGGCATGGCGATGCTGGTGACGCATCTGTCGGCGGCCAGCGCCACCCTGGTGTGGATGGCTATCGAATGGATCAAGTTCGGCAAGCCTAGCCTGGTGGGCGCCGTCACCGGCACCATCGCGGGGCTGGCGACCATCACACCCGCCGCCGGCGTAGCGGGACCGCTGGGCGCGGTGTTGCTGGGCGCCGCTGCCAGTTGCGTCTGTTATCTGGGCGTGTGGCTGGTCAAGCGCGTGATGGCGGTGGACGATGCGCTGGACGTGCTGGGCGTGCACGGCGTGGGCGGGGCGCTGGGCACCCTGTCGCTGCCACTGGTAGCGCTGATCGGCAGCGGCACCGGGCATCTCACCCACGCGCCAGTGCAACAATTGACCGTGCAGGCTATCGGCGTCGTGGCCGTGGCGCTGTTCTCCGCCATCGCCACGTTCCTGATCGCCAAGCTGGCCGATATGCTGGTGGGGCTGCGCGTGGATCTGGAGCATGAAACCCAGGGCCTGGATTTCGCCAGCCATGGCGAAACCGGCTATCACATCAATCGGTAGGAGTTGAAATTATGAAACTCGTCGTCGCCATCATCCAGCCGCACCGGCTGGACAGCGTGCGCCAAAGCCTTACCGAGATCGGCATCAACGGGATGACGGTGACCGAAGTGCGCGGTTATGGCCGTCAGAAGGGCCATACCGAGATTTACCGCGGCGCCGAATACACGATTTCCTTCATGCCCAAGTTGAAGGTGGAAGTGGCGCTGCCCGACGACCGGGTGGAGGATGTCATCGGCGCCATCACCAAGGCGGCGCGCACGGGCAAGATCGGCGACGGAAAGATTTTCACCATCGATCTGGATGCTGCTCTGCGAGTCCGGACTGGCGAAACCGGGGACGACGCGCTCTAAGCTTGCCCTTTGCGGGGGGCTGTGGAATCCATGCCCCGTGGAAGACCCGCATAAAACCGTGCTGGACGCGCTGGCCGCCAAGGGGCGGCTGCGTGCGCTGGCGCCGGCGCGGGGCGCCGATTTCACCTCCAATGATTTTCTGGGACTGGCGCAAAGCCCGGCCCTGCGCGATGCGGCGGCAGCGGCGCTGGCGCGTGGCGTGCCGCTGGGCGCGGGCGGCTCGCGCCTCTTGCGTGGCAATCATCCCGAGCATGAAGCGCTGGAGGAGGAAGCCGCCAGCTTCTTCGGCAGCGAGACGGCGCTGTATTTTCCCACCGGCTTTGCCGCCAACGCCGCGCTGGCCGCCACTTTGCCGCGGCCCGGTGACTTGATCGTTTATGACGCCCTGATTCATGGCAGCTTCCGCGATGGCCTCGACCCGGCGCGCATCCAGGCCATCGAAGCGCCGCATAATGACGTGGACGCCATGGATGCGATCATCAAGGGTTGGCGCGCCGCCGGCGGGAAAGGCCGGGTCTGGATCGCGGTGGAGACGCTGTACTCCATGGATGGCGACCTAGCGCCCTTGGCCGAACTTGTGGCGTTGGCGGCGCGGCACGACGCGATGCTCCTGCTGGATGAAGCCCATGCCACCGGCGTGCATGGCGACCAGGGCAGGGGCCTCAGCGCGCCCCATGAAGGCGCGCCCAACATCATTTCGCTGCATACCTGCGGCAAGGCGCTGGGTGCGGCCGGCGCCCTGATCTGCCTGCCGCGGCTTTATCGCGATTTCCTGGTTAACCGGGGCCGCGCCTTCATCTATTCCACCGCGCCGTCGCCGCTGATGGCGGCCGTGGTGCGCGAGGCCTTGAAGCTCTGCGCCGGCGCTGAGCAGGAACGGGCGCAACTTGGCGCCCTGGTGCGTCATGCTGGTGACGGTTTGCGCAAGCTTGGCATCACGCCGTCCGGTACGCAGATCCAGCCGGTGATCCTGGGCGCGGATACGCGCGCCGTGGCGCTGGCGGATGCCTTGCAGGCTCGCGGCCACGACATCCGCGCCATCCGTCCGCCCACCGTGCCGGAAGGCACCGCGCGGCTGCGCCTGGCGCTGACCTTGAATGTCACCCAGGATGACGTGGACCGGCTGCTGGCCGACCTCGCCGCCGAGATGGCGCGCTTATGAGGTTTGTCGTCAGTGGCACCGACACCAATATCGGCAAGACCGTGTTCTGTGCCGGGCTGTGCGGGATGCTGGGTGCACGCTACTGGAAGCCGGTGCAGGCCGGGCTGCCGGGCGACAGCGCCGTGGTGAAAGAGTTGGCCGGTGTGGAGATCGCGCCCGAAGCCTATACGCTTCAGCTTCCCGCCTCGCCGCACCAGGCGGCCGCGGAGGAGGAGATCGCGATTGAACCCGATACGCTCAATCCGCCCGAAGGACCGCTGGTGATCGAAGGCGCTGGGGGATTGATGGTGCCGCTGACCCCCCAAACTCTTTTCATTGATGTGTTCGCGCGCTGGAAGTTGCCCCTGATCCTGTGCGCCCGTACAAAGCTGGGCACCATCAACCATAGCTTGCTGTCCATCGAGGCCGTCCGCCGCCGCGGCATTCCCTTGCATGGCGTGGCCTTCATCGGCGAGGCCAATGATCAGAGCGAAAAGATCATCGTTGAAATGGGCAAGGTCAAACGGCTGGGCCGCTTGCCGATAATCGAACCTTTGACCCGCGCAACGCTGGCGGGCGCGTTCGGCAAGGCCTTCAACCGGGCGGATTTCGCGTGAGCTCCCCTGTCTGGCACCCTTTCACCCAGCATGCCCTGACCCCGGATTTTCCGCTGGTGTCACGGGGCGAGGGCGTCTGGTTGGAAACCGACAAAGGAAGATTGCTCGATGCCATCTCTTCCTGGTGGGTGATCACCCATGGCCATCGCCACCCGAAGATCGTGGCGGCGATTAAGGCGCAGGCCGATCAACTGGACCAGGTGATCTTTGCCAACCTCACCCATCAGCCGGCGGAGGATGTGGCGCGCGAACTGATCGCCATCGCGCCGCTGGGACTGAGCCATGTGTTTTATTCCGACAGCGGCTCCACGGCGGTGGAGGTGGCGCTGAAAATGGCGCTGGGCTTCTGGAAAAATGGCGGCAAGCCGCGCACCAAAATCATCGCGCTGGAGCACGCCTATCATGGCGACACGGTGGGCACCATGTCGCCGGGTGCGCGCGGGGTGTTCACCGACGCCTATGCGCCGTTTCTGTTCGACGTGGTGCGCCTGCCGTTTCCCGCAGCCGGCCGTGAACAGGAAACGCTGGACATGCTGAAGGTGGCGGCCAAAGACGCCGCCGCCCTGATCGTCGAGCCCCTGATCCTGGGCTCCGGCGGCATGCTGATCTATTCGCCGGAGGTGCTGCGCGCCCTGGCCGTCATCTGCCGGCGCAATGGCACGCTGTTGATCGCCGATGAAGTGATGACCGGCTTCGGCCGCACCGGCACCCTGTTCGCCTGCAAGCAGGCCGGTGTCGCGCCCGACATCATGTGCTTGTCCAAGGGCCTGACCGGCGGAAGCCTGCCTCTGGCGGTCACCCTGTGCACGCCGGAGATTTTCCAGGCGCATTATTCGCAAGACCGCAGCCGCACCTTCTTTCATTCCAGCTCCTTCACCGCCAATCCCATCGCCTGCGCCGCCGCCCGCGCCAATCTGGAGATCTGGCAGGACGAGCCGGTGCTGGAGCGCATCGCGGGCCTGGCGGACATGCAGGAGGAGCGCCTGGCCCGGTTCCGTGCCGATTCCCGTTTCACCAATGTCCGGCGCCTGGGCACCATCGCCGCCCTGGAACTGACGGTTCCCGATCCCGGCTACCTGTCGGGAATCGGGCCCAGGCTCATGGCTTTTTTCCTGGAACGGGGGGTGTTGCTGCGGCCTCTGGGCAATACCATCTATGTCATGCCGCCTTACGGGGTCACGGCGGCGGAACTCGATCTGGTGTATGATGCCATCGCGGCGGCGGGCCAAAAGTTTGGTATAAAGTAATTCGCGTAACCATCCGGTGATCCTGCGCGAACTACCTGGCGTATAAGCTTTGAGGAAAGCCCATGACGATCAAACCGCTTTATCTGGTGATGGCCGCGGCGGCGGCCGCCGTGTTCCTGCCCACCCTGATGTCGCGCACCTATGCCGGTGAGCTGAACAAGGTGATTCCCGCCCCGGTTTCCGATACGGCCTCCACCGGCTCGACCGAGGTCGCGGTGCTGGCTGGGGGCTGCTTCTGGGGCCAGCAAGGCGTGTTCGCCCACGTCAACGGCGTGAGCAAGGTGGTGTCGGGCTATGCCGGCGGCACCAAGCAGACCGCCAACTATGACCAGGTCTCCAATGGCACCACTGGCCATGCCGAAGTAGTCGAGATCACCTACGATCCCCGCAAGGTGACCTTCGGCCAGTTGCTGCGCATTTATTTCTCTGTGGCGCACGATCCCACCGAACTGAACCGCCAGGGTCCGGACACGGGCACCCAGTATCGTTCGGAAATCTTCGCCGTCACTCCGGCGCAGGAAGCGACCGCCCGCGCCTATATTGCCCAGCTGGATGCGGCGCATGTCTTTGCCGCCCCCATCGCCACCAAGGTAGAGCCGTTGAAGGCCTTTTATCCTGCTGAGGCCTATCACCAGGACTATTTGTTCCTGAACCCCGGCGAGGCCTATATCCGGGTCAACGACCTGCCCAAGATCGCCGCCCTCAAGCAGGTCTGGCCCGATTCTTACCGGGAAAAGCCGGTTTTGCTGGCGCAGAAATAGGGTATTAACGCGCCGTCACATTCACCAATCGGCGGTAAAAGTCCGCGAGGGCGGGGCGGGGGCGTTCCCTTTGGCGTTCTGATCTGGTAGTTCGTGCCCCGGTTTGACGCCCCCATGCCGCAAGCGTGTGGTTTTGCGGGCAAAACCGAAGAAATTAAAGCGAAACGGACCCATGAAAACTGAACGTCTGATTGTGGGCGGTGTCGCGCTGCTGGTCGGCCTCTTGCTGGGCTGGATGGTACGCGGTGTGTCCACCTACAACACTCACGCCGCCCAGGTCGCCACCTATGACGACTGGCGCGTGGCCTGCCCCGCCGCCGAAACCAAGGAAGGCGCCTGCGAAATCAGCACCGACATCATGGACCGCTCGCAGCCGCAGCCGACGCCGATCGCCCGCGCCACCATCACCACCGACAAGGATGGCAAGCAGATCATGGGCTTCATCGTGCCCTATGGCGTGTCGCTGGAAGCGGGCATGGGCCTGCGCATCGGCAAGGATCCGGTGAAGGTCATTCCGTACCGCACCTGCAACACGGTGGGCTGCATCGCCCAGACCGCGTTCGATGATCCGCTCTCCAAAAGCCTGAAGAGCGCCGACGATGTGGCGGTGATGTTCGCCGGCCTGGACGGCAAGCCGGTTTCCTATCAGTTGTCCTTCAAGGGCTACGGCACCTCCTATGGCGCCTGGCGCTCGCAGGACTCCCGCCGCAAGACCTGGTTCTGGAGACTCTTCTCATGATGAAGACCGTCCTTGCGGGCGCCTTCCTGGGATTGATGACCGGCGCCGCACTGGCGCAGGCGCCGGCGGCCGCGCCGCCGGCCGCGCCTGCTGCCCAAGGCAAACCTGACGTCAAAACCATGCAGGACTGGTTAGTGCGCTGCTTTCCGGTGACCAGCGCCAGTCCCTGCGACATGTACCAGGAACTGGCCAACCAGCGCACCGGCCAGCGGGTGATCTCGCTGTCGATCGCCTTCTATCCCAGCCTGAACCGTCACGCTTTGGTGGTCGCGGTGCCGCTGGAAATTTCGATTCCCAAGGGCGTGAAGCTGCAGACCGGCACCTACACCACGCCGTCCCTCAAATACCGCCGCTGCGACACCAATGGCTGTTACGTCGAAATGGCGGTGGACAACGGGATGATCGAATCCATGGCGCGTTCCGGCGGAGATACCGGCAAGGTCAATATCGTTGGCGACAACGGCAAGCCCTATACGGTCAACTTTTCGCTCAAGGGCTTTGCCGCCGCCCATGACGACATGGTGAGCCAGGCTCGCGCCAAGGCCAAGGCGCCGGCCTCGCCGGCTGCGCCCGCCGCCAATCCCTGATCGAGGTTTCGATGAAAAAGCATATCCTGTTGGTCGCCGTTGCCGGCCTGATGCTCAATTGCGCAGCGGCCGGGGCGCAGGAAGCCGCGCCCGCGGCCCCCGCCGCTCCCGTCCCCGGCAAGCCGGATGTGAACCGGGTTCAGGACTGGTTCGTGCGCTGCTTTCCGGTGAACAGCCCCAGCCCCTGCGACATGTTCCAGGAGCTGGACGACCAGCGGACCCAACAGCGCGTGGTATCGCTGTCCTTTGCCTTTGTCCCCAGCCTGAACCGCCATGCGCTGCAGATCAGCGTGCCGCTGGAAATCTCCATTCCCAAGGGCCTGACGCTCCAGACCGACAACTACACCTCGCCGGTCCTCAAATATCGCCGCTGCGACCGCAGCGGCTGCTATGTCGAGATGGCGGTGGACAATGCGCTGATCGAGTCGCTGGCCCGCTCCGGCCCCGCCGCGAAGGTCAACATCGCCGCCGACAATGGCAAGGCCTATGGCTTGAATTTCTCGCTCAAGGGCTTTACCGCCGCCCATGACGACATGGTCGCCAAGGCCCGCGCCAAGGCCAAGTCGGTGTCTCAGCCCGGCGCAGAAGCTGCCGCGCCGGCGGCTCCCGCGGCTACGCCGTAAGATTGAATATTGAGCAAGAAAAAGGCCGGTCGCGAGACCGGCCTTTTTTGTTTCTAGGGTGAGGGCGAAATAGCAAAAGGTCCGGTGGACCTTTTGCCCGCCCGAACGCCGCAGCGGCGCGCGACCAAGCGCGTCGCGAGGCGGGACAAGGCCGGTTAGGCCTTCGCCCTGAACGTCATCGCCACGCCATTCATGCAATACCTTAACCCCGTCGGCTTGGGGCCGTCGTCGAAGACATGGCCCAGATGGCCGCCGCAGCGTCGGCAGTTCACCGCGGTGCGGCGCATGCCCAGGCTGGTGTCGGTCTTTTCCTCGACCGCCTTGTCCAGCGGTTTCCAGAAGCTGGGCCAGCCGGTGCCGCTCTCGAACTTGGTGTCCGAGGAATAAAGCTCCAGCGCGCAACCGGCGCAGGCGAAAATGCCCTTGCGATGCTCGCTGTTCAGCGGCGATGTGAAAGGCGGCTCGGTGCCTTCATGGCGCAAGACGGTATAGGCGGCGGGGGAAAGCTGCTTCTTCCACTCCGCGTCGCTTTTGGTGATTTCGTAGCCGAGGGCAGGGCTTGCGCCAACGGCGGCAGTGCCCATCAGGGCGGCCAGGAATGTGCGTCGCTGCATTTTGGTCTCCGTATTCTCTATACGCAGGTATTCGTTCGCCGGATCGCCCCAAAAGGTTACGGGAACTCGGGCGCGGCCAGCCCGTTATCCTACCAGCGTATTCCCCACGCAAAACCCCCATATTGGAGACAGGTAATGGACAAGGATCGTATTGAAGGCTCGGCCAACCAGGCCAAGGGCGCCATCAAGGAAGCCGCCGGCAAGATCACCGGCGACGCCAAGCTCAAGGCCGAAGGCGCTGCCGACAAGGCTGCCGGCAAGGTGCAGAATGCGGTGGGCGGCATGAAGGACGCTGTTCGCGACGCCATCAACTAACCTTTTCGCTAAAATGCGATAAGCCCGGTCCCCTGTTGGGGGCCGGGCTTTTTCGTGAGATTGTCGCGGCGCTGCACTATTCTGCCCCTGAAGGAATTTTCATGATCCGTTTTCTTACCTGGTTGCGCGCCATCCTGATGTCGGTGGTGAACATGTTCGCCAAGGCGGCGGTCGTCATTGTGTTGCTGGTCGCCCTGCTGCTGGTGATTTCCCTGGCGCGCGGCGACGGGCAGCCCGGCAACATGGTGCTGGCGCTGGATCTGCGCGAGCCGATTGACGACAGTGCCGCCGCGCCGGGCAGCATCTTTACCCCCAGCCGCGCGACGGTGATGGATGTGGTGCTGGGGCTGGATGCGGCGGGCCGCGATGCCCGCGTCAAGGGCATGGTGCTCAAGCTGGGCAATGGAGCGCTGTCCACCGCCGAAGCCCAGGAGGTTGGGGCCGCCATTCACCGCTTCAAGGCCAAGGGCAAATTCGTCATCGCCCAGGCATCGGCCTTTTTCGGCGCCGGCCTTGGCGATTACCTCGCCGCCAGCGCCGCCACGGAAATCTGGGTGATGCCCAAGAGCCCCTTCTCGGTGTCGGGCGCGGGCGGCGGCGAAATCTTCCTGCGTGGCACCCTGGACAAGATCAAGGCGGTGCCACAGATCGCCAAGCGCTCTGAATACAAAAGCGCCGCCGACATGATGATGGAAAAGCAGATGTCGCCGGCGGACCGCGAGCAGCTTACCCAGTTGATGAACTCGGTCTATGACGGCGCCGTGGGCCAGATGGCGGCCAACCGCCGTATTTCCCGCAGCGAAGTGATCGCCGCGCTGGAGGCCAGCCCCCAATTCGCCGAAGACGCGCGGTCCCGCAAGCTGGTGGATCGCATCGGCTATGAGGATGAGGCGCGCGCCGCGGCCACCACCCGCGCCGGAGCCGGCGCCAAGTCGGTCAAGTTCACCGATTATGTGAAGAACGCGGTGGAGCGTTTCGGCACCGCCAATATCGCCATCGTCCAGGCGGCGGGCGAAATCCGTGACGGCACCGCCAAGAATTCGCTGTTCAACACCTCGTCGGGCATCGCCAGCGACGACCTGTCGGCGGCCATCGGCCAGGCCGCGCGCGACAAGGACATCAAGGCCATTGTGCTGCGGGTGGATTCGCCCGGCGGCTCGGTCACGGCCAGCGACCAGATCCTGCATGCCGTGAAGGTGGCGCAGAAGGCCGGCAAGCCGGTGGTGGTTTCCATGGGCGGGGTGGCCGCTTCGGGCGGCTATTACATTTCGCTCAGCGCCAACAAGATCGTCGCCGAGCCCGGCACCATCACCGGCTCCATCGGGGTGCTGACCGGCAAGGTCAGTTTCGGCGAGACGCTGAAGCTGGTGGGCGCCAATGCCGAGACGGTGGCGGTGGGCAAGAACACGCTGATGGACTCGCCGCTCCAGCCCTTCACCGAGGAGCAATGGGCCAACCTCAATCACCAGGCCGATGTGATCTATGACGACTTCACCGCCAAGGTGGCGGCCGGCCGCAAGCTGCCGCTGGCCAAGGTGCGCGAGGCCGCGCGCGGCCGGGTCTGGTCCGGCACGGATGCCAAGGCGCAGGGGCTGGTGGACCTGCTGGGCGGCTTCTGGACCGCGGCAGACCAGGCGGCCATCCTGGGCAAAGTTCCCGCGGACAGCATGACCTTCAAGGTCTATCCCCGCCGCACCGGGCTTTTGGCCCGGCTGGGGGTGCTTTCGGACGGCCTGGAGGCCAGCCTGACCCTTTTCGGGCGGATCGAATCGCTGCTCAACCTGCCGGCGCTGCAGGCTGTCCTGGGCGAGGTTTCCAGCCTGCCCCAGGGCGGTCCCGGAACCTCCTTGCAGCTTCGGGCGACGCATCTGCCACGGCCGTGACACCAACCGCACAGTGGCGGCAAGGAAACTGCTTGCTGCCGGGATTTCTTGAATTATAGTTGCACGGTGCGGGGGCACGGAGCTGGCTTGGCGTCACCATAATTGCGATTATGGTGCGCTGCAGTTTCGGTTGTTTCCGAGACTAAAAGCATAGCTGGAGCCTTCGCCATTCCCCCCGCCAAGACCGACAAAGCCATCGAGGAGCTGAGCTTCGAAGGTGCGCTCAAGGAGCTGGAAGCCATTGTCTCCCGGCTGGAGCAGGGCGAGGTGGATCTTGAGGATTCCATCGCCTTGTACGAACGCGGACAGGCGCTGAAGGCCCATTGCGAGACAAAGTTGAAATCGGCCGAGAGCCGTCTGGAAAAAATCGTGCTGGGTGCGGGCGGACCGCAGGTCGGCGAGAGCATGGAAACGGCGTAACGCGATGAACATTCCCAATACCAAGACCCCGCTGCTGGACCAGGTGGACCTGCCCGAAGACCTGCGCAAGCTGGACAAGTCGCAACTGCGCCAGTTCGCCGATGAGCTGCGCACCGACCTGATCGACATCGTGTCGGTCACCGGCGGTCACTTTGGTGCGGGACTGGGCGTGGTCGAGCTGACCACGGCGCTGCATTACGTGTTTGAAACGCCCAAGGACCGCGTCATCTGGGACGTCGGCCACCAAGCCTATCCCCACAAGATCCTCACCGGCCGGCGCGCGCGCATGCGCACCCTGCGCCAGGGCGGCGGGCTGTCCGGCTTCACCAAGCGCAGCGAAAGCGAATATGACCCCTTCGGCGCGGCGCACAGCTCCACCTCCATCTCTGCGGGCGTGGGCATGGCGGTGGCGCGCGACCTCAAGGGCGGCGACAACAATGTGATCGCGGTGATCGGCGACGGCTCGATGAGCGCGGGCATGGCCTATGAAGCCATGAACAATGCCGGCGCCAACAAGAACCGGCTGATCGTCATCCTCAACGACAACGACATGTCCATCGCCCCGCCGGTCGGCGCGATGAGCGCCTACCTGGCGCGGCTGGTGTCGTCGCGTCCCTATACCGGCATCCGCAACCTGGCCAAGCGCTGGGCGCGCAAGCTGTTGCCGCGCGCGCTGTTCAATGTGGCGCGCCGCACCGAGGAATATGCCCGCGGTATGGCGATGGGCGGCACGCTGTTCGAGGAAATGGGCTTCTTCTATGTCGGCCCGATCGACGGCCATAACCTGGATCACCTGGTGCCGGTGCTGGAGAATGTGCGCGACACCATGAAGGGCCCGGTGCTGGTGCATGTGGTGACCAAGAAGGGTCACGGCTATGCCCCCGCCGAAGCCGCGCCCGACAAGTATCATGCCGTCGCCAAGTTCACGGTGCTGACCGGCGAGCAGGCCAAGTCCACCCCCAAGTCACCCGCCTATCAGAAGGTGTTCGGCGAGGCCCTGATCGCGGAAGCCAAGAAGGACAGCCGCATCGTCGCCATCACCGCCGCCATGCCCTCGGGCACCGGCGTCGATCTGTTCGAGAAAGCCTTTCCGGAACGCACGTTTGATGTCGGCATCGCCGAACAGCATGGCGTGACCTTCGCGGCGGGCCTGGCCACCGAAGGCATGAAGCCCTTCTGCGCCATCTATTCCACCTTCCTGCAGCGCGCCTATGACCAGGTGGTGCATGACGTGGCGATCCAGTCGCTGCCGGTGCGCTTTGCCATGGACCGCGCGGGCCTGGTGGGCCAGGACGGCTGCACCCATGCCGGCTCCTTCGACATCGCCTATCTGGCGGCGCTGCCCAATTTCGTCCTGATGGCCCCGTCCGACGAGGCCGAGCTGACCCACATGGTGGCCACCGCCGCCCAGATTGACGACCGGCCCAGCGCCATCCGCTATCCGCGCGGCGAGGGTACGGGCGTGGCCCGTCCCGCCGAAGGCATTCCGCTGGAAATCGGCAAGGGCCGCATCATCAAGCAGGGCAGCAACATCGCCATCCTGAATTTCGGCACCCGCATGACCCAGGTGCTGCTGGCCTCCGAGCGCATGGGCGGCTACGGCCTGTCGGCCACCATCGCCGATGCTCGCTTCGCCAAGCCGCTGGACACCGACCTGATCCGCCGCCTGGCCAAGGAGCACGAAGTGCTCATCACCATCGAGGAAGGCTCTTCGGGCGGCTTCGGCGCCCATGTCATGCACTTCCTGGCGCATGACGGGTTGCTCGACAAAGGCCTCAAGATCCGTCCCATGACCTTGCCCGACGTGTTCCAGGACCATGACAGCCCTGAGAAGATGTATGCCCAGGCGGGCCTGGATGCCGACGGCATCCTGCGCACGGCCTTGCTGGCGCTGGGACGGGGCAGCGAAGTCAGCCATCTGGCTGCCGGGAAACTGGCCTGAATCAAACCTGCCGTCATTTCGGAAGCTGCGGCGGCTGTGCGCTGCAGGATTTAGGCCCGGCCGACTACGCCGCGGCCAAGCGCGCCGCTGTGCAGAATGCCCTGATGAAGGCCGGGGTCACCGCCGAGGTTCTGGCGCCGGTGATCGTGCCGCCCCGCTCGCGCCGCCGCGCCGCCTTCAAGATCAAGAGCCTGGCCGACGGCCTGCATATCGGTTTTCACGCCGCCAAGTCCCATACCGTCATCGACATGCATCACTGCGATGTACTGACCCCAGGCCTGTTCGCGCTGGTGGCGGGATTGCGCCAGAAGCTGGAGCCGCTGTTCGGCGTCGGCGAGATGGCGGAGCTGCATGTCACCGAGAGCGACACTGGATTCGACTGCGCCTTGCGCTGGCGCAGCAGCTTGCCGCCGGCGCTTGCCGCCGCGCTGTCCACGAATTTGGCCGATCTGGGCATCGCCCGCCTGACAATGGCGGGCGAGAGGGTGTTTGAAACGGCGGTACCCCGCGTCACCCTTGGCGGCGTGTCCGTGATGTTGCCGCCGGGCCCCTTCCTGCAATCCACCGCGCAAGGCGAGGCGGCGCTGCAGGCGCAGGTTTTGAAAATCACCGGCAAGGCCAAGACCGTCTGCGACCTGTTCGCGGGGCTGGGCACTTTCGCCCTGCCGCTGGCGAAAAAGGCGCGCGTTCATGCCGTGGAGCAGGACGCCGCCGCGCTGGAGGCGCTGGCCGCGGCCGTCCGGGGCGCCACGGGCCTCAAGCCGATCACCACCGAACGGCGCGACCTCTTCAAGCTGCCCCTGACGGTGGTGGAACTGAACCCGTATGACGCCGTGGTGCTGGACCCGCCCCGCGCCGGCGCCGAGGCGCAAGTGCGCGCCCTGGCCAAATCCAGGGTTCCGGTGATCGCCTATGTCTCCTGCGATGCCGCCACTTTTGCCCGGGATGCCGCCCTGCTGGCGGCCGGGGGCTACCGGCCTGGGCCCGTCAGCCCGATAGACCAATTCCTCTGGTCGTCGCATATTGAGTTGGTCGGAAGCTTTAAGCGGGCCGGGACTTGAGGAAAACTCTAATCGCGCTGGGTGCTGTGCTGGCGTTGGCGCTGGGCGGGGCAGGGCTGTGGCTGCTGCAAGAACCGCCGCCGGCCAAGGCGGCCGCGGCGCCCGAATCCGACCTTACCAGTTTCAAGGATTGGGCGGTGGTGCTGGTGGCGGGCGACTACCGGGCCCATTCCGGCGCGCCGTCCAAGGTGTTCAACAATGCCCGCCGCGATTTGGCGGCGGCCTTCGCCAAGATCGGCTTTGCCAAGGCCAACATGGTGCAGTTCTCGGTTGATTATGACGAGGGCACCCAGCACACCACCATTCCCGAAATCGCCGCCGCCATGCACGAAGCCGCGGGCAAGGCCAAGGCCGGTTGCCTGATCTATTTCACCTCCCATGGCGTGCCCACCGGCATCATCATGGGCGATGGCGTGCTGGGGCCGGAGCAGTTGCGCGACATGATCAATGGCGCCTGCGGCAAGCGCCCGTCCGTGATCGTGATGTCGGCCTGCTATTCAGGCCAGTTCGTGACGCCGCTGCAGGGCGAGAACCGCATCATCATGACCGCCTCGCGCACCGACCGCACCAGTTTCGGCTGCGGCGAGCTGGACCACTACACCTTCTTCGACGACTGTTTCCTGCGGGCGATGCAGATCGCCGGCGATTTTCCCGGCTTGGGCGCTGGTGTGCAGCAATGCGTGGCGGTGCGCGAACAGCAAATGAAGGCAACGCCCCCGTCGGAGCCGCAGGTCAGTGTCGGTTCCGCCGTGACCTTTACCTTGCGCTGGCGCGACTTGCCGGAGCCGAACCCGTTCAATGGGCCGCCGGCACAGAACGGCAATCAGCCGACCTGAGGCAAACCGGGGGAGACGGGTTCGCCCTCTTCAAGCTGTTTTTCCCACTTGCTGACGATCACCGCCGCCACCGAATTGCCCACCACATTGGTGGCGCTGCGCCCCATGTCCAGCAGATGGTCCACGCCCAGGATCAAGAGCAGGCCCGCTTCGGGCAGGTGAAACACCGGCAAGGTGGCGGCGATCACCACCAGCGAGGCGCGCGGCACCCCGGCGATGCCCTTGGAAGTGATCATCAACAGCGCCAGCATGGTGATCTGCTGGCCCAGGCTCAGATCAATGCCATAGGCCTGGGCGATGAACAGCGTGGCGAAGGTGCAATAGATCATCGAGCCGTCCAGGTTGAAGGAATAACCCAGCGGCAGGACGAAGCTGACAATCTTGCGCGGCACGCCGAAGCGGGGCAGGCCGGCCAACAGGCCCGGATAGGCGGCCTCGGATGTGGCGGTGGAAAAAGCCAGCAGCCAGGGCTCGCGGATGTTGCGCAGCAGGGCGCCGGTGCGCCGCCCCACCGCCAGCGCGGCAAAACCGATCAGGATGCAGCACAGCAGCAGCAGCGACAGGTAAAAGCCGCCCACGAACTTGGCATAGACCACAACGATGCCCAGGCCCGACGTGGCCACGGTGGAAGCCAGCGCCGCGAACACCACCAAGGGGGCCAGCAGCATCACATAGGAGGTGATCTTCAGCATCACCGCCGCCGCCTGCTCGCAGGCGGTCAGGATCATCGGCGCCTTGCCGTCCAGCGCCGCCACCGCCGAGCCGACGAACACCGAGAACACCACGATCTGCAGGATCTCGTTGCGGGCCATGGCGTCGAAGATCGAGGCCGGCACCAGATGGGTGATGAACTCCTTCAGCGAGAAGCCGGCGGTGGCCACACCGGACGTGGCGGCCGGTGGTGGCAGCGCCAGGCCCGCGCCCGGCGCCAGCAACTGCACCATGATCAGGCCCAATGTGAGCGAGATCAGCGAGGCCAGCAGGAACCAGCCGATGGTCTTGATGCCGACCCGGCCGATGGCGGCGGAATCCTCCATATGGGCGATGCCCACCACCAGGGTGGAGAAGACCAAAGGTGCGATGATCATCTTGATCAGGCGCAGGAAGACATCGGTGATGATGGACAGGCCCGCGGCCGCCGCCTTGGCGTCTTCGGGCGGCAGGTGGGTATTGATCAAAAACCCGGCCAGCACGCCCAGGATCATGGCGCCGGCGATCAGGGCCGGAAAATAGCGCTTCATGATCATCCCCTCGAGCAACGAAGGGGCCATGACACCATCGGCGGGCCCTTAAGTCCATCGCCCTGCCGGGCTTGCCGTTCAGATCGGAAAATAGAACAATCTTCCCAAGATGGGCGCATAAGCCCATTGCGCGAAAATAACGCCGGGGGATGTCCATGAAAAATCGCAAACTGGCAATCGGGATCGTGGCGCTGGCCGCCGTCGCGGGCGGCGCGCAGGGGCAGGTCTCGGAATGGACGGACTGGGGCGGAAGCAGCGCGCGGCAGAACTTTTCGCCGCTGAGCCAGATCACCCCGGCCAATGTCGCCGGCCTGAAGCCCGTCTGGGTCTGGGACAGCGGCAAGTTCGGCCGCACCTGGGAAACCAGGCCGCTGCTGATCGACGGGCTGCTTTATCTGACGGACAGCCAGACCGGCGATACCATCGCGCTGGAGCCGGAAACGGGCAAACAGGTGTGGCGCGCCAAGCCGCCGGTCACGGTGGGCGCCGGCTTCAACCGCCGCAGCTATGCCTATTGGGCCGGCGACGGCAAAATGAAGCCCAGGCTGGTGGCGCTGTGGGGTCACAAGGCGTTCGGCTTCGACCTCAAGACCGGCCAATTGGTTTCGGACTGGCCCGCCACGGGTCTGGAGCTCGGCCTGCCCAATCCGGCGGAAGGCGGCAAGATCAATGGCGGCGTGCAGACCAATTCGCCGCCCATCATCTACAAGAACCTGATCATCACCACCGGCGCCACCGGCTTTCTGCCGCCGCCGGCCCAGCCCGCCGATCCCCATGCCAACGATTTGCGCACCGGCAAGCTGGTGTGGACGGCGCGCGTCATCCCCGGCAAGGACGAACCGGGCGGCGACAGTTGGGGTCCGGATACCGACAAGGTCGTGAGCATGGGGGGCTGGGGTCACCTGGCCCTGGATGAAGCCAGCGGTACCGTCTATGTCCCCACGGATTCGCCCAGTCCCGACTATGTCGGCATCTGGCGGCCAGGCGACAATGCCGGCTCCGGCTCCACCGTCGCGATCGACGCGGCCACGGGCAAGGTCAAGTGGCGCCACCAGCAACAGCATCATGGCATCTTCGACCTGGACACCAACGCCGCGCCTGCGCCGCTGACCGTCACCAAGGACGGCAAGCGCGTGAAGGTGGTGGTGCAGGCCACCAAGCAGGCCATGATCTGGATCCTGGACGCGGCAACCGGCAAGCCGATCCATCCCTGGGAAGAGCGGCCGGTGGCGCAGAGCCAGATCCCGGGCGAAAAATCTTCGCCCACCCAGCCCTTCACCATCGCGCCGCCGCCGCTGATCCCCGCGACGGTAAAGCGCGACCATCTCAGCCAGCTTTCCGCGCGCGCCAATGAGGAATGCAAGGCGCTGTTCGATGAGCGCAAGCTGGAAGATGTCGGGCCCTTCTCGGTGCCCAAGGGCGGCGGTGTGTGGGCCCTTAACAGCATCGGCGCCATCGGCGGCATGGACTGGGGCGGGGTCTCCATCGATCCGGAGCGCGAGCTTGCCTTCGCCAATGTCGACAATATGCCGACCATGGTCACGGTCACGCCGACCAGCAACGGCACGCCGGGCAATGGCGGCGTGCATTCCAATGTCGGCAATGTCCGTTTCCACGACAAGGGCGGCCGCAGTTGCAATGGCGGCCTGCAGGGCGAACTGGTCGCCGTCAATCTGGGATCGGGCACCATCGCCTGGCGCGTGCCGCTGGGTTCGCTGGAAAGCGAGTATGGCGTGGGCGCCAAGGACATGGGCGCGGCCAGCATCGGCCCGACCCTGGCGACGCGCGGCGGCGTCGTCTTCGCAGCGCCGTCCGACGATCATTTCTACGCCCATGACACGCGCACGGGCCGCAAGCTGTGGGAGATGAAAATGCCCGCGTCATCCGATGCCGGGCCGATGACCTATATGGGCAAGGATGGCCGCCAATATGTGGTGATCGCCGCGGGCGGGCCGGGCAACGCGCACCGTCCCTCACCGCGGGAGAATTCCGTCTATCGCCAAGTGCTGATTGCCTTTGCGCTGCCCAAGGACGGCGAAAAGCCGGTGGACATCATCGCGCCCTATCCTGCACGCAAGCAGGGGCCGGGACCCTGGCCGCCGAACTAGCCGTTTTGAGCGCGATGCCTTAGCGCCTGGTCTGCCAGCACGCAGGCCATCATGGCTTCACCCACCGGCACGGCGCGGATGCCGACGCACGGATCATGGCGGCCCTTGGTGAGGATTTCCGTCTCCGCGCCCGATTTCTCGATGGTCTTGCGCGGGCTGAGAATGGACGAGGTCGGCTTGACCGCGAAACGCGCCACGATGGGCTGGCCGGTGGAGATGCCGCCCAGGATGCCGCCGGCATGGTTGGCCAGGAACACCGGCTTGCCGTCACTGCCCATGCGCATCTCGTCGGCATTTTCCTCGCCGGTCAGGGCGGCGGTGGCGAAGCCATCGCCGATCTCCACGCCCTTGACGGCGTTGATGCTCATCAGCGCGCTGGCCAATTCATTGTCCAGCTTGGCATAGACCGGCGCGCCGAGGCCCGCGGGAATGCCTTCGGCCACCACTTCGATGATGGCGCCTACCGATGAACCGTTCTTGCGGATGCCTTCGAGGTATTCTTCCCATTGGGGCGCCGCCTTGGCGTCCGGGCAGAAGAAGGGGTTCTGGTTCACCGCATCCCAGGACCAGTTGGCGCGGGCGATCTTCTGCGTGCCCATCTGAACCAGGGCGCCGCGGATCGTTACCTTGCCGTAAAGCTTGTCCAATATCTTGCGCGCGATGGCGCCCGCCGCCACGCGGGTCGCGGTCTCGCGCGCGCTCTGGCGGCCGCCGCCGCGATAGTCGCGCACGCCATACTTGGCTTCATAGGTGAAGTCAGCATGACCGGGGCGGTACTTGTCGCGGATGTCGGCATAATCCTTGGAGCGCTGGTCCACATTCTCGATCAAGAGCCCGATGGGCGTGCCGGTGGTGACTTGGGCCGCCATGCGCTCGTCCTGGAACACACCCGACAGGATTTTCACCGTGTCCGGCTCCTGGCGCTGGGTGACAAACTTGGAGGTGCCCGGACGGCGCTTGTCCATCCAGTAGGTGAAATCGGCCTCGGTCAGCTCGATGCCCGGCGGGCAGCCATCCACCACGCAGCCGATCGCCGGCCCATGGCTTTCGCCAAAAGTGGTGACGCGGAAGAGGTGGCCAAAGGTGTTGTGCGACATGACGGGTGCCGGAATACCGCGATTTGGGGCTAGGGGTCCAGCCGCGTCACTGTCGAGCCTGATACCCGGAAAACCACGCCCTGCGGCTCGTCCAGGGCGCTCATGGCCCGCCAGTCCAGCCCCGCCAGCAACCCCCTTAAGATACGGGTGGTGGCGCCATGGCTGACGGCCACCGTGTCGGTCTTCAGCTCCCGCACCCAGTCGCTGACCCGGGCGGCGACTTCGGCGTAATTCTCCCCGCCCGGTACCCGCACATGCCATTTGTCGTTGCCGCGCTTCTCGAACAGGATCGGGCTCTGGGCGCGCGCTTCAACGTCGGTGAGCTGGTCCCAGACGCCCAGGTTGATTTCCTTCAGCCGGTTGTCGGTGGCAAAGCCCCCAGGGGTGAGGCCCATTTCCCGGCGGGCGATGGTCATGGTGGCGACGGCGCGTGTCAGGGGCGAAGAGATGAACCGGTAACCCTCCGCCGCTCCCAATTCGCGTTTGAGGATATGGCCGACTTGTGCGGCCTGCGTCAGGCCCAGATCGGTGAGCGGCGTGTCGCGCTCGCCGGAGAAACGCTTTTCCACATTGGCCCTGGTCTGGCCGTGGCGCGCGAAATACAGCGTCAGCCCGGGCTTGAGGCTAAGCGTCATCCGACTTTTGCGGCACGGAGATGTCGGGCGCGTCCTCGGCCTTCATGCCCACGACATGATAGCCGGCATCGACATGCAGGTTTTCGCCGGTGACGGCGCTGCCCATGTCCGACAGCAGGTAGAGCGCCGCATTGCCCACTTCGCCTTGCGTCACGGTGCGGCGCAGGGGCGAGTTGTATTCGTTCCACTTCAGGATATAGCGGCTGTCGGCGATGCCGGCGAAGGCCAAAGTCTTGATCGGGCCGGCCGAAATGGAATTGACCCGGATATTCTTCTTGCCCAGGTCTTCGGCCATGTAGCGCACGGATGCTTCCAGTGCCGCCTTGGCCACGCCCATCACATTGTAGTGCGGCATGTTCCGTTCCGCGCCGAGGTACGTCAGCGTCACCATGCTGCCGCCATTGGTCATCATCTTCTCGGCGCGCTGGGCCACCGCGGTGAAGGAATAGCAGCTAATGTCCATGGTCATGCGGAAATTGTCCGCCGTGGTATCCACATAACGGCCCTTGAGCTGCTCCTTGTCGGAGAAGGCGATGGCATGAACGATGAAGTCTATGCTGTCCCACACCTTGGCCAGTTCGGCGAAGGCGGCGTCAATGGACTCCGGCTTGCTGACGTCGCAATCGATCAGCGCCGCCGGCTTTAACGGCTCCACCAGCGGCACCACGCGCTTGCGGAACAGGTCGCCCTGGTAGGAGAAAGCGAGCTCGGCACCGGCTTCATGCAGCGCCTGGGCAATGCCCCAGGCGATGGAGTGCTGGTTGGCCACGCCCATGACAAGGCCGCGCTTGCCTTTCATCAGGCCTGGAAATGGCATGCCGGTATCCCCGCTGTTCGGCGTGAAGCCTAGTCATTTACCCTGAATAGGCCAGCCGCCAAACGGGATTTTCTGTGCGTTAAAAGCATAAATATATCAAATACTTATCGCAGCTTTGCGCGGGGGTCATAATCGTGCCCCCAGCCCTCCAGGAAGGCCTTGAGGGACTCGTCGGGCTTATCGGGCAGCGAGACGACCAGCCGGACATACAGATCGCCCGGCGCATCCTTGGCGGCGATGCCCTTGCCCTTCAGCCGCAGCACCGTGCCGGTGTTGGAATTGGGCGGCACGCTCAGCGACACCGTGCCGGTCAGGGTCGGCACCGGCACCTTGCCGCCCAGTGCCGCTTCTTTCAGGGTCACCGGCAGGTCCATGCGGATGTCGTTTCCATCGCGCGTCATCCAGGGATGCGCCGCCACCGAAACGGTCAGCAGGATGTCGCCATTGGGCGTGCCGCCGCGGCCGGCGCCGCCCCGGCCCTTGACCCGGATGGTCTGGCCGTCCTTCACGCCTGCGGGAATTTTGACGTCAATCTGTTCGCCATTCTGCAGCACCACCCGGCGGGTGCCGCCGGAAGCGGATTCATCGAAGCTGACCGTCACAGCGGCGGCGAAATCCTCGCCCCTGGCGGCGCGCGGTTGGCCGCGTCCGCGCCGGCCACCGCCCATCAGGTCGGCGAAGATATCCTCAAAGCCCGCCGGGCCGCCCGGGTTGTCGTCGAAGCTGAAATGAAAACCGCCGGGGCCGCCGCCCGGTGCGCCGCCGCCGAACGGATTGCCCTGGCGGAAGCCGCCTCCGGCGCGCGGATCAAAGCCCTTGGGATTGCCGTCGGCGCCGATGACGCCGGAGTCGAACTGGGCGCGCTTCTGCTTGTCGCCCAGAATGTCATAGGCGCCGGAGATTTCCTGGAAGCGCTTCTGCGCGGCGGCGTCACCCGCATGCTTGTCGGGATGATGCTTCTTGGCCAGGCCGCGAAACGCCTTCTTGATCTCGGCCTCGCTGGCGCTCTTGGTTACGCCAAGGACTTCATAAGGGTCTTTCATGCCGTCCTTTAACTGGGCCGTTTATATCACTATATCAAGACCTTGACAGCTTATGGAACTTTTTACGCCGCCCCGCGTTCCGTCTTGTTGGGCAAGATTATCATGAAGAACAAGCAATTGGCCGTAGATCGCGCCTATACGGCCGAAGAAAGCGCCCGCTATCGCATCCTGGTCGAGGCGATCACCGACTATGCCGTCTACATGCTCGATCCCAGCGGCATCGTGTCGAGCTGGAACGCCGGGGCGGAACGCTTCAAGGGCTACAAGCCCGAAGAGATCATCGGCCAGCATTTCTCGCGCTTCTACACCGAGGAAGACCGCGCCTCGGGCCTGCCGGCCCGCGCCCTGGAAACCTCGGCCCGCGAAGGCAAGTTCGAGGCCGAAGGCTGGCGCTTGCGCAAGGATGGCAGCCGCTTCTGGGCGCATGTCGTCATCGATCCCATTCGCGATTCGTCGGGAACGCTGACCGGCTTCGCCAAGGTGACCCGCGACCTGACCGAACGCCGCGCCTCGGAGGAGGCGTTGCGCCACAGCGAGCAGCAATTCCGCCTGCTGATCCAGGGTGTGACCGACTATGCCATCTACATGCTCAGCCCCGAAGGGATCGTCACCAACTGGAATCCCGGCGCGGCGCGCATCAAGGGCTATAGCCCGGAAGAGATCATCGGCCAGCATTTCTCCCGATTTTACACACCGGAGGATCGCGGCGCGGGAAAGCCCCAGCGCGCGCTGGAAACCGCGACCCATGAAGGCAAGTTCGAAGCCGAAGGCTGGCGGGTGCGCAAGGACGGCAGCCGCTTCTGGTCGCACGTCATCATCGATCCCATCCGCGACGACCAGGGCAAGCTGCTGGGCTTCGCCAAGATCACCCGCGACGTCACCGAGCGCAAAGCGGCGCAGGAAACGCTGGATCAGGCCCGCGAGGCGCTGTTCCAGTCCCAGAAGATGGAAGCGGTGGGCCAGTTGACCGGCGGGGTGGCGCACGACTTCAATAATTTGTTGATGGCGGTGCTGGGCAGCCTGGAACTGCTGCGCAAGCGGCTGCCGGACGATCCCGCCCAATTGCGCCTGCTGGACAACGCCCTGCAGGGCGCCCGGCGGGGCGCGGTCCTGACCCAACGCATGCTGGCTTTCGCGCGCCGGCAGGACATGGATGTGCACCCCCTGGACGCGGCGGCGCTGGTGCGCGGCATGGCCGACCTGCTGGAGCGCACCCTGGGCAAGGATGTGGAAATCCACACCGAGTTCCCACTGGCGCTGGGCAAGGTGGTGGCCGACGACAACCAGTTGGAGCTGGCGCTGCTCAATCTTTGCGTCAATGCCCGCGACGCCATGAAAGGCGGCGGGCGCATCACTATCGCGGCGCGCGAGGAAAAAGTGGACCTGCGCAGCGGGCTGGCGCCGGGAAAATATGTCTGCCTGTCGGTCACCGACAGCGGCGAGGGCATGGATGAAGACACGCTGGCCTGCGCCACGGAACCCTTCTTCACCACCAAGGGCGTCGGCAAGGGCACGGGCCTGGGGCTTTCCATGGTGCATGGCATGGCCGCCCAGATGGGCGGGCGCCTGGCCATCTTCAGCAAGCCGGGCGAGGGCACCATCGCGGAAATCTGGCTGCCCGCGGCCGTGGCCGATGCCGCGCCCAAATCCGACCCGGGCGCAGCGCCGGAGCCGCGCGACACCCGCAAGCTCAAGGTGCTGGCAGTGGATGACGACATGCTGGTGCTGTTCAACACCGTCGCCATGCTGGAAGATCTTGGACACGAAGCGGTGGAGGCGGGATCGGGCGCCGAGGCGCTGGAATTGCTGGCCGGGCAGGATTTCGACCTGGTGATCACCGACCAATCCATGCCCAAGATGAGCGGCACCCAGTTGATGGACGCCATCGCCCGCGATTGGCCGCATGTGAAGGTGATCCTGGCCACCGGCTATGCGGAATTGCCGGGCGGCATCCAGGTCAAGACGCCCCGCCTCAACAAGCCGTTCAGTGAGCATGACTTGAAGCGCGCGCTGGCGTCGCTTTAGGGCGCCGGCGCGGGCGTTGCGGGCGCAGTCGCCTGCGGCTCCGGCGCAGGCGTTGCGGATGCCAATGGTGTTTGCGCAGGCGCCGAAGGTTTTGGCGCAGGCGGCCCCAGGAAGGCGGCGCGGGCGGCGGCATCCTTCATGCCATGGCTGGCGGCGGCGGCATAAAGCTGGCGGGCGGTTTCCAGATCCTGCGGCACCAGGGGCGGCGCGCCGGTCTCATAGAACTGGCCCAACTGGAATTGCGCCACCGGATGATTGGCCGCGGCGGCGGCTTCCAGCAGCGGCAAGGCGTGCCGCAAATCCGGCGGCCCCAACTCGCCCTTCAGGTACATGTCGGCCAGGTCGGCCTGGGCGGTGGGCAGGCCCGCCTTGGCGGCGCGCAGGTAAACCTCTGCGGCCTTGTCCACGTCCTTGGGCGTGCCCTGGCCCTTGCGCAGCATCATGCCCAGGTTGCGCATGGCGGCGAGATCCTCGAAGCGCAGGTCCCACCAGATCCTGAAGGCTTTGTCGTAATCGCCCGCGTCATAGGCGGCGACGCCGGTATCGAAAATCGCCGCCAGCTCGGCGCCGGAATGGGCGGCCGAGGCTGGTGTGGCGGCGAGGCAAAGCGCCAGCGCGGCGGCAAGATGCGGAAAAATCTTGTGTATTGGGGACATGCGGGCCCAAGGCTACCCTGCCCAAGATGAAACTGCTAGGACGGCGCGCATGACGATGGAGACAGGCGGACCACTGGACGATGGCGGCATTGCCGCCGGTCCGGACCCGTTCGCCCTGTTCCAGGAATGGATGAAGGAGGCCGAGGCCTCCGAGCCCAACGATCCCAACGCCATGGCGCTGGCCACGGCCGACGGCGATGGCGTTCCCAATGTGCGCATGGTGCTGCTGAAGGGCGCCGATGCGGGCGGCTTTGTGTTCTATTCCAATTCCCAAAGCATCAAGGGCGGCGAGCTGGCGGCCAACGCCCGCGCCGCCATCAATTTTCACTGGAAGACCCTGCGCAAGGCGGTGCGGGTGCAAGGCACGGTGGCGCAGGTTTCGGACGCCGAGGCCGACGCCTATTTCGCCAGCCGGGCCAAGGACAGCCAGATCGGCGCCTGGGCCTCGCCCCAGTCGCGGCCCATGGAAGGGCGATTTGTGTTCGAGAAATCCATTGCCGAATACGCGCTGAAGTTTGCGCTGACCAAGGTGCCGCGTCCGCCGCACTGGACCGGCTGGCGGCTGACCCCCTCGCGCATCGAGTTCTGGCGCGACCGGCCTTTTCGATTGCATGACCGTTTGGTCTATGTCCGCGACGGCGCGGGTTGGCGTACCGAAAGACTGTTTCCGTGAACAGCAAGGCCCAGGCCTGATCATTCACCAGGACCCGGACGGGCTGGCCGCCTAGATGTCGGCGCCGGCGGAAAAATAGACCGGCTGGGGGGCGGCGGCGCGGCCCAGATGCTTCATCGCCAGCCGGTGGGCGAAGCGCGCCAGCAAGAAGAAGATCGGGCTTACCAGCAGCGACATGGCGATCACCGCGATCGCCAGCTTGTGGCCGCTGGGGCTGAGGGCGTGCGCCGCCAGGCCTGCCGCGGCAATGACGAAGGAAAATTCTCCCACCGGCGACAGGAACAGCGAGGCGGCAAAGGCAGTGTCGAAGTTCTTGCCCGCCAAAGTCAGCAGGATGAAATTCAGCACCGTCTTGCCGCCGGTCACCACCACCAGGGCTGCGGCGATCACCCAGACCTGGCTGACCAGGTAATGCAGGTCGATCAACAGGCCCACCGACAGGAAGAAGACGAACAGCAGGATGCTCTGCACCGGCTGCGCCATGGTCAGCGCGCCGCGGCGCAAGGTGGAATGGCCGACCGCCAGCCCGCCCAGGAAGGCGCCCAGCGCCGGCGACAATCCCAGAAGGCCGGAAGCCGCAGCGGCGGCAAAGCAGATGCCCAGCACGCCCAGGGTGCCGACGTCGAAATTCTTGAGCAGATATTCGGACGCCGGAAAGCGGAAGCTTTTGATCTTGTTCAGCACATGGATGAAAGCGGCCAAGAGCGCGAAGGCCAGCGCCAGCTTGGTGCCCACGCCGATCAGCGCGCCTTTGGTCAGCTCCCCGCCCAGCGTGTTGGTGATCAGCAACAGCGGCACCACCGCCAGGTCCTGGGCCACCAGGATTGCCACCGCCAGCCGTCCTGCCGGCGTGTCCTTTTCCTCGCTGTCCTCGATCATCTTCATCGCCACGGCGGTGGAGGAAATGGACAGCATGAAGCCGATCACCACCCCGCCCACCACTTCGCCATCCACCGCATAGGTGAACAGCGCCACCGAGATGGGAATGATGGCGCAGGTCACGGCGGTGACCCCCAGGGCCAGGGGCAGGGATTTGGCGAAAGCCGCCAGCCGCATCTCCATGCCGATGATGAACAGCAGCATCAGCACCCCCAGCTCGGCCAGGGTCTCGATGCTGTCATCGGTCTGGATCAGGCCGATGCCGGTGGGGCCCAGCACCATGCCCACCAGGATGAAGCCGGCGGCGGCGGGCATACGAAGCCGGTTCATCAACAACCCGCAACCCACGGCGGCGGCCAGGAGCAGGGCAAGGGCGGACAGGGACTGTTGTTCGTGCATGACCTTGTTTCTAACAGGGTGGAACAGGGATCAAGCGGAATGATAGGCTGGGGCCATGGCAGAGCCCAACCAAGCAGATGACGAAAAGCGCACCTTGATCCTGACCGGGGCCTCGCGCGGCATCGGCCATGCCACTGTGAAGCGCTTCTCCAGCGCCGGTTGGCGGGTCATCACCTGTTCGCGCCACGCCTTTCCGGAAAATTGCCCCTGGGCGGCGGGGCCGGAGGATCACATCCAGGTGGACCTATCCGACCCCAAGGACACCATGCGCGCCGCCGAGGAAATGCGCAGCCGCCTTCACACAGGCAATGGGGCCGACGGCAAGCTGCATGCCCTGGTCAACAATGCCGCCATCTCGCCCAAGGGCCCCAAGGGCGAGCGGCTGGGCAGCCTGGAGTCTTCCCAGGACCTGTGGCGCCAGGTGTTCGAGGTCAATCTCTTCTCCACCATCTGGCTGGCCCAGGGGCTGAAGGCCGAACTGGCCGCGGCCAAGGGCTCGATCGTCAATGTCACCTCCATCGCCGGCAGCCGGGTGCATCCCTTCGCGGGCGCGGCCTATTCCATCTCCAAGGCGGCGGCGGCGGCGCTGACGCGGGAAATGGCGGCCGACTTCGGCCCCTGGGGCGTGCGCGTCAACGCCATTGCCCCGGGCGAGATCGACACCGCCATCCTGTCGCCCGGCACCGAGAAGATCGTGGAGACCATTCCCTTGCGCCGCCTGGGCCAGCCGGCGGAAGTGGCCAAGGCGATCTATTATCTGTGTACGGACCAGTCCTCCTATGTCACCGGCGCCGAGCTGATGATCAATGGCGGCCAGCACGTCTGACGCTGTAACAAAACCGTCATACCGTCGCTGTACCAGCTTCATATGCTGGAGCGCTGCGCGGGTTTGGTCTTCGGCTTCCTGTTCCATGAGGGCCGGGCGAGCCGCGTCAGCGATGAAAGCCTGGCGGCGCATCTGGATCAGCCGCGTGACTGGATCTGGCTGCATCTGAGCCTGGCCGATCATCGCGCCAAGCGTTTCATCGAGGGTCTCGATCTTCTGCCCGCCCCGGCGCGAGGGCTGCTGCTGGCGCCGCGCGAGGAGCGCATCCAGTTTCATCTCACCGCCACCGGCGCCTATGGCGTGCTGCCCGACATCGAGCGCGACTTTGCCGACCATTCCCTGGGGACAGGACGGCTGGCCTTCTGGTTCGATGCCGGCCATCTGGTGACCACGCGCCTGCATGCCATGCGCGGGGTGGAGCATGTGCGCCAGGCCGTGGCTGGCGGCGGCACCCTGGCGGCGCCGGTGATGGCGCTGGTGCGGCTGCAGGAGGAATTTGTCGGCCTGGTGGAGCAGCGGTTGGTGGCGCTGGGCAGCGAGCTTGGCCGGATCGAGGACGAGGTGCTGGCCGACCGCGATCATATCGGGCGCGATGTGCTGGGGCCGCTTCGCCGCGAACTGTCGCGCTATGCCCGCGAATTCTCCGCCCTGCGCGGGGCGATCCACCGCGCCATGTCGGCCCGCTATGTCGTCCAGGGCGGGCCCTTGCTGGAGCAGTTGCCCCTCTTGTTGCAGGAAGCCGAAGATTTCGAGCGCGATGCCGCCGCCCTGTCGGAACGGTCCCGGCTTTTGTACGAAGAGATCGGCAGCCGCCTGGCCGACCGCAGCAACCGGGCGCTGTCAGCCTTGACCGTGATCTCCACCCTGCTGCTGCCGGCGACCTTTGTGGTGGGGGCCTTCGGCATGAATGTGGGAGGCATCCCCTGGGCGCAAAGTCCCGAGGGCTTCTGGGCGGCGGTGGGATTCTGCTTTCTTTTGGTGCTGTCCGGCTGGGGGTTGTTGCGTCGCTTTCGCATCCTGCCATAACGGTACGCCTGCAACCGTAGATTTCCGCGCGGTCCTCATTATGATCCCCGCCGGGGCAGGGGATGGTCATGGCGTTTCGTCTTACACCGCAAATCATGCGCGGCATCGTCTGGGGCCTGTGGGGCGCCGCGGCGGTGCTGGTGGTGGCGGTCACCTGGCGGCTGCTGTTTGAAAGCGCCCCTGACCCGGGCCAGGAAACCTTCCCCGCCCTGGAAAGCAGCGAAGTGGTCAAGGCGCCCACCGGCCATGCCTACAAATATGTGGTGGCCCCGAACATCACCTGGGCGGCGGCGCGCGCCGCAGCGTCGAAGTATGTCTATGAGGGCCAGAACGGCTATCTGGCCACCATCGTGGACAAGGCCGAGTTCGATTTCATCATGGCCAAGGTGTTTCCCAATGGCGGCGACACCGACACCACCTTCCTGGGCGGGCGCCAGACCGCGCGCGGGGAATGGCGCTGGGTGACAGGGCCGGAAGCCGCTGCCGATGGCGGCAAGGGCACCCTGTTCTGGACTGGTTTTGAAAGCGGCCATGTCGAGGGGGGCCATTTCGCCACGTGGAATTTCAGCGCCTTCCAGCATGGCGGCATGTGGGACGTGAAAAAGGTCTGCTGCGTCACCATCTTTTCCTATCGCCGCCGCCTGTTCAGCACCTCGCTGGGCAATGGCGAGCCGCAGGAGGGTGCGGCGGGATACCTGGTCGAGTTCGGCAAGTAGGGAACTTTAGACCGCCGACAACATTATCTCCCAATATAGCGAGGTAATTTCATGTCCCTTTTGCTCATCATCCTTCTGGTTCTGCTCCTGGCCGGCGGCGGCTTCGGCTTCAGCCGTTATGGCGCGGTGGGCGGCGGCGGCGCCGTCGGCACCATCCTGATCATCATCCTGATCCTGTACCTGCTGGGCATGCTGCACTAGGCGGCTGCCGATCAGGCAACAAAAAAGCGGCCCGGGAAACCGGGCCGCTTTTGTTTGTTTGCGCTGACTGCTTTTAGCGGCAGTTGCGATAGTTGGCGCGCTTGCAGGCGATGGCCAACTGGCGGGCCTGGTTCTGCGCGGCCGGTGTCATGCGGCGCCACAGAGAGTCACGATGAGCGTTGGCATTGGGCATGTTGCCCATGTCGGCGGCCAGCGCGTACCACATGTAAGCATGGAAGGGTTCGGCCTTGATGCCCTGGCCCATTTCATACATCAGGCCGAGATTGTACATGCCGGCGGAATTGCCCTGCGCGGCGCTGGCGGAGAACCACTGGGCCGCCCGGACAAAGTCACGCGGAACGCCCTTGCCGTCGCGGTAGAGGCCGCCCAGGTTGTTCTGGCCCAGCGAGGAGCCGGCCGCCGCGGACAGCGACAGGTAACGCACCGCTTCGGAGGTGTTCTGCGGAACGCCTTTGCCATCCAGGTACATGATGCCCAGATTGTTCTGGGCCACCGGATTGCCCTGGACCGCCAACGGGCGCCAGGAGGCTAGGGCGCGGTTATAGTCCGCGCGCTGGAAATAGCGGGCGCCGTCCTGAAGAGGTTCGGCGGAAGCGGCGATGCTGCCAAAGGCAAGCACGGCGGCAAGGATGATCAACTTACGCATTTGGTGTCTCCAACCATGATCGGAATGGAGAATTAACACCCAAAAAGTGAACATCCGCTTACCAAGCGGGGAACTCAGGTCCAAAAAATCCGCCATTTTCCGTGGTTAACGCGGGATCTTGCGGCTAAACGGATGAAAGGCGTCAGCCCTTCTTGGCCTCTTCCAGGATGTCGGAGATCATGTCCTTGCCGTCGGGGCTGTGCATCCAGCCTTCCGCGGCGGCCATGGTGGGAAATTGCAGCGGCACTTTCTGCGGCTTGTTGCGCTCGGGCACCGGCACCAGCACTTCAAAGGTCCCGGCGAAGCGCACATCCCTGGTCTCGGCGGCATAGGGCGGCTGAAGCAGGTTCTTGCGCTTGTCCTTCATGCTTCCCATGGCCGTCTCCCGATTAGACGCGGCTTCTAGCAGGCTTACTCTTCACGGTCAGCACGTTTTTTGCGGCCGATTCCCAGCTTTTCCCGCCACAGCCGGGCGGGGATTTCCTCGACCTGGCCTTCGGCAAGCTGGCCAAGCGGGAACGGCCCGTAAGCGGTGCGGATCAGGCGGGAGACTTTCAGGCCCAGCCGTTCCATCACCCGCTTGATCTCGCGGTTCTTGCCTTCCTTCAGGCTGACGGTGGCCCAGCTGTTCAGGCCCTTGTTGCGCTCGAGATCGGCGATGATGGGACCGTATTTGACGCCATCGATGGTCATGCCGCTGGCCAGCTTGTCCAGTTCGGCTTGCGTCACCTTGCCGAACAGGCGCACGCGATAGACGCGGGTCCAGCCCGAGGCCGGCAGCTCCATGCGCCGCGCGATCTCGCCGTCATTGGTGAGCAGCAGCAACCCTTCGGTATTGAAATCCAGCCGGCCCACCGACACCACGCGGCCCAGATGCTTGGGCAGGTTGGCGAACACGGTGGCGCGGCCCTTCTCGTCCTTGTGGGTGGTCACCAACCCGTTGGGCTTGTGATAGCGCCACAGCCGCGCGCCTTCCGGCTCGGCCAGCGGCTTCTCGTCCACCTGCACCACATTGGCGGCGGTGACATTGACGGCGGGCGAGGTCACCACCACCCCGTCCAGCTTGACCCGGCCTTCCAGGATCAGCTTTTCGGCGTCCCGGCGCGAACAGATCCCGGCCCGGGCGATGACTTTTGCTATGCGGTCGCCGGCTAGCTTTTCAGAGGGGGGCAATGCTAACTCCTGAACCCATGACGGACGGCGAAGCCATAGCATTGGCGCTGGAAGAAGCGAAATCCGCCGCTTTGCGGGGCGAAGTGCCGGTGGGCGCGGTGCTGCTGGGCGCCGATGGCGCGCTGCTGGCGCGGGACGGCAACCGCATCCTGGAGCGCAAGGACCCCACTGCCCATGCCGAGATACTGGTGATGCGCGCCGGGGCGCAGGCACTGGGCAATGAACGGCTGATCGGATCGACGCTCTATGTCAGCCTGGAGCCTTGCGCCATGTGCGCCGGCGCCATGGCGATGGCGCGCATCGGCCGGCTGGTATTCGCGGCCTGCGATCCCAAGGGCGGAGCGGTGCTGCACGGGCCGCGTTTTTTCGAGCAGCCCACCTGTCATCATCGCCCGGCGGTGACGCAGACCGAGCCGCATGCGCTGGAAGCCGGCGAAATTTTGCGGGAATTTTTTAGGGCGCGACGGGGTTAAATCGCTTCTCTCATGCTTCGACAAGCTCAGCATGAGGAGTTGGGTGAATCCTCACCCTGAGCCTGTCGAAGGGTGAAAGCCTAAAACCAGGCGGGCGAGAAACCGGGAAAGCCCAGTTGCAGAACTTCGCGCGCCGCGATCAACCCGATGCCGGCGCCGATCAGCACATCGCTGAGAAAATGCGCTGTCAGCAAAGCGCGGGTCACCGCCAGCAGTGCGGCGATGCCGAACCAGATCGGCCAGGCCATCGGCCACACGCACGTAAAGATCACCGCCACGCAGCAGATGGTCAAAGCATGGCCGGATGGAAAGCTGTTGTAATCGGGATTGAAGGCCAAAGGCATAAAGCCGTACAGGCCCATCTCCATGTCGTCGCGCGGCCGGCGGCGGCCCAGCACCAGCTTGATGACATGCAAAATGCCGCTGCCGAGAGTCAGGCTGGCGATGAAGGCCAGGGAGTAATTGATCAGCAGGGTGACGTCTTCTTCCAGCACATCGAAGTGGCGCATGCCCGCCGCCACGATCAGGGCGAGGATGGCGGCGGCCAGCCAATGGCCGGCCTTGGCGTAATGGGTGATGCCGTCCAGCGCCTTGTGCGCCCGGGCGTTGACATGATCGTAGATGAAATGCGCCAGGGCGCGGTCAATCAACAGCGCCGCGCACCCGACCAGGATGGATAGAAAGCCCGCCCACAACAACATGGCTATTGGGTGCCTTGCCGCTCCGCTGCTGTCAACGCCCCGTGCGCGCAAGCGCACAATTTATCGACTTAATGCGCGCCAGCCGATGTCCGTGCGGCAGAAAGCGCCGTCCCAGTGAATCCGCTTGACCGCCTCATAGGCGCGGGCCTGGGCTTCGGCCACGTCCTTGCCCAAGGCGGTGACATTCAGCACCCGGCCGCCCACCGCCGCGATTTCCTTGCCGCGCCGTTCGGTTCCGGCATGGAAGACGGTGATGCCGGGCAGTTGGGCGGCGTCTTCCAGCCCGGTGATGATGTGCCCCTTTTCGTACGAACCGGGATAGCCCTTGGAGGCCATCACCACCGTCAGCGCCACGTCGCCGCGCCATTCCAGCGGCGCCAGCTTGCCGTCGCGCGCCGCCACCAGGGCAGTCAGCAGGTCGCTTTTCAGGCGCGGCATCAGCACTTGGCATTCCGGATCGCCGAAGCGGGCATTGTATTCCACCAGCTTGGGGCCGCTCCTGGTGATCATCAGCCCCAGATAGAGCACGCCCATATAGGGCATGCCCTTGGCCTTCATGGCGGCGACGGTCGGCTTGATGAATTGCTCCATCGCCACCTGTTCCAGCGCGGGAGTCAAAACCGGCGCCGGTGAATAAGCGCCCATGCCGCCGGTGTTGGGGCCGGTATCGCCATCGCCGACGCGCTTGTGGTCCTGGGCGCCGGCCAGCGGCACGACATTGGTGCCGTCGCTGAGGGCGAAGAAGCTGGCCTCTTCGCCCTCCATGAATTCCTCGATCACGATGGCATGGCCGCTCATCCCAAAGCCGCCTTCGAACATGAAGTCGATCGCCTTGTGGCTTTCACTTTTGTCGCCAGCGATGATCACGCCCTTGCCGGCCGCCAGCCCATCGGCCTTGATCACCACCGGGTAACCCAGGCTGTCGGCGAAGCTCTTGGCCGCGTCCGGCGCGGTGAAGCGTTTGTAGGCGGCGGTGGGAATGCCCATTTCGTCGCAAAGCTCTTTGACAAAGCCCTTGGAGCCTTCCAGCACCGCGGCGGCTTTCGATGGCCCCAGGCTGCGGATGCCGGCCGCTTCCAGCACGTCCCACAGCCCGCCCACCAACTGGGCGTCGGCGGCGATGACGGCAAAATCGATTCGGGTGTCGGCGGCGAACTTGGCCAGACCGGCAAAGTCGGTGGCGGGGATGGGGACGCATTCGGCCACGCCGGCGATCCCGGCATTGCCGGGGGCGCAATAGAGCTTTGTCAGGAGCGGGCTTTTGGACAGCGCCCAGGCCAGCGCATGCTCACGCCCCCCGGAACCCACCAACAAGACCTTCACGCCAACCTCGCCTTTGTGTGCCGCCACCCTGTATCATGGGAGCCATGCCCGACACACCAGTTTCCAACCTGCCCGAATTTACAGTCACAACATTGTCCGCCGCCCTGAAGCGCACGGTGGAGGACCAGTTCGCCATGGTCCGGGTGCGGGGCGAGATTTCGGGCCTGAAATTCCATTCCTCCGGCCATGTCTATTTCGACCTCAAGGACGACAAGGCGGTCTTGAACGCGGTGATCTGGCGCGGCAACACGGCGCGGCTGAAAATCCGCCCCGAGGCCGGGATGGAAGTGATCTGCACCGGCAAGCTTTCCACCTATGCCGGGTCGTCGCGCTACCAGATCATCGTCGAGCAGGTGGAATTGGCCGGGCTGGGGGCGCTGATGGCGCTGCTGGAAGAACGGCGCAAGCGGCTGGCCGCCGAGGGCCTGTTCGATGCAGACCGCAAGAAGAAGTTGCCGTTCCTGCCCGAAGTGATCGGGGTGGTGACCTCGCCCACCGGCGCTGTGATCCGCGATATCATGCACCGGCTCCAAGCGCGCTTTCCCCGCCGGGTGCTTCTCTGGCCGGTGGCGGTGCAGGGCGAGAAGGCCGCTGCCGAAATCGCCGCCGCCATCACCGGCTTCAATGCCTTCGGCGCGCATCTGCCCAGGCCCGATCTGATCATCGTGGCGCGGGGCGGCGGTTCGGTGGAAGACCTGATGGCCTTCAATGATGAGGCGGTGGTACGGGCCGTGGCGGCCGGGACCATTCCCCTGATCTCGGCGGTGGGGCATGAGACCGACACCACCCTGATCGACTTTGTTTCCGACATGCGGGCGCCCACGCCCACCGCCGCCGCCGAACTGGCGGTGCCGGTCCGCACCGAGCTCTTGGCCCAGATTCTGGATTTCGAACGCCGCATGCTGGGCTGTTTCAGCAAGGGGCTGAAAGACCGCCAGCGGCACCTGGCGCAACTGGCGCGGGTTCTGCCGCGCGCCGAAAGCCTGTTCGCCGGCCCGCGCCAGCGCCTGGATCTGGCCGGCGACAGGCTGGGCCAGAGCTTGCGCAAGAATTTGCAGGTCCATCGCGTGCAGTTCGCCAAGGCCGAGGCGCAACTGCGCGACCGCATGCTCAAGGACCGCATGACGGTGTGCGGCGAGCGGTTGAAGGCGCTGGGCGAACGCTCGGAGCGGGCGCAGCGCACACGTCTGACGCATACCCGGAGGCACCTGGACGGGCTGGCGCGGGTGCTGGACAGCGTGTCGCACAAATCGGTGCTGGAGCGGGGCTTCGCCCTGGTGCGGGGCGAGGACGGCAAGGTGCGCCGCCGCGCGAGTGCGGTGAAACCGGGCGAGGGGCTGACCCTGACCTTCGCCGATGGCGACAAGCAGGCGGTGGCGGAGGGCGGCACCGCCCGGCCCAAGGGCAAAAAGCCCGTCGATCAAGGCTCGCTTTTCTGACGGTGAATTGGATACAATCTTTTTTTATGTCCTATCGCTTCGCTACTTGAGGACGGTGCATGAACGTCATGGAACGCGACCAGGGTGAGGCCAGGCTTCACTTTCTCGACGGCGAATATGAGATCGTCACGCCGGGCGGCTATGTTGCCTGCGCCGTGACCGGCGCGCATATTCCGCTGGACGCGCTGCGCTATTGGAGCGTGGACCTGCAGGAAGCCTATGCCAGCCCGGACATCGCCACGGCGCGGGCGCAGGAAAAAGGCCTCGCCCCTAAATGATGCGCCGCCGCCTGTTTGTTGGCGCCTGCCTGTCTTCTGTTACTTTGCCCGCCTGGGCGCAAAAGCCGGTGCGCTTTTCCATCACCGGCGCGATGAGCCAGGGCAGCCTCGCCATGGGCAGCGCCCCGCCCGGCTCAACTGCGGCGCTGGATGGGCGTCCCCTGCGGATCACACAAGACGGGCGTTTTGCCTTCGGCTTCGCCCCCGACCAGACCAAGCCGGTGCTGGTGACGGTGCGCTATCCCGATGGCGGCGGCGACAGCCGCAGCTTCACGCCTACGCTGCGCACCTACGACGTCCAGCATGTGAACGGCTTGCCGCAGCACACGGTGACGCCGCCGCCGGAAGTGAAGGAACGCATCGCCCATGAGGCGGAGATGATCTATCTGGCGCGGCTGGCCGACAGCAGCGGCAGCGATTTTCTTTCCGGCCTGGATTGGCCGGCGCCGGGCCGCGAAAGCGGTATCTTCGGCAGCCAGCGCATTGATAACGGCACGCCGATGTCGCCGCATTACGGCGTGGACATGGCCGCGCCCGCCGGCACGCCGATCCGCGCGCCCGCTGATGGGGTGGTCAGCCTCAGCGACGATTATTACCTGAGTGGCGGCTTCACCCTGATCGACCACGGCCAGGGGGTCTCCACCTCATACCTGCATCAAAGCAAGCGGCTGGTGAAGCCGGGCGATACGGTCAAGCGCGGCCAGCGCATCGGGCTGGTCGGCGCAACCGGCCGCGCCACAGGCCCGCATCTGCATTGGGCGATGAACTGGTTCCAGGTACGGCTGGACCCGTCGCTATCCACGCGCAAGCCCAAGCCGGACCCGCTTTAGGGTTTACCGACGTAACATTTGCCGTCCGTGTTCTCGAACACGGTATGGGCATTAGCGGCGAAAAACTCGTCAAAGGCTTGGCGCACTTCCGGCCACTTGCCCTGGCCGATGATGGGCTTGCTGAAATAATCATCGCCCACCAGTACGCCGCCGTCTTTCAATTGCGGCCACCAGGCTTTGAGGTCGGCCATCACCGAATGATAATCGTGCCCGGCATCGATGTGCAGCACATCGGGGCGGATGCCCTTTTCCTTCAGAAGCTGGAAGGCATTGATGGAATCCAGCGGCAGCGGCACCACGAAATCCTGCAGGCCTTCATTGACGATGTTGGCGGCGAACTTGTGATAGAGGCGCGGATAGCCGAATTCGAAATCCAGGTCGGGGATGAACTTTTCCCACAAATAATGTTCGGACGAGCCCAGCCAGGTATCGATGGCGATCACCACCGCGTCCCGCTTCAGCCGTTGAAGCTCTTTGGCCAGGGTGACGACGGAGGCGCCTTTCCACACGCCGACTTCCACCACGATGCCGGGGCTCGCCTGATGGATGGCGCGCGCCAGATAGGGATGCTGGGAATGCCAGCCCTGCAGGTCGGTGGGATATTTGCCGGCGGGAAAATCCTTCAGCGGGTCGCGGCCGAAGAACAATTGATCCAGAAGACGTTGGCGTGTGCTCATGGGATGGCCTGCATTAAAGCAATGTCGCGCGGCGTGGGCCAGCGATTGTGTATCCACAGCCACTGGCCAGGATCGGCGCGTACCATTTCCTCGATCCGCGCGGTGATGGCGGCGGTAAGGCGGGCGATATCGGCCGGCTCATCGCCGCTGGCGGAAAATTCCAGCTCCGGCTGCACCGTGACGTGAAAGCGCGGGCCGCCTACGCGGCGGTTGGCGGCCATCAGGATATGCGCGCCGGTCCGCAGCGCCAGCACGGCGGGGGCGGGCGTGGTCATGGCGTCGCGGCCGAAAAAGGGCGCAGGGATGCCTTCGCGCAATTTCTGGTCCACCAGCATGCACAGCATCTTGCCGGCCTTGAGCTGGGTCAGCATGGGCCGCGCCGCATTGTGCTTGGCGATCATGGTGTCGGGCCCGTTGATGCGGCGCTGGCGCGCCACCCAGTCCGCCACATAAGGATTGTTCGGCGGCCGTATCACCGCGGCGCCGTCAAAGCCGAGCTGGCTGGCCAGGATCGGCAGGGCTTCCCAATTGCCCAGATGCGCCGACAGGAAGATCAGCGGCTGCTGTTTCAGGGTTTCCAGGCTCATGCCGGCGGGAAGGCTGTAGGTAATGCGCGGGTCCTCGCCCTTGGGCGAGAAGCGCGCCAGGTGCGGATACTCGCCTACCACCCGGCCCAGATTGTCCCACATGCTGCGGCGGATCTGGTTGCGCTCGGCTAACGTTTTTTCCGGAAAGGCGGCGGCCAGGTTGGCGCGCGCCACCCGGTCGGGCGGCAGCAGCGAGAAAATATTGCGCCCGATCCAGCCGCCCACGCGCGAGGCCGTCTCCAACCCCAGCACCCGGAACAGCGCCATGAAGGACAGGAAGATGCCTGCCTCCGCGGCATAGCGCAGCTTGCGGCCCAGGGATGAGGGGGACTCCGTCATGGGATTTTGGCTAGGCTTTGGGGGCGATGCTGTCAAGCAAGCGCTCTATTGCACCAGCGTCCTCAAAGACGGCGGCGACCTTCAGCATTCGGATGCCCTCTCGCTGGGCGGTGGACAGGCGCACGAAATCCTTTTCCGTGGTGACCAGCATGTCCTCGCCCGCCACGGCGCGAAGCTGGATGAGTTCGTCCTCGGTGTATGGATGGTGATCGGGGAAGAAACAGTTGCCGGTGACATGGGCGCCGCCGTCTTCCAGCGAGGCGGCGAATTTCTCCGGCCGCCCGATGCCGGCAAAGGCAAAGACATTCTGCCCGGCGAAGCTGTCGCCCTCGGCTTTGAGATGGGCGCGCAGCACGGGACCTTTGTATCCGCCCAGGTCGGCCTCGCCATCGCCAACGAAAATGACCGCATCGGCACGGGCCAGCCCCTGCGCCACCGGCTCGCGCAACGGGCCCGCCGGAATCTGGTAGCCGTTGCCGAAGCCGGTTTCGGCATCCGCCACCACCAGCGACAAAGTTTTGCGCAAGGAGAAATTCTGGTGGCCGTCATCCATGACGATGACCGTGGCGCCCTTTTCCTTTGCCAGCCGTGCCCCGGCGGCGCGATCGCGCGCCACGATGGTGGGCGCGGCGCGCGCCAACAACAGTGCCTCATCGCCCATCACCGCGGCGCTGTGACCGCGCGTGGCAAGCGCCGGGCCGCGCTCACTACCGCCATAGCCGCGGGTGAGGAAGTACGGCTTGTGGCCGCGTGCGCGCAGCATTTCGGCAATGGCGATGGCGATGGGGGTCTTGCCGCTGCCGCCGGCGGTGAGATTGCCGACACAGATGACCGGCAAGCCGGGATCAAAAGGCCTGACGGTGCGCGCCTTGAACGCCACGCTGGCGCCATGGAGCCGGCCCAGCGGCGCGAGGAGCGCGGCCGGGAAACCTCGTCTCTGCCAAAAGTCAGGCGCGCGCATCGAGCAGGACGGCCAGCGCCGCCGCTATGCGCGCCACGGCGCCGGACTGGGTTGCCGCGCCGCGCGCCGCCGCGTCTCCCGCCGCCATCGCCATGGCGGGATTTTCCAACAGGCGCCCGGCCTCGCGGGCGATATCGGCGCTGCTGGTGACCAGCCCGAATTGCTGGGCGCCCAGCACCGCTTCATATGCGCGTGTCGCGCTGGCGATATTGGGTCCGGCCAGCACGGCGCAATGCAGCGCCGCCGGCTCCAGCACATTATGTCCGCCTAGCGGCACCAGGGTGCCGCCCAGGAAGCAGAAGCGGCTGAGGCGATAGAACAGCCCCAGCTCGCCCATGGTGTCGGCGATATAGACGGCGGTCTGGAGGGAAATCTTGCCGCCGGTGGAGCGGCGCTTCCAAGCGCGGGTACCGCACAGCATTTCCAGGTCGGCGCCGCGCGCGGTATGGCGCGGCACCAATATGGTCAGAAGATCGGGGAAACGTCCGCGCAGCAGGTCATGCGCCGGAAGAATGGTTTCGTCCTCGCCGGGGTGGGTCTGGGCCGCCAGCAGCACGGGGCGGTTGCCGATCTGGCCGCGCAATTCGGCCAGGGCGCCTTCGTCGCAGGCCAGCGGCGGCGCATCGGCTTTCAGGCTGCCGGCCACTTGCACGGTTAGCGCGCCCAACTCGCGCAGCCGCTCCGCGCCCTCTTCATCCTGGGCCAGCACCAGGTCAAACGCCTCCAGCAGCCTCGCCACGCTTTTGCGCGCCCAGCCCCAGCGTTCGGCGGAGCGCGCCGAGATGCGGGCATTGACCAGCGCCAGCTTCACCCCGCGCGAGGAGGCGCCCAGGATCAGGTTGGGCCACAGGTCGGATTCGATGAACAGGCCGGCATCCGGCTTCCAGTGATCCAGGAAACGGTCCACTGCGCCCGGTATGTCTAGTGGCACGAACTGGTGCAGCGCGCCTTTGGGAAGGCGCTGGCGCATCATGGCGGCGCTGGTGACCGTGCCGCTGGTCACCAGCACGCTGGCATGCTGCAGCAGTTTTTCGATCAGCGGTAGCGCCGACAGGCTTTCGCCCACGCTGGCGCCATGGATCCAGACCAGCGGACCTTTGGGCCGCGCCAGCCCCGCCATGCCCAGCCGCTCGTTCAGCCGGGTCCAGTCTTCCTTGTCGCGGGTGGCGCGCCGGCGCAGCAGCAGCCGCGCGAAGGGCGAGGCCATGCCGGTCAATATGCGCCAGGCGCGCAAGCCAAGAGGAAGGCTCATCGCACGTCTTCCAGATTGTGGCGGTAGAGGCTGGCATACAGCCCGTCGGCCGCCAGAAGCTCGGCATGGCTGCCGGCCTGGGCGACGCGGCCTTTGTCGATGACATAGATGCGGTCGGCATCCACCACGGTGGACAGGCGATGGGCGATGACGATGGTGGTGCGCCCCTTCATCAGCCGCGCCAGCGCTTCCTGCACCTGGCGTTCGGATTCGGCATCCAGCGCGCTGGTGGCTTCGTCCAGCAGCAGGATGGGCGCGTTGCGCAGCATGGCGCGGGCGATGGCGATGCGCTGGCGCTGGCCGCCGGACAGTTTCAGGCCGCCTTCGCCCACCTGGGTGTCATAGCCCTGGGGCATGGCCTCGATGAAGTCGTGCGCCGCGGCATTGCGCGCCGCCGCCTTGATCTCGCCCAGCGAGGCGCTGGGTTTGCCCAGCGCGATATTGTCGGCCACGCTTTCGTCGAACAGCATCGCGTCCTGGGTGACCACGCCGATGGCGGCGCGCAGGCTTTCCAGGGTCACGCTATGAATGTCCTGGCCATCTATGGCGACGGCGCCGCTATTGGCATCATAGAAGCGCAGCAGAAGATTGAAGATGGTGCTCTTGCCGGCGCCGGACGGCCCCACCAGGGCGATCTTGGCGCCCGCCGGAACGTCCAGGGTTACGCCCGACAGGGTGGGCGCGCCATCGGCGTGATAGGTGAAGCCGACATTGCGAAAGCTGACCGCGCCGCCCGCGGGCTTCAGCGGCACGGCGCCGGGACGGTTGACGATGGTGGGACGCGCATCGATGGCGGCGAAGATGCGGTTGGTGGCGGCGACGCCGGCCGAGGCGGTGGGCCAAAGTTGGGACAGGTTGCGCAAGGGTTGCTGCGCCAGGAGAAGCGCGGTGAGAAATCCGGCGAAAGCATTCAGGGTGATCTGGCCGTGCAGGCTTTGCCAGCCGGCTGCGAACAGCACCAGGCTGACCACGGCGCCCAGGAACAGGTCGGTGACGGGCGCGCCGGCGGCGCGCAGCCGCACCGCCTTCAGCAAGGTCCCCAGCCGCGATTTCAGGCGCGCATTCACCCGTTCCACGCTGTGCGCTTCCAGGCCATAGGCCTTGATGATGCGCCGGCCGTCCATCGCTTCGGACAGCACCACCGACAGGTCGCCGGTCTCGCGCATGCCGCGGGTGGCGGCGCGGCGCATCGAGCCGCCCAGCCGCTCCATCGCCCAGGCCACGCCGGGCAGGATGATCAGTGCCAGCGCGCCAAGCTGCCAGTCGCTGATCAGCACATAGGCCAGGAAGACGATCAACTGCACCGCTTCCAGGAAGACGGCGGCCACGCCTTGGGTAAGTCCGTCGCGCATCAATGTGGCGTCATAGAGAAAGTTGGAGACGAACTGGCCGGAATGCACGGCATTGAGATCGGCCAGATCCCGGCGGATCAGGCGGCCGAACATGTCGCGCTGGGCCGCGGCCACGGTGCGCTCGCCCAGCGAGTCCAGCCACATCCGGCCGAAGAACAGGGTGATGGCGCGGAGCACCACCACGCCGCCCACCGCCAGCGACAGCGGCAGCAACAGGTCGGCCTGGCGGCGCAGGAAGATCAGCTTGATCTCGTAATTGACCATCAGCGGCACCAGCCCGCTGATGGCGCTGGTCAGCAGCATGCAGAAGACGGCCAGCAGCATCAGGCCCCAATGCCCGCGGACATAGTCGCGCAGCAGGCGGCGGATCACGGCGGCAGTGTTCAGGTTGGGCCCGGGGGAACTCATGCGCCCGTGCTGTAGCATGCGGGCGCGGTGGAGGCAAAAAGCCTTGTCAGGCCAGATGGTTAGTGATGATCCCCATCATCCGGTTCCATCAGCCGGTGCATATGGACGACGAAATAGCGCATCTGGGCATTGTCCACCGTGGCCTGGGCCTTGGCGCGCCAGGCCTTCTTGGCCTCGGTGAAGTTGGGATACATGCCGACAAAGTCCAGCTTGCTGAGGTCCTTGAACTCGACCTCCTGGGTGTGTTGGAGCTCCCCGCCGAACACAAAGTGCAGAAGCTGCTTGGATTCGGGCATGGGGTTCGCTTTCACCGGGGACGCCGCATTGAAGCCCAACCGGGCCACCTTGCTCAATTTTCTTATTGTCGCAGCAGCGAGACTATTTCGGCGTTCAGTTGTGGATTGGCAGCGACCAGGCTGGCCTGCTTGGTCACCGGCCGGTTGTAGGTCAGCACGGCGCCGCTCGTATCGGTCAGCCGTCCGCCGGCTTCGTGCAGGATGATGTCGGCCGCCGCCAGGTCCCAGTCGCGCTTGGGGGTAAGGCTGACGCTGGCATCGGCGCTGCCATCGGCCACCAGCACCACCCGGTACGCCACCGAGTTGCGGTTCTGCACATGCATGGCCGGGAAGGGCGCGCAGCCAAGCTGGGTGCGGTCGCCCAGCATGGCGCAATCCTGAAGCAGATGGTTCGCGACGACATGAATAGGCGTGCCGTTGCGATGGGCGCCGGCGCCGATGCGTGCGGAATAAAGCTCGTCGCTGACGGGGTTGTAGACCACGCCGCAGACGGGACGCCCATCGGTCACAATGCCGGCGCAGATGGTGAAGTGCGGCCGGTTCTTGAGAAAGGCGACGGTGCCGTCAATCGGATCGATGATGAAGACGGTGCGGCGGTCCAGCCGGGCCGGATCGTCGGTGGTCTCTTCCGACAGCCAGCCATAATCGGGCCGCGCCGCCATCAGGTGGTCGCAGAGATACTTGTTGACCGCCAGGTCGGCTTCGGTGACGGGGCTGCCGCCTTCCTTGTTCCACTGCTTATAGTCGCCGCCATAGAAGCTGCGCGCGATATGGCCGGCCTCGCGGACCGTGTCTTCCAGCAGCGCGAGATCCTCACGCGCCGGCAAGAGTCATGCCCTCGATGCGCACGGTGGGCGCGTTGACGCCGTGGCGGAATTCCAGGTCACTGGCGGGAACAAGGCTGGCGAACATGTCTTTCAGGTTGCCCGCGATGGTGACTTCGGAAACGGGAAAAGCGATCTGGCCATTCTCGATCCAGAACCCCGCCGCGCCTCTGGAGTAATCGCCGGTCACGCCATTGACTCCCATGCCCATCAGTTCGGTGACATAGAAGCCCTGTTTTATGTCGGCAATAAGGTCTTTGACGCTGAGCTTGCCCGCTTCCAGATAGAGGTTGGTGGAGGAGGGGCTGGGCGGCCCGCCGGTGCCGCGCGCGGCATGGCCGGTGGTTTCCAGGCCGAGCTGCCGGGCGCTGGCGCAGTCCAGCAGCCAGCTTGTCAGCCTGCCGCCGTCAATCAGGGCGCGGCGGGCATTGGCGACGCCTTCTCCATCGAACGGCTTGGAGCGCAGGCCCCGCACCCGGTGGGGATCGTCAATGATGTTGATGCCGGGGGCAAAGATCGCGGTGTCCATGCGATCCTTCAGGAAGGAAACGCCACGGGCGATGGCGGCGCCGGAAATGGCGCCGGCGAAATGACCCAGCAATCCGCCGGCTTCGTCGGGATGAAACACCACCGGCACGCTTTGGGATTTCATGCTGCGCGGGTTCAGCCGCTTGACGGCCTTTTCCCCTGCGGTGCGGCCGATATCTTCGGGGCCGCGCAAATCCGCGGCATGGCGGGCGCTGGCCTGGTCATAGTCGCGCTCCATGCCGGTGCCTTCACCCGCCAGCACCGCCACGCCGATACTGTGGCTGGTGGCGGCATAGCGGCCGTAAAAGCCGGTGGAGGTCGCCAGCGCCACGGCGCTGCGCGAGAAGGAGGCGCCGCCGCCTTCGGAATTGGTCACGCCCTTCACCGCCAGGGCGGCGGCTTCCACGGCGCGGGCGCGTTCGATCAGAAGATCGGCGCTGGGTTCGCCCGCGTCTTCCAGGTCGAGCGCGGGGATGGACTTGGCCAGCCGGTCGCTGGGCGCCAAGCCGGCGAACTTGTCCTCCGGCGCCAGCCTGGCCATGGTGACGGCGCGGCCCGGCAGGGCCTCCAGCGCCTCAGGCGAAAGATCGGTGGAGGAGATGAAGGCGATCTTCTGGCCGACAAAGACCCGCAGGCCCACATCGTAATTCTCCGCCCGCTCCACATCTTCCAGCTTGCCCAGGCGGTAGGACACGCTGGAGGAGACGCCTTCGACGAACAAGGCGTCGGCCGCATCGGCGCCGCATTTTTTGGCGGCTTCGAGCAGGGAACTCAGGATGGCTTGGGGATCGCGCCTGGCGGGAGTGGTCATGCCCACCCGATGCCGCACTTAAGTCAGCGCGTCAAGGTTTGACGAGGTGCGGCGGTGTGCCGGGCACGGCGATGTCGGGGGCGATGTAGAGCGCTTCTTCGCTGAACGCCATGAAAAGATGCAAGTGCTTGAGGATGTCCATGCCCAGCGACAGTTCCGGCAGTTTCAGGTCGGCATTGTGGCGATAGGCCCGGCTGCGCGCCATGGGGCTCCTGTCGGCATTGCGGCTCATGATGTCGGGCACCACCATGACTTCCGGATGGTCCACCGTCATGCCGCCGAAGGACAGTTTGAAGAAATTGCGCAAATACCCGTCGAGGAAGGTGTCGCCATTGATGGCGCGATAGGGCGTCATGCCGGGGGAGTCGATTCCCAGGCCGAAATCGCGTTGCGCCGCCGGCAGCCGCATGATGGTGTGGCGCGAGCCGGTATCGAAAATGGCGTCATAGGTGTGGCCGTCCAGGGTGACGGGAATGTGCAGGTGCCAGCCCTTGTTGCGCATCGGTGTGCGCACCGTGGGTGTCCAGCCTACCGGTCCGGGGCAATGGTCCGCCTTGGCGTACATCTTGAGGACGCCGGCGCCGAAATCCACGTCCACGTCATAGGGCTGCAGCATGTCCTGCGCCAGTTCGCCGGCATAGGGGCGCTTGGGCTCAGGCCACACCATCAGCGCGGCGTCCTGGCGTTGCAGATGGCCGAAGGTGAAATCCTTGACCACGGCGAAGTGACGCGAAACCCGCCCATTGATGTCATAGACCCGCGCGGTGCCGTTGCGCAGGGGCAGCTTCAATTCCTCGATCATGCCGTGGGAGATCTGGGTAATGGCGCCGCCGGTATCCAGCACCATCTGGCGGGTGACGCCGTTGAGCGTGACCGGCACGGTGCGGATGTTGCTGTCCGGCTCGGCGCTGTGCATCGGCACGGTGGCCAGCAGCTTGGCCGGGGTGCAATCCTGCGCGCGCGCGGTGGCGGCGGTGAGCAGCAGGATGGGAAGCAGGATGTGGCGCATGCAGCCAACCTACACGTGTCGGAGCAAGATCACCAGATGGCTCTGCCACTGCCCGGCAAGCCAAGTTTCGACCATTTCTCGGTCACCTTGCGGATCACATCCGGGTCCATGGCAATCTTCTTGCCCCATTCGCGGCTGGTTTCCGGGGGCAGCTTGTTGGTGGCGTCCAGCCCGATCTTGGAGCCCAGCCCGCTCTGCGGCGAGGCGAAATCCAGGTAGTCGATCGGCGTGTGCTCGATGATGGTGACGTCGCGCGCCGGGTCCATGCGGGTGGACACGGCCCACATCACGTCTTTCCAGTCGCGCGCATTGATGTCGTCATCCACCACGATCACCCATTTGGTGTACATGAACTGGCGCAGGTACGACCACACCGCCATCATCACGCGCTTGGCATGTCCGGGATAGGCCTTCTTCATGCTGACCACGGCGATGCGATAGGAGCAGCCTTCCGGCGGCAGCCAGAAATCCACGATCTCGGGGAATTGCTGCTTGATCAGCGGAATGAAAACTTCGTTCAGCGCTTCGCCCAGGACGGACGGCTCGTCCGGCGGCCGCGCGGTATAGGTCGACAGATAGATCGGGTCTTTCCGCATCGTAATCGCGGTGACGGTGAAGACCGGGAACTGTTCCACCGAATTGTAATAGCCGGTGTGATCGCCATAGGGGCCTTCGTCGCGATAGTCCGACAGCGACACTTCACCCTCGATCACGATTTCGGCTTCCGCCGGCACCTTCAGCGGCTGGCTGACGCAATCGGCCAGCTCGACGCGGCTCCCGCGCAGCAGGCCGGCGAACTGATATTCCGATAAAGTCTCGGGCACCGGCGTCACCGCCGCCAGGATGATTCCCGGATCGGCGCCGATCACGCAGGCGGCGGGCAGCGGCGCGGTCTTTTCCGCCCCCCAGCGCTGGTGATGCTGCGCTCCGCCGCGATGCTTGAGCCAGCGCATGATGGTCTGGTTCCTGTTCAGCACCTGCATGCGGTAGATGCCCAGATTGTAATTGTCCTCGCGCGCATCGGTGGGGCCTTTTGTCACCACCAGCGGCCAGGTGATCAGCGGCGCCGGCTCGCCCGGCCAGCAGGTCTGCACCGGCAGCTTGGACAAATCGATATCGTCGCCCCGCAGCACGATCTCCTGGCAGGCAGGCTTGCCCACCGTCTTGGGTTTCATCGCCAGGATGGTTTTCACCAGCGGCAGCAGCTCGCCCACTTCACCCAGGCTGCGTGGCGGCTGGGGTTGGCGCAACTGGGCGAGCAGCTCGCCCACTTCGCGCAGGTCCGCGCCGGTGGTGCGCGGCTTGCCGCCCATGGTGACGCCCATGGCAACGCGTTTCACCGTGCCGAACAGGTTGACCAGCACCGGCATGGCGCTTCTGGCGCCGTCGGCCCTGATGGCGTTCTCGAAAATTACCGCCGGCCCGCCCTCGGCGATCAGGCGGGTTTGGATCTCCGTCATCTCCAGCACGGTGGAGACCGGCTCGCTTACGCGCACCAGCTCGCCGTCTTTCTCGAGACGGGCCAGGAAATCCCGGAGGGATTTGTAGGACATGCGATAACTACATCTTGACGCTGGGCGGGCCGTCAATGATGCCGCGCCCGACATGGCTGCGCGAGCGGCTATAGAGGAAATAGAACAGAAGGCCAATTCCGCCCCAGATCGGCAGCACCAGTATGGCGGTCAGCGGCAGCGAGAAATACAGTACCAGGCAGCCGATGATGGCCGCCGGCGCGATTATCCAGAGACCCGGCGTGCGGAACGGACGCCGGCGGCCGGGATCGGTCTTGCGCAGCACCATCACGGCGATCGCCACCATGAAAAAGGCGAACAGCGTGCCGGAGTTGGAATAGTCCGCCAGCTTGCCCACCGGCAGCACGGCGGCGGCGATGGTGGCGCCGATGCCGGTGATGATGGTCACGACATGGGGCGTGCGGTAGCGCGGATGCACCGAGGCCAGCTTGTCGGGCAATAACCCGTCGCGCGCCATGGTGAAAAAGACGCGCGTCTGGCCGAACATCATCATCAGCACCACCGACGGCAACGCGATCACCGCCGCCAGGCCCACCAGCCGGCCCAGTGCGGGATAGCCGATGGTGTCCAGCACATGCACCAGGGCTTCCTTGGAGCAGACCAGTGGCTGGGTCGCGCCTGCGCCCATCAAGGCGCAGCGGCCCGTCATCTCGGCCGAACCCGGCGCCAGGACATGGCCGGCTTCCATCAGGGGCTGCGCGCCCAGGGCGCCGACCGCGCCGCCGGCGACCAGCAAATAGAACAGGGTGCAGATCCCTAAGGCGCCAATCAGGCCGATGGGAACGTTACGCTGGGGATTTTTGGTCTCCTCGGCGGCGGTGGAGACCGCGTCAAAGCCGACATAGGCGAAGAAGATCGAGGCGGCGGCGCCGAACACACCCGTCGCGCCGGTGGGCGCGAAGGGCGTGAAATTCTCGGCCTGCATCACCGGCCATGTCAGGGCGATGAACAGGGTCAGGGCCGCGATCTTGACCAGCACCAGCACGGCATTGACCCGCGCGCTTTCTGTGGTGCCCAGCACCAGCAGCCATGTTGCCGCCGAGGCCACCAGCATGGCGGGTACATTGATCCAGCCGCCGACCTGCAGCGCCTTGGTGATCTCCGCCGAGGGGGTGGCGCCGAACAGCAGCTCGACTTGGGCCATCAGTGCGTCGGCATTGCGGATGGAGACTGGAATGTCCCATCCCAGCCCGTGCAGCAAGCCAGTGGCATGATTGGACCAGCCGACCGCGACGGCGCTGGCGCCCACGCCATATTCCAGGATCAGCGCCCAGCCGACCATCCAGGCCATCATCTCGCCGACCACGGCATAGGTATAGGTGTAGGCAGAGCCGGCGACCGGCACCATGGAGGCGAGTTCCGAATAACACAGCGCCGCGACGGCGCAGACAAAGCCTGCCACGACGAAGGACAGGATCATGCCGGGGCCGGCTTTTTGCGCCGCCTCGGAGGTCAGCACGAAGATGCCGGTGCCGATCACCGCACCGATGCCCAGCAAGGTCAGCTGGAAGGGCCCCAGGGAACGATGCAGGCCCTTTTTCTCGGCGGTCGCCATGATGGCGTCCAGCGATTTGACGCGGTCTAACAGGAACATGGTGCACCCCGGCGCTTGCAAGGTCACTGTGACAGAGGGTGCCCCCGCCGCCTAGTCCCCGCGCATCAGCCGGTAAACGCCGGTTTGGCGGATTTCCCGGTCCTCCAGATCGCGCGTGGTCTGGACCTCGTAGCTGGCAAGTTTTTCCACTTTGTCTTTTGGAAAATAATTCCGCCCCGGATCGCCCAGCAGCGCGGGAACCGCCATCGGCTCCAGCCAGGCCAGCAAGCGCTCCGCCAGCGGCCGCTCATAGAACAGGTCGCCCACCAGAATAATGTCCCACGCACCGGGCAATCCGATCACATCGTCTTGCGTCACTGCGATGGCGCAGTCATTGGCGGCGGCGTTGAGGCGGATGGCGGCGATGGCATGACCGTCAATGTCCGCCGCCAGCACATGGGCGGCGCCGGCTTTGGCGGCGGCGATGCCTACCAGTCCGGAACCGGACCCGATATCCAGCACCTGTTTGCCGCGCACGAGATCGGGATTGTCCAGAATGTAGCGCGCCAGTGCCTGGCCGCCGGCCCAGGCAAAGGCCCAATAGGGGGGCGGCACGCCGATCTTTTCAAGTTCGTCCTCGGTGGCGCGCCACAGCGGCACCACTTCGGTGGCCAGATACAATTGGATTTCCGGCACCAAAGGTGGCGCGATCAAGGCGGCATTGGTGGTGATGAAGTGTTCGGGTGTCATGCCAGGGCGGCCATGATGCCCAGCGCCAGCAGCACCACGCCGCTGATGCGCTCGCGCCAGACGACGTGCTTGAGGCCCGTCATCTTGCCGCCCGCCGCCGCCAGGGCGCCATAGCCGGTCAGGATGATGCTTTCGCCGATGAAGGTGACGGCGAACATGATGAGATATTGCGGCAGCAGCGGCGCGGTTGTGTCTAGGAACTGCGGCACGAAAGCGCCGAAGAACAGGATGGCCTTGGGATTGCCCATCTGGGTGAGGGTGGCTTGAAGGTATGGCTTGCCTTTCAGCTTCGGCCCCATCGCTTCGGGCTGGGCATGCCTGCTTTTCCATAAGGCCGACAGGCCCAGCCAGACCAGATAGGCGGCGCCGGCGATCTTGATGGCGTGGAACAAAAGTGGCGAGGCGGTCACCAAGGCGCCCAGCCCCGTCACGCAGATCACGTACCACAGCGTGTTGCCGGTCTGGGTGCCGGCAATAGCCGCCAGCGCATCGCGAAAACCGCCCTTGAAGCCATAGGCGCTGATCAGCATCACGGTGGGGCCAGGAGTGAGCGAGAAGACCAGTTCGGCGGCAATGAACAGCAACAGGCCGTGCATCGTCAGGATGGACAAGGATGTCATACGCGTGAACTTGGGCGGTGGTGCCCGCATTGGCAAGAGCGCCGATTGCATCGTCCCGGCCTCGCGCCTTCGCTTCGCTCAGACGCTGCGGCGTTCGCCGCTTTCGCAGGTCCACTGGACCTGCTCACATGCTTCGCATGACGCGGCTCACCCCAGCCAGCTCGCCAGCAGGAAGGCCAGCGCGATCAGCGCGCCGGTTTCACGGTTGGAGCGGAACACGGCCAGGCAGTTGGTCGGGCTGTTTATGTCGAGCCGCTTGACCTGCCACAGCAGATGCGCGCCCGCGGCCAGCATGATGAAGCCGAACGCCCAGCCAGTATGCTCGGTGAAGCCCGCTGCCAGGATCAGGGTGAAGGCAATGGCATAAAAGCGCAGCACCCATTTGCGCGTGTCATTGCCGAACAGGCGGGCGGTGGATTTGACGCCGATCAGTTCGTCATCTTCCTTGTCCTGGTGGGCATAGATGGTGTCATAGCCCAGGGTCCAGAAGATCAGGCCCACATACAGCATCGCATCGCCGATATCGAGGCGGCCGGTCTGGGCGGCAAAGCCCAGCAGCGCGCCCCAGTTGAAGGTCAGGCCCAGCCAGGCCTGTGGCCACCAGGTGATGCGCTTCATGAAGGGATAGGCGGCGACCAGCAGCAGCGAAGCGGCGCCCAGCGCCACCGCGAACCAGTTGAACTGCAACAGGATCACAAGTCCCACCAGGCATTGCGCCACCAGGAACAGCGCCGCCTGGCGCACCGTAATGGCGCCCGACGGGATGGGCCGGCCGGCGGTGCGCGCCACCGAGGCATCAATGTCGCGGTCAATGATGTCGTTGAAGGTGCAGCCGGCGCCGCGCATCACCAGGGCGCCGATGGCGAACAGGGCGACATAATAGACGTCGCGCCATTCCAGGAAGCGGCGCTCATCGGCGGCGGCGCCCAGGATCAACCCGAAGACACAGGGCCAGAACAGCAGCCAGGTGCCGATCGGCCGGTCCAGCCGCGCTAGCCGCAGCCAAGGCTGGAGGCGCGGCGGCGCATGCTCCACCCAGCTTGCGGGTACGGCATCCAACGGTATGGCTTGCGATTTGGCGGTCATCACGTTCAATTGTGGCATGAGCGAGGAACTTAATAAAACAGAACTGGCGGAAGCCGGCGGCAAAACCCGACTTTATGTGACCGGCGATCTGGGCGGCGGTATGGCGGTGACCCTGGACGAGGGGCAGACGCATTACCTGCTGCATGTGCTGCGGGCCAAACCCGGGAACCTGGTGTCGCTGTTCAATGGCCGTGACGGCGAATGGCTGGCGGAGATTACCGAGGCGGGCAAGCGCGGCGTGACGGCAACCTGCCGCAAACAGGTGTCAGGCCAGCATGGCACGCCGGATATCTGGCTGGCCTTCGCGCCGGTGAAAAAGACCCCATCGGATTACCTGGTGCAGAAGGCGGTGGAGCTGGGCGTGTCGGTGCTGCAGCCGGTCTTTACCCGCCGCACCATCGTGGCGCGCATCAATGAAGAACGCATGGCGGCCAATGCGATCGAAGCGGCGGAACAGTCCGGCCGGTTGAGCGTGCCGGAAATCCGCAGCGGCTTCAGCTTCGACAAGCTGCTGGCGTCCTGGCCCACTGAACGGCGCCTGTTGTTCTGCGACGAGGGTGGCGACGCCAAGGCGATGACGCAAGCGGCGCGCGAAAGCCGCGGCGGGCCTTGTGGCATTCTTACCGGCCCGGAGGGCGGTTTCGATCCTGCCGAACGCGCCGCCTTGCGCGCCCTGTCGTTCGTGGTGCCGGTGAGTTTGGGTCCGCGCATTTTGCGGGCCGACACCGCGGCGCTGGCGGCGCTGGCGATCTGGCAGTCAATCGCCGGCGATTGGAGCTAGTCCTTCGTCCTCGGTCAGCTTGCGCCAGGCGTAAGCCTGCACGCCGCAGCCCACGCCGAAATAAACCAGAAGAACAAGCACGAAGGCCGGCAGGGTGATGAACCAGTTCGCCGCCAGGGCATCGAGCATCTTGATGTTCCAGGCTGTGCGGGCCGCCTTGGCAACTTCCGCGCTCGCGCCGGGGGACATGGGCGGGAAGCCGGCCAATGAGAATTGCAGCGCATACTGGATAATCATGACCGGGATGAAGACCGCCAGCGAGACCAGGAAGGCCCGCCAGAAATTGCCCCGCGTCAGCGACCAGGAGCGCGCCACGCCCAGGCGCTGCTCGGTGATGCTGGCGGGAGCAAGGAGAAAGAGGAAGCGGACGGCCATGAATATCACGCCACCATAGGCGATCAGAATGACGGCGACGGCGAACAAGGACAGGACGGTTGCCGATTGGCCTTTGAGGACGAGGGAGACCAGGAGACCGACGAAGAAGAGCAGCAGTGCCAGCGCGATGATCGCCACCACGGCCAGGAGATAGCCGCCGATCAGCCGCCACAGCTTCTTGCCGAAGGGAAAGTAGAAGCGCGATCCGATCGGCATGCCCAGCGCCAGTTCCGTGGCGGCTGTGACCTGAACCATGGAGAGGATGATCAGGACCGGGAACAGAAATAGCAGCGGTCCCATCAGGTTGACCATGGAGGGATCGCGCGCCGTTGCAGCGGTCAGGAGCTGGCCAATGCGATGCAGCGTCGGAATGCCAAGCCCAAGATAAAGCACCATCGGCAGCCATATGGTCTTGAGCAAGGCCGGGGCATTGGTGAAGGTGTAACGATAGCCATGCACGATGGTCGCGCCGACGGGAATTTTCTTCATGTCCTGCTCCGCGAACCCGAAGGCAGGATAGCAGAGATGTGCGTCAGGAATAGCGCTTGTCGTAAACGCCATCGACCTGGCGCCAGACATCCCAGATGGACGGCGGCACCTTGCCCTCAGCCTTGTCTTGCAGCATCGCCAGGTGGCTGTGCCAGCCGCCGGAGATATTGAGCGCGTATTTGCGGTCGGGCAGCCTGGAATGGGTCAGGGTCAGCTTGATCTTGCCGTCCGGCTGCGGCGTCAGGCGGAACTCCACTTCCGTATACTGGCCGTCCGCGATCGGTTTTCCGAACGTAAAGGCCAGGCGGTGCGGCGGTTCCACCGCCAGCAAGGTGCTGGTCATGACCTGGGGCTCGCGGTCGACATTTTCATAGCCCGGCGGCGGTGGCGATTTGTGCGGCGAGTAATCGGCGTGATGGAAGGTCATTTCAAACGTCTCGCCCACCTTGGCGGGCAGGGCGCCGGTGGTGAACCATTCGCCGCGCTTGTCGCTGTCGGCCAGGTAAGCCCAGACCTTTTCGATCGGACCGGGCAGAATCCGTTCGAACTGGACCGTGGAATCGTCCAGGCGCACGCCAAACTCACTCATCGCATTACCCTTTTCTAATTGTCGCTCCGGCTTTCGCCGACGCTCCTGTTCAGTTTGGTTATGTCCACGCCGTATCGTTCGGCGTTTTTGGGAAAAAGATCGCTGCGTTTGGGAAAGCTGCCAGCGAGCCCGGCCTCGACCAAGTCCAGCATGGTGTGCCAGCCCATCATGGTCTGGCCCTGCATCGCTTGCGGGATGGGGCGGTGGATTAGCGTGAGCTTCGACCCCTCCAGCGTGAACTCAAGATAGGACATCGGAAAGCGCGACACGCTTTCGCCCGGCGAGAGCACGTTCCAGGTATAGGCAAGGAAGGTTTGCGGCCGCCAGCCGGTGACCACGCCGCGGATATGGCCGCTCATCAGCGACACCGCGCCGCCTTCGCGCGGCTCAATCGCGCCTTCGCCATACCATTCCGGCAATCTCCGGCTGTCGGTGAGGAAGGCCCAGATCTTGTCCGCCGGCGCATCGAACTGGCGGATAAAGCGCACCGCGCTTTCGGCAAGGATTTCGCCCTTCATGACTTGTCCTTCTTCAGCGCCGCTTCCAACGCATCCAGGCGCGGATTCCAGAAGGCGGTGATGCGCGCCACCCAGTCGGACACTTCGCCGACGCCTTCGGGGTCCAGGGAATAGATGCGTTTCTGCCGGTCGGTCCGCACCGTCACCAGCTTGGCCGTCTTCAGGGTCTTGAGGTGCTGGGAAATGGCCGGGGGTGACAGCGCGAACCGCCCCGCAATCTCGCCCGAGGACAGGGCGCCGGTCGCCAGCATCTCGACGATGCGTTGGCGGGTGGGATCAGCAAGGGCCTGTAAGGCTGTCATGCCCCATTGATTCCATACACACTTAATTAAGTCAATACGAAATTAAAGCAGCTTGCACCCATCCTGCCTGCTGCCTAAGTACGACCCCCAAGCCCGGTGCGATAAGAGTTCGTCATTCATGTCCATCCCGCAGTCCGCCAGCGGCCCGATCCAAAGCCGCGATGACCTTGTGCGTCACCTGTCAAAGGGCTGCCGTCCCAAGACCGACTGGTCCATCGGCACCGAGCATGAGAAATTCGTCTACGACCTGAAAACCCACAAGCCGGTCGCCTATGACGGCAAGCCGGGCATCCGCCAGTTGCTGGAAGGCATGCAGCGTTTTGGTTGGGCGCCGCTCAAGGAAGGCGACCATATCATCGGCCTGACCCAGAACGGCGCCTCGCTGAGCCTGGAGCCGGGCGGGCAGTTCGAATTGTCAGGGGCTGCGGTCAAGACCATCCACGAGACCTGCGCCGAGACCAACCTGCACCTGGAACAGACGCGCGAAGTCGCCAGCGAGATCGGCGTGGGCGTGCTGGGCTTCGGCTTTGCGCCGTCCTGGCGGCTGGATGAAGTGCCGGTGATGCCCAAGGGCCGCTACAAGATCATGCGCGAATATATGCCCAAGGTCGGCGCCTATGGGCTCGACATGATGTTCCGCACTTGCACCGTGCAGGTGAACCTGGATTTCGACTCCGAAGCCGACATGGTGAAGAAATTCCGCGTCGGCCTGGCGCTGCAGCCCATCACCACCGCGCTGTTCGCCAACTCGCCCTTCCGCGAGGGCAGGCCCAGCGGTTTTCTATCCTATCGCGCGCAAGTGTGGACCGACGTCGACAATGCCCGCGCCGGGATGCTGCCCTGGGTGTTCGAGGATGGCATGTCGTTCGAGCGCTATGTGGACTACGCGCTGGATGTGCCGATGTATTTCCTCTACCGCGACGGCAAGTATATCGACATGGCGGGCAAGAGCTTCCGCAAGTTCCTGGCCCGCGAAATCCCCGAAGTCGCGCATATCGAACCGATGATGAGCGACTGGGCCGATCATCTCACCACCATCTTTCCGGAAGTGCGGCTCAAGAGCTTCCTGGAGATGCGCGGCACCGATGGCGGCATGTGGCGGCGCATCTGCGGCATGCCGGCGCTGTGGGTCGGCCTTCTCTATGACAGCCAGTCGCTGGATGCCTGCTGGGACCTGGTCAAGGACTGGACGGCGGAAGAACGCCAGGCGCTGCGCGACGGCGTCGGCAAGCAGGCCTTCAAGGTGCCGTTCCGCAAGGCCACGGTGCATGAGCTGGCGCATCGCATGCTGGAAATTTCGTCCGCCGGCCTGAAGCGCCGCGCCGCGCTGGACGGCGCCGGCATGAGCGAGGATGGCTTCCTCAATCCCCTGCGCGAGCTGGTCAATCGCGGCTACACGCGGTCGGAAGAAATGCTGAAGAATTATTACGGCGTGTGGGGCAGGGATCTCACCCCGCTATTCACCGAGTATAATTTTCTTTAGCGCTGATCAGACCTGACTGTCATGGCCCGCAAATGCGGGCCATCCAGATGGCGCCAGCGCTTTTGTTTCAGGAATATCGAAACTTAAACTGGATGGCCCACACTCCGGTGGGCCATGACAGTTGTGATTACTTCGGCGGCACTGAACCCGGTACGGTGATCGGTGCGCCGGTGGGAATGCGGGTCGTGTTGTTGCGGCTGATCATCCAGTAGGGATATTGCGATTTGTCGGCGCTGACCTCGTCCAGCCGCGCCATTTCTTCCACCGACAAGGTGAAATCCACCGACTTCAGATTGTCGTTGAGCTGCTCCATGGTGGTGGCGCCGATGATGGTGGAGGTGATGAAGGGCTTCTGCCGCACCCAGGTCAGGCCCACCGTCGCCACCGACACGCCATGCTTCTTGCCGATCTCGCGCATCACCAGCACCGTCCGGTCGGCCTTTTCCTTGTCCACCGGCGGGAAGTCGAACTTGGCGCGGCGGCCCGGATCTGGTGTCACGCCGTCCCCGGCGGTGTACTTGCCGGCCATGTAGCCGCCGGACAGCGGGCTCCACACCATGCAACCGATATTCTGGTCCTGCATCACCGGCACCATCTCCTGCTCGATATCGCGGCCGGCCAAGGAGTAATAGACCTGGTTGGTGACGATGCGCGTCAGGCCTTGATGCTCGGCGATGCCGTTGGCCTTCATGATCTTCCAGGCTTCCCAGTTGGAAACGCCGACGTAGCGCACCAATCCCTGACGCACCAGATCGTCCAGCGCGCGCATGGTCTCATCCAATGGCGTGATGGGGTCGGAGTGATGGATCTGGTAAAGATCGATGTGATCGGTCTGCAGCCGGTCCAGGCTCAAGCTGACGCTGTCCAGGATATGGCCGCGGCTTGCGCCCATGTCGTTGGCGCCGGGGCCCATGCGGCCGAACACCTTGGTCGCAAGTATCACGTCGCTGCGCTTGACGCCGACATCCTTCAGCGCCTGGCCGGTCATGGTCTCGGAATCGCCGAAGGAATAGACATTGGCGGTGTCGATGAAATTGACCTTGGCTTCCAGCGCCCGGCCGATGAAGCCGGTGGCGGTTTTCTGGTCCAGGGTGCCGATGGCGCCGCCGAAATAATTGCGCCCCGAAAAGCCCCAGGTGCCCATGCAGATTTCGGAGACATAAAGGCCGGTCCGGCCCAGGCGGTTGAATTTCATGGCGTGACCTATTTGGGTTCAGGGAGAGGGATGAATTCCTTGTCGTCGCCGGGGATCAGGCCGAAGGCGCCGCTTTTCCAGTCCTGCTTGGCGCGCTCGATACGCTCCTTGGAGGAGGAGACGAAATTCCACCAGATGTGGCGCGTTCCGTCCAGCGGCGCTCCGCCCAGCAGCATCACCCGCGCCGGCGCCTCGGCATAGAGCGTGACCTCTTCGCCCGGCTCCAGCGCCAGCATGGCGCCGGGGCCGTGCATGTCGGTATCGCTGCTGTGCACTTCGCCCTCGATCACCAGGAACGCGCGCTCTTGGTGTTCGGCATCCAGAGACAAGGCGCCGCCGGCGGCAAAACGGGCATCGGCATAGAAGATGGGTGAAAAGGTTTTGACCGGCGACTTGAGGCCGAACGCCTCGCCGGCGATCAAGCGCAAGGTGACGCCTTTGTCTTCGCGCTCGGGCAGGTCGGCCACGCCGAAATGCTGGAAGGCGGGCGGCGCTTCTTCATCGGCCGCCGTCAGGCCGATCCAGCTCTGGATGCCGTGCATGCGATGGCCGCTTGCGCGCACGTCCGCACCGGTGCGTTCGCTATGGGCGATGCCGCGGCCCGCCGTCATCCAGTTGACGTCGCCCGGCTTGATCTCCTGCACCGTGCCCAGAGTGTCGCGGTGCATCTGCGAGCCGTCGAACAGATAGGTGATGGTGGCGAGCCCAATATGCGGATGCGGCCGCACATCGATGCCCTTGCCGGGCGCAAAATCCACCGGTCCGAAATAATCGAAAAATACAAAGGGTCCGATGCTGCGCCGCGATGCCTGCGGCAGGAGGCGGGTGACGAAAAATCCGTCGCCCAGGTCGTTTGCTTTTCCAGTGATGGGGATCATGGCGTGAAGCCTAGCGGCTGCAGCGCAAAAGCTCTAGTCTGCGGAAAAATAATTGGGAGGGGTTCATGCTGCGCAAGTTTTTGACATCGGTCGGCTTTGCCGCGTTGCTGGCGGGGCCGGCCACGGCCAAGGACAATGCCCTGCAGATGGTGTCCATTGACGTGGAAGGCGGCGGCGGCACGCTGTTTGTCACCCCCGACGGCAAGTCGCTGCTGATCGACACCGGCAATCCCGAAGCCAGCCGCGCCACCGGCGACAATCCCAGCTCGGCGCGCATCGCCGCGGCGGCCCATGCCCTGGGGTTGAAGAAAATCGATTACCTGCTGATCACCCATTATCACGGCGACCATATCGGCGGCTTTGAAGGTCTGTTGGCGCGCATTCCCATCGGCACGGTGATTGACCATGGCGACAACCGCGAGACCAAGGCCTCCACCCAGCCGGGCGCGGCCGAGATTGATCTCAAGAACCCGCCGCCCGGTTCCAGCGCCTATGGCTATAACAAGTATATCGAGCTGATCGGCAAGCGGCCGCACATCGTCGCCAAGGCCGGCGATGTGTTCCGTATCGGCGGCATGGCCGTCACCATCGTGATGGCCGATGCCATTCCCATTGCGAAACCGCTGCCGGGCGCGGGCGAGGCCAATCCCGCCTGCGCCGGCATGGAAGCCATGGCCAACAATGGCGGCGAGGAAAATGCCCGCTCAACCGCCGTGGTGATCAGCTATGGCAAGGCCAGGATCGCCGCCTTTGGCGACCTGACCTGGGACCGGGAGAAGGACCTGTTCTGCCCCATCGACCGGATCGGCAAGGTGGATGTGTATCTGGCCACGCATCACGGCACGGGCCTGTCGGGCAGCCCCGCTTCGGTCCACGCCATGGCCCCCATCGTGACCATCATGGGCAATTCGGCGCGCAAGGGCGCCGACAAGGCGCGGATGCAGACCATCAAGGACAGTCCGCGCAACCAGGGCATCTGGCAGCTTCACACCACCACGGTCAGCGCCGACATCAATGGGCCGGTTGAGATGATCGCCAATGACAGCACCGACCAGGCGAAAGACAAGGCCCACGCCTTGCGCCTGCGCATCGAAAAGAGCGGCAAGGTGACGGTGATCAACGAACGCAACGGTTACAACAAGAGTTATGGGGGCTGATTTCATGCGCAAGATTCTCGCCGCGGCATTGCTGACGACCGCATTGACCGTTCCGGCGCTGGCCGCGGACGGCACGCTCAAGATCGTTTCGGTGGACGTGGAAGGCGGCGGCGGCACCCTGTTCGTTACGCCGGAAGGCAAGTCGCTGTTGATCGATACCGGCTGGCCGGGCGGTTACGGACTGTTGGCATCGCCCGACGGCGCCAAGAACAGCGCCGATCGCATCGTCGCGGCGGCGAAAAAGCTGGGCCTGTCCAAAATCGATTATGTGATCACCACCCACTACCACATGGACCATGTCGGCGGCATGACGGAGCTGGTGGCGAAGATGCCGGTGGACACCTTCATTGACCACGGTCCCAACGTCGAGCATCTGCCGCCGGGGCAGAAGGAAGATCCGCAACTGCCGGGCGGGGCGCCGGACATCCTCTATCCGAAATATCTGGCGGTGATCAAAGGCCACAAGCATATCGTCGCCACGCCGGGCCAGGTGATCCCCATCGGCTCCATGACGGCCACTATCGTCTCCAGCGACGGCAAGACCCTGTCCAAGCCGCTGCCGGGCGCGGGCGCGCCCAATCCCGCCTGCAACACGGCGCAAGCCAAGAGCGCCAAGGACGTCGGCGGCGAGGAGAACCGGCGCTCGGTCGCCTCGGTGCTGCGTTTCGGCAAGGTTTCCATCGCGCTGTTCGGCGACCTGTCCTGGGACAAGGAGCGCGAATTGTCCTGTCCCATCGGCAAGCTGGGCCATGTCAATTTGCTGATCGTCACCCAGCACGGCTCCAACATCTCCAGCAATCCCGCCAACATCGCCGACATGCGTCCCGACATCGCCCTGATGGGCATGGGCGGCAAGAAGGGCGGCGACGCCGATCCCATCAAGGTGATCAAAGCCTCGCCGGGGCTGATGGGGTTCTGGCAGACCCATGAAAGCTTCGCCCATCCGGAATGGAGCGGCGACAAGCAGATGATCGCCAATCTCAATCCGCCGGCGGCGGTGGTAGCGGCCCATGCCAAGGAGTTGTTCACCGTCCCGCCGGACCGGGGCCATGCCATCCATGCCGAGATCACACGCGACGGCAAGATCACCATGACCAACGACCGCAACGGGTACTCGAAGACGTATCAGGTCAAATAAGCGCGGGAAGAGCGAAGCTTCCATCCGCATCTTTTGTGATGGGCCGCGCCCATTTGATCGCGTCACAGGGCAGGGTCCCGTAAAGGTGTGGGAAATCCTCGCCGCGCGCGGCGCTGCGTTCCCATTTCAGCGCCGTACCCAGCGCCTTGGCATCCGCCGCCACCAGCATCAGCGCGTCTTGCCCGGCATAATAAAGCCGCAACGTCTCCGGCAATTGCGCGGCCGTTGAGAAATGCAGGAAGCCGTCGGCGCGGTCATGCGCCGAGCCGTGATAGTCGCCGGATTCCGCTTCCCATTCGGCGCGCGGCACGATCTTGAAGATCAGGTCACTCTTCGCCATTGCGCCAGCGCCAGCCGCCTTCGGTCTTCTTCCAGGCGACGAAGATGAATGGCACGGCGATCGCGGCGGCGCCCAGCACCAGCCAGAGCGCCCGCATGATGTTGTCGCGGATGGCAGGCCCCACCAGCACAACCCCGAACAAGCCGGCGCAACCGGCAATGGTCAACAGCCAGCCCTGCCAGGTGTTGGGCGTGGCGCCGTAACCGAAACTCTTCTGCCGGAACCAGTAGCGAGACATCAGGCGGCGGTGCCACCGACGGTGAGACCATCCAGCCGCAAGGTCGGCTGGCCCACGCCCACCGGCACGCTCTGGCCGTTCTTGCCGCAAGTGCCGATCCCGGTGTCCAGCTTCATGTCGTTGCCGATCATCGAGACGCGCGTCAGGGATTCCGGACCGCTGCCGATCAGGGTCGCGCCCTTGATCGCAGCGCCCAGCTTGCCGTCCTCGATGATGTAAGCCTCGGTGCAACTGAAGACGAACTTGCCGTTGGTGATGTCCACCTGGCCGCCGCCGAAGTTGCTGGCATAAATGCCCTTCTTCACGCTGGACAGGATTTCCGCCGGGTCTTTGTCGCCGCCCAGCATGGTGGTGTTGGTCATGCGCGGCATCACCGGCGAGGCATAGGACTGGCGCCGGCCATTGCCGGTGGGCGCCACGCCCATCAGCCGGGCATTTTGCCGGTCCTGCATATAGCCTTTCAAAATTCCGTCCTCGATCAGCACGGTGCGGTGGGTCGGCGTGCCTTCATCGTCGATGGAAAGCGAGCCGCGGCGGCCGTCAATCGTGCCGTCATCCACCACGGTGACGCCGGGGGCGGCGACGCGTTCGCCCAGCAGGCCGGCGAAGGCGGATGTCTTCTTGCGGTTGAAGTCGCCTTCCAGGCCGTGACCAATGGCTTCGTGCAGCAGGATGCCGGGCCAGCCCGGTCCCAGCACCACCGTCATCTCGCCGGCGGGAGCGGGGATCGACGTGAGGTTGACCAGCGCCTGGCGCAGCGCCTCGTCGATGGCGCCCTGCCAGTAAGCCGGATCGAGATAAGTCTCATAACCCTGGCGCCCGCCGCCGCCGAAGCTGCCGGACTCCTGGCGGCCATCCTGTTCCACAACCACCGAAACGTTGAGGCGAACCAGGGGGCGGATGTCGGTATAAGTCTCGCCGCCAGCGCGGATGATTTCGATGCGCTGCCATTCGCCCGACAGGCTGGCCGAGACCTGGCGCACGCGGGCGTCCGCACTGCGGGCATAGGCGTTCATCTCTTCCAGCAGCTTGACCTTCTTCTCAAAGCCCGCGCTCTGGAGGGGATCGATGTCGGTATAGAGCTTGACGTTGCTGCGGGCCGGCGCACCCGACGCCACACCCGAATAGCCCTTGGCCACGGCGCGCACCGTGCCGGCGGCGCGGGCGATGGCGCCCTCGGAGATGTCCGATGCATGGGCATAGCCGGTGGCTTCCCCCGCCACAGCCCGCAGGCCAAAGCCCTGGCTGGTGTCGAAAGTGGCGGCTTTCAGCCGGCCATCGTCGAAGCTGAACGATTCGGATTGGCTGTATTCCAGGTACAATTCCCCGTCATCGGCGCCTTTCAGCGCCTGATCCACAGTTTGCTGCACCCGCTGCCGGTCCATGCCGGTACGGGAGAAGAAAAGATCGGGATCGGCCATGTCAGTCTCCGGATGCGCGGCAAAAAGCCCGCGAATTGCACGTTTGGCCCCTAGATATCGGGGGTTTGGGGCCCTTCGACAAGCGGGGCCTGGGTTCCGGCCGGGAAGGCCGCGCCCGCCCCCCTTGGCCCGCTACAGGGACGTGCCATAAGGTCGCAATGACTTTAAGGGCTTAACCCCTCTAAATCCCCGCCAAGAATCCGAAAAAAGGGCGGGGATTTCACCGCCTGACTTATCTGCGAGGTCGCGAGCATGTTTTTGCGGAAATCCGGTATTGGTGCGGCGACAGCCGCCCTTCTGGCCATCGTCATGGCGTTGCCCGTTATGGCCCTGCCGGTGGACTACCAGACGGGCTTCCAGCCCGCCGCCTCGCCGGTGATGGAACAGATCGAGGATTTCCATCGCCTGCTGTTCTGGATTTGCACCGCGGTCAGCCTGTTCGTGCTGGCGCTGCTGGTGTGGATCGTCGTCCGCTACCGCGCCGGCGCCAATGCCGTGCCGTCCAAGGTGCATCACAACACCCTGCTCGAGGTGGCCTGGACCCTGATCCCGGTCATCATCCTGGTGTTCATCGCGGTGCCGTCCTTCCGCCTGCTGTATTTCGAAGCGAACATCCCCAAGCCCGACGTGACCATCAAGGCGATCGGCAAGCAGTGGTTCTGGACCTATGAGTATCCCGGTTCCGCCGCGGGCTTCACTTTCGACTCCCTGGGCCTGTCGGACGCGGACGCCGCCAAGGCGAACAAGCCGCGCCTGCTGGGCACCGACAACGCCATGTATGTGCCGGTGAACAAGGTGATCCAGATCGACGCCATCGGCGCCGACGTGATCCATAGCTGGGCCATGTCCCAGATGGGCGTGAAGATGGATGCCGTGCCCGGCCGCGTGAACAGCACATGGTTCAAGGCGACCCATACCGGCGTGTTCTACGGCCAGTGCTCGGAACTGTGCGGCGCGCGCCATGCCTATATGCCCATCGAGCTGCATGTGGTGTCGGATGCGGAGTATGCCGCCTGGCTGGCCGAGTCCAAGACCAAGTATGCCGCGCTTGAGAATGGCGCCACCCGCCTCGCGTCGAAATAGGAAAACCCGTCATGACAACCACCTTCGACGCCCCTCACGACGACGCCCACGGCGATCACGCGCACCATCCCACCGGCTGGCGCCGCTTCGTCTATTCGACCAACCACAAGGACATCGGGACGATGTACCTGATCTTTGCGGTGTTGGCGGGCTGCATCGGCGGCTTCTTCTCCATGATGATGCGCGCCGAGCTGATGTATCCGGGCCTGCAGGTGTTCGCCGAACCGCACACCTTCAACGTCTTCGTCACCGGCCACGGCCTTATCATGGTGTTCTTCATGATCATGCCCGCCATGATCGGAGGCTTCGGCAACTGGCTGGTGCCGCTGATGATCGGCGCGCCGGACATGGCCTTTCCGCGCATGAACAACATTTCCTTCTGGCTCTTGCCCTTCAGCTTCGCGCTGCTGGTGCTCTCCATGTTCGTGGAGGGCGACAGCGCCGGCATGGGCGTGGGCGGCGGCTGGACCATCTATGCGCCGCTATCCACCAGCGGCTCGCCGGGCCCCGCCATGGATCTGGCGATCTTCTCGCTGCACATCGCGGGCGCCTCCTCGATCCTGGGCGCGATCAACTTCATCACCACCATCTTCAACATGCGCGCGCCGGGCATGACCCTGCACAAGATGCCGCTGTTCGTGTGGTCGATCCTGGTGACGGTGTTCCTGCTGCTGCTGTCGTTGCCGGTCCTGGCGGGCGCCATCACCATGCTGCTGACCGACCGCCACTTCAACACGTCGTTCTTCAACGCGGCGGGCGGCGGCGATCCGATCCTGTACCAGCATCTGTTCTGGTTCTTCGGCCATCCCGAAGTGTACATCCTGATCCTGCCCGGCTTCGGCATGATCAGCCATGTCATCGGCACCTTCTCCAAGCGTCCGATCTTCGGCTATCTCGGCATGGCCTATGCGATGGTCGCCATCGGCTTCATCGGCTTCCTGGTCTGGGCGCACCACATGTACACGGTGGGCCTGACCGTCGACACCAAGGCCTATTTCGTCTTCGCCACCATGGTCATCGCGGTGCCCACCGGCATCAAGGTGTTCTCGTGGATCGCCACCATGTGGGGCGGCTCTATCGAGTTCGCCACGCCGATGCTGTGGGCGATCGGTTTCGTCTTCCTGTTCACCGTGGGCGGCGTGACCGGCGTGGTGCTGGCCAATGCCGGCGTCGACGTGGTGCTGCAGGATACCTATTACGTGGTGGCCCACTTCCATTACGTGCTGAGCCTGGGCGCGGTGTTCGCCATCTTCTCGGGCTTCTATTTCTGGTTCCCGAAGTTCACCGGCTACATGTACAACGAGCTCTTGGGCAAGCTGCACTTCTGGATCACCTTTGTGGGCGTGAACCTGGCCTTCTTCCCGATGCATTTCCTGGGCCTGGCCGGTATGCCGCGCCGTTATGCGGACTATCCGGATGCCTATGCCGGCTGGAACTACATTGCCTCGATCGGCGCCTTCATCGCCGGCTTCGGCGTGCTGGTCTTCCTGGTGATGTGCATCGAAGCCTTCATGAAGAAGCGCAAGGCCGCGGACAATCCCTGGGGCGTGGGCGCCACCACCCTGGAATGGACCCTGTCGTCGCCGCCGCCCTTCCACCAGTTCAACGAGCTGCCCCGGATCAAGTAATCCATGTCGCTTTCCCTGGCCTATCCCCGTGTCACCACCGTCGGCGATTTTCTCGCGCTGCTGAAGCCGCGCGTCATGTCGCTGGTGGTGTTCACGGGCCTGGCCGGGATCGTGGCGGCGCCGGGTTCCTTGCATCCGCTCACCGCTTTCACCGCGCTGCTGTGCATCGCGGTGGCGGCGGGCGCCAGCGGCTGCCTGAACATGGCCTATGACAGCGACATTGACGGCTTGATGACCCGCACCGCCAAGCGCCCGATCCCCATGGGCGCCATCGCCCGCGAGGACGCGCTGGCCTTTGGCTGGACCCTGTCGGTGGCGGCGGTCGCCACCATGGGCCTGTTCGTCAATTTCCTGGCGGCGGGGCTGCTGGCCTTCACCGTCTTCTTCTATGTCGTGGTCTATACCCTCTGGCTCAAGCGCCGCACGCCGCAGAACATCGTGATCGGCGGCCTTTCCGGCGCGCTGCCGCCGGCCATCGGCTGGGCGGCGGTGACCGGCGACCTGTCGCTGGCGCCGCTGCTGCTGGTGGCGATCATCTTCATGTGGACGCCGCCGCATTTCTGGGCGCTGTCGCTGTGGCGGTCGGAAGACTATGCCCGCGCCGGCGTGCCGATGCTGCCGGTCGTCAGCGGCAAGCCGCATACCCGGTTCCAGATCCTGCTCTATACGCTGGCGCTGGTGCCGCTGGGCATCCTGCCGGCCTTCCTGCATATCGGTGGCGCGCTGTACCTGGCGGCGTCGGCCGGTATCGGCCTGTGGTTCCTGAAGGAAGCCATCGCCACCTATCGCGAGACCAATGAGATCAAGGAGCCCGCGGCCCACCGCCTGTTCGGCGTGTCGCTGGTATATCTGACGGCGCTGTTCGCCAGCCTCATCATTGAGAAGCTGGCCGGGTTTCCCGCTTTGTCACTCCAATCGGTCCTGGGGTCGTGAGGGATGACGATGCAAACCGCGCCCGTCGCAAACGCAATATCGCACTGGGGCTCACGCTCGCCGGTGTGGTCCTACTGTTTTATCTGATGTCGATCGTGCAATGGCGCGATCATACCGGCCACTAGAAAGGCACCGCACATGAGCAGCGATGTGAAACACGATTACCACCTGGTGGACCCCAGCCCCTGGCCCATCGTCGGCTCGGTGTTCGCCTTCACCATGCTGATGGGCGCGGTGTTCTGGATGAACAAGGATTATGCCGCGTTCGGCTTCCTGGCGGGTTCGCCCTGGATCTCGCTGATCGGCCTGGCCGGTGTGCTCTACACCATGGCCGGCTGGTGGCGCGACGTGATCAAGGAATCGGTGGTGCTGGGCAACCACACTCCGGTGGTGAAGCTGCATCTGCGCTACGGCATGCTGCTGTTCATCGCTTCGGAAGTGATGTTCTTCGTCGCCTGGTTCTGGGCCTATTTCAACACCGCCTTCTTCCACAATGACGTGGGCGTTTCGTCCTGGCCGCCGGCTGGCATCATCACCCTGGATCCGTGGCACTTCCCGCTGCTCAACACCCTGATCCTGCTGACCTCGGGCACCACCGTGACCTGGGCGCATCATGCCATCCAGACCGGCGACAAGAAGGGCGCGGTGCAGGGCCTGCTCATCACCGTGCTGCTGGGCCTGACCTTCACCGCGGTGCAGGCTTATGAATATGCCCATGCGCCCTTCACCTTCGGCTTCAACAACCTGGCGCTGGTGCCCTTCACCGAGGGGGCGCATGCCTTGCTGGCGGCGGGCGCAGGCAATTTCCAGGCGATCTATGGCTCGACCTTCTTCATGGCGACCGGGTTCCACGGCTTCCATGTCATCATCGGCACCATCTTCCTGGCGGTCTGCCTGTTCCGCGCCATCGCCGGCCAGTTCACCCCGACCCGCCACTTCGGCTTCGAGGCGGCGGCCTGGTACTGGCACTTCGTGGACGTGGTGTGGCTGTTCCTCTTCGCCTGCATCTATGTGTGGGGCGAGGGCCCGGTTTCGCACTGATCCCGCCCAACACCGCCAAGGCAATCTTCCTCGGCCTCTGTCCGCGTTGCGGGCAGGGGCCGTTGTTTTCCGGCTATATCGCGCTCAAGAAAGAGTGCCCGGCCTGCGCCCTGGATTACGCCATGTTCGATACGGGCGACGGGCCGATGGTGTTCGGCATTCTGATCGTGGGGGCCATCGTTTGCGGCTCGGCGCTGTGGGTGGAGTTCACATTTCAGCCGCCGTTCTGGGTCCATGCCGCGCTGTGGCTGCCGCTGATCTGCCTGTTGACCGGAATCTTCCTGCGCCTGTCCAAGTCGGCGCTGCTGGTGCTGCAATACAAGCACCAGGCGGGTGAAGGCCGGCTCGGCGAATGACCTTCCGCCCCTATCCCGGCCTGACCATCGCCTGCGCGCTGCTGTTTGCTCTGTTGTGCGGGCTGGGCGCCTGGCAGTTGGAGCGGCTCTCCTGGAAGCAGTCGCTGATCGCGACGGTGAACAGCCACATGGCCGCCGCGCCGCTGCGGCTGGACGAAGTACAGGCGCTGAGCGCCGAGGAGGCGCAGTATCGCCGCGTCACCCTGGACGGCCGCTTCGATCACGCCCATGAGGCTTACGTCTTCACCACCGATGCCGGTGCCGCCGTCTATCATGTGCTAACGCCCTTCATGACCATGGACGGCCGCGTGCTGATGGTGGATCGCGGCGAGGTTCCCAAGGAAAAGCTCGATCCCGCCGTCCGCGCCGCCGGCAACATTGCCGGCCCGGTACAGGTGACGGGCGTGTGGCGCGTGCCGGACGCGCCTGGCAACTTCACCCCGGCGCCCGATCCGGCGCATCGCATCTGGTATGCCCGTGATCTTTCCGGCATCGCCGCCGCCGGCCACCTGACCCTGGCGGCGCCGGTAGTGATCGAGGCCGACGGCACCCCCAATCCCGGCGGCTGGCCCCGGGGCGGGCAGACGGTGGTGGCCTTCCGCAACCAGCATCTATCCTATGCCGTGACCTGGTTCGGGCTGGCGATCTGCCTGCTAGGTGTCTGGTTTGCCTATCATATTTCCAAAGGCCGCATCGGGTTCAAATAGGTGGTTTGGCTGCGAATCCGGCCCTATAACCCGTGGCGATGCAGTTCATTTCCACCCGGGGAGGCGCTCCCCACGCCTCCTTTTCCGATGTCCTGCTGGCCGGCCTGGCGCCGGACGGCGGCCTCTATCTGCCGGAAAGCTGGCCCCAGTTTAGCGCCGCTGAAATCGCCGCTTTCGCGGGCAAGCCCTACCAGGTTGTGGCCTATGAGGTGCTGTCGCGCTTTGCGGGCGAGTCTTTCACCGCGGACGAATTGAAGGCCGACATCCAGGCCGCCTATGCAGGTTTTGAATCTCCCGCCATCGCGCCGCTGCGCCAGATCGCGCCGTCTTCCAATGGCAGCCAGTATCTCCTGGAGCTGTTCCACGGCCCTACCTTCGCCTTCAAGGACATTGCGCTGCAGATATTGGGGCGGCTGTTTGCTCGCGCCCTGACAAGGCGCGGCGGCAAGGTTACGATTGTTGCTGCGACCAGCGGCGATACCGGCTCCGCCGCCATCGCGGCGCTGGGCGGCTTGCCCAACATCGAAGTGTTTGTGCTGCATCCACGCGGCCGCGTCAGCGAAGTGCAGCGCCGCCAGATGACCACCAGTCCGCACGCCAATGTGCACAACGTCGCGCTGGAGGGCAGCTTCGACGACGCGCAGGGCCTGGTGAAGGATCTGTTTGCGCAAACCGAATTCGCGCAGCAGATCGGCCTTACCGCGGTCAATTCGATCAACTTTGCCCGCATCGCGGCGCAGGCGGTCTATTACTTCACCGCTACGGCGGCGCTGGGCAAGCCCGCGACGTTTGTCGTGCCGACCGGCAATTTCGGCGACATCTTCGCCGGTGAGGCGGCGATGCGCATGGGCCTGGACGTGCCCCGGCTGGTAATCGCCACCAACGCCAACGACATCATGGCGCGCGCCCTGAACGACGGTGTCTATGCCAGTGGTGCCTCGCACGCGACCTTGAGCCCCTCCATGGACATCCAGGTGGCCTCCAACTTCGAGCGCGCGCTATTCGAAGCCTCCGGCCGCGACGGCGCCTGGACTGCCGCCGCCATGTCCGACTTCGCCAAGACCCGCAAGCTGGTGCTGCCGGCGCCGGTGCTGGTGGCCTTGCGCGCCCGCTACAGCGCCTATGCCTGCAACGATGACGACACCATCGCCACGATCAAGACGGTGGCAGCGGAAACCGGACAGGTGATCGATCCCCACACCGCTGTCGCCGTGCATGCCGCACGCCGTATCCCTGCCTCGGCCACACCGATGGTTATTCTCTCCACCGCGCACGCCGCCAAATTCCCCGATGCGGTGACCCGCGCCATCGGCCGCGATCCGGGCATGCCGGACGGCCTGAAGAAGGTCATGGACCTGCCTGAAAAGCTGGACATCCTGCCCAACGACCTGTCTTTGCTTCGCCAGTTCATCTCCAATAGACTGGCGCCATGACCTTGGAAATATCAAGACTTTCCAATGGCTTGACGGTCGTCAGCGACCCGATGCCCCAGCTCGAAAGCGCCGCCCTTGGCATCTGGGTGAACACCGGCAGCCGCAACGAAGATGCCCCCGAAATGGGCGTGTCGCACATGCTGGAGCATATGGCGTTCAAGGGCACCGCCACCCGCAGCGCCCGCGCCATCGCCGAGGAAATCGAAGCGGTCGGCGGCGTGCTCAACGCCTATACCAGCCGCGAGCAGACCGCCTTCCATGCCCGGGTGCTGAAGGCCGATGTGCCGCTGGCGCTGGACATGATCGCCGACATTCTCACCAACCCCAGCTTCGAGCCGGCCGAGCTGGAGCGTGAGCGCCAGGTGGTGCTGCAGGAACTGGGACAGGCGCGCGACACGCCCGACGATATCGTGTTCGACCATCTGCAATCGGCCATCTTCAAGGACCAGCCGCTGGGCTGGCCGATCCTGGGCGAGGAGGCCACGGTCAACGCTTTCAACCGCGACATGCTCAAGTCCTACATGGCCTCGAACTATCGCCTGGACAGCATGACCCTGATCGCCTCGGGCGCGGTGAAGCACGAAGAGATTTTGGCGCTGGCCGAAGAAAAGTGCAGCGGCCTGACCAAGGGTGCGGTGCCGGTCTGCGCGCCGTCGCATTATGTCGGCGGCGATTTCCGCGAAATCCAGGACCTGGAGCAGGCGCATGTGGCGTTCGCCTTTCCGGGCCTGGCGAATGCCGATCCGGATTATTTCGTGGCCCAGATATACGCCACCGCGCTGGGCGGCGGCACTTCTTCGCGCCTGTTCCAGGAAGCGCGCGAGAAGCGCGGCCTTTGCTATTCCATCTATGCCTTCTCCAGCGGCTTCCAGGACAGCGGCTTCCTCGGCATCTATGCCGGCACCGGCGAAAACGAGGCGGGCGAAATCTCCGCCGTCATCGCCGGTGAGATGGACGCCATTGCCGGCGACCTGACCGAAGCGGAAGTCGCCCGCGCCCGCGCCCAGTTGAAAGTCTCGCTGCTGATGGGCATGGAGCGGCCGGGCACCCGCGCCGAACAGATCGCCGGTCAGCTCTTCGCCCTGGGCAAGATCCAGTCGTCGGCGGAAATCGTGGCGCAACTCGACGCCATCGATGTGGCGGCGGTGAAACGCTATGCCGCGCGGGTGATGCAGATGGGCGCGCCCACCATCGCCGGTGTCGGTCCCATCGCGAAGCTGGAATCCCATTCGGTCTTTTCGCGCCGCTTCGGCGGCATTTTGGCAAACGCGGCGGAATAATGGTCAAGGCCGCTTTCGCAAAGACCAGTCCTATCGCCTTCATGCGCGGGCTCACCTTCCCCGGCGGCCAGCAGCCGGTGATCCGCGGGCAGGGCGTCTATCTGCGCTACCCGCGCATCGCCGATTTTCCGGTGTGGGCGAAGCTGCGCGCTGAAAGCCGTGATTTTCTTACCCCCTGGGAGCCGGTCTGGGCCGATGACGAGCTGACGCGCGGCGCCTTCCGCCGCCGTATCAAGCGCTACCAGAAAGAGACGCGCCTGGATTCGGCCTATGTCTTCTTCGTGCTGCGCGAAAGCGACGATGTGCTGGTGGGCGGCTGCACCCTGTCCAATGTACGGCGCGGCGTCACCCAATGCTGCACCCTGGGCTATTGGGTCGGATCGAAATTCGCCAACCAGGGCTATATGACCAAGGCGGTGAAGGTGCTGGTGCCGTTCATCTTCCGCACCCTGGGACTGCACCGGATCGAGGCCGCCTGCCTGACCGGCAACCAGGCCTCTCAGAAGCTGCTGGCCCGCAGCGGGTTCCGCCAGGAGGGCCTCGCGCGCCGCTATCTGCTGATCAACGGGGAATGGGCCGATCATCTGCTATTTGCTTTGCTCAAGGAAGAAGCGCAGCTAGGTTGAGCCGCGCCCCGCAACAAAGATTCATGGAAAGACTTCGCCGCCTGATCCTTGTCTGTGCCGCGCTGCTGGCGGCGGCGCCGGCATGGGCCGCGGACAAGCCTGCGGCACCGGCGCCACAGGCGCCCCAAGTGAATTTCGGCAAGACCGACAATGTTCTGGAATTGAAGTCCGCGCTGTCGCCTTACAAGGCGCCGGGCGGCGGCACCGAAGAAGATGGCTCGAGCTGGTACATCGTTCAGGTCAGCAATGACTCGGTGCGACCGGCCACCCGCGTGCTGCTGGCGGGTCAGCCGCCGCGCTCTGCTCTGTCGCTGCTGCCGCGCCGCTCGCGGCCCGCGATCCTGGCGGTGGCGAGTTCGGATTCCGGCACGGTGGTGGAAACCGCATCCGCCTATGGCCGCCGCGCCTGGCGGGTGATCGTGCCGCCGGTCTCCACCGTGGGCCTGGCCATCCGCGTCGGTTCCGCCGACAGCCCGCCCGCGCTGTCGGCCTGGACCGAGCCGGCTTTGTCCTCGCACAACCGCCAGCTTGCCATCTTCATCACCGCGGTGGGCGCACTGATCGCCGCCGCCGCCCTGATCACCGGCGGCTTGGCCGTGCTGATCGGCCATGCCGCGCCGCGCTGGGTGGCGCTGACACTTTTGATGCTGCTGCTGTCCTGGTTGTCGGGCACCGGGATGTTCGACGGCAATCTGGCCACCCGCATCGGCGGCCCCTATGGCCTGTCGGCGTTCCTCACGGCGCTGGCGCTGGCGGCGGGCGCGCATCTGGCCAACGCCATCATTCCGGTGCGCGAAATGTGGCCCCGCTATGAAAAGCATTTCCGCCGCACCGTCTGGGGCCTGATCGTGCTGGGCGCGACGGCCTATCTGGGCCTGCCGGGCGCCACCTTGCTGACGGACATCGCCATCGTGCTGGGCTCCATCGCGGTTGCCGCCTATCTGATTTATTGCGGCCGCAGCGGCCACAAGGCGGCGCAAGTGATTGCCCCCAGCGCTGGCGCCTTTGCTTTGGTGGCTCTGGCGGCTGCTGTGATGGCGGTTGGGGGCCTGGGCGAAAACCTTACCGGCCCGGCGGCGACCGGCGGCTTCGCGGCGGCAGGCGCGATCCTGCTCGCGCTGGCGGTGATCGCCAGCGAAGAAATCGCCGTGCTGCCTTTCCTGCATGGGTCTTACGCGGCAAAGCTGCTGGAAGAACAGGCGCCGGACGACGCCACCATCGACATCAACGCGCCCTTCAACAGTCTGGCGCGTGCCGCCATCGGGGCGGCGCATCAGGGCGTGTTCGATCTGGATTTCCGCGCCGGGCTTCTCACCCTGTCGGCGGAAGCGGCCCAGATGGTGGGGCTGTCGGTGCACCAAACCACCCTGTCGCACGGCGATTGGGAAAGCCATGTCCATCCCGAGGACCGCCAAGTCTATTCCCACGCGCTGGAGGAATATCGCCAGCGCCCAGGCCTGGCGTTCCGGCTGGAATTCCGCGCCCGCGGCGGCAGCGGTCCGTACCGCTGGCTGGAGCTGCGCGCCACCATCGTCAGCGAACAGGACGTGCCGTCCGATTGCCTGGGCCTGATTTCCGACATCACCCAGCGCAAGGAAGAGGAATTTGCGCGGGCTGCGGCGGAAAGCGAACGCAAGCGCGACGCCGCCCTGCCGCGCGACACACTCACGGGCCTCGGCAACCGCGTGGCGTTGATGGAAGCGCTGGACTCGCTGGGCGAAGGGTTCGAAAAATCGCTTTTCGCGCTGCTGGATATCGACCGCTTCAAGGCCATTCATGCCAGCCTGGGCGATGCCGGCGCCGACAGCATTCTGAAGCTGGTGGCCGAACGACTGGCCGGCCTGGGCGAACCGGCGCAGATTTTCCGCGTCGGCGGCGACAGTTTCGCCTTCCTGTTTCCCAATCCGCGCCGCGCTCCCCAGCCCATCGGCAATGCGCTGGCAGAGGCTTGCGGCAAGCCCTATGGCGTCGGCCGCCGCGAGGTCTTCGCGCCTTGCAGCGTGGGCCTGGCGACCGGCCAGCAGAGCGAGGATCCCTTCGCCCTGATCAAGAATGCCGAACTGGCGTTGATCGCCGCCAAGCGGCAAGGCGGGGCTTGCGCCCGGGTTTATTCCGTCGAACTGGAAACCCTGGCGCCCGGCGACAGCGTGGCGCTGGAGAGCGAGTTGCGCCATGCCCTGACCGCTGACCAGCTCGAAGTCTTCTATCAGCCCATCATCCGGCTTGCCGACCGCAGCGTGGCGGGGTTTGAGGCGTTGCTGCGCTGGCAGCATCCGGTCAAGGGGCTGGTCTCGCCCGGCGATTTCATCGCCCATTCCGAGGAAACCGGGCTGATCGTGGAACTGGGCCGTTTCGCGCTGGAGCGCGCCGCCACCGATCTCGCGCATTGGCAGCGTTACTTTCCGCTCAAGCCACCCTTGTTCGTCAGCGTCAATTTCTCCCGCCGCCAATTGAAAGACGCCGGTTTCGAAGCGCTGCTCAAGACCATCCTGTCGGGCAGCGGCATCGCCGAAGGCACGCTGAACCTGGAAATCACCGAAAGCGCCATCGCCGCCGACACAAAGATGCCCCAGATCATGGCGCGCATCCGGGCCGCCGGGGCCGGGCTTTCGATTGACGATTTTGGCACCGGCGCCAGCACCCTCAGCGAGTTCCGCAACCTGCCGGTGGACACGGTCAAGATCGACAAGGCCTTTCTGGCGCGGCACGGCGGTACCGACATCGACACCGACGGCGAAGTGGTGCTGTCGGGTATCGTCTCCATGGCCCATGAGCTCAAGCGCGCGGTGGTAGCCGAAGGCGTGGAAAGCGAGGCGGACGCCCAGCTATTGGCCAAGATCGGCTGCGAATTCGGCCAGGGCTATTATTTTTCTCCGGCGCTCGATGCCGCCGGGGCACTGGATTACATTGCCAGGCATTATAACATCGCGGCCGCCCCGGAAGTCGGCTGAACCCTTTCACACCAACGGAGAATAAAGATGGCTATCAAAGTCGGCGACAAGATCCCCTCGGCAACCCTGATGGAGATGCAGGATGGCAAACCCACCCCCGTCAGCACCGACAGCTTTTTCGGCGGCAAGAAGGTGGCGCTGTTCGCCCTGCCGGGCGCCTTCACCCCGACCTGCTCGGCCAAGCATGTTCCGGGCTTTGTCAACAATCACGGCGCCCTCAAGGCCAAGGGCGTGGACGCGGTCGCCTGCGTCTCCGTCAATGATGCTTTTGTGATGGGCGCCTGGGGCAAGGACCAGAATGCCGGCGACAAGGTGCACATGCTCGCCGACGGCAATGGCGATTTCACCCGCGCTTTGGGCCTGGAATTTGACGCCAGCAAGTTCGGCATGGGCAAGCGCAGTCAGCGCTATTCCATGATCGTCGACAACGGGGTGGTGAAGTCGGTCAATGTGGAAGAGCCGGGCGCCTATGAAGTGTCGAGCGCTGAATATCTGCTTAGCTCAGGCCAGTTGACGTAATATCAGGGGCGCGGGATCGCATCCCGCGCCAACTGATCTGCCCGTTCATTCTCCGCATGGCCTGAATGGCCCGCCACCCAGATCCAGCGGATTTGGTGGAGCGCCATTTCATCGTCCAGGATGCGCCACAGGTCTTCGTTCTTGACCGGTTTCTTGTCGGCGGTCTTCCAGCCCTTTTTCTTCCAGTTCAGAATCCATTTCGATGCCCCGTCCATCACATAGCGGGAGTCGGTATGGATGGTGACGGGGCTGGCGTTTTTCAGCGCCTTCAAGCCTTCGATCACCGCCATCAGTTCCATGCGGTTGTTGGTGGTCGCTGCTTCGCCGCCGCTGATTTCTTTCTCATGGCCGCTCGAGCGCAGGATGGCGCCCCAGCCGCCGGGGCCGGGATTTCCCGAACAGGCGCCGTCGGTAAAAATGTCGATCAAAGCCCGTATTCCCGCGCGTGCTTCACCTTGTTGTGGAAGCGCAGCTTCTTGGAATATTCGCGCGGGTCCTTGGGGCGCACCAGGGCGTTGGGATCGGGGTTCAGCCAGTCATAGGTGCGCGTCAGCAGGAAACGCAGCGCCGCGCCGCGCATCAGCACGGGCAGGGCGGCGATCTCCGCCTCGCTCAGCGGCCGCTGTTGACGATAGGCGTTGATCACCGACTGGCCCTTGGTGATGTTGTAGCTGCCGTCCAGCTCGAAGCACCAACTGTTCAGCATGGTGGCCAGGTCATAGACATAAAAATCGTTGCAGGCGAAATAGAAGTCGATCACCCCGCCAACCGCATCGCCCATGAACAGGATATTGTCGGGGAAGAAGTCGGCATGGATCACGCCGCTGGGCAGATCCTTGGGCCAGGCGGCGGTGATGTCCTCCAGCGAGCCGTTGATCAGCGTCTCCAGCCCGTCCTCGATGCTATCGGCGTTATGAATTGCCTCCGCCAGCGGCCGCCAGCCGTGCGGCCCCAGCGCATTGACGCGGGTCAGGCCAAAGCCTTCGCCCGCTTTGTGCAGCCCGGCCAGCGCCGCGCCGCCCGCGGCGCAATGCGCCACATCGGGCCGGCGCAGGGCGATGCCGGTGAGAAAAGTGACGATGGCGGCATTGCGCCCGTTCAGGCTGACCACCGAGCGGCCATCCTTGGTCTTGACCGGCAGCGGGCAGTGCACGCCGGCATTCGCCAGGTGCTCCATCAGCCCCAGGAAAAAGGGCAGGTCCGAAGGTGCCACCCGCTTTTCGTAGAGCGTCATGATGAAGGCACCCCGGTCGGTCTGCAGGTAGTAATTGGAGTTCTCGATGCCCTCGGCGATGCCCTTGAAGGACAGGGGGGTGCCGATGTCGTACTGCTCCAGGAACCGCTCCAGCTCCTCGAAACTGACTTCGGTGTAAACAGCCATGGCGGCTCAGCCCCCGACCCTAAATCGCAGGACATATTGTTGGGTCGCTCCCGCTCGCGCGGACGCTCCTTGGCTTTTTTCGGGTTCAATGCTTTCCATCAAGGGCTTGCTTGGCTATGGTCCCGCCCAAATCGGGCTTGCCAGAAGTCAGGCCGGGGCGGGGTAAAAGTCAAGAGTCACCCCGGTTTTGGGGCGGCCAAGGAAAGATCTGCGTTGATGAATGCCCGCCTGTTTCGCACTGCGCCCCTGGCTGCCCTGCTGCTGGTGATGGGCTGCTCCACCAAAATCGCGGTCTGCCCCGTGCCCGCCATCCTGGCCGATACCCAGAGCGTGACTTTCTTCCGCCCCGGCACCACGCCGGACCTGGCCAATGAGCTCTACACCGTCTCGATCATCAACGCCGAAGGCGACTGCACCTTCAATACCAAGAGCAGCCTGGTGCATGCTTCGCTGGAGCTGACCTTCCGCGCCACCCGCACACCCACCAAGGAGGCGGCGACCTACACCGTGCCCTATTTCGTGGTGGTGCATGAGAAAGACAAGATTTTCCAGAAGCGCAACTACAGGCTGCGCTTCACCTTCGCGCCCGGCGCCACGGTGGTGATCGTCAAGCAGTCACCTGATGAGATTTCGCTGCGTGTCTCCAACGGCAAGCTGCCCTGGAATTATCAGGAGATGGCGGGCTTCCAGATGACGCCGGCCCAGATCGAATACAACAAGACCAGGGGCCGCTACGTCCCATGACGTCGCTGGCCACCGAACTTTCGCGCATCGCCGGCCAGGCGTTCGCCGCGGAAGGGCTTCCGGAAAATTTTGGCCAGGTCACGGCGTCCGACCGCCCCGACCTGGCGCAGTTCCAGTGCAATGGCGCGCTGGCGGCCGCCAAGGCCGCCAAGGCCAATCCCCGCGCCATCGCCGAAAAGATCGCCGCTCGCCTGAAGTCCGATCCTTTGTTCGCCAAGGTGGAGATCGCCGGACCCGGCTTTCTCAATCTCGACCTGACCGATGCGGCGCTGAACCAACGCGCCGCCGGGATCGGTGACGAGGCGCCCGTGCCCAACGGCAAGACGGTGGTGCTGGATTTCGGCGGTCCCAACATCGCCAAGCCGATGGCGGTCCATCACTTGCGCTCCTCCATCATCGGCGACTGTTTGCAGCGGCTGTACCGCGCCAATGGCTGGAACGTGATCAGCGACGTGCATCTGGGCGACTGGGGCCTGCAGATGGGACAGTTGATTTCCGAAATCGAGATCATGGGCATCGCGCCGGTCTATTTCGATCCCAATGTCACCGGTCCCTATCCGGACGAGGCGCCGGTCAGCATGGACGACCTGGAAACCATATATCCGCGCGCTTCGGCCGCCTGCAAAGCCGACCCGGCGCGGCTGGAAGCGGCGCGCCGCGCCACGGTGGACCTGCAGGCCGGCCGCGCCGGCTATCGCGCGCTGTGGCGGCATTTCGTCAAGGTGACGGAAGTGGGTCTGGCCCGCGAGTTCGGCGCGCTGGGCGTGACGTTCGATCTGTGGAACGGCGAATCCAGCGTGGATGCGCTGATCCCGCCCATGATCGAGGACCTGAAAAAGCGCGGCCTGGCCGAACTCAGCGAAGGTGCGCTGGTGGTGCCGGTCGCAAAAGACGATGACAAGAAGCCTTTGCCGCCGCTGATCCTGATCAAGTCCGAGGGCGGCGTGCTGTATGGCACCACCGATCTGGCCACCGTGATCGAACGCGTGCGCGCGCAGAATCCAGACCTGATCCTCTATGTGGTGGATCACCGCCAGCACGGCCATTTCGAACAGGTGTTTCGCGCCGCGGAGAAAGCCGGCCTGTCGGGCAAGGCCCATCTGGAGCATGTCGGCTACGGCACCATGAACGGGCCGGACGGCAAGCCGTTCAAGACCCGCGCCGGCGGCGCCATGAAGCTGCATGACCTGATCGGGATGGCCACGGCGGAAGCCGAGAAGCGCCTGGCCGAGCAGGGCATCGCCGCCGATTTCAGCGCCGAAGAACGGGCCGAGATTGCGCGCAAGGTGGGCATCGCCACCATCAAGTTCGCCGACCTCTCCAATCACCGCACCACCGATTACATTTTCGATCTGGAGCGCTTTTCCAAATTCGAGGGCAAGACCGGGCCGTACCTGCAATATGCGGCGGTGCGCATCCAATCCATCCTGCGCAAGGCGAAGGACCAGGGCATGGCGGTGGGCATTCCTGCCGTCCATTCGCCGGAAGAGCGCAAGCTGGTGCTGCAATTGCTATCGCTGAGCGACACGCTGGCGGGGGCCGAGGACAAGCGCGCCCCGAACATGCTGTGCGAATACGCTTTCGAGCTGGCGCAGAATTTCAGCCGCTTCTATGGCGAGCATCACATCCTGTCGGAATCGGACGCCGCCCTGCGGGCCGCCCGGCTGGGGCTGTGCGCCCTGGTCCTGGGCGTCCTGACCCGGGTTTTGGGCCTTTTGGGCATCGAAGTTCCCGAAAGAATGTGAGTAACTGCGGCGCTTTCGCCGGTTTCGTTGACTCGTCTTTGGCCCCCCTTATGATGCTCTGCAACATTCCTGTCCGCCGGATGGCGTTGCAGGCGTGGCCAGCACACGATCCCTCGCGGGAGAGCGTCTTTAAGAAGGCCGCCGAAGGAGCAACCACCCCGGAAACTCTCAGGCAAACGGACCGCGATCGGGTGATGAACTTCTGGAAAGTGAAACAGGAATTTCTGTTTCCGCCGAAGGGGTAACTCGCCCGTCTTCCATGGAAGATGGTTCCGGGGAAAACTCTCAGGTCCCATGACAGAAGGGGTTCGCGTCCATCCGGGCGCGCATCTTTCTATTGGGACCATGCATGACCAGCTCTGCCGACACACTGCGCCGTACCCCGCTTTACGCCCTGCATCTGGAGCTGGGCGGCAAGATGGTGCCCTTCGCCGGCTATGAGATGCCGGTGCAATATCCCGCCGGTATCCTGAAAGAGCATCTGCACACCCGCGAAAAGGCGGGGCTGTTCGACGTCTCGCACATGGGCCAGGGCTTCCTGGCCGGCGACACGGCCGCGCTGGAGCGCGTCACACCCGCCGATGTCACCGGCCTGAAGGACGGCATGCAGCGCTACGGCCTGCTGCTGAATGACGGCGGCACCATCAAGGACGATTTCATGTTCTCGCGCCTGGCGGGCGAGGCGGATCTCTACCTGGTGGTCAATGCCGGCACCAAGGAAGGCGACTTCGCTTTCATCAGCGAAAAGCTCAAAGGCGCTGCCAGCCTGACACCGCGCTTCGACCGCGCCCTGCTGGCGCTGCAAGGGCCCGCAGCCGCGGCCGCGCTGGAAAAACTGTCGCCCGGCATTTCCGAAATGACCTTCATGCAGGTGCGCCGCGCGAGCGTGGCGGGCGCGCCGGCCATCATCAGCCGCACCGGCTATACCGGCGAGGACGGCTTTGAGATTTCGCTGGAAGGCGCCGATGCCGAGAAAGTGGCGCGTGCGCTTCTTGCTGATCCGGATGTGATGCCTATCGGCTTGGGCGCGCGCGACAGCCTGCGCCTGGAAGCGGGGCTTTGCCTGTACGGCCATGACATAGACGAAAGCCGCAATCCGGCGCAGGCCTCGCTGATGTGGTCCATCGGCAAGCGCCGCAAGGAAGCCGGGGATTTTCCCGGCGCTGCCACGACCATGGGCGCTCAGACCATCAAGCGTGTCGGCATCCTGCCGGACGGCCGGGCCCCGGCGCGCGAAGGCGCGGAGATCGCGGACAAATCTGGGCGCATCATCGGCAAGGTCACGTCCGGCGGCTTCGGCCCCAGCCTGAATGCGCCCGTCGCCATGGGCTATGTCGAAACCGCCTTCGCCACCACGGGCACCGAAATTGACCTGATGGTGCGGGGCAAGCCCTTGCCCGCCCGCATCGCCCCCATGCCTTTCGTTCCCAACCGTTACCGCCGCTAGGAGTTTTCCATGTCCGAAGTCCGCTACACCGATCAGCATGAATGGATCCGCCTGGATGGCGAGGAAGCCACGGTCGGCATCACCAAGTTCGCCGCCGAAAGCCTGGGCGATGTGGTGTTCGTCGAACTGCCCGCCAGCGGCAAGGCGGTTAAGGCCGGCGGCGAGGCCGCAGTGGTGGAAAGCGTCAAGGCGGCCAGCGACATCTACGCCCCCGCCGGCGGCACCGTCACCAGCGCCAACAGCGCCCTGGAAAAGGAACCCTCCAAGGTCAACGAAGATCCGGAAGGCGAGGGCTGGTTCTTCAAGCTCAAGCTCAGCGACAAGGGCGAGTTCACCAAGTTGATGGATGCCGCCGCTTACGCGAAGTTCGTGGAGAGCCTGTAATGCGTTACCTGCCGCTCACCACCGATGACCGCCGCGCCATGCTGGCCCGGATCGGCGCGCCCGATGTGGACGCGCTGTTTCGTGACGTGCCCAAATCGGCGCTGACCTCGCTGTCCACCTTCGACTTGCCGGATACGCAAGGCGAGCTGGAAGTGGAGCGGCACATGTCCAAGCTGGCGGCCAGGAACACCGCGGCGGGCGCGGCCCCTTTCTTCTGCGGCGCGGGCGCTTACAAGCATCACGTGCCCAGCGCGGTGGATCATCTGATCCAGCGTTCGGAGTTCCTCACCAGCTACACGCCGTACCAGCCGGAAATCGCCCAAGGCACCCTGCAATATCTGTTCGAATTCCAGACGCAAGTAGCGCTGCTGACCGGCATGGAAGTGGCCAATGCCTCGCTTTATGACGGCTCGACCGCCACCGCCGAAGCGGTGCTGATGGCCCAGCGCATCACCAAGCGCGGCAAAGCCATCCTGTCCGGCGGCCTGCATCCCCATTACGCCGAAACGGTGGAAACTGTGGCCGGCCTGTTCGGGACCATGCAGCGCACCGCCGTCACCCCTGGCAGCGCCGAAGACATTATCGCCCTGATCGACGACGAGACGGCTTGCGTGGTGGTGCAGTCGCCGGACGTGTTCGGGTTGATTCGCAACCTGCGCCCCATCGCCGATGCCGCCCATGCCAGGGGCGCGCTGCTGATCGCGGTGGTCACCGAGATCGTGTCGCTGGGCTTGCTGGAACCGCCGGGCGCGCAAGGCGCCGACATCGTGGCGGCGGAAGGCCAGTCGATCGGCAATGGCCTGAATTTCGGCGGACCCTATGTCGGGCTGTTCGCCACCCGTGAAAAATTCCTGCGCCAGATGCCGGGCCGCCTGTGCGGCGAGACGGTGGATGTGGAGGGTCGCCGCGGCTATGTGCTGACCTTGTCCACCCGCGAGCAGCATATCCGCCGCGAAAAGGCGACCAGCAACATCTGCACCAATTCCGGGCTGTGCTGCCTGGCCTTTACCATCCACCTGTCGCTGCTGGGGGAGGAAGGCCTGACCCGGCTGGCGCGGATCAACCATGCCAAGGCGGTGGCCCTGGCCGCCAAGCTGGCGGCGCTGCCCGGCGTGGAGGTGCTGCCATCCGCCTTCTTCAATGAGTTCACCGTCAAGCTGCCCAAGCCTGCCGCGCCCATCGTGGAGGCACTGGCGGCCAAGGGCGTGATCGCCGGTGTGCCGGTGTCGCGCCTGTTGCCGCGCGATGCCTCTGTCCAGAACCTGCTGATCCTGGCGGCCACCGAAACCAATACCGATGACGATTTCGATGCGCTGGTTGGCGCGTTGAAGGGAGCAATCTGATGAGCATGAACAACCAGGGCCGTCCCACCGGCGCCGGCGATCCCAATCGCCGCCAGCCTATCGCGCCCGGCACCGTCACGCCGGAAGAACTGGCAACCGTCTCCGGCGACCGGGGCCTGGACCATGAAGAAGCGTTGATCTTCGAACTGGATCACGGCGCCGTTGGCGTCGACCTGCCCGACGTGAAAGTGGGCGACGACAAGCTGGGCGGCATGCGCCGCAACGCCCGCATCGGCCTGCCGGGGCTCAGCGAGCCCGAAGTGATCCGCCATTATGTGCGGCTGTCGCGCAAGAACTACGCCATCGACAGCGGTCTTTATCCGCTGGGCTCCTGCACCATGAAGCACAATCCGCGCCTGAACGAGAAGATGGCGCGGCTGCCGGGCTTCGGCGATTTGCATCCCCTGGCGCCGGCTTCCACCACGCAAGGCGCGCTGGAACTGATCTCGCAATTGATGAACTGGCTCACCACCCTGACCGGCATGCCGGCGGTGGCCATGTCGCCCAAGGCGGGCGCCCATGGCGAGCTGTGCGGGCTATTGGCCATCCGCGCCGCCATCGCGGCGCGCGGTGAAGACCGCAAGCGCATCCTGGTGCCGGAATCGGCCCATGGCACCAACCCCGCCACCGCCGCTTTCGCCGGCTTCACGGTGGATGAAGTGCCCGCCAAGCCCAATGGCCATGTCGATGCCGAGGCGCTCAAGGCCAAGCTGGGTCCGGACGTGGCGGCCATCATGCTGACCAATCCCAACACCTGCGGCCTGTTCGAAGGCGAAATCATCGACATCGCCAAGGCGGTGCATGACGCGGGGGCCTATTTCTATTGCGACGGCGCCAATTTTAATGCGATTGCCGGCAAGGTGCGCCCCGGTGACCTGGGCATCGACGCCATGCACATCAATTTGCACAAGACCTTTTCCACCCCGCATGGCGGCGGCGGCCCCGGTGCCGGTCCCGTGGTGCTGTCGGCGCGGCTGGCCGCTTACGCTCCCATTCCGCTGCTGGTGGCGGACGGCAAGGGCCTCAAGCTGATCGAGGACATGGCGGCGGCCCCGGACGGCGCCAGGCCATTCGGCCGCATGTGTGCCTTCCACGGCCAGATGGGCATGTTCAGCCGGGCCCTGACCTACATGCTGTCTCATGGCCGCGACGGCGTACGCCAGGCGTCGGAAGATGCCGTGCTGTCGGCCAACTATATCCTGGCCTCGCTGAAGGACGTGATGAGCGCGCCGTTTGGTGATGGTCCCTGCATGCACGAGGCGCTGTTCGATGACAGTTTCCTGGAAGGGACCGGCGTCACCACCCTAGACTTCGCCAAGGCGATGATCGACGAGGGCTATCACCCCATGACCATGTATTTCCCGCTGGTGGTGCATGGCGCCATGCTGATCGAACCCACCGAATCCGAATCCAAGGAGTCGCTGGACCGCTTCATCCATGTGCTGCACACATTGGCCGAGGAAGCGGTGGCCAAGAAGACGGCCCGCTTTGCCGGGGCGCCGCACCTGGCGCCGCGCCGCCGCCTGGACGAGACCGCCGCTGCCCGCAAGCCGGTGCTGCGCTGGAAGCCCGCTCCGCTGCAGGAAGCAGCGGAGTGAGAACCCGGCGCGCATAGCGCGCGAGCATGTCCAGTGGACATGCGAGAGGGGCGAACGCCGCGAGCTTGGGCGAGCGGCCGCTACTGGCAGGTATGGACCTTCAGGCCCGGCGGCAGCTTGGTCGCGGCATCGCCGCAGGCCACGTCCAGTTGCTGCTGGGTCAGGCCCTTCACGCGCCGCAGGTCGGTGCCCAGGAAGGATGTGATTGAGGTCCCCGCGCCGGTCAGGTCCGCGCCATCCATCTTGGCGCCCGCCAGATTGGCGCCCGACAGTTCGGCGCCGCGAAAGCTGACGCCGGTGAAATTGGCGAAGGACATGCACATCAGGGTGGCGTTGGTGCCGGTGAAGTCTGCCCCGTGCAGGTCATGGTCCTTGACGCAGGTGTTGGAAAGATCGGCCCCGGCCAGGTTGCAGCCCACGCAATCCACGATGCCGCCCCGGATTCTGGCCACGGCGGCGGGGTCCGCGGCCCGCGCGGGCAACGAGACGAACGCAAGCAAGGCCAGGGCAATGACAGACCGCATGGCGGAAGGATCGGCCCTTCAGGGTTACCAATTGATGAAGTTGGAACCGGGGAACGGCCGCTGGGCCGGGGGCGTTTATACGTTATGCAGTGTTACAACCACGATCCGGCCCTCAAGATGCGCGCTTTGGCGGCGCAGTTGCGAGGCCATGCGGCGGACACGACGGTGGAACATTTCCGCCGCCAGTTCGAACGCGTGGCTTCCGAACTGGAAGAGGCCGCCCTGGACACCGAATGCCGCATCCTGTTCCGGAACAATGTGAAGCTGGTGTCCTAGATTTCCCGGTAGGAGTAGTGGTCCCTGATATGGGCGTTGAAATAGGCGCCAAGGGAATCCGCAAACAGCAGGCCGTCATAAACTTCCACCGGCACCGCGTCATAGACATAGGTGCGCCCCGAGTCGCGGAAGGTGGCGATCAGGGTGTGTGCGTCGGGATCGTAGCTCACCTGCTCAAGCGCGCTGGATTGCACATAGGTCATGGAATGGTAACGAAAAAGGGCGCGGGAAGGTCCCGCGCCCTTTTTCGACTGTCGGCCAGTTATTTCAGGAACAACCGGACGTAGAACCGCATGTGTTGCACTTCATGCAGGTGCCATTGCGCACCAGGGTGAAGTTTCCGCACGCGCCGCAATTGTCGCCTTCAAAGCCTTTCAGCCTGGCTTCCGCCGCCCGTGCCGCGCGGGTGTCGCGCGCCGCCGCCGGCCTGGCCATCGCCGCTTCCAGGCTCGCGACCTGGGCGCTGACGGTGTTGAGGGTGGCTTCCACGCCGGCGCGGATCTCCGACAGGTCCAGCTCGGTGTCATTGTCGGGGGCGAACATCTCCTCGTGGAAATGTTCCTCCTCATGCGCCAGCATCTTGGGGGCGGCGCCGCCCTTGACCATGGCGATCTGGGTGCGGCCGCGCAGGTAACCGCTGGAGGCCAGCTTGGCGATGGCCACTTCCTGGGTGCCGCCGCCACCACCGGCATTGCCCAGATCTTCGTCGGCCGAGCGCACCACATGGGCCAAGTCGGTGCGGCCCAGATAGGACACGCCCAGCTCGCGGAAGATGTAGTCCAGCACGCTGGTGGCGTTCTTGATGGAGTCGTTGCCGATCACCAGGCCCGCCGGCTCGAAGCGGGTGAAGGTGAAGGCCTCGACGAATTCCTCCAGCGGCACGCCATATTGCAGGCCGACCGAAATGGCGATGGCGAAATTGTTCATCAGGCTGCGGAAGGCGGCGCCTTCCTTGTGCATGTCGATGAAGATTTCGCCCAACCGGCCATCTTCATACTCGCCGGTGTGCAGATAGACCTTGTGGCCGCCGACAATCGCCTTCTGGGTATAGGACTTGCGGCGGTGGGGCAATTTTTCGCGCTCATGGCTGCGGATCTTCTCGATGACGCGTTCCACGATACGCTCGGTGACCACCTGCTGGGCGGGGCGGGCCGCCTCGGGCAGCACATCATCGTCTTCCTCGTCGGCAAAGGCGAAGACCTGGGATGCCAGGGGCTGTGACAGCTTGGAGCCGTCGCGGTATAGCGCATTGGCCTTCAGGCCCAGCTTCCAGCTCAGCATATAAGCCTCGCCGCATTCGGTGACGGCGGCGCTATTGGCCATGTTGATGGTCTTGGAGATGGCGCCGGAGATGAAGGGCTGCACCGCCGCCATCATGCGGATATGGGCTTCCACGCTCAGCGAACGCTTGCCGATGCGGCCACACGGATTGGCGCAGTCGAACACCGGCAGGTGCTGTTCCTTCAAGTACGGCGCGCCTTCCAGGGTCATGGCGCCGCAGACATGCATGTTGGCGGCATCGATGTCGGCGCGGGTGAAGCCCAGGCTCTTGAGCATGTCGAAGTCGGGGGCATCCAGGGCGGCGGCCTCCAGCTTCAGGATCTGGGTGCAGAACTTGGTGCCGAAGGTGTATTTGTTGAAAACAAAGCGGATGTCGAAGGTCGCTTCCAGCGCCGCCTCGATCTGGCCGACCTGTTCCTCGCCGAAACCCTTGCCGCGCAGGGCGTCGAAGTTGATGCGGCCCTGGCAATCCTCCAGGGTGCCGTGGCCCACGGCATAGGCGACGATGGCGTCGATCTCCTGCTGGCCATAGCCAAGGTTGGCCAGCGCCTCGGGCACGCAGCGGTTGATGATCTTGAAATAGCCGCCGCCCGCCAGGGTCTTGAACTTGACCAGGGCGAAGTCCGGCTCCACGCCGGTAGTGTCGCAGTCCATGACGAGCCCGATGGTGCCGGTGGGCGCGATCACGGTGGCCTGGGCATTGCGGAAGCCATGCTCCTTGCCCAGCTTCAAGGCTTCGTCCCACGCCTTCTTGGCGGCTTCGGCCAGCGGGCCGTCGGCGACGGCCTTGTGGTCCAGCGGCACGGGCAGAGTGGCCAGCTTCTCATAGCCGGCGGCTTCGCCATGGGCGGCGCGGCGGTGATTGCGCACCACCCGCAGCATGGCGTCCTTGTTGGCGGCATATTCGGGGAAGGAGCCCAGCTCGCCGGCCATTTCGGCCGAGGTGGCATAGGAAACGCCCGTCATCAGCGCGGCGATTGCGCCGGCGATAGCGCGGCCCTCGCGGCTGTCATAGGGAACGCCGGCCGACATCAGCAAGCCGCCGATATTGGCATAGCCCAGGCCCAGGGTGCGGTAGTCATAGGAAAGCTGCGCGATTTCCTTGGAGGGGAACTGCGCCATCAGCACCGAGATTTCCAGCACGATGGTCCAGAGCCTCACGCCATGCTCGAAACCTTCCACGTCGAAGGTCTTGATGCCGTCGCCCTTGCGGAACTGCATCAGGTTGAGCGACGCCAGGTTGCAGGCGGTGTCGTCCAGGAACATGTATTCGCTGCAGGGGTTGGAGGCGCGGATTTCGCCGCCCGCCGGGCAGGTGTGCCAGTCATTGATGCTGGTGTGGAACTGGATGCCCGGATCGGCGCAGGCCCAGGCGGCGTAAGAGACCTTGTCCCACAATTCGCGCGCCTTGACGGTGCGGGCGATCTTGCCGGTGCCGCGATTGGTCAGGTGCCAGTCGCCGTCTTCCAGCACCGCCTTCAGGAAGGCGTCGGTGACGCGCACCGTGTTGTTGGAATTCTGGCCCGCCACCGAGGTGTAAGCCTCGCTGTCCCAGTCGGTGTCATAGGTGCGGAAATCGATCTCCTTAAAGCCCTGGCGCGCATAGCTGATGACGCGCTCCACCAGGCTGTCGGGGATCATGCTCTTGCGCGCGGCCTTGATCTCGCGGCGCAGGGCGGGGTTCTTCTGGGGATCGTAGCAATCGCCGCCCGAGCCTTCGCAATTGACGCAGGCCTTGAGCACGGCCTTCAGGTGCCGCTCGGCCAGCTTGGAACCGGCCACCAGGGCGGCGACCTTCTGTTCCTCGATCACCTTCCAGTCGATGAAATCCTCGATATCGGGATGGTCGATATCCACGATCACCATCTTGGCGGCGCGGCGGGTGGTGCCGCCCGACTTGATGGCGCCGGCGGCGCGGTCGCCGATCTTCAGGAAGCTCATCAGTCCCGACGACTTGCCGCCGCCGGACAGCTTTTCTTCCGCGCCGCGCAGGGGCGAGAAATTGGTGCCGGTGCCCGAACCGTATTTGAACAGCCGCGCCTCGCGGGTCCACAGGTCCATGATGCCACCTTCATTGACCAGGTCGTCCTTGACGCTCTGGATGAAGCAGGCATGGGGCTGGGGGTGTTCGTAAGCCGAGCTCGACTTGGTCAGCCGGCCGCTCTTGTGATCGACATAGTAATGGCCCTGGCCGGGGCCATCGATGCCATAGGCCCAATGCAGGCCGGTATTGAACCATTGCGGCGAGTTAGGGGCGCATTTCTGCGACGCCAGCATGTGGCAGAGTTCGTCGTAAAAGGCCTGGGCATCGCTCTCGCCGTCGAAATAGCCGCCCTTCCAGCCCCAATAGGCCCAGGTGCCGGCCAGGCGATCGAACACCTGCTTGGCGGACTTCTCGCCGGTGGTTTCCTTGGCGTCCTTGCCGCCGGCCCGCTTCCACAGGAATTCCGGCACGCCTTCCTCGGCGACGGGCTTGAGGGTCTTGGGCACTCCGGCCTTGCGGAAATACTTCTGGGCCAGTACGTCGGCGGCCACCTGGCTCCAGCTTTCCGGCACCTCGATGTCGGTCTGGCTGAAGACGATGGAGCCGTCCGGGTTGCGGATCTCGCTGGCGGCGCTCTTGAACGCGATGCCTTCGTAAGGCGAATGACCCTCAACCGTGAAATGACGGCGAATACGCATGGCGAGTACCCCGAAAAGGATGTTGGACGGCCCCAGCCCCTCAGGGGCCGCCATTTCGGGGACAGTTTCCCGCCCGCGGGGGATCTTTCCGCGGCCGGGAGGCGTCGCCAGTTATGGTGGTCAAAGAGGTGACTGGCCCAAAGTATGGACGCGAGGAGAGGTGCCTCGCAAGCGAATAGTGGTTACGAAGGTCTTAACCACCAGATGTAGTAGGCCCGGAACTGCCCAAAAAACCGCGAGTCAAGCGGGCCTCTGATTAAGACGCCGAAATATTTTTCGTCCCTTTTCATCACAGCGTCACGCGCGCCTTGGGGCGGTTTGGGGATAAGTGAAAATCCCTGAGTCCCGTGCACCGCAGCAATGGCGAAAACACTGCCCCAGCCCTATAGTCCGGGCGAATCCTCGAAACGGTCAGCATGCTTTTCTCGTGGTGGAAGTCGCAGACGCTTGGAACCTGGCTTCAGACCAAGCTGTCCGGGAATGCCGTGGGAACCGACGATTTCGGCAACCGCTATTTCCAGAACAAGGACGGTTCGCGCCGCTGGGTGATCTACAACGGCACCGTCGAGGCCAGCCGCGTGCCGCCCGAATGGCATGGCTGGATGCACCACACCTATGCCGAGCCGCCCACACGGGCGCCGCTGAAGGTGCATGCCTTCGAACAGCCGCATCAGCCCAACCTCACCGGCACTGAAGAGGCCTACAAGCCGGGCGGGAGCCTGAGCCGTGGGGGCTTGCGTCCGCCCGCGACCGGCGATTACCAGGCCTGGAAGCCGGACTGATTTATGAGCGCACGCGGAATGCAGCAGAACAATATCGCCGAAACTCTTGTCGGCGCCGCGGTGGTCGCGGTGGCGATCGCGTTCCTCGCCTTCGGCTATTTGCGCACCGGGGCAGGGACCCTGTCGGGCTATGAGATCAACGCCAAGATGCCCAAGGTGGACGGGCTTTCGGTGGGCACCGATGTGCGGCTGTCAGGCATCAAGATCGGGACCGTGACGGCGCTGACCCTGGATCCCGTGAATTACCTGGTCACGGTGCACATGAATGTCCGCGATGACATCAAGCTGCCGGTGGACTCTTCGGTGCTGGTGACCCAGGCCGGATTCCTGGGCGGCCAGTATCTGTCGATCACGCCGGGCGGCGACGAGAAGATGATGGTCGCGGGCGCCTTCTTCCAAAGCGCCCAAGGCTCGATCGACGTGATGAACCTGGTGGGCCGTTTCGCCACCGGGGCCGCCACCTCCAACCAGCCGCCCAAGCCCGCCGTGCCCCCGGGCGCCGGTCCGTGAAGAAGCTTCTTCTCGCGCTGTTGCCGCTCGGCGTTGCTGCCGCGGCCCTGGCGCAGAACATTCCCAATCCGCCGCCGTCCGTTACGGGTCCCGCGCCTGCCGCGCCGCCTGCACGGTCGGCGCTTGCCGCGCCTTCGGCTCCGGCCGCGCCGGCCGCCGATGCGCCCGCAGCCGCGCCCATCCCGCCCCAGGGCGGTACGGAATTGATCCTGCGCGGGCTGGACAAGATCACCGGCCGCCCCACCAACATTCCCGCGCCCATCGGCAAGCCGGTGCGCTTCGCCACCCTGACCATCACGGCGCGCTTCTGCTATTCCACCCCCGCCAGCGAGACGCCGGAAACCACCGCCTTTGTGCAGATTGAGGATCACCGTCCCGACCAGCCGGCGCGCCGCGTCTTCTCCGGCTGGATGTACGGCTCCAGTCCCGGCCTGAACGGGGTGGAGCATCCGCTCTATGACGTGTGGGTGATCAATTGCAACAACGCGCCGCCCGCCGCGGTGGCGGCCAATACCTCCACCGCGCCGGTGAAGGTGAAGGCGCCGGATTCGTCCGACAAGGAAGGCATTCAAGCCCTTCCTGAGGGCGCTGGGCAGTAGGCGCGGGTCTTTTGCGTCCTGAGTGCGTCGCGCCTATAGCTAGAAAAACGGCCAGATCGCCTCACGGTTGAGAGCGTAGGCCAATCTCATCAGATATTGCTCGCGCGGGATTTCCACGGCGCCGAAGCGCGCCAGATGGGCGGTGAGAAACTGGCTGTCCAGCAGCACAAAGCCGCCGCGCTTGAGGCCCTCCACCAGATGGACCAGCGCCACCTTGCTGGCGTCTCGTTGGCGCGAGAACATGCTTTCGCCGAAAAAGGCCGCGCCCAGCCGCACCCCGTAAAGCCCGCCCACCAATTCGCCCTCCTTCCAGCACTCGACGGAATGGGCATGGCCGCCGGCATGCAGCGCCGTATAGAGCCGCAGGATCTCGTCATTGATCCAGCTTTCCTCGCGGCCGGGCGCTGGCGCGGCGCAGGCCACCATCACGTCGCGGAAAGCGGTATCGGCGGCGACGGTGAAGGCACCGCTGCGCACCGTGCGCGCCAACCGGTGCGGCACATGGAAACTGTCCAGCGGAATGATGCCGCGTTTTTCCGGCGATACCCAATAAAGCGTGGGATCGCCCCGCCGCTCCGCCATCGGGAACAGGCCTTCGGCATAAGCCCGCAGCAGGATTTCGGGCGTGAGCCTTGACGGTCCATGCATGGAAAAACAATAGCGCGCGACGGCCGGGCCGTCGCGCGCTATTTCGTATCCGAAAACCTACTTCCTGTTCAACGCGAAGGCGCCGGGACCGGCAGCCGCGAGATACAGGAAGATGAAGCAGAACAGGATTGCCGCATCGCCGCCATTGGAGACGGGGAAGATGTTGCGCGGAAAGTGCGCCAGGAAATAGGCGAAAGCCATGGTGCCCGAGGCGATGAAGGCCGCGGGGCGGCTGTAGAAGCCCAGCACGATCAGCGTGCCGGCCACGATTTCGATGACACCAGCGGCCCCGCCCAGGGACGCAATCGGGGGATGCATGTCGCCCGGCGGAAAATTCAGGTGTTTCATGGTGCCATGCTCCAGGAACAGCAGGCCGCTTACGATGCGGACCAGCCCCAGGATTTGCGCGGTGTAACGGTCGAGAAAGCCCATTGAACGTCCTCCCACTTGTTGTTGTGAGGGAAGCCTAGCGGAGAATAAGGAGCTTACCTAGTGGCCGAGGCCGGCCAGGTACTTCTCCAGCCAATGGATGGAATAGTCGCCATTGATGATGTCGGGCTCGCGCACCAGCTTCTGGAAGAGGGGGATGGTGGTCTCGATGCCGTCCACCACCAGCTCGTCCAGGGCGCGGCGCAGGCGCAGCAGGCATTCGTTGCGGTTCTTGGCATGGACCACCAGCTTGCCCGCCAGGCTGTCGTAGAAGGGCGGGATGCGGTAGCCGGAATAGATCGCCGAATCGAAGCGCACGCCCAGGCCGCCAGGCGTGTGGAACTGGGTGATGGTGCCGGGCGAGGGGCGGAAGGTGAAGGGGTTTTCCGCATTGATGCGGCATTCGATGGCATGGCCTTCGAAGGTGATGTCCTTCTGGGTCATGGCCAGCGGCGCGCCGGTGGCGATGCGGATCTGCTCGCGCACGATGTCGATGCCGGTGATGGCTTCGCTGACGGGATGCTCCACCTGCAAACGGGTGTTCATCTCGATGAAATAGAAGCGGCCATCCTCGTACAGGAACTCGATGGTGCCTGCCCCCAGATAGCCCAGCTTGGTAAGCGCCTTGGTGCAGATGCCGCCGATCTCATCGCGTTCCTGGGCGTTCAGCGCGGGGCTGCCGGCTTCTTCCCACACTTTCTGGTGGCGGCGCTGCAAGGAGCAGTCGCGCTCGCCCAGATGCACGACATGGCCATGACTGTCGGCCAGAATCTGGATTTCGATATGACGGGGCCTCTGGAGATATTTCTCCATATAGACGGTGTCGTTGCCGAAGGCGGCCTTGGCTTCGGTGCGCGCCTGGGACAAAGCGAAGGACAGTTCGCCTGCATTCTTCGCAACCTTCATGCCGCGGCCGCCGCCGCCGGCGGTGGCCTTGATCAGCACCGGATAGCCGATCTCCTCGGCCACGCG